>NZ_JABXKF010000123.1 GCF_017115165.1 Nostoc sp. LPT | reverse complement strand
CGGTGAAGCTGTGGAATCGCAACGGGCAACTCTTACAAACTCTCCAAGGTCATAGGGATTTTGTTTTAGGCGTGGCATTTAGCCCCGACGGTCAAACCATTGCCTCTGCCAGTGGTGACAACACGGTGAAGCTGTGGAATCGCAACGGGCAACTCTTACAAACTCTCCAAGGTCATAGCGATTCGGTTTTGGGCGTGGCATTTAGCCCCGACGGTCAAACCATTGCCTCTGCCAGTGGTGACAACACGGTGAAGCTGTGGAATCGCAACGGGCAACTCTTACAAACTCTCCAAGGTCATAGCGATTCGGTTTGGGGCGTGGCATTTAGCCCCGACGGTCAAACCATTGCCTCTGCCAGTGGTGACAACACGGTGAAGCTGTGGAATCGCAACGGGCAACTCTTACAAACTCTCCAAGGTCATAGCGATTCGGTTAATAGTGTGATATTTAGCCCCGACGGTCAAACCATTGCCTCTGCAAGTGATGACAAGACAGTGAAGCTGTGGAATCTCAATTTGGATGTGGATGATTTAATGGTTAAGGGTTGTGCTTGGGTGCGCGATTATTTGCAAAACAATCCTAATGTGAGTGATAGCGATAAGCGTTTATGTGATGATATTGGCACACGCAGGGAATAAACCTCTCCCTGCCTTGAACTAAAGTTCAAGGCAGTCCCTCTCCGAGTCGGAGAGGGACGGTTTTGCGTAGTAAAACCAGGGAGAGGTCTTTGATTGGCTACGCAAAGAGATTTCTGTAATGAGCAGCCCCAACTTAGAATAAAGCGATCGCTTGTATGATTTCATGATGATGGTGCGATCGCACAATAGCCCGTCGTAGCGATCGCTCTTGCTTTAATTTCAGAAACTGCGATCGCTTGTATGATTTCATGATGATGGTGCGATCGCACAATAGCCCGTTGTTGTGATCGCTGTTGCTGTTATCTGATGAAGTGCGATCGCTTGTATGATTAGCCCATTGTTGCGATTGCTCATTAGCAATTCTGCTGTATTAACCTTGAGTTTGCGCTAACCAAGCTTCTAAATCGGTTAAATCCGAAAAATCAAGTAAAGCCTCTGCTAAATCATCCAACTGTATTGAGTCTAAAGCTTGAATTTTCAATAGCTGTGCAGGTGGAACAGTTCCGACCTTACGGCGAAGTAGTCGCATAACAATCGATAAAGCTTTTTCCTGCTGGATATCCTGATAAATTACAGACTCGCGCATAGCATCACTCCGTAATAACCTTTTAATCAGTTCCTTGTTTAATACTAACCCAGCCAATATTGCCGTTGACGCAGCAATATTACTTTGTATCCGAGTATCATTTATTTGCTCAATAGCTTGTGCAACCTGTTGTAATGTTCGCGTTTTATCCTCAGTTTGACTGAGGGTTGCAAACGGTAACAAACCAGGTGTATTTAAAAATATCTCGCTTGGTTGCTCCCAAAGACGAATGACTCCAAATTCATGACGAGTATTTTCTAAAACAAAAGCTGAATGCTTACCTAATTCGGATGTGGTGGGTTGCAGGTAAATGACAACTTGATGCATCCGCTTTCGGGGAAATCTGCGATATACCCGTAACCGATAATCAGTCATCCGAAAGGGAATTTCGGCTTTTGCTTCGGTTTGGAATTCGATATGCAGAACAATTTCATCTGACTGTAACAGAATTAACGCATCTGCTCGAATCGGTTCGAGGGATAATTCTGATGGACTGAGTTGGGTGAGTGCAATAGATTCGCCAAGTAACCAAGTAGCGAAATCGGCTGAAAATGACTCTGCTAAAAAGCGACAGACGTTATCAAACATAGACAGGTGATTATATCAGCGAGGTATTGTCTGTCACAAAGAGATTTTAGTAATGAGCGATATCTACAACGGGCTACGCTTGCGCCCGAACTTAGGATTAAGCGATCACCTCTATAATTTCAAATGATGGTGCGTCACCAAATAGCCCGTCGTAGCGATCGCTCTTGCTCTAATCTAAATACAGTATTTCATTAATTCCTAACAAATTAAATTTTGCAATCCCCTGCAATGCCATTGTGTCAGCTAACAATGCCATTGCGTTGGCTAACAATGCCATTGTGTCGGCTAACAATGCCATTGCGTTGGCTAACAATGCCATTGTGTCGGCTAACAATGCCATTGCGTTGGCTAACAATGCCATTGTGTCGGCTAACAATGCCATTGCGTCGGCTAACAATGCCATTGCGTTGGCTAACAATGCCATTGTGTCGGCTTACAATGCCAATGCGTTGGCTAACAATGCCAATGTGTTCCTCTGCATTAAAAACGCTATGCTTTTACGCAAAACTGTACTAAGAAACTGCGTAGGCGTAGACATGGCTCATTCATCACCAACACTACAAATACTTCTGCAACAATAACCCTAACTTTTCTTTCGTCGCTGCTGGTGCTTTATCCAACTGAGTCAAAATCGCATGTTGCAACGCCGAATGCGCCTCACTCGGTGGTGGATTTTCACTCAAGCGCCGCACAGTTTCTTGAATCACTCTTTGAGCATTCACTGCATTCCGCAGCAAATTGCCAATTACTATCTCCACTGTCACTGTGTCATGCTCTGCATACCAACAATCGTAATCTGTCACCAGCGCTAAAGTTGAGTATGCAATTTCGGCTTCCCTTGCCAACTTCGCTTCAGGTAAATTCGTCATCCCAATGATTGTTGCACCCCAACTGCGGTAAAGATTCGATTCTGCCTTAGTAGAAAAAGCTGGCCCTTCCATGCACACATAAGTACCGCCGCGATGGAGAGTAACTTCTGGTAAATTGAGAGATGCGATCGCATCTGCCAACACAGTCGCCAAATTCTGACAAATCGGATCGCCAAAGGCAATGTGAGCCACAATTCCCTCACCGAAGAACGTTGAAATTCGATTTTTTGTTCTGTCAATAAACTGATCTGGTACCACCATATCCAGTGGTTTCGCCTCTTCCTTCAAGGAACCCACAGCACTAGCTGAAATTAAATACTTCACACCCAATTGCTTCATTGCATAGATATTAGCGCGAAACGGTAACTCAGAGGGTAAAAGCGTGTGATTGCGGCCATGACGCGCCAAAAACGCTACCCGTGTACCATCCAAAGTTCCCAGAATCAAAGCATCAGATGGTAAACCAAAAGGAGTCTCGACTCGCACTTCTTCGATATCTTTGAGCGCATCCATTTTGTAAAGACCGCTACCACCTATAATCCCAATACTAGCTTGAGCCATGATTCTGAACCTGTTCTTTACCGATCTGCTCAGTTATTTTATCGAAAAGGGGAGTAGCAGAAAACAAAGCGATGTCTACAATGAGCTATGCGATCGCATTTCGTACCACTAACACTATTGAATTATTACCCATTAATTGTTTGTTTAGGTGCAGATAGAAGCGATCGCCCAGTTATTCGAGCGTTAATTAATAATTTTTAGCAATCAAATTTCCAATAATTTTTGGAGATTAAATACTTATGATTAACCCTTAAGTCAATTGTCACCACAATGTGTAATCAATGCTTAATGTATACAAATATTAAGTATACGCACTCCTACGCAGGGAAACAAAGCAAGCGTTATACTTTTGGGAAAAGGCTTATTTTAACCCCTGCTTTTAACATTTTCATAAATCAATGACTCTCAATTTTCGCTTTGCGGTAGTCAGCGACTTACACCTGGCACTTCCTCACACAATCTGGGATCATCCCAGCCGATTTCATCTGGTGGAAGTAAGTATCTCAGCATTTAAAAGTGTACTAGAACATTTAACACAACTCGATTTAGATTTCTTGTTGTTGCCAGGAGATTTAACCCAGCACGGCGAACCAGAGAATCACGCCTGGTTACAACAATGTTTAGCCCAACTACCTTTTCCTGTCTATGTTATTCCTGGTAATCATGACGTTCCTGTGCTGTTGGGCGATCGGCAATCAATTGCTTTTGCAGATTTTCCCTACTATTACACGAAGTTTGGCTACGAAGATCCACGCCAGATTTACTACATTCGTCAATTACTGCCTGGAGTTAAGCTGATTGGACTAAATTCTAACTCCTTTAATGACCAGGGTGAGCAAGTGGGATGTTTGGATGCCAAACAGCTATGGTGGTTAGAAGAGGTGCTGGCAGAATCTGGTGATGACTTAGTTTTGGTGATGGTGCATCATAATGTAGTGGAACATTTGCCCAATCAATCGAACCATCCACTGGCAAATCGCTATATGTTGTCGAATTCAGCAGAACTATTGCAGCTGTTGAGGCGCTACGGAGTCAAGTTAGTGTTTACGGGGCATTTGCACGTTCAGGATATTGCTTACTCCGATGGGGTATATGATATTACCACTGGTTCTTTAGTTAGCTATCCTCACCCTTATCGAGTGCTGGAGTTTCATCGGGATAACCAAGGTAAAGAATCGTTGCAAATTTTATCCCATCGCGTAGAGTCAGTGCCTGAGTTCCCCGACTTGCAACAGTCATCAAGGCAGTGGATGGGCGATCGCTCTTTCCCTTTTTTAATCAAGCTATTAACTCACTCTCCATTAAACTTACCATTATCACAGGCAAAAGAATTAGCTCCTGGTTTGCGCGACTTCTGGGCAACTATTGCCGATGGAGATGCGGTGTTAGATTACCCTCATTTTCCCCCAGAAGTGCGGCGCTACATTCAGACATATAGTGCATCACAACCCAATCCAAGCATCGTCACTAATGGAAATTTGACGATGATTGATAATAACAGCACGCTTGTACTGAATAAGAGTTAAGAGTTACAAGGTGATTCAATACTCAGCACGGGCTAAACGCCCCGCTTCCGCTAACAGCACTCAGCACTCAGCACTGATTACTGATTTTGGCGACAAATTCCAAATGCTGAAGTGTAGGCGTGTAAAAAGGTTCTGCCACCAACAGGGCCGATTTCACCGCCACAGAAAAAGCCACCTATAGGAATATCGTTAAGGTAGCGCTGAAATAGTTCAGAATCGAAGTTAGGTTTACCATAAAGTCCTTCACCTCGTCCCAGACAAGAAAACATTAAAGCAGCTACAGCCGAGGGTTCAGATTCTCGTTGATGTTGATAACTTTGGAGGAGTAATTCGAGGTCTTCAGCAGAGGCTTGGGCATCGCGGAGGTGGAATTGCAGCCTTTGACCAGGACGAACGCGATCGCCAATTGCGATCGCCCCAGCATTTGGATCGACTCCAAGAATACCACGAATTAAAAAGTTTCCTTGCTGCAAAGCCAGCTTAAATTCATCCATTGCCACACCAACAAACAGAGAGTGCTGTGCTAAAATGCGTTCTTGTTCGCTGAGACTGGCAATCAAATCTCGCAACACCACCAAAGGCACTTTCTCATCTAACTCTAAAATAATATTGCGATCGGCTTTTGTAACTTGCAATGGCTTGCCAATCGGTCGGCATCCTTGGGCAACAATCGTTTCCAAAACAATATTGCCAGTCAAAGCTATACCAACAGTGCCCTCACGATACAAGTTTTGCTGTTTCTCGCCGTTAGTATCGTTACAAAAAAGGGCAACACGACCACCCATACCTCCACCACTAGCCTGTCCCCCGATGATCGTCGATCCTGGATAAGCAAAATCTAGCCCTTGCAACAAATCGTTGATTCCTGAAGCGAAAGAACTAGACAGCAAGATGAACTGCGGTTTCGGTGATGGTGGTACACCGATCAAATCAAGCCAAGCATCTGGCGAACTGTCTAAGTCAGGTAATTCTTCAGCAACAATATGAAAAACTTGAATCTTTACTCCTGGAAGGTGTGCTAAAGTCAAGCTAATAGCTGGTTCAGCTTCCAATTCTTGGGTTTCTCCGCTAACTGTCGTCCCAATTACACCACCACCACTACAGCCAATTAGCACAGGCACAGAAAGTTTTTCAGCTAACAAGGGTAACAGTCGGGAATACTCACTGGTAAAAGCAGACGAAATGAATACCAGTCCTAGATCCGCAGGTGCTGTTAACGATGAAACAGCTCGTTCTACCACATCTGTAACAGCGGCTTCCAGAGAATGACGGGTTGATAGGGCATTTGCCCACTGCATTTGGTCTGCCATAAGTTTTGAGCTTCTTTCTCTATTTTAGGCTAGTAGGTTTTGACTTTTTATTTTGGGAAGAATTGCATCTTACAATAATTGATGCCAGCCCTTTGTCTCCTCCATCCCAAGAAGCTGGGGTTGTCATTCCCTAATATAGGCATCTAAATATATTGTATGATTATTTATCTATGCTACTAATTCCACAAAATCTTAAAAAATAAAGGTAAATGCATTATAGATAGGGTAGGCTTGCTGTATTGGTTATAAATCAATAGGCTAAAAAACTAACTTACCATCGGCTAAATGGT
This sequence comes from Nostoc sp. LPT, assembly GCF_017115165.1. Lineage (GTDB taxonomy): Bacteria > Cyanobacteriota > Cyanobacteriia > Cyanobacteriales > Nostocaceae > Nostoc. Next base: position 105,141 of record NZ_JABXKF010000123.1, on the reverse strand, counting down.
TAGAATGGTTAGTAATTAAGCGAAAAACTGCCATTTCTGAACATTTTCTATACTAGAATTAACAGCACACAACGAGACATAAAGCAATGACCAACATCCAAGAAACAGCAAAAGGCGATATCCAAGAGAAAATCCAAGAAGAAGTGGAACAAGCGCGTACTGTCTGTGATATTAACGGTAGCAACTCACCAGAGTGTGCTGCTGCTTGGGATGCAGTAGAAGAATTGCAAGCCGAAGCTTCCCACAAGCGCCAAAGCAAGCCAAAAAACTCTCTAGAACAGTATTGTGATGACAACCCAGATGCAATTGAATGCCGGGTTTACGACGACTAGAAATTGAGGCAACTGGATTTTCTGTTGTTTGGTCAGCAAACAACCAGCATTGACTAAAGAAGACGCCTAGAGTGGGGGACGCGGAAACTCACCAATATCCTCCACTTGCAAGCGTTTTATTTAAAGCCCCCGATTTTAGTCGTGGAAACAAAAAATAAATTCTTTATTTGAATCAATAGGCTTCTTCTAAAAGGATAAGTTGCGATTTTCATAAATTAAACAACAAATTATTTGGCATTAGGGGCGTACATCTGTACGCCCCTATAAATTTTTTGTAATACTCGTGACTTCTAGTCATACGAGGTTCAATAAACTATTATCAAGAAGAATTCAGGATGAATTGGAGTCCGACTGACTCCTGAATAAAAGGGTTTAATACCCCTGCCTTATTTAGCAGTCTACAATCAGGTAGTGGTATAAAATCTCACTTGATTTATTCAGACTCCTGACTTCTTTTTATCTATTGTTTGAGAAAAAATATGAACTATGATATTTGGTTTCGACCTTTCGTCTGGATTGATTACCGACTGGCAGTATTATTCCTGGTAATTATTCCGCTAATTCTTCTGATTTGGGCATTTGTACAAAAAGCGGAAGGCATACAACGCTTATTGGCTATATACTGGCGAGTATCAAGCTTGGTGGCAATCACAATTTACTTAATGATTGCTCAGTATCCAGTTAGCTTTATCTCTGGGTTGATAGCTCAGATTTTGATCCCGATTTCGCTGTGGTTCTGGGTGGATATCAACGATGAAATTGAGTATCAAACCAGTGGATCTTTGAAATTTATTTTTACCTCTTGGCGCTGGGCGACAACTGTTTATTGTTTTTTGGGCACACTAGCCTTTATCCCTTTTTTGGGTTGTGCTTTTTCTGCCAATATGCTGAAGACTCCCTATTGTAGTGTCTGGTTCGAGGCTCCGTTACTATTCAAAGAATATTTTCATGCTAACAGCAAGGCTGAGTTCTTAGGTTTTCTTGGCATAACTAGTTTAGTAATTTATGTCCTTTACTTAAGCTATTTTGTTTTGATTAAGCTGGGCAAGCAGGGACGTTCAGCCACACCACAGTAACCGTCGCTGCACCACCTTACCCTTACTCTTAAAAAAATGAATTCCATTGGCAAGCGACTGGAACAATACACCGCTAAACGCACCAAAGAAGTCCTAATTATAACGGTGGTAATTGCCGATGAGCAAGATACAATTGCTATTTTCAAAGGCTTTTCTAGTTCTTTGATGCGCCCAACGGCATTTGATGCAGATGTACCAGTTCTACCAGATGGGGCAAACATCCTCAACATTGACCGAGTAGCCAGTCCTTACAATCCTGAAGCACCCCGTTATATTCAACAAGGAATTTCTTGGGAAGCTATGGAAGCTCTATTATTAGAAGTAGGTGTTTAACTAATTACTAATTCGTAATTCGTAATTTTGGTGTAATTAATAAGTAAAATGCCTACTGCTGCTCAAGTAGCAAGTTTGTATCGTATTAGCTATCAACTGACGTATATCATGCTTCAACCCATATACCTCATTTGTGTTGATAATCGGACTCGTAATGTATACATCCTTGCTGGGTATGACGAAGAGATTGAATTTCAAATTTTACCCAACGGAGAGTTGTCTGATGAGCCAAATTAATTACGATTCAATGTCTGATGTTGAATTGAAACAGTATTTTCTCAAGCATCGCGGGGATCAAGCTGCTTTTCAAGCATATTTGGACAGGATTAATCAGCGTCCGCGTAGGATTGTTGCAAGCCCCGATGATCCCGATTTTGATGAGAAGGTTCAAGCAGCGATTCGCCAAAAGTTAGAAGCACCAAGAAGCAGTAGTCAGCAGCCTAATACTGGGTTGGAGCCAACTGACCAAGAGTGATCTGTGATTTTTATGAATTACCACGACATTATTACGATTGAACCTGGAAAACGCAGTGGGAAACCCTGTATTCGGGGAATGCGAATCACTGTTTATGATATCTTGGAGTATCTTGCAGGCGGAATGACTGAAGCAGAAATCCTAGAGGATTTTTCTGAATTAACTTCTGAAGACATCAAAGCGTGTCTTGCTTTTGCTGCTGATCGTGAGAAGAAGTTGTTTGTGGTATCCCTGTGAAACTCCTTCTAGATGAAAATCTGTCTGATTGGATTATTTCACGGATTGTAGATCTGTATCCTGATTTAGTTTTGAATGGTTCATTCAAAATCTTGATATTTTTGTATTGTTCAATAGCGATATGATACTACACACTTCTGCTTACCTACAGAATTTAATTTATAAGGCTGATCAACAAAAAATATTAGATAATGGTTCTAATTAAATGAATCGCTTTGAATTTCAAATAACAATGCTCCAGCAAGGTGCTGAGGAACTAGAGAAAAAGATTGCAAACTTTACTGTTAATCTTCTTCAAATAAAAACTGCTGCAATTGCTATTTGGACTGCTACTATGGGCTGGTCTTTTTCTATTAAATCTGCTCCAATTATATTAGTTGGATACGTTGTGATCATAAGTTTTTGGTTTTTAGAAGCTTTTTATTGGAGAGTACAATACTCTTGCATTAGAAAGGCAAGCGTTCTAACTGAATATTTAAACAATCAAAAAGCACTAGATGAGAGTTTTGAGAATGAATCAATGCCAGAAGGGTTGGTCTATCCACTACAACCACTCAAAAGTGAACCACAAGTTTCTCTATCTAAGGCTTTACGAGCACCGTCACTTGCTATTTTTTATGGACTATTGCTAGTAGCTACATCTACTATTTTAGTAATTACAAATAGTGTAAAATAGCTTTAAAAAAGAGTTTATAATTTTTGGCAGCGGTCTAACAAGTGCGTTGCAGCAAAATGAAGAGAGTTCTTAGATTCTTAGTGCTGAGTTTAATGTTGCTTACATCCCTGACCAGGAACGTTACCCTGAAGAAAGTAAGCTACAGTTGCGGTCTAAATTGCCATCTGAAACTGTCTTCTCTAGGAAACGCTGGGCGAACAATTTTGAAGAATTATTTTGACTTTTGAATTTAAAAAATGTCCCTTTCTGGATACACACTTCCCGTCTTTGCCTGTGCTGCTGCTGTTGCAGCTTTACATTGGTTACACGATCGCCAACCCCTAAGCATAGCATCAGTAGATTTGATTGAACCCGCTCAAATTGCAGAAATACCAATTGAACAGGTAGCAGGACTATCTGAGAATACAGCTTTGGCAATCACTCGCAGCGATCCTGGTGATAATCTCGATTTGACCAGAAATACGCCGATTTGGGCATTGGTAGAATGGCGAGAACAGGGTGATGAAGCTGTAATTATTAAAGGTGGGGAAGGGATTGGTAAGCAATTAAATGCTGATGACGAGCCTGCTATTTATGCTTATGCTCAAAAGCTGTTGCAAGAGAATTTGCAACGGATGCTAGCACCTGGGGAAAAAATCACGGTGACGATTATTTTACCCGAAGGGCGATCGCTTGCTGTTCGGACTTCAAATTCTGCTTTTGGTGTGGTTGAAGGACTTTCTCTTTTAGGCACAACCGGTATTTCTCAACCTTTAAGTACACCAGATCAACTTGCCGTTTTTCGGGCCCAATTACAAAATAAAGCCAATCGTTTTGAAACTTTGGTATTCTGTATCGGGGAAAATGGCCTAGATTTGGCGCGTAAACTAGGGATTAATCCTGAACAATTAGTCAAAACTGCTAACTGGCTTGGGCCAATGTTAGTAGAAGCTGATGTACTGGGTGTAAAAGAAATCTTATTATTTGGCTATCATGGTAAGCTGATGAAGCTGGCTGGAGGGATTTTTCACACCCACCATTACTTAGCTGATGGACGCCGGGAAATTTTGGCAGCGCACTGTGCGATCGCAGGTTTAAAATCACCAGATATCCAAGCTGTATTTAACAGTGCAACTGCTGAAGCAGCACTCACACACCTAAAATCCATAGATACTGCAACTGGTAGTGATTGGGTAAATAAAGTTTACAGTGCGATCGCCGAAACTATCGATGTTCGTGCCCAAGAATACATCCAAAGTCATAGCGAAAGCGGCACAAAAGTAACAGTCTGTGGCTCTATTCTCTTTGATCGCGATCGCAAAATTATCGTGAAGAGTAAAACTGCTGGTCTGTTGATGGGAAAATTATGTTAATTTATTATGAATAATCGTAAACAATCCAAAAAAATAATACTTTAAGTAACCACTCTAGGGTAGATTTATCGTTTTAATACCATATCCAACTTCGGGGTTTGACAAATGCACGTAAATTAGCGTTTGTCAAGGCTTTCTATACCATTATCAGCCTATCCAGGCTGGATAATAGTATCACCATAGACCACAAAGCATCTATTTATCCTTAACAGAGATAATTCTCCCGTCATGAATACAGCGGTGACTCTACCAACAGAACAAGCGCCCCAAACATTGGAAAATTTTGGGCGGCTTGATCGCCAATTGATTGTAATTCTGGATTTTGGCTCTCAATATTCTGAGCTGATTGCCCGTCGCATCCGCGAAACTCAAGTATACTCCGAAGTTTTATCCTATCGCACTACTTCTGAACATTTGCGCCAACTTAATCCCAAGGGAATCATTCTCTCAGGTGGCCCAAGTTCAGTTTATGGTGATAACGCTCCCCATTGTGACCCAGAAATCTGGAATTTGGGAATACCCGTTTTGGGTGTTTGCTATGGGATGCAGTTGATGGTAAACCAACTCGGTGGGGAAGTGGCAAAGGCCGATCGAGGTGAATACGGCAAAGCCTCATTATATATTGACGATCCCACAGATTTGCTTACTAATGTTGAAGATGGCACTACCATGTGGATGAGTCATGGAGACTCAGTTATCCAAATGCCATCAGGATTTGAATTGCTGGCACATACAGAAAATACTCCCTGTGCTGCCATTGCTGACCACGAAAAGAAGCTTTACGGCGTTCAGTTCCATCCAGAGGTGGTGCATTCTCTTGGTGGCATAGCATTAATCCGTAATTTTGTCTACCATATCTGCGATTGCGAACCCACTTGGACAACAGCGGCTTTTGTCGAAGAGGCAATTCGAGAAATTCGCGCCAGAGTTGGCGATAAGCGGGTGCTGTTGGCGCTGTCTGGTGGAGTGGATTCTTCTACCTTGGCTTTCTTACTGTATAAAGCAATTGGCGAGCAACTAACTTGTGTGTTTATCGATCAAGGCTTTATGCGAAAATATGAGCCAGAGCGATTGGTAAAGCTGTTTCAAGAGCAGTTTCACATTCCTGTTGAATATGTTAACGCTCGCGATCGTTTTTTGGCTAAAGTTGCTGGGATTACAGATCCTGAAGAAAAACGCCGCCGCATCGGACACGAATTTATCAGTGTATTTGAGGAAACATCCAAGCGCCTCGGTTACTTTGACTATCTAGCTCAAGGGACTCTTTATCCAGATGTGATCGAATCTGCGGACACCAACGTCGATCCCCAAACTGGTGAGCGGGTAGCGGTGAAAATTAAGAGTCATCACAATGTTGGCGGTTTGCCCAAAGACTTAAGATTTAAATTAGTGGAACCTCTGCGGAAACTATTTAAAGATGAAGTCCGCAAACTTGGGCGTTCCATTGGTTTACCAGAAGAAATTGTTCAACGGCAACCTTTTCCTGGGCCTGGTTTAGCAATTCGGATTCTGGGGGAAGTTACATCTGAGCGGTTAAATATTTTGCGCGATGCCGATTTGATTGTGCGGCAAGAAATTAACCAACGCGGTATGTATCATGATTTCTGGCAAGCATTTGCTGTATTGCTGCCAATTCGTAGTGTTGGCGTTATGGGAGATCAACGTACTTACGCCTACCCCATTGTTTTGCGGATTGTTACCAGTGAAGATGGCATGACTGCTGATTGGGCAAGAGTGCCTTATGATGTCCTGGAAGTGATTTCTACTCGAATTGTGAATGAGGTGAAAGGGGTGAATCGGGTGGTTTATGACATCACCTCCAAGCCACCTGGAACCATTGAGTGGGAATGATTTGACACTCCCCCAACTTGAAGTCGGGGGATTCTTGGTTCAACCAGCCGACTTATCTCAACTTGTTTCCAAGTCTAGACATAGGTCGTTCTGTCCCCAAGCGTAGATCCCGGTGTGCCCCACCGTTCTTAATGATTTAGCCAAAATGTTCAGCGCTGTGTTCTCATCCATGCACAACTCAGATCCGCAAACACATTTATGGGTACGAGTTGACAAAGTTTTCTTAACTTGTCTGCCACAAGATGAACAGTCGATGCTGGTATATTGTGGAGCTACAGCAACAGTTACCTTGCCATAAATATTTCCAAAATATTCAAGCCAACATCGGAACTGATGCCATGCCGCATCACTGATACTTTTGGCTAATTTATGGTTTTTAACCATGTTACGCACTTGCAAGTCTTCATAGGCAATCAAATCTGCCGACTGAATAACGCACCTTGCTAACTTCACAAGCATTGCTCTTTACGCTGCCTACTGACTTTCAAATGAATTCTTGCTAATTTATCCAAAGCTTTCTTGTAGTTATTAGATTGTGATTGACTCTTGCGAAATTTTCTAGATACTCTTCTTTGCAGTCAAAATAAGTCCAACTAAGTGCGTCTAAATCTTGGTCATTAATTGCCAAGCAGGATGAAAAACCCCTATCCAACATTGCATCAACTGGTAATTCTAATCCATCGGATGTTATTAAATTAATCTCGAAAAGTAGCGCATCCTGATCACCAAAAAAACCGTTTATCATATCGTGCCGCAAGCTCCCGACTCATTAATTCGGAAAGTATGGTGTATTTTACCAGGATGCTTTTCACGACACTGTTGCCAAACCACTTCTAAATCCTGATTGACGAAATACTCTCCACTATGAGGTTCAACAGTAACATACCAGTTGTAATGAGTTTCAATTAATTCTGATTTAACTTTATCAAATACTGGTTTACAACGTTGGTAAAAAGCTTCGCGTTCGGCTTCACGTTGCGCTTTTTGTTCCTTTGTCCACTGAATTTCAGGGAATATTCGTCCCCGACGGGCTGTACGGGTAGTCTTGGCTTCAGTCATGGTTGGCTCTCACATTTAAAGCAATATCTATATATATTTTCAAGCATCTTCACCATAATTTGGACTAACCAGATGCCTTGGTGCGTTGGGGAGCCAGCACGGTCTTAAATGGTTTCCTTTATGAGCGACTGGCGTCAGCAAAGCCGACTTGAAGCATCTGGTGTTCCAGAGTCCAGGTCTATATAGGACTAGTTAATTGACTCTTGACCCTTGACTATGGACAACCTCTACGAAAAAAATATGACACTTGCGTAAGTCCTAAAATTATTCTTTCTTTTATCTTTTACCTTTTAACTTTTGCCTTGTTCGGTGAAATTTATCAATGAGATTTTATACAGGCAATAAATATAAATGCCAGGGAAGAATTAACCGTCAATTAGATGGTAGCTGGACGACTTGAATTTTTTCTAGGAAAACCGGCGCGATCGCAGTAAAATTACCAATGGTATGGTGACAGAGAAAAAAACAAGCAGCTGATTGGAAATACATTTTATTCGATCAACATTAATGGAGATGTTATGGAACCTGCTCTTCCCCTTGCTGGCTTAAACATCCTCGTAGTTGATGATGATGATGATAGCCGCTTTTACATTACTACTGTGTTGGAAGCTGATGGAGCCACCATTATGGCAGTTGCATCGGCAGGGGTAGCATTGAAAGTATTACCTGAGTTACAACCAGATGTCTTGATTTGTGATATTGCTATGCCTGATGAAGATGGCTACACCCTTATCCGTAAAATCCGAGCACTGAAGCCTGATATTTATGAAAAACTCCCCGCGATCGCCTTAACTGCTTATGGCGATCGCGAGTATCGTAACCGTGCTCTGGAAGCGGGTTTTCAGACTCATGTGGCTAAACCTGTCGATCCTGGAGAACTAGTTGCGATCGTCGCAGAATTGGTTGCTTCCTACACGAGTTAACACCAACATAGAATTATTTTTTATTGATCAAAACTCCAAAAAGAGTTATTATCTCCATAGTTATGCTAACATACTACGGTTTCCATTCCAACACAGGGGGACGCGTAAATATACTAAAAACGGCTTAGAGCTTGAATTTTCAATAATAGCTAAAAGCTTTAACACACAAAGCTGACATCGCTTGTGGCAAAAGTAAAGTAACTAGCTGTTTCCACCATAACACCCATTAACTCTGACACTGTTTTTTGAACGGAGGAACATACATAGAATTAGCCCTTTCGAGTAACTCAAAAAATCTCTTTTTTCTCTCTACGTTCTCTGTAACTCTGAAAAGATGTTTTAAAAGGGTCTTTTGCTTTCATAATTAGCACACCTAAGTATCTCAATACACGGATAAAACCTTGATTTGTCGTCATCGGCAAAATTGCACCTTCTGTTTTAAAACATTATCTGAGGTTTCAAAGTAGTTTACCTGACCACTCCAGAGTGAACGAAAAATCGGAACACGAGCTTCCAGGAATCTCTTAACGCAGCGTTAGCAATGTATGAGCGTCACTTTTGAAGACAGAGGACACAGAGTAGCATAGGTTAAAAAGGAATTTGTTGACCAACATTTTACCCACCTTAAAAGGGCTAACTATAGTACTTACAGACTGTACAAAAGAACCATATTGTGTATCAACGTAAATACGTTGTTTCAGCTTTTTACACATCACCCTTTGAAGGATTTAATTTAGATGAATAAGGAAACTTTTACACATCCATCTGTAAACTACAAATTTAGTGAAGACATTTTTGCTGTAGAAGATGAGTCCCTCTCCCTTAAATACTTTGAGAAACAAATCATTGATTCGCAGAAGTACTGGCGTCGCTTCGGCGGCCGGCCAGACTTCTCTGGCAAAGTCGTCCTTGAGATCGGCTGTGGACATGGCGCCCTGTCCATTGATGCAGCAATTTCGGGAGCGCAGCAGGTGATTGGTCTTGACCTCATTGGTAGTCGCATATCATTTGCCCAGCGTATAGTAGCGGAACGCTTCCCAGATATCGCCAACAGAATAGAGTTTCATCAGTTGGATATTGACAACATAACGACGCTTGACGGCAAGGTTGATGTCATAATTTCCAAAGACACTTTTGAACACATCATGGGCATAGATAGAGTTCTTCTCTCAATCAGACGGCTTTTACGGGAAGGGGGCTTACTGATAACTGGTTTTAGTCCACTCTACTACAGTCCCTATGGCGATCATGGATTTCACGCAATCGGACAGCCCATCAAGCTACCGTGGGGGCATCTGATTATTGGCGATGCGCGTGTTGTCGCAGCTTACAATAAATGCCATCCCGGAGTCGAGTGCCATTCGGTCTATGAACTTGGACTCAATAAACTCAAGCGCCGCGACTTCCTGCAAGCCTTTGATCAAGCTGGATTTACTATTGTAAGCGAGAGGATAAATGCTGTTGAAGGAGCTTCCAAATTGATGCCATTGCTTCACTTTCTGAGAAAAGTTCCTGGACTTGAAGACTATGCAACTGTAAATATGTACGTTGTAGCCCGTAAAATCTAGTAGCTCGTCCAAGAGTATTAAAATAATTGGTCATTAATAATACCCTACGAGTATAAGGTTTCCGAACATCAGAACAGGGCGTGATTTTCAATTGTTGAGACTATTTTGCTCCAGTTTCAAAGCTAATTTGCTCAGACTTATATGCTGGTGGCTCGACGTGAATTAAAATCCTCACTGGACGGAACCGTTCTTCTAATCGGCTTTCTACTTCTTCAGTGATGTGGTGGGCGGTTTCTACGTCTGCTGCATCCACTATTAAATGCATTTCAATGAACACTTGACGACTAAGAACACCGCGAGAAGCGATCGCATGACAGTTAATTACGCCTGGAACAGAAGTAGCAATCGCGTGTATTGCTTCTGGTGCGATCGCCATTTGATCTACAAGCCAAGGCAAATTCTCTTTTAAAACTGACCAGCCACTCCAAAATACCAACAAGGCGACAGGAAAAGCTAACACCAAATCCATCCATTGATAACCTAGCCAAACTCCTATCAAGCCACCAATTACAGAGATTGTTACCCAAATATCGCTCATCGTATGTGTCGCATCAGCTATGAGAATTGAGCTACCTACCCGCTTACCCACAGCACGTTCATAAAACGCCACAAAAATATTTACACCCAGCACAATTAGTAATAACCACAACTCAGGTGGCAATATTTTTATCGGTTCACCACCACCTTTGAGAATTCGCTCGATTGCTCCTTGCAGAATTTCAAAACAGGCTATTCCTAAAAATGAGGCTATTCCTAGAGCGCCCACAGCTTCAAACTTGCTGTGTCCGTAGGGATGTTCGCGATCGGGTTGTGGAGAAGAAAATTTACTCGCAATTAATCCTAAAACGTTGTTGGCGCTATCTGTCACACTATGCAAGGCATCAGCTAGCAAACTCAAAGAGCCTGTCCAGTAGCCCACAAGTGCTTTCAATCCCATTACAAATAGGTTGAGTAGTAGGGTAATAATTAAAACCTTTCTTACTTCAGCGCGGTTATCGTAAGTCATAGATAATTTATCACATCAAATTCTATGACTTCTAATGTAGACCTCAAAATACAAATAAACACAAACAAAGTGTATCAAAGTCTTACGCAGTAAGAGCTAAGTCTCTCTATAGCCTCTATATTTTAGATCGTTTTGTTGAGATTATTTTTAACTAACGCCAGCTACAAGCTGGATATTTATTGTTAATGGCTTTAGAAATAACCGCGTATTTTTAGCATTAATTTTTAAGTAATATTGTAATTAACTTTGTTATTAATACATCAGATGTCAATCAGTATAATAATTTATTGACAGGCTTACCCCCACGCTTTATATCTATACCAGACGATACAAAACTTTAACGACAAAAGAATATTATGAGTAACAAAAAACTTACAGGTAAGGTGGCATTGGTAACTGGTGGCTCACGCGTTCTAGGGGCGGCGATCGCTAAACGCCTCGTCCAGGATGGGGCAGCTGTCGCCCTCACCTACACTAGCTCGCTGCAAAAAGCCAACGAGGTTGGTGCTTGCGATCAAAGTGACAGACTAACGAATTACGCCAAGCGGTACTAATGGTCTTTGAAGAAGACACCGGGAACTATCAGAGTGGGATTCAGACCCCTTCTTCCGGTAATATAAGTACTTATCAAGAAGTTTTAATAAAAAAAATATGTCTTCAATTCCTCTAACATTGAACTTAATTGAAGGTTCAGTCTCCTTCAGTTTTTCACCCCAAGCAGCACGAGAATTAAAGACAGCGACGGATCAACTGATGGAACGCCTGAAAGCAATCGCTGCTAAACCCACTCCTGGCGGTGGTAGAGTCACTCCCCAGCCTCCCCTGGAATATCGTTATACGGGTGAAGTATTTTTAGAAGTTTTTTGTAATCCGAATATCTGGCCGACGCCCTTCGCAGCCAAAGTTTTGCTGACTGTCCGCAATGTCAACATCCGCCTGACTACTGAAGCTGAACTTACTCGCATCATTGAAGACGTTAATCAGTATTTAGAGCAAGTAGGATAATAGTTCATCCGATTTTTCTCTGCTTTTCGAGATTTTTTCAGAAAAAATACGATACAAATTTTGGATTTTGTGAAAGTTGAGCCAGTTGCTGGCGGAGTTTCCCTTTGTTGTCGCAACTGGTGTCCGTTAGCCCGACTTAGCAAACTTTTTCAGACAGATTTTGGCTTTGAACAGCAAGCAGGTTATTACTTACTTGAGAGAAGCGATGCAATAAATTGCGAGTCAAAAGTGAAGTTCCTACCCTTCTATTGGATCGATGTAGGAACTTCACTGAATCTACATACTAAACTCAAGCCATGACACCAGATGTACAGAACAAATGGTTTTGATGCCTTCTTTAACTTGAAAAGTTGTATAAATTCAGACTCAACTGCTTCTGTGTTAATCAAAAACGCAAGATTCTGTATAGGGCAATGCTCATCAAAAACCAGAGATTGTCCTCCTGATTAAACGTTAAATCGTTGATGGTGACATCCACACATCAAAAATAAACTTCCAATCCCAAACCCGAAATCAAACATTGATTTAGTCGTTATCCCACTGTTCGCGACCAATTAGGTCGCCAATGCGATCGCGTAACAAAAAGTCACATTTCTCTAATTCACATTCAACGCAAACCCACTCTCTCGCTGGAATGTATTGGCAGAGGGTATATATTGGCTGTTGTCGGCTAATCATTCCCTTTTGCACCAGTCGGCGTGCTTCGTCTTGAATCAGATCTAGAGAGTAGTAATTGATAGAAGGCACCGTATTCACACTCATGTTTTTTACTCACAAATTAACACTTACGATAGTGTTCCCGTTAAAAATTAGGAACAAACATTACAGAAATTAGACTTGTGGCTACAATTTTGTAGTTTGCTATACGGAACTATTTTTATTTTGACGCTATATCTCCTGAAATTATCTCAAGAAATGTTAAGAAAGTCAAAGAATCCTGACATTTCGGGAAAATCCGCTTTACAAAAAAAATTCCGAGTAATTAACTTAACCTGCTTATGTAGCTGTATGACTTTGATGCCACAAGTCTGAAAGTCTTGCCATTACTGTCTTTAGGCAAGATTTGGTGGGTGGGGAGAGTTTATATCGCGATTGCTTACATATCAAATAATCACCTTAAAAGCTGGATCTATAACTGCTGGTATTTATCTAAGGTAAACAACACAATAATATTTGTCAGTTACTAGGGTATAAACTGTTGCAAAACATAACGGCTAAAGTATACTAAGCTGTTACGCATTTAATTTATATATTTAATCGTGAGAGTTGTCATTGGTCATTTGTATTTCAAAGGACAGATGACCAATTGACGTAAGGACGGTCTGAATGCAAAAATGTACAACCTAGACGCGCATCAGCTTACGAAGGCTTTAACCATAGCATCTGTTAACAATTTCTTAAGTAAGCCCGTAATTTATTAGTTAATTTCAGCACTAACATTATCAGTTTTCTTTTGAAAAACATCTGTAAAAGGGTGGAGTAATAATAATTCGGAATCAGGACACACATAAACAGGAGTCAGAATTCAGAATTCAGAATTAATGAATATTCCAACCATAAAGGAATAGAGTTTTAGCAAGGAAAAATGTTTAAACCTTGTTTTGCTCACAAGAAGAGAGGTGTCTTGCTGAATAAGGTTATGTTTACATTAAAACAGACGCGATCTAGTCACGTCTGTAAACTGTTTGGCGGATTTGCTGAGATTAATTGTTCTGAAGTTACATTGTTGTTTTAGTTACTTATTCGGAAAATTCTTCATCATTTTGAACAGTGCTGTCTTCTACTGCTAGCAGATTTTCTGGCGGGCGATCGTGGTTAAGTTGGTTTAGTAGTGCCAATACTTTATTACCGCGTTCTATGGAGCGATCTTCGAGAAATATGACTTCTGGTGTACGACGTAGCCGTACCCGCGCCCCAAGTTCGCTGCGGACGTAACCTGTGGCCGACTTTAAGCCTGCCATTGTTTCTACCTTAGCTTCATCTGTACCATAGATGCTGACGTAGATTTTGGCGTGTTGGAGATCGCCGGAAACATCAACATCAGTTACACTGACCATTCCAGTACCCACACGGTCATCCTTAATTCCGTTAAGCAGCATTTGGCTAACTTCCCGTTTGATCAGTTCAGCAACGCGGGAAACCCGACGATTTGTAGCCATAAAAATTTTGCCTCATCACAGAGGTTGTACGACAAAAATAGATGCAAGTTGGGTAGACAGTACGATAGCGGGAGCAACGCCAAGAGCAACTGTCTGTGGGGTATAGCCCCGATATAACGCTAGTCTAGATTGTACTCAAGCCCAACATTGCCCGTAGGGTGAAAGTAAGGAAGACTAGGCCGCTCACAAATAAACCCAAGATAGCGATCGAGGTGACAGGGCGTTTCAATAATGGCACTAATGGCGCAAAGGTGTTCAGAAACAAGCCTAAGACAATACTAATTAAGTACCGAGGGTAGCGAAAGACGTTATCCCAAAATCCATCAAACATCTGAATGTAAACTGCCTTGTTATATACTTACGTTTGTTTTGATATGCTTTATCTACTCAATTGTAATATATGCGGCTGGAAAATTAGCCAGTTAATCTAAAATTTGGTTCGTCGGTTATATTGGCTTTATTTAGTCATAATTATTTTCAGTTAAATTGTAAATAAATGGTAATTCAAGTCTCAAAGGAAACTAACCCGCGTCCATTTTTGAAGTGGGCAGGGGGTAAAAGTCGGTTAATACAGCAATATATTCCTTATTTTCCCAAGAGTTATAAAAATTACTATGAGCCATTTTTAGGTGGTGGTGCTGTTTTTTTCTATCTCCAACCAAGTGCTGCCATTTTAACTGATATTAATGCCGAATTAATTAACGCTTATTGTTGTGTTAGAAATCGTCTCGAAGAATTAATTTATCTATTAAAAGAGCATAAAAGCCGACATGGTAAAGATTATTACTATAGCGTCAGAAACAACTCTAGTGGTACTGATATAGAAAAAGCTGCTCGTCTAATTTATCTTAATAAGACTTGTTTTAATGGTCTTTATCGAGTCAACTCACAGGGTAAATTCAATGTGCCACTAGGCAGATATGACAATCCCAATATTTGTGCTGAGGTTTTATTAAAAGCAGCTTCCGAAGCGCTTTCCCATGCAGAAATTAAACAAGCAGATTTTACAGAAGTCCTAAATCATGCGACTAGCAGTGATGACTTTGTATTTTTTGATCCGCCCTACCATCCTATCAGTGACACTAGCTATTTCACTGCTTATAGTCAAAATTGTTTTAGTAAAAAAGACCAAGAACTTTTAAGAGATGCTTGTGCAGAGTTAGCAAGTCGTGGTGTCAAAGTTATGGTATGCAATTCTGATAGTGAATTTATTAGAAAAATTTATACTGATATCAATTTTGAAACCTATAAAATTAAAGCGGCGCGTTCAATTAACTCAAACATAAAAAATAGAGGCATGGTTGACGAACTATTAATTACATCTTTTAAAGATTTTTATTTGCCCAAGCAATGAATCTGTCTAAGCTATAAACTGCTAATAAATTATGGTTATCGTTAACTCTTGCTTTCAGCCATTTGCTTGCGCCTTCTCGCATACCTTCACCCCCTAAAATTACGATAGTTGGTGCAGGGTAATAGTGCTGAATGTTCATGTTCAAGTAAGGAAACTTTTCATCAACTGAACCGGGGCTTTCTTGCCATTTGCACTCGAAAATTAAACCAGATGGCATTACAGATGAGCCTACAACATAAAAATCAACCTTCAGATACGTATTAAATTCCAGTTCCAATATAAACTTCTTTTCCATAGCGTTTTGGTAATAAAGTAGCATTTAGTATAAATTCTTTTGGGACATAGTTCCCTATTTGGAAATAATTATGCCCATTCAAGATTGCTTCTACATTTGCTTCTAAAATATTACCAGACTTATTTGCCCGTCCGCCTTGAGTCAGAGCCATCCTAAATCCCTGTGCCAAAAGTCCTGCTTATTATAGGATTTCACAGAAGCTGTAACAAATAGTCAGTTGCTTAATATGAATTTTTAATTTTGGCTATACCCAAACAAGATAAATAGAAAGATAATTTAGTAATTTTGTACTAGATAAATACAAATGTATTAATAATTTGGACAAGGAAAAGGATATAGCAATCCTAAATCATTCGTGAAAAAATACTGAATAAATTTATAAGTAATATTTGTAACTAAAAGGGGATTGTGAAAATGTGGATGTAATCGCGCTTTAGAGGAAGTCGAAAACATTCTTAGTGGGGAGCAGTGAACCAAAAGTTATCTAACCAGATTCCTGCTCAGAAATGCACCTATTAAAGATACAAATAAATATAGTATAGTAGCCATACTGTAATTAAACCCAGCAACAAATAGCATCATCAACGCAACTAATTGATAGTTTACAAGCCACATTGTAACAATTATAACCAGGATGATCACATCGGCTAGGCGTCTTTTACGTGAATTTGTCAATTTATAAATTAACAAAGAAATCAAAAACCACCCCAAAAAAACTATAAACAGTATCCCCATAACTATCCTTGTAAATTATCCAGGGCTATTTCATTTTTGAAAAATGCTTTTTTCCACGTACTGATTAAGCCAGACAAAACACTTAGTACTGGTATTATCTCTTTATGCTTGTATCTATATAGTAGCATTTTAATTGCTATTGTTTACGTGATTTCACGCTTGTCTTAGCTATTTTTTATAAAATCTTCCAATAATTGCATCTTCAGAGCTACGCCCTGTATTTTTGTAGCATATATTAGGACTCCGATTTGATTTCTGAAAACATACTGAGACTGAAAAGCCTGTTTTCTCTAGGTTTTATCTAAAATATTGTTCAAAAATCAGATATGAGTCCTATATATCTTTTATGTTATGTACTTCAGAATTTTCTCACGAATGATTCAGAATTGCTATAGTTAATTGTCTAGCCATGCCTTTAAGAAATTCTAGCTTTTACATCTTCCCAATTACTACCAATAGTAGGGTTTTGCAGATATTTGGTTTTGCGCTGGGCTAGTTCTTGTTTCTGCCAATCTAAAATCGGGAGTGCTGCTGGTGTAGCAGCGATGTCATCCCATAAATTCTCTACCAGTTGGAGTTTTTCGGCTCTAGAAAGACTGGAGAGTTCAGAAAATACAGGGTTCATAGTCTTGTGTTATTTAACCCACCTTATTATTACATCATTTGTAAAATTATATGTAGTAACTAAGACTGAGATTAGATGAATTCAGTTATTTTGCTTTGGTTTAGCCCGTTTGTGCCTCAGTATGACCGTTGCGGATAGCCCATGCTAGTTCTAAAAGTTGAGTCCAGCGCTTTTGTAACTGTTTGGGGGTGCATTTGATGGCTTTGGCGATCGCAACGTCGTTTTCCCGTGCAGTTTTTAACTGTAATATTTGCTGTTGCTGTTCTGTGAGTTGATTCACAAAGATTTCCCACTGCTGGGAAGATAAACCCAACTTTTGCTCTAAACCCGCGCCTAACCATTGATGTACTAATTGCCAATGGTGTTGTTTGGCAAACTTTTCGACGTGGTATTTAAACCGTTGTTGGAGATAATCGCGCTGACGGCTAGTTAAACCGAGGATTTGGTCAATTTCTGGGGCTGAGAGGTCTTGAAGTTTTAAGCTGAGGTAGTTCATACAATCAGATTGACCTTGAGACTCCAGATATTTCATCAATTCAGTGATGACGCGATCGCGTTCTGATTCTTCAGATGGATCGAAATTAGTTTGAGCGATCATTTGCGATCGCAGCTGTTGCACCGCCGAGTTGCGCTGGTAAGATTCTGCTTCTTCACCCTTAGCAGACTCTACCGCCATTTCAATATCTACGGTAGTTTCTTGGGGCTGACGACGAGCAAAACCTTGGGCGCGCAAGATAATCAATTGCTGATTTGCACCACCAGGTAAATTGATCCGGCGTTTGGCATACTGCTCTGTAAAAGCCATGTATTCAGCTAATTGCAGCTGAGTACGCGGCGTGTGATTCTCTGGTAGTTCGTTTTCTCTACGGAAAGCTTTGATCGCTTCGATATAAAATGCTTGTAAAAAATCTTCAATCAGGCTGTAACGAGCATCAAAGCCCAACTCCGAACCAGACATAGTTACATGGCGGTAAACCATAGCACCCAAATTGCTATGTAATTCCACCCGCCCTTGTTTGGAACCTAGTTGGTAGTAACGTAAGCACTTTTGCATCCGATGCCTTCCCAACGTCATCTGCCAGGACTTGATTTCCCCAGATGTTTGAATGCGGGAGCTTTTGTCACAAATGCGTTCTACTTCTACGGCTATGCGCTTTGCTAAAGCTTCTACACACTTGGGTGTTGCTTTCACTTGCGCTTGCATTTCCTCAGACAGCAATTGAATCAAGCGATCGCTGCTGCTATCTGAAAATTCTTCAGTTGAAATGTGGTTGTCAAAAATGGGTGTAGAGTTTGGTAGATTGACGACGTTAGCTTTCATGACTTTTCCAGTAGTATTGCACCGTAATTACAACGCAGACACAGCAATCAAGACCGTCCAAGGCTTGTGAATCTTTAGGCATTCATCCATCAAGACTTGCCGTATATAATGCTCACATCTAAAGCTCATATATCAAAACTATAGGAAATACGAAAGAGTTACAGTTCTGGCAATGTGTCGGTTTTTTCACAAGCCACCATCTCAACGCTGGCACACGAGTACCCGCCATTTTCTTAAAGTTGTCAAATACCTTACCGTGCCAAGTTTTGCCACCATCCTCTTATATCCACTGCCGTAACCGTTCAGCCCATCCTAGACATCGCTTTTAAATATGACAATTTTAAAACTGGAGTTATTTTTATCACAATTTCCGAAACGGAAAGGTGCGCCTGTGAAGTGGAATTCTTATACCCATGCTGCTGCTGTTTCCCAACCTAAACCCCTCCGTATAATTGCTGCTTCGTCTCCGGTCATATCCAAGATGGTAGATACTTCATAAGTAGGTTCTTCGCCAGTGTCTACAATTATGTCTACCAACTTGTCCAAACGATCAAATAGCTCTACCCGCGACTGAATCGTTTCAGGATCTATCCGAATCATGCCATTATCTGCTTCATCTGGTGGCAGATGTGCTGAAGTTGAAATAATCGGATTGCCCAATGCTGCCAGCAACTCCAAACATACAGTATGGTTTGGTACTCTAATTCCAGTAGTTTTCCGCTTGGGGCTTTGCACCAATCGCGGTACTAACTTCGTAGCTGGGAGCAAAAACGTGTATGGCCCTGGAATCAGGCGTTTCATAATCCGATAGGCTGTGTCACTTACGAAGGCATAAGTTGCCACATTTGAAAGCGAGGGAGATAAAAATGTCAATGGTTTATCGTT
This sequence comes from Nostoc sp. LPT, assembly GCF_017115165.1. Lineage (GTDB taxonomy): Bacteria > Cyanobacteriota > Cyanobacteriia > Cyanobacteriales > Nostocaceae > Nostoc. The sequence goes on along the minus strand of NZ_JABXKF010000123.1, from coordinate 85,874 downwards.
TGCTAGCTGTTTAATTTGCCGCACTCGTTCTACCGCCGACTTGGCATTCAAATCACAACCGATCGCATAGACTGTATCAGTAGGGTAAAGCATGACTGCGCCACTAGAGAGCGCCGACTTTATTTCCTCTATTCGGCGAATTTGAGGATTATCCGGATGAACTGGGAAAATTTTTGCCATAGGACGGGGATTGGGGACTGGAGACTGGGGAGAGAGTTACTAACTCTTAACAAATGACAAATGACAAATGACTAATTTTTTATGAATAAAATCGCTTATCTTCAATGTCCGACAGGAATTTCTGGTGATATGTGCCTGGGTGCTTTGGTAAGTTTGGGTGTTCCTGTGGAGTATTTAATTGCAAAACTTAATGGGTTGGGTATTGAACAGGAATATCAGTTAAGGGCAGAACTTGTCCAACGGAATGGTCAGCAGGCGACTAAAGTCCATGTGGATTTAGTACACAATCATCACCACCATCACCACGATCGCGAACACAGTCACCATCACACACGCCACTTGCCAGAAATAGAGCAGATGATTCTCAAAGCTCAGTTGCCATCACGGGCAGAAGCTTGGAGTTTGGCGGTATTCCGACAGCTAGCGGTGGCAGAAGGGGCGGTGCATGGCATTTCGCCTGAAAAAGTTCATTTTCATGAGGTGGGTGCTGTAGATGCGATCGTAGATATTGTGGGTACTTGCCTGGGGTTGGATTGGTTGGGGATTGCAAGCAATCAGGAAGGATTGCCCCTGCTTTACTGCTCGGCGTTTCCGACTGGTGGCGGCACTGTTCGCGCTGCACATGGTCAGATGGCAGTACCAGTCCCAGCGGTATTAAAGCTGTGGGAAATGCGGGGTTGTCCAGTTTATAGTAATGGCATTGACAGAGAATTAGTAACACCAACAGGAGCTGCGATCGCCACTACTTTGGCAAGAGATTTTGGTTCACCACCTGCGATCGCTATCAAGCAGATAGGACTGGGAGCAGGAACTATAAATTTACCCATTTCCAATATTTTACGCCTCTGGTTGGGTGAAAATACAAGTTTACAGTCAAATTTCAGTGATTATGAAGAAACTAGCTCAAATTTGGAAACCATCTCGGTATTAGAAACCCAAATTGATGATTTAAGTCCACAAGCGATCGGCTATGCGTTTGAGGCGTTGTTTGCGGCTGGTGCGCTGGATGTTTTTACCCAAGCGATCGGTATGAAAAAGTCCCGTCCGGGGATTTTACTAACTGTGATTTGTCATCCAGAAAATTTACTCAGTTGTGAAGCGGTTATCTTCCGCGAAACTACAACTTTGGGCATTCGGCGAACAACTCAGCAACGTGCCATTTTACAACGGGAAATTCAACAAGTGGAAACGGAATATGGCAAAGTGCGTGTCAAAATAGCATGGAAAGGGCAATCACCAGAAAAAGTTATTGCAAATGTGCAGCCAGAATATGAAGATTGTGCAGACTTAGCTCGAAAGCATAATATTCCCTGGCGCGAAATTCAACGACTGGCGCTACAGCGTTGGTATTTAGTCAATGGCTGATAGTTTGTGATCGCAACCCCATATAGTCTTATATTTTGATGTGCCGCATCAATTAAACCTTGTAAATCTTTTCTTTTACCAAATCGTTCATTTACACCAAAATAGCGAATTGCTAAAAAGCCCCAATCTACCGTTAAGGCTATACTCATCAAAGGTTGATTAAAGATTTATGCAAGTTTAAATAAAATTTTAGATCCCCGATTTCTTCAAGAAGTCGGGGATCTATATTACCACGCTATTTGCGATCGCTCTTGTACAACTTGCTGATATACTCGCTCGGTTTGCTTGGCTAATTTGGGCCAGCTAAAGCGTCGCTCTAAATCCTCATAAGCGTTATCTATCAGCCATTGGCGATAACCTGGATTTTTCAACACTTCCAAAATTCCCCAAGCTAAAGAATCGGGATTGTTCACCCAAGTTACAATGCCTGTTTTGGTATGTTGCACTACTTCTGGAAAACCACCTGTATCAGAAACTACTACAGGTACACGCGAGGCAAAGCTTTCTAAAGCTACAATTCCAAAGGGTTCGTAAAGACTCGGAAAAACTGCGCAGTCTGCAACAGTTTGAAATTTATCTAAGTATTCATCGGAGAGAAAACCAGTAAAATAGCAATGATGCCAAATTCCCAAATCCCAGGCTTGGCGCTTGAGATGGTCAGTATTACCACCACCAACGATTACAAATTTCACGTTCCCTCCTATTTGGGAAAGGATTTTGGGTGCAGCATTGAGCAATACAGGTACACCTTTTTCGTAGGTCATACGACCGAGGTAATAAACTATTTTTTCATCGTCTGTGGCAAATTGGCGGCGAAAATCCAGAGCGTGAAAATCTATGTGATGCTGTTTCTTTTCGGCTCGGATACCATTATAAATGACATCGATTTTGTCCCAAGGACTGTAGAGCGCTCGTTCTACTTCTTGGCGCATATAGTCGCTACAAACAATAATTCGCCAAGCATTGTAAGCTAGCAAGGTTTCTTTGCCATTTATATAACCTTGGATATCTGTGTGAATACCGTTATAGCGTCCGTATTCTGTAGCGTGAATTGTAGCAATTAGTGGTATTTTAAAATTATGCTTAAGAGCGATCGCAGCATCTCCGACTAACCAATCATGGGCATGAATTAAATCAAAGGGCCCTTCTTCTAAAATCAATTTACCACCGTGATCTCCCATACTCAGGTTGAGATTGACTACCCAGTGGAAAAAGTCATTACTATATGCCACTGGCACTCGATGTATCTTTACTCCTTCAACTAACTCATACATCGATGCATGACCAAACTCCGCTGTAATCAGGTGAATTTCATGTCCTAGCTTTACTAGTTCCGGGTACAACTCCGCCACGTGTCGCGCAATTCCCCCAATAATCCTTGGTGGAAACTCCCAACTCAGTACCAGTATCTTCATCTACTAGCCTCCCCAACACTTTATAAATATCTAATAAACTACATTTACCTAAAGATACAAGTCTGGCCAATGCAGTGAGTACTTTTACTAAAATTTTTAGATTTTTTAACAGTGATTTTGATCAACTACCAGCCCTTACTCCGCCCGTGGGCTGGTTTCTACATCTAGTCCAATAAGGATTGATTTTTGACGTTTCGCGCGACCTAGTTGCTTCAAGATCACCGCACTTTTACGGGTACGTGAAGTAGAGTCAGAATCATCTACGTCTTTGAGGCTAGTTCCTAACCCCTGTAGATTATTTGAGTGCCAAAGCAGCATAACTTCCGCAGCAGCAATATCACGCTGTTGAGTATATCTACAGTTGTGACAAACGTGAGTTCTTTGGTCTAAAGTTTTCTTTTCTTGATAGACCACATTTAGGACAAGTTTGAGATGGCTTAACTTTACAAGCAGGAACCTCAATAAAAAAGCCATCAATATCTGATAACTTAGCTTTTAGAGCATCCTTTATCATGCCCATGCCAACATCAAGAATCGATTTGTTTAGACCAGCTTTTTGTTTTCTCCATTTGCCAAGTCTTGCCAAGTTGCGACAACGCTCTTAACTGTCCGCACGCACTTGGCGCTTTTTGGCTTTAGCACTCATTATTTTTGACTTCTAGCGCCAATACGTGATTTAGCTGAATTCTGAATTCTGACTTTTGACTCCTGAATTCTATTAGCTTTGATCCAAGCGCAGTACTGCCATAAAGGCTTCCTGGGGTACATCTACAGTACCTACAGATTTCATCCGCTTTTTACCTTTTGCTTGCTTCTGCAAAAGTTTTTTCTTCCGACTGATGTCACCACCGTAACATTTGGCTAGCACATCTTTCCGCAGAGCGGGGATATGTTCGCTGGCAATAACTTTACTGCCAATAGATGCCTGAATTGGCACTTTGAATTGATGGCGGGGAATTAGTTCCTTGAGTTTTTCTGCCATTGCCCGCCCAACGTTGTAAGCTTTATCTCGATGTACAATCATCGCCAAGGAATCCACAGGATCGCCGTTAATCATGATATCGAGCTTCACCAGAGGATTTTCACGGTAGCCAATGATGTGATATTCCATGCTGGCATAACCGCGCGATCGCGATTTCATCTGATCGAAAAAGTCAGTTACAACTTCCGCCAAGGGTAGTTCGTAAGTGAGGGTGGTTCGTCCTTGGGCGAGATATTTCATATCTTTGAAGATGCCCCGGCGATTTTGTGACAACTCCATCAAGCTGCCGACATAAGTTTCCGGCGTAATCATCTCTACTTGGACGTAGGGTTCTTCAATTTTTTCGCGATCGTTGGGAGAAGGTAAACGGCTAGGATTATCGATGTACAGTTCCTCACCTTTGAGGGTAATCACCTTATAAACCACCGAGGGGGCTGTAATGATTAAATCTAGGTTATACTCTCGCTCTAGACGTTCTTGGACAATTTCCATGTGCAGCAAACCCAAGAACCCGCAACGGAAGCCAAACCCCATTGCACTGGAAGTTTCTGGTTCGTAGTGCAGTGCTGCGTCGTTGAGTTCCAGCTTTTCCAAGGCTTCCCGCAAATCTTCAAATTGATCGGCATCAATGGGGAACATCCCGCAAAAAACCATTGGGTTCGCTTCTGCGTAACCTGGTAAGGGTGACTCTGCTTTTGCTTTACTGAGGGTAATTGTGTCTCCTACCCGTGCATCAGCTACAGCTTTAATTGCCGCTCCCAAATAGCCTACTTCCCCAGCGTGTAGTTCTTCAACTTGCTTTTGAGTCGGAGAAAGGACACCTAACTCATCAATTTCAAATTCTTTACCCGATGCCATTAAATGAATGCGATCGCCTTTTTTCACGGTGCCATCCATCACCCGGAAATACACAATTACTCCCCGGTAACTGTCGTAATAGCTATCAAATATTAACGCTCGTAAGCGTTCATTTATCGTATTGGGTGGTGGCGGTATCCGCTCGACAACTGCTTCTAAAATCTCATCAATACCAATTCCTTCTTTAGCAGAAGCCAGAATCGCCCCGCTGCAATCTAGACCGATAATTTCTTCAATTTCGCCAATTACCCGTTCTGGTTCAGCCCCTGGCAAATCAATTTTATTCAAAACCGGGATAATTTCTAGGTTATTCTCTAACGCTAAATATACATTTGCCAAAGTTTGCGCCTCCACACCTTGGGACGCATCTACTACCAATAGCGCTCCTTCGCAAGCAACAAGAGAGCGGGAGACTTCATAAGAGAAATCCACGTGTCCCGGAGTATCAATTAGGTTCAGCACATACTGCTGACCATCCTTAGCTGTGTAGTTCATCCGGGCAGCTTGCAGCTTAATTGTAATGCCGCGCTCCCGTTCCAGATCCATGTTGTCGAGAAACTGTTCCTTCATTTGTCGGTCTTCAACAGTGCCAGTAGCTTGTAGCAAGCGATCGGCGAGGGTTGATTTCCCGTGGTCGATGTGAGCAATAATACAAAAATTGCGAATGCGAACTGCGGGAACGTCAGTCATATACTATCTTTGCCTTAGCAGCAACCAAAGTTAAAAGGGCAATTTACTTAATGTATTTTAATGCTTTCTTAGCCAAGACGCTCCGCTTTTAGTGCTGAGTTCCGAGTTCCGTTAGCGGATAGCTAAGGTTTAGCCCGTGCTGAGTGGGGCAGAGGGGAGAATAACTCTTAACTCCTAACTCTTAACTCAGCACTCCCTTCACCCCATCTTTAACTTTCGATCTAAATAGGTGGACATTTAAGAATATTATGAAAGTCTATTTGTCGCTGCTAGTATTCAACAGCTAGGAGCGTACAATAAATGTAAATAAGTACATGTAGGGATCATGTAGGGATCGTGGGCAATTGCGATCGGTAATTGCCCACAATCGCTGATCTATCGGCAAAATTTCTAGAGCCATTGTCTAGTCAGTTATATGAAAAATGCGATTTAAAACTTAAAGCTGTTACTTTGGTGCTATTTCAGGGAACTATTTAACTGTGCCCTTGAAAATTTTTCAGCGAATTAGCCCAAATAATGAATATAACTACTTTACAAAGCTTTAGACAAAACCAATTCCAAGAATTCAGAGTATATAAACCTATGAATATGAGAGAGAAAACTACCGAAGCGGAAAATACACAAGCCGATAAGGTAGAAATTGCTGTCCGCCTAGACTCCGAGTTACTAAAGCAAATTCAGCATCTCACCAATGACCCAAGCAAAGTAATTGAGGTGGCGATTCGCCAGTGGTTACGGGGTGAAATCCTTAGAGATGACGAACTAACGCGTACACCTGTACGTACTCCTGTTCCTCCTCGCGGTGAATGGAACGATTGACGCCATTATTTAACTGTCAATGCAAGTAAAAAAAAGTAAAGTTTACCAATCTGGTTTTCAGAACATCAAAAAATACCCAATAAAACACAAAAAAGCTGTAAAAATTTATGTATAAATTTCAGCGGCTTTAGTAAAATTACGGTCGGATACCCTTTGTCTATCCAACTCAATTAATGACTATTACTGCCAATTCCCAATTGTCGAATGTATTTTCCCAAAATCTGGAATCTATTACCAGTAAGACTGATGGCTCATTACCAACTCTAGGAGCCGAGTTGGTGTATACGCAAGATGGGGCAGGGTGCTATCTGACCTTTTGTTGGCAGTACAGCGAACTCCTGGGATTAAATACTGAAAAAATAGTTGACGAGCTGAACCAGACGCAAACCTTTGCCCCGGTGGATAAAGTTACTTATTTGGAACGATTGCACCGAATTTTGACAAGTCTGGTGCCAGAAAGGTTTCAGTGTTGGTTTAGCTATCACAAGGAATTATTTGAGTTGGACTTAGTGATTAGTCCGATTATGCCAAGTTTAGGAACCACTGCCACTACCGTTTTAGTGATGGGACGCTTAGTACAAGCGACACTCAATAAAAAACAAGCGCGTGCGGCATCAAAAACGCCCACACAAATAGAGTTGGCCTTACGATCGCAGCAACACCAAAAACTGGTAAATCGCATTACCAGAAATATTCGCCGGACATTGGATTTAGATATTATTTGGCAGCAAACAGTTGATAGTTTGGGGAAAGCACTGCGGCTAGAACGCTGCATTATTTGTCCTTATCAGCCTTCAAGCTCAAAAGTGCAGGTGAAGGCTGAATATCGCCAGCCAGAACTCAAATCAATGCTTGGCTTAGATATAGATATAGCTTCTGAGCCTGCCTTTGCTCAAGCCTTGGCAACCCTAGAACCGGTTATGATGGAAGTGCCTGGATACAAAGAGTCTGGGCGGCAGAAAACTTTGGTAGTTGCGACTTGCTATCAAGACCAAGCTAATGGAATGGTTGCCTTGAATTGGCAGGATGAATGCTATACATTAACAGAATCGGAATTAGAATTGGCAAAAGAAGCAGCAGATCAATTGGGAACTGCGATTGCTCATGCTACTTTATATGAAGAATTAGAAATAGCGCGTCAAAAAGCCGAAGAAGCTTCCCGCCTCAAAAGTGAGTTTCTGGCTAATGTATCCCATGAAATTCGTACTCCCCTCAACGGTATGATTGGCTTTTTGAAGCTGATTTTAGAAGGGATGGCAGACGATCCAGAAGAACAAAATCAGTTTTTGACAGAAGCTCACCACTTATCGATACATCTGCTGAATATCATCAACGATATTTTGGACATTGCCAAAATCGAAGCTGGTAAAATGGAGCTAGCTTACGCTCCAGTCAAGCTAGATGAGCTATTCAGTCATGTAGAAGGTTTCATGCATCCCCAAGCAGAAATGAGAAACCTCAGCTTTCGGATGCAAATGCCTGCTACCTCCGATGAAATCATTGTCCAAAGCAACTACCAACGGTTACTACAAGTGATGCTCAATTTGGTAGGTAATGCGATCAAATTTACCCATGAGGGTGGCGTTACCGTCAGTGCCGATTTAGTACTCAAAAAGGCGAACTTTCAAGAGCAGCAATTTCCTGGGATGGTTAGAGTACGTGTAGCAGACACTGGTATTGGTGTTTCCTTAGACAAACAAGATAAACTATTTCAATTATTCTCTCAGGTGGATGGTTCCCGCACTCGCCAGTACGGCGGCACAGGTTTGGGACTGGCAATATCCCAAAAGCTAGTGGAGGCAATGGGCGGCGAGGTACATTTTTATAGTTTGGGTGAAGGACTTGGCTCAACAGTCACATTCACCGTGCCACTATATCAACAACCAGTTATGGTTTCATCTAATGATAGCGACTCAATAAACAGTGCTGAGTGTTAGTCATTAGTCATTGGTCATTAGTCATTTGGAAGATTACCAGTACTGGGTTTTGAGTTTTAAACTTTAAAATTTTTTAGTAATTATTATTTAACAAGCATATTGGGCATGGGGTATTGGGAAAAAACTTTCCTTGTCCTCACCTCCTAGCGTTCTCTTCAGAACTTTAACCGCTAAAGTAGAGTAGGAGGGCTTGCACGACAAATTGTTCAGCTAATCTAATATCAAGTTGCTAAAACCAGCAGTGGTTTAGTCAAAAGTCATTAAAAACTGACATCTGACAATCTAGCGGCAATTAGATTTAGGATCGATTTAACAAAGCTGAAAAATAAAATTTTGGATAATGGTTAATGAATAACCGTGCATAGGGCACAGAGATCATTATTATTCAATGCCCAATGCCCCATGCCCCATGCCCAATCCCTATCATTAACTTAGCAGGTCTAAAACTATGGAACTCACAATCGACAACGTTGAAACAGTCTTAGATGAAATGCGCCCTTATCTCATGTCTGATGGCGGCAATGTGGAACTCGTAGAACTTGATGGGCCTGTTGTAAAACTGCGGTTGCAAGGTGCGTGTGGTTCTTGTCCCAGTTCTGCAATGACCCTAAGAATGGGTATTGAACGCCGCCTCAAGGAAATGATTCCCGAAATTACAGAAATTGAGCAAGTAGTCTAGGAACTGGGGATTGGGGACTGGGGACTGAGGAAGAATGGATTTTTTCATTCATAATTTATCATTAATACCTAATCCCTAATTTCTAATCCCCAATTCCTAACTCCTAATCACTCACTATGCCCCATCCTCTCTACATTGCTTTTATCTGGCATCAACATCAGCCGCTGTACAAATCTCCTGGCAGCGGCGTTTCGCTATCTTCTAGTCAGCAGTACCGGCTTCCTTGGGTACGTTTGCATGGAACTAAAGATTATTTGGATTTGGTATTGCTCTTAGAGCAATATCCAAAGTTACACCAAACGGTGAATTTAGTTCCATCGCTGATATTGCAACTTGAAGATTATATTGCTGGCACTGCTTTTGACCCTTACCTCGCAGCCAGCTTAACGCCGGATGAACAACTCACCTATCAACAGCGTGAATTTATTATCCAACACTTTTTCGATGCCAATCACCATACCCTGATCGATCCTCATCCGCGCTATGCCGAGTTGTACCAGCAAAGGCAGGAAAAAGGGCAAGCTTGGTGTTTAGCAAATTGGGAATTGCCAGATTATGGCGATTTGCTAGCTTGGCACAATTTGGCTTGGATCGATCCGCTGTTTTGGGATGACCCAGAAATTGCTGCTTGGTTAAAACAGGGACGGAATTTTACTTTAAGCGATCGCCAGCGCATTTATTCCAAACAGCGAGAAATCTTGAGCCGGATTATTCCCCAACATCGGAAAATGCAGGAGGCGGGGCAGCTAGAAGTTACCACCACGCCTTACACCCATCCGATTTTACCTTTGCTAGCTGATACTAACTCCGGTCGGGTAGCTGTGCCCAATATGACACTACCTAAGCAACGTTTTCAGTGGGCAGAAGATATCCCCCGCCACTTACGAAAAGCTTGGGACTTCTATAAAGACCGCTTTGGGCAGATACCTCGTGGTTTGTGGCCTTCGGAACAGTCAGTAAGTCCACAGATACTTCCAGATATTATTAACCAAGGATTTAAGTGGATATGCTCAGATGAAGCCGTCTTAGGGTGGACGCTGAAACACTTTTTTCATCGGGATGGGGCGGGGAATGTGCAGCAACCAGAACTGTTGTATCGACCCTATCGCCTACAAACTGCTGAGGGTGATTTATCAATTGTGTTTCGTGACCATAGATTATCAGATTTGATTGGTTTTACTTATAGTGCAATGCCTGCAAAAAAGGCAGCAGCAGATTTAGTGGGACATTTGCAAGCGATCGCTAAAATGCAAAGAGATAGTCAAAGCGAACAACCTTGGCTAGTTACCATCGCTTTAGATGGCGAGAATTGCTGGGAATTTTATCCCCAAGATGGCAAACCCTTTCTAGAAGCTTTGTATCAAAGTCTGAGCGATGAACCTCGCCTCAAACTCGTCACTGTCTCCGAATTTCTTGAAGAATTTCCAGCCACAGCCACCATTCCTGGAGGACAACTACATAGTGGTTCTTGGGTAGATGGCAGTTTCACCACTTGGATAGGCGATCCCGCCAAAAATCGTGCTTGGGATTATTTGACAGAAGCCAGAATTATGCTCGCAAGTCATCCCGAAGCGACGGAAGAAAACAATCCAGAAGCATGGGAAGCATTGTATGCCGCAGAGGGTTCCGACTGGTTCTGGTGGTTTGGTGCAGGACACTCCTCAAATCAGGATGCCATCTTTGATCGGTTGTTTCGAGAACACTTATTTGGTATTTACAAGGCATTAAATGAACCTGTACCGCCCTATCTCAAGCAACCAGTGGAAAACCACCAAGCACAGGGAAACCACACCCCACAAGGGTTTATTCATCCCGTGATTGATGGTAGGGGTGATGAACAAGACTGGGACAAAGCTGGACGCATAGAAATCGGCGGGGCGCGGGGAACGATGCACAATAGCAGCGTCATCCAGCGACTTTGGTATGGGGTAGATCACTTAAATTTCTATTTGCGACTGGACTTTAAAAGTGGCGCTGCACCAGGGCAGGATTTGCCAACAGAGTTGAATTTGCTGTGGTTCTATCCAGAAAAAACAATGGTCAATAGCCCAGTTCCCTTGGCAGATGTACCAGATGCAGCCCCACTTAATTACCTTTTCCACCATCTTTTAGAAGTTAACTTGCTGACGCAATCGATTCAGTTTCGAGAAGCTGGAGACAATCATCAATGGCATCCCCGTTTCAGTCGTGCTCAAGTAGCTTTAAATAGTTGTTTAGAGTTAGCAGTGCCGTGGGCAGACTTGCAAGTTCCGCCAGATTATCCTCTACGCCTGATTTTGGTGCTTGCAGATGAAGGGCGTTTTTCCAACTATTTGCCAGAAAATGCTTTGATTCCCATTGAGGTACCTTAGAACTCAATACCATTGGTTTTACGAAATACCAATTAGGGGCGTACATCTGTACGCCCCTAATTGCGTAAGTCCTATATTCTTAACCGAGCAGTATTAGGATGCGATCGCCTGCGGTAGGGTATAACGCTATCCTCAGTGGAAGATAAGCAATAATCGAATAACATTGAGATTCAGGAGTTGGTGCATGACCGATAACGCAGACAACACAGCCAACAGATACTTCCGTTCAAGTGTCAACAAACCCAAGGAGAAAGCTTCTCGAAATCAAGTGATCACGGCTCCATTACCAGACCCGATTGCAAAAAATATTGAAGCGATTATTTCACTTCATACCCAGGAAGTTCGAGATATTCCCGTCCACCAGCGGATACTAGAAGCGATCGCTACATTCTTTGGGCGATCAATATTTCTGTATAGTTTGCTAGTCATACTGGCGATCTGGATTTTTAGCAGTTTTTTTGATCGCTTTTTACCATTCAATCTGCCCTCGTTTAGCTGGTCAGGTCAAGGCTTAGACGCAGCTGCATTGGTGATCTCAACCGGAGTACTGGTACGACAAACTCGCCAAGAAAACTTTGCCGAACAACGGGCGCAATTGATGCTACAGCTTAACCTGCTCTCTGAGCAAAAAATTGCCAAGATTATTGCTCTCTTAGAAGAACTCCGTACCGATTTGCCTAATGTCATAAATCGGCATGATGCTGAAGCCCAATTGATGCAGGAACCGACTGACCCGATCGCGGTATTGTCAGTACTCCAGAAAAACCTAGCTGAAGAGCTGTCATCCACAGAAGAAAACAATATGAGTTGATCCCAGTTTTTAGTAGACTTTTGTTTCTAATGAAAGACAAAAAATAAAACTTAATGTACAGTTTTTGTGTCTTAAATCACAATTTATCGGAAATTTTACTAGGGGGATGCACATGGCTCAACTGAATGGTGTAATGATGCAGTACTTCCATTGGTATATCCCTCCAGATGGCAATCTTTGGAATGAATTGAAAGATAAAGTCAAAGAGTTGGCTGATGCTGGTGTTACATCTGTTTGGTTACCCCCAGCTTACAAAGGAACAACAGGTGGCTTCGATGTCGGCTACAGTGTCTATGATATCTACGATTTAGGCGAGTTTGACCAGAAAGGCTCGGTTCGGACAAAGTACGGCACAAAAGACGAATATATCGCTGCTATCAAGGCGGCAAAAGCTGCTGGCATTCGAGTCTATGCTGATGTTGTCCTCAACCATAAGTTAGGTGCAGACGAACCCGAAGAGGTAGAAGCAACGCCTTATAATCCAGACGATCGCAACCAGCCCATCGGTGAGATGCAAAAGATTAAAGTCTGGACTCACTTTACCTTCCCAGGTCGTCAAGGCAAATACTCCGATATGGAATGGCACTGGTGGCACTTCGATGCAGTTGATTACAACATTTACAACGAAGGTGAGAACGCAGTTTATCTGTTCAAAGATAAACATTTTGACGACAATGTTGACTTAGAAAAAGGCGCTTTCGACTATCTCATGGGATGCGATCTGGATATGGAGAGTCCAGAAGTGCGCGAGGCGTTGAATGACTGGGGTGAGTGGTTTGTAGAAACCACTGATATAGATGGCTTTCGTTTTGATGCCGTTAAACACGTGAGAGCTGGCTTTTTTCCAGAATGGCTAGTTCACTGTCGCCAAAAGGCAGGTCGCGATCTCTTTGCTGTTGGTGAATATTGGTCTTATGAAGTTGAAGCGCTGCACAATTTTATTAACGTCACCGATGGTGATGTGATGCTGTTTGATGCGCCATTGCACTATAACTTTAGCGCTGCCAGTACACAAGGCAATGACTACGATATGCGGCAGATATTTGATAACACCTTGGTGCAACAGCAACCTGCTTTAGCCGTCACCTTAGTAGACAATCATGATTCTCAACCCTTGCAGTCGTTGGAGTCTGTAGTAGAAAGCTGGTTTAAACCGTTGGCTTATGCGTTGATTCTATTGCGAAGTGAGGGTTATCCCTGTATCTTCTACGCCGATTACTATGGTGCTAATTACAAGGATAAGGGCCCAGATGGCAATGAGTACGAGATTTGGCTCGATAGTCATCAATGGATAATTGATAAATTTTTGCACGCTCGTCAAACCTATGCCTATGGCGACCAATACGATTATTTCGACCACGCTAATACAATCGGCTGGACACGCAAAGGAGATGAAGAACACCCTGGCGGTATGGCAGTTGTTCTGAGTAATGGAGGAGAGGGGACTAAGTGGATGGAAGTTGGGCAACCCAACAGCACTTACATTGACATCACCGAACATATCAGCGAACCTGTCACAACCAATGATGAGGGCTGGGCTGATTTTCGCTGTAATGCTGGTTCTGTTTCTGTGTGGGTTCCACAGTCGTAGTCGGGGTTTTAGTAGCATTCATGCAGAAAGTTACCAAGAAAGGCAGAGGGCAGGAGACAGAAGGATACATTCTGCCTTCTGCCCACGACTGAAAGGAGTAAAGGTATACTTATCAGTCACCCGTTATAAGCAAAACCATCCTTATTGCTCAACTTAAATGACAATTTTTTATGATTGCCAGTAGTAAGCTAATCGTCATTCATTTTTCCAGGCTGATTCTCTTATAGTAAGGGCTACCCTACGGAAACGTTTCGCGAACAGCCCTGGTTTTATGTAACTTAAATGCTCATTAGCTTACAAGCAATAGCAATTGGTGTTATTGATACAACAATTCACTAAACCAACTAAACCATTTTACTAAACGACAAGTCAGTGTATAAAACGGTAAAATGGCAAATACCTATAGTTTGAAAGCTTTACATTGTATACATTCAATTGTATACATTCAACGGAGAGGGAGGGATTCGAACCCTCGTTAAGTTTCCCTAAACAGACTTTCCAGGTCTGCGCCTTAAACCGCTCGGCCACCTCTCCAGGTGCCACAATTTTCAATTATACTATACAATCCCAGAAAATGCAAAGATAAAGAAAGATATTCTAGGTTGAATTTGATAGTCCTAATTCTAAAACGCAAATCCAGATGTCCCGTACATACACAATTAAAGTTCGCGATCGCGCCACTGGCAAAACATACACCCTACAAGTGCCAGAAGACCGCTACATCCTACACACTGGCGAAAAACAAGGGGTGGAACTACCGTTTTCCTGCCGCAACGGGGCTTGCACTGCTTGTGCTGTGAGAGTGTTATCAGGAGAAATTTACCAACCAGAGGCGATCGGCTTGTCACCAGATTTACGTCGGCAAGGTTATGCCTTGTTGTGTGTGAGTTACCCCCGTTCTGACTTGGAAGTGGAGACGCAAGATGAAGATGAAGTCTACGAACTCCAGTTTGGACGCTATTTTGCTAGGGGAAGAATTAAAGCGGGTTTACCCTTAGATGAGGAATGAAGAAGAATTCAGAAGTCAGAATTCAGGAGTCAGGAGTCATTCTGTATTCTGACTCCTGAATTCTGTTTCGATAAACAATTCAAAATCACCGAATTTGTAATGGTTGTAAGTCTTGATGACTGGGTGCGAAAAATAGCGATTTTGGCTTGCTTATTGCTCTTGGTGAGTTGCCAAGGTAAAAACCAGCTGCCAAACAATGAAGCCCAGGTGAAAGTAGCGCGGGTAGTTAGTGGGCAAAGTTTGGAAGTGTTGGGCATGGCTGAACAACCAAATTTGATTTCCCAAGTGCGGTTAGTGGGTGTTGATGCACCAGATTTGCGACAGCGCCCTTGGGGGGAAGCAGCAAAAGAACAGTTAGAGAATCTAATTGGTGGTGTAGAACAATCGGTAACGCTAGAGTTTGATTTAGAAGCAAAAGACAAAATCGGGCGAACTCTAGCTTATGTGTGGAAAAATAAGGTGTTATTGAATGAAGAATTAGTCAAACAAGGGAATGCAATGTTTGTGGGGCGATCGCCTAACCATAAGTATGACCTGCGTTTAGAACGTGCCCAACAATGGGCTAGACTCATGGGGCAAGGAATTTGGAGCTCAGAAAATCCCATGCGCCTTACTCCTGCTGAGTTTCGCCGCCAAAATCTTTAATTAGTGCTGAGTGCTGAGTGCTGAGTGCTGAGTGCTGAGGGGGAGATGAGGAAGCAATCAATTCAAAATTCAAAATTCAAAATTCAAAATTCAAAATTAAAGAACTCCTGCCTCCTGCCTTCTCTTTCCCAATGACAAATGACAAATCACAAATGACTAATGACTAATGACTAATGTACAAATTTTTCTCGATATTGCCACAGAAGCGGCCTTGGCTGCTGGTGCTATTTTGCAAGGTTACTTGGGTAAGTTAGAAGACGCAATTATTGAAAAAGGACGCCCTGGTGATTTAGTCACTGCTGCTGATAAAGCCTCAGAGGAGTTGATTTTAGAAATTTTGCGCCGCCACTTTCCCCAGCACTCGATCCTCGCTGAAGAATCAGGGAAATTAGGTAATCAAGAAAATGAATATCTCTGGGCAATAGATCCTCTCGATGGCACAACCAACTACGCTCATCAATACCCATTTTTTGCCGTTTCCATCGGGCTGTTAATTAATGGCGTTCCCCAGGTTGGTGTAATTTATGACCCATTTCACAATGAGCTATTCCGTGCTGCTGCTGGCTTAGGAGCAACGCGTAACCGTCAACCCATCAAGGTTTCGGCAACATCTGAACTGAGTAAAAGCCTACTAGTGACAGGATTTGCCTACGATCGCCGTGAAACCTCTGATAACAACTACGCAGAATTTACTCACCTCACCCATCTTACCCAAGGAGTCAGACGTAGCGGTTCGGCATCGCTAGATTTGGCTTATGTTGCCTGTGGACGTGTTGATGGTTACTGGGAACGGGGACTTTCTCCTTGGGATATTGCCGCTGGGATAATTTTGGTACAAGAAGCCGGGGGCAAAATCACCGCCTACAATGGCACTGCTGTCAAAATTGAGTCAGGTAGAATTCTTGCCACAAATAGTTATATTCACGACTCCCTCAGTAACGAACTTTTACAGGTTCCACCACTGTCAGCCTGGGTATAGCAGATGGGGGCTTTCTGCCTGACTTTGGGTAAACTAAAAGCAATCTAACTGCTCCCTTGGTGTAAAAACTCTATATGTCTTTCAAAATAGATCGTGGACTATTTAAATATGATTTCATAGATCATCACGCAGTGTTGTGCGTTCCAGTTGATGCTGATGTCAAAGAGATTCGCAAACGCTATCTCCAAGTCGCCCGTCGTTTGCACCCAGACAGTAATCTTACTGAAACTGCTGCTCAAAAACATCTCGGTAATGAATTGTTATCAAAGCTGGTTAACCCAGCTTACGAAAAACTTGCTGGCGATCGCACTCGCACTGAATATATTCTAATTTTGTCGCAAATTGGCAAGCGTCTGGTACAAGAGTCTACTTCGGTAACTCTAAACACCGACTTGGCTAAACAGTTAGTCGAGGCAGTTAATATCGATCATTTCTATAAAACTGCGATCGCGAAACTAGCCAAAACCCAATATGATTCTTTAGAACAAGCGCTGCAAGTCATTGCCCAAGCTAGTGAGTTGAATTTAGTGTATTTAATGCGGAGTGCGGGTAAAGCATCCGTAGCGCCACCACCTGCTCAACCCAAAGTCCAATCAGGTACACCTCAGCCAAATACACCAAAAAATACAGCACCAGCACCAGCACCAGCGCCACCAAAAGAAGACTTGATTGTAGAACAGTATATTCGTCGCGCTCAATCTTTAATTGACAAAAATCAATTTGCCCAAGCCAAAGTAGAGTTGCAAGATGCCCTGAAGCTAGAACCGAAAAATAGTCGCTGTCATAGCTTAATTGCAATGGTGTATTTGAAGCAAAATCAGTTAAAAATGGCCAAAATCCACTTTGACAACGCTCTAAAATTAGACCCCAGTGACGAAACGGCTCTGCAATGGAAACCTAAAATAGATAAGGCTTTAGGACAACAACCTAGCGATCAGAAGGTGACTTCATCCCCCAATAATGGAGATAAGCAACCAGATAAATCTGGTAGTGGTTTGTTCAGTGGTTTGTTTGGTGGGAAGAAAAAATAATGGTGTATCAACCAGCAGCGGGAGCCAGGGATTTACTACCCTTGGATG
This sequence comes from Nostoc sp. LPT, assembly GCF_017115165.1. GTDB lineage: Bacteria > Cyanobacteriota > Cyanobacteriia > Cyanobacteriales > Nostocaceae > Nostoc. The sequence goes on along the minus strand of NZ_JABXKF010000123.1, from coordinate 68,484 downwards.
TGGAGAAAAAACGCTGGATTGAAGATCGGTTACAGCAGGTGTTTGATCGTTGGGGATATCACAGGATAATCACCTCGACTTTAGAGCGCATGGATACCCTAATGGCGGGGGAAGCAATCCAGCGTCAGATGGTGATTCAACTACAACAAAATGGCGAAGATGATGAATTAGGGCTACGTCCAGAATTAACAGCATCTATTGCTCGTACTGTTGTCACTCGGATGGCTGGTGTCACTTATCCACAACGGTTGTATTACAACGCCAATGTGTTTCGCCGCACTTGGGAAAGTAGACACAATCGCCAGCAAGAGTTTTATCAAGCTGGGGTGGAATTGTTAGGTGCTGGTGGATTGCTGGCAAATGCGGAAGTACTGCTGTTAGTAGCAGATTGTTTGGCAGCATTGGGTTTGCAGGGATGGCATTTAATTTTAGGTGAGGCGGGAATTACCCGATCGCTCCTGAGTGCCTTTCCTGATAATTTACAAGATCAAGTTCGCAGTGCGATCGCTCATCTTGACCGCATCACCATAGATAATTTACCCCTAAGTGACAAACTGCGCGATCGCGCCCAAATCATCCTGGATTTGCGCGGGCCAAGTGCAGACGTGTTACAAAAAGTCAGTAGTTTGGATTTAGATGAAGAACAGCGAGAGGCAGTGAATAACCTCAAATCCCTAGTAGAATTACTAGAATCAGAGAAAAAATTTCCGTTAATCCTCGATCTGAGCCTGATCCAAACCATAGATTACTACACTGGTATCGTCTTTGAGGTTGTCAATGATACCGAATCCCAAGCCAGAGTTTTAGGGCGCGGTGGTCGCTATGACCAGCTTTTGGGACTATATCATCCTCAAGGTGAAAACATTCCCGGAATTGGTTTTGGACTAAGTATCGAAGATTTATACCAAGTTCTGCTATTTACTCAGCAATTACCACAGGAAACTCCAGCGAGTGACTGGTTGGTAGCACCAGAAACGCCTAGTGCTAACGCCGCCGCCTTTGTCTACGCGCAAAAACTCAGAGATTCTACTGATTTGGTGCGAGTAGAAATTGACTTGGGGGGAAGAAATGCAGAGGCGATTCGCCAATATGCAGGCGATCGCAGCATAGCCCAAATTGCTTGGATCAAAGCTGATGGCTCACCAACCATTGAATCATTGCGTTAAGTGAGTTGGGGATTGGACATGGGGTATGGGGCATTGCTTTATCTCCCCTAATCTCCCCCACTCCCCAGCTACATGACCTAGATGATAATGTAATTTTAAAAACTGTTGTAGCAGCTAATGCTGAAGTTATTATAACTGGCGATTTAGATTTATTGGTGCTGACAGCATTTAACGCAATTCCCATTTTGACACCGCAGGAATTTCTCAATTGGTATTTTCCTGAGATATTCTAAAGTCCTGGTGAAGAATCTCATACATCTGCAAAAACTTCTGGTTCAATACCTGCGGATTCTAATTCTTGTTTTTGGCGAAATTTTTCTAGGGATTTCCAGAATTGCGATTCAGCACTGACACTAGTTGTAGAGTCTTCGTATAAAATCTCAATGACTATTTCTTGCCCATCAGGAACGTTTAGTTCTTCAAATATTTCTATAGTGTTTTTGCGCTTGATGCCTTTAATTTTCATAATTTTTATTCTAGTTCGTAACTGCTCGGAAAACAAATTATTAGTATGGTTGAAGGCTAAAACAAAGCCGAAGAAATCCTCTCTAGGACAAATGAAACTACCTTGGGATGAACAGCTTTGAGTAAATCGCGCAACCACGTGTAGTCTACATCCTTCTCAGAGGACAGGTCATTGGGAGGAGATTGCTGTTGTTGCAGTCTATTTGCTTCCTGTTGTTGCTGGAGTATTTCTGCTTCTTGCTTTTGTACTTCAGCTTCATTATCTATTAAGGCTACATCCTCATCTTTAAGCTTCAGATATTGCTGCAATTTCTTCAAATCAGCTTTATCTTTTTCCTTTAACGGATACTCTTGTTCATTTACTAACTTCGTAAAAATTTGCTTATATCTGTCCAGATTTTCTTTGTATTTCCCATAAGGTTCTAATGCTTTGTCTCGCACTGTACGAGCTTCTTCATCAGTTAATCCTAGTCTTTCCTGTAAATCCTTCAATATTTCGGATTCCACAAAAGAAATCTCGCCATCAGCCGCAAATTCCTCGACCAACTGGCGATATTCAGCTATAGCAGTTTCCTTTCGTGCCAGTATCAGTTTTTGTTGACGTTCTGCCTTGAGTTGTTGAGCAGCAGCCCTAATTCCCTGAGCTACATTTGTAAATGCCTCGTCTCGATTAGTCCAAGAGGTAACAGGTTCGGCATTTTTGGGCAAAAATTGCAGTTTAGCAAACGGTGTATCACTCCAATCAACTCTTCGCAGAATAACTGGGATGACACGAGCTTTTCCTGTATTGTGACGTTCTATTGCTGTGGTGACTTCAACATCCCAGCAATAACTGGAACCGATAAAGTCTGAACTGACGAGTAACAGAATAATATCGGCTGTGTTTAAATTGTCATTAATTTGGTGATCCCACTCGTCTCCTGGTAGTATCTTGCGATCGTGCCAGCTTGATATCACACCTTGCCGTGTCAAAGTCCTCAGGTGATTAGCTAGTTCATCCCGTAAAGCTTCGTCTTTGTGAGAGTAGGAGAAGAAAAGCTGTAGCGATACCTCTGGCATTTTGCGTTTCAGGAGTAGGATAAATTACACTTGTAACAAATTAATTATAGTATTTTTGCCTGAATTTCCCTAGAACCTAACGGCAATAGCCAAGAAGGCTTACTTACGCCAAAAACCTTGATTTTGTTACTACTAAGGGTAAATTTGAAAATTCCAAGTTCTGAGCTAGTAATGAATAAAAATTGCAGTCTTATGCAGACTCACCTTGACACCAGTATCTCCAATCTCCAGTCCCCACTCCCCTGCTAGGCTAGAAACAGCCGATACACAACAAAGGGAATCGAGAACATGCCACATACAATTGTTACAGAAGTCTGTGAAGGCGTCGCAGACTGCGTAGATGCCTGTCCAGTAGCTTGTATTCATGGTGGCCCAGGCAAAAATGCCAAGGGAACTGATTGGTACTGGATTGATTTTGCCACTTGCATCGACTGTGGCATCTGTCTCCAAGTTTGCCCTGTAGAAGGAGCGATTCTTCCAGAAGAACGGCCAGAGTTGCAAAAAACTCCGTAATAGTTCATAGTCAACAGTCAATAGTGATGTTTGACTTGACTGTTGACAAATGACCAATGACCAATGACAAATGACCAATGACAAATGACTATTTATTAGAAGTTCAAAATGTCTACGCTGGATATATCAAAGATGTAGATATCCTGCAAGGTGTAAATTTTCGGGTTGCACCGGGGGAATTGGTGACAGTGATTGGCCCCAATGGTGCGGGTAAATCTACTTTGGCAAAAGCAATTTTTGGGCTTTTGCTCCCCCACACAGGCACAATTACCTTCAAAGGTGAAAATATCGTCGGGCTAAAGTCCAATGAAATAGTTCAGCGAGGAATGTGCTACGTACCGCAAATCGCCAATGTTTTCCCTTCTTTGAGTGTTGAAGAGAATTTGGAGATGGGTGCTTTTGTGCTTAACGTTCCTCTGAAACCAATTAAAGATAAAATATTTACTATGTTTCCCAGACTAAGCGATCGCCGTCGTCAACGCGCTGGTACTCTCTCTGGAGGAGAACGCCAGATGCTAGCCATGGGCAAAGCTTTGATGTTGGAACCTGGTTTGCTGATTTTAGATGAGCCATCTGCTGCTTTGTCGCCGATTTTGGTGACACAAGTGTTCGAGCAGATTAAACAAATTAATCAGGCAGGTACTGCGATCGTATTAGTAGAACAAAATGCTCGTAAAGCTTTAGAGATGGCTAATCGTGGATATGTATTAGAATCGGGACGTGATGCGATCTCCGGCCCTGGTGAAGAATTGTTGAATGACCCGAAAGTGGGTGAGCTATATCTGGGAGCAGGTAAGAGACATTAACCCTTTTTAATCACTCTTGCCCCATTCAACATAACACCAGCTTAATATCGGAGCTTCACCAGTCTATAGCGATGACTAGGTTGGGCTGCGCCGACGCTATCTATAACTAATACAAAAGCCATAACACTACCTGCCACTGCCGCGACCGTCGTTTTCGATGCTCAAAGAATTCTCCCTAATAATCCGTTTCTAATCACATCTACAGCTAGTCGAGATGCAAAACAGGACATTCATTCAGGAAAAACTGACAAAAACGTAAATTACCCGGATTTACCAAAATCCCCATTCGCAATTCGCAATTCTCAATTAGGTCATGGATGGGTATTTAGACCCCAACCATAAATTAAATGTATGGGTATCCAAAAATATGTCGGTCGAATTAAAGAATCTGGACGGACTATTCGCCGTCATAGCAGTTTTTATATTGGATTATATGGATCTAATTGGGTAAATTTTATGGAAGATGACTACGAGTTAGTTGCCGAATTATTGACACTAAGTCCTAACAAGCGCAAGTACTATCAACAAGGATAAAGGGCGATGAGGCTTATTTGATCTCCATTCTAGCCCAAGTTGTAGCCCCGTAAGCTTGTACAGAGACGTAAAGTACATAGAAAGGAACTCTCTGGATTCTTAGCGCCTCTGGGATTATTTTTATCTTGGGCGTCCCAATGTAGTGATATATAAAACAGCTTCATCAGCAGGAATACCCAAAACTTCATTTACTTGATCGTCAAAGAATCCACCGATACCACTGACGCCTACATTCAGGTGCATTGCAGCCAAATTCAGGCGTTGTCCCAAATGACCGGCATCCATGTGCAAGTAACGGTAAACGCGATCGCCATATTGTGCGATCGCAGCTTTCAAGTCTGCTGTATGAAATAACACCGCTGATGCATCCCGTCCTAATTCTTGTCCTAAACAGAGAAAATGTAACTCTCGCCGAAAGTTTTTAAACCGAATTTGGCGTAATTCTTGGGCTTTGGGTGCGTAATAGTAACAACCCGCCTCTAGTCCTTTGACTCCGCAAACAGCAATGAATGTTTCGATTAAATTTAGATCGAAGTAGTCTGGAGAAATATCTAAGCTTTGGTCAATGTAATTTTGCGGTTGGTAAGTGAAATCGAGTAAACTTTTCAATTCATCGAAGCTTAAATCATCACCATTGTAAGCGCGGGTAGAGCGTCGCTTATACATAGTGCTTTCCAGTTCTGATAGTTTTTGTCCCCAGTTTATAGGTGCGATGGTGGTGGGAATTTTTAAACAGAAAGGAAAATTGTATTTATCCTCCAAAGATTTTTCTTGTTTAATAGTTGGTAGATTAAGATTACCAGTTACACCTGATTGGATCTGGGTGTGTCGATGGAAATATGTTAGTAGTTCGCCATCGGGGATTTGAGGATAACTGGTTTCAGTAGCGGAAGGTAAAGCAGTACATCCTAATGGTAAATTTTGATTCACCTCTAACAAGTCTGCCAGAGGTAAGACAGCGATCGTACCTTCTTGTTGCGGATCGATATAAAGCAGATCATTGACCGATTCATCTACAAAGCCGCCGATTAAATGGGGGCGATAATCAGTAACAGCACCAGCTAACTCGATATTACCCAACAGATGTCCCGTATCCAGAAAAATCCGACGGTAAGCCCGATCTTCATAGCGCCACGCAGAACGGTAAAAAACCGCAGTCACAATAATTGCTAATTGGGTATTTTCTAAAGAAGGATGCCAGAAACAAGCTGCTTGGAGAGTTTGCCAAACATCACTTTCCCAATAATGCATGAGAGAATGAGTTCGACACTGGTAATTATATAGACCAGGCGGCAATAACGACGTACCACGGGAAACCACATACACCTCGGCAGGGTATAGTCCGCCTGCACTGGGAGCAGCGCGTAAATACACTGCACTACCCATAGAAGGCATTTTCGCCGTCAATCCATAACTGCGAAACAATAGCCGTGAAAGTCTTTGCCACCATTGAGCATCTAGGTTATTAGCATAAGCCTCTGCTTTTTCTTGGATATAGGGTTTGAGATCAAAAGTAGAGCCAATTTTGTACTCTTTGAAGGGGACTGGCTGTTTAGTCCAGTCTAACCGCGGACTTTTGGAAGCGAGAGTCTCAGGGTTGTATTTAGTCCGTTCGTGATAATGCTGGGCAATCGATTGGTGTAATTCTGGCATACTACTTTTAATATCCTTGGGGCATCCTTTTCTTGATCTTGGCATTCATTAGCCTCATTATTTCGTGTCAATTGGTACAATCCTCAGAGTCATAAAGTGGTAAATGGTAACAATTGAATTGAGGATTGGGCATTGGGCATTGGTCATTTGTCATTTGTCATTGGTCATTGGTCATTGGGAAAGAGGAGGCAGAAAGCAGAAGGCAGAAGTTCTTTAATGCGTGAATTTTGAATTTTGAATTTTGAATTGATTTCTCCCCTGCTCCCCATCTTCTTTCGCATTACCATATAAACGCAAAACTATCTAAGCCTGGATATGCAATGATGCCTGTACGTCAAACTTTATCAAAGCCTGATATCCAACTTTCTTATTTAGAATGGAATCAAGGTCAAGAACCTTTACTGCTGTTACATGGCTTAGGCGATCATGCTCTGGTGTGGTCTAGTTTAGGAGATTACTTAGCGGCGGATTACAACATAGTTGCGCCAGATATGCGCGGACATGGCCAAAGTAGTAAACCAGAGATAGATTATAGCTTTGAGAGTGCGATCGCAGACCTTGAAGCACTCATGGATAGTCTTGGATGGACTTTTGCCCATATTGTAAGTCACTCGTGGACAGGAAAATTAGCCGCCATCTGGGCAAGACAAAACCCAAAGCGTTTACGGAGTATAATTCTCGTCGATCCGATTTTTATCTGGAAAATGCCCAGTCTTCTCAGGGTAACTTTCCCAATGTTATATCGCTTCTTGCCTTTTCTTAAAAGCATGGGCCCCTTTGCTAGTCACGAAGAAGCCGAACAACAAGCACGGCAATTAAAGCAATATCAAGGATGGACTTCCTTACAAGAGCAAGTTTTCCAAGCAGGAATAGAACAAAAACCCGATGGGAGTTGGGGCAGCAAATTTACTATAGCCGCCCGCGACGGAATTTTTGAGGCAGTAATGCAAGTGCCTGGTTTTACAATTCCCCTTAACACTCCTGCCTTATTCGTCCAACCACAACAAGGACTGAACCGCCAAAATTGGCAAATTCAACCTTACAAAACCTATCTTCAAAACTTACGTATCTGCCAAGTGCCCGGTAATCATTGGCCGTTTTTGACACAACCAGAGGCATTTAACCAAACTGTGGCAGCTTTCTTGGCAGAACACAGATCAAAAATCTCATGATTATTGGACGGGATTAGTCATACAGCATCAGAAGAATTAATAGGAGCGATGTTTAAGGGGATTGGGCATGGGGCATTGGGGCATTGGGCACAAGAGGCAGAGGTGCAAAGGGGCAGAGGGGAAAAACTTACTGCAACTTCTCCCCTGCTCCCCTGGTTACTGAGCGCAGTCGAAGTATGCTCCCCTGCTTTTCCACTCCCTCATCTCCCCCACTCCCTACTCCCTACTCTCCTGTCATGAGCCTTTGTATCAACCCTGTTTGCCCTAAACCAAATCACCCGAATAATCAGCAAAACCGCTTTTGTCAAAGTTGTGGTTCCCATCTAGAATTGCTAGGGCGTTATCGGGTGACGCGCCTGTTAAGTGACAAAACAGGTTTTAGTAAAGTTTATGAGGCATACGAGCAAGATACCTCCAAAATTCTCAAGATACTTAAAGAGGATTTATCAGGCGACGCCAAAGCAGTAGAACTATTTCAGCAAGAAGTAACGGTGTTGGGACAATTCAAGCATCCTGGAATTCCCAAAGAAGATAGTTACTTCCAGTATCAAACCCGAAATGGTTTAGTGCTACATTGCATTGCAATGGAAAAAATTGATGGCTACAACTTAGAACAGTGGCTACAGCAGCAAAATAGCTCCATATCCCAAGAACAAGCCATAGACTGGTTAAGACAGTTGATAGAAATTTTAGATGTAGTACATAGCAAACAGTACCTACATCGAGATATTAAGCCATCTAATATCATGGTTAGACCCCCTCTTGAGAAGGATTGGGGGAATCTAGTACTGATTGATTTTGGCACCGCCAGTGAAATTAATAAAACCTACCAAGACCAACTAAGCAATGGCGACAAGATGACAGCACTTATGTCATCTGGCTACAGCGCCCCAGAACAAATGAATGGTCAAGCAGTACCGCAGTCAGATTTCTTTGCTTTGGGACGCACTTTTGTATTTTTGCTGACAGGATATCATCCTTTGGAGATGTATGATGTCCAGCAAAATTTGTTGCACTGGCAAAATCATGCTACCCATATTTCACCCTTACTATTGAATTTAATTGATTGGCTAACAGCATTGAATATAGAAAAACGTCCTGCCAGTACTCAAGAAATTTTGCATTCCCTAGAAGAAATCGAAACTCAATTAACAGACACTACTCCGACAAATAGTAATATACTAGAATCTTCTAACCTTGAACATTTCCCTGTAGATATTAATCACAACTCATTACCTCCAAATAAGCAGCCGGAAAAAGTGCCGTTATTGGTATTTTTTGCAGTTCTATTTGTGGTATTAGGATTACTTAGTATAGTGGCTTTAGCAACGCGGAAATCAGATTTTTCTGAAACATCTTATTACAGACAATATCCAGAAAAAAAAGGTAATATCGATTACTTTTCTTATCAAGAAGGTAGGGATAGTCAGGGAAGGATAGCTGAGTTTAATATAGTGGTTTTATCACTAAAATATAAATGGCTTTTAGGTAGTAACTTTCAAATTAAATACAATGATGAAATTATTAGTGTTGACCTTTTAAAGTTGAACTTAGAACAAGAAGGTATAGAGAAGATAATGGAAGCTCCCAATGAGATTATCTCTGTCGGCACAGCTTCTTGTAAAGGTGATAGATTAGTTCAAGAACGTGTGGCTTTAGAACGTTCTAAACAAGTACAACTTTTGGTTAAAAATTTATTTATTAATACACCAAATGTCAAAAGTTATCGCTTATTGAATTTGGGTCAATTTCAACGGAGTGATTGTCAGGCAAATCAGGATTTAACTACATATCAGACAAGTGTAATACTTATTGGTGTTAAAAGAGAATCATCAAGTGTCATTATTGACGAGGCGCTACGGAATAGGTTAGAAAAGAAGCCTTTTGCTGATTTTAAATTAGAAGATTATTCTTTGGGGTCTGCACAGAAGTTCAAGACTATACCGAGCAATTTATAAAATCTCTAGCAAAGTAAAATCAGTACATAGGCATATCTCTTATGGCTAGAGCAGCAAATATCAGCACCAAGCGATTAATCAGCCTTGCACCCGAAAATTGGGTAAAAAAGGAGAAAGGCTTTGAATCTTACTCGCCAACGCTAGTAGGAAAGGGGTTGTTCTTGTTCGGTCTATATTGGACTCATGTCTGTTTAGGATGAACCCGCTACCTACTTATTTATCTTTGTTGACAAATTACTAGTAGCGTCTTCCTAACTAACTAGGACGGTTATTCGCACCGTGAGTTTTTAGCATAATTTGTCAAAATAAAAGATAACTGGAGGTTCAAAATATGAAATTTTCAATCCAATCACTTTACACCTGGTATCGCAGTGTACTTCGTAACCCTAAATACCGTTGGTGGGTAATTTTAGGAACGTTGGTCTATTTAGTTAGCCCATTTGATGTTCTCCCAGATTTTATACCCGTTGTGGGGCAAATTGATGATGTTTTCCTTTTGACTCTGCTAGTTAGTGAGGTATCTGGGCTAGTAATTGAGGGCTGGAAAGCTCGTAAGGGTGAGGTGGGTACTGAAGTACCTAATACTACTGAGGGCTCTACCTCTAGTGGAAGCACTGTTGATGTTGATGCTGTTTCTGTTAAGTAGTTTTAATAAAACCCCTGCTTTTGGAATCTGAGGTGGGGGATATTTTTTTTTCAACGCAAAGGGGCGCAAAGGGAAGCGCAGAGGTTCGCAGAGGATGAGAGAGAGTGAGAGGAGGAGTTAGAGGTTGTTGGCTACGCGTTTAATGCCTTCTTTGAGGTGGAGGACGTTAAAGTTGAGGAGAAGACCTAGTTTGTAGTTTGCAAGTTTGAGATAGGTTAGGAGTTAAACGGAATGAATTGGATGGAAGGATTCTACAGATTTAATCTCTACAATTACTTGGTTTTCGACTATCAAATCTAATTTATAAACGCATTCCAATTGCACATCTTGGTAAACCAAAGGCAATGGAATTTGCTTACCAACATTCAACCCGGCTTTCTTCAACTCATAATCCAAGCACTCCTCATAAGCCGATTCCAACAAACCAGGTCCCAAAGCAGTATGCACCCTCATCGCACAACCAATAATCACCCCACTCAACTCATTCTCTGCGCTCCTCTGCGTTTCCCTCTGCGCCCCTTTGCGTTTAAAAATCTTTCACAAACTCTGTTAAGAAACGGAAAGCCTTCAAAATATAACTAGCACAATCTCTAGGAGAAGTATTGTAAAACGATCGCCACGCACTCGCCTTATCCTCATCATACCGATCGCTACGATGAGTATGGTTTTCCAGCCACGCTAATCGCACTGCATGGCCAATTAACACATCCAACACGATATATTCTTCAATTTGCAACTTTGGATTATTGGCAGCGATCGCAGCTAATTCGATTAATGCTTCAATATTAACTTGGCGGTATTCTGGAGCTTCTATTTTATTCAGCAAATGCTCAACTAACAGGGCAAAATTTCTTTCCCCGGCTGTCATTTCCGATAGCATTATCTCACTATCTAAACGATTGCGGCGCTCTAATTTATCGCCAATCACTAAACCCTTGCAATGTTGCATTAATAGCCAAACTTGCTTAAAAAATTCTTTTGGTACGCGCCCCGTCGCACCCTCGGCTTGGCGAAACCACCGCCAACCACCCGGCGGAACTTCTATTCCTTCGGCGATTCCTGGTAACACCACCCAAGCAATATCACTTTCTTTTTGTTTGACATGCAGTGATTCTTGCTGGCGCAACAGGTTACTCATGCCAGTATATCCAGTTAATACCTGACGCAAGCGCATTTTCACTTCAAAGGGTGAAAGTTGCATTAAGTAATCGTAAGCTTCATCTTGAGTGACATGCAATTCCCGCGCTAGTTCGCTGGTTATCAACAGGATGAGATAGCCGACTCTCAGCGTTAGTAGTCCCTGAAATAGTTTGGGTTCTGAGCGAATTAAAATGCCAAGATAGATTAAAATCTCTTGAGTGAGGACGCGATCGCGTATATCTTCACGACAAAAATGATTAATTTTATCGGCAATTTCATCGTGGGACATGGGTACGGTAATTAAGGACGCTTCACTGTAAGCTTTACCCACAGCAATTTGCTTACCCCTTACCAAAATACTCGTCACTGCATCTGATAGGCTGATATCAACCATTTGGCGTAACCCCGCAGCCCGACGCACTACTGCCCAAATGCCTAAATCTCCAGCTTTGGTATAAACTTCATCGAGCAAATCGCCTACTGTGACAGGATATCCTGGCCCGCCATATCCTGTATCAAATTTCATTCCCTGTAAGCGAGTTAAAGTTTGCAGTAACTCAATTTGTTCGTAGATATTCTCTGATGAGCGCAAATGAGAAAGTAATAACCCAAAGTTGGTTTCACACTCCATTTGAAATTCTTGGGTATGCCCTAAGCGCCAGTTTTTCTCAGGATGATAAGCTAAATAATAGCAACGTGGGCTAGCATTTTTTACTGGCGATCGCGAGAATTCTGCGTTGGGGAGAAAATCAATTCTTTGGATTCTGGCTGTTAGCATTAGCTGATTTAGCCGCCCTAATTTAACCCGTACACCGTTACAAATACCATCTTTCAGTTCTTGCATCAGTTCCAGTAATGCTTCCGAACCGGCTTCTAACATGGTGTGCGTCAACATTAAAGTTAAGGTAGGACGACCTAAATCGCTCCAATATTTTTGAATGTAAGCTAGTTCGCTCCTAATTTGATCCAGCAGAAAATGGTAATCAAGGGTTAAGTAAAACTGTTGAGAGTCTGAAAATGAAGGCAAAAATACAATTGTTTCACCGCTAATCCGAAAGATTCTAGATGTTGTCAAACTCCGCAACCGCCGCACTGGCCGCCCAGTTAAACCAAGTTTATTGTTACGTCCAATTTGAGTATAAATAGCTGAGAATTCTCCAGCTTTTCTCACTTGAATCGGTTCTACTTGGGCGGGTGTTTGTGCTTCAATTCCGTGAACTTCTAGTTTCGTTTGTAAATCTTCATCTTCTGCTAATAAAGCAATTTGTACCAATGCTTCGCGCTGTTTACCCACACACAAATGTCTTCCCAATGGGTCGATATCACCAACCGCTAGTAAACCTTCACTCAACATTTGACTGAGAAAATATAAACTTTGCGCCCACACCAAAGGAATATTTTCATTGGGCAAACGTGGTTGCGTTTGAGGTGCTAACTTTTCTGCCTCTATATTTTCTGCGGGAACATAATAAAGTTCTGGTAATAAACGCAAACTATCTTGTTCTATGAGTAATGATTCTAAAAGCTCTTGGTATTTTTTAACTTGTTCTTGTTCGCCACGAAATAATCCATCTAGAACTAAATAAGTGAAAAATAACGGCCATTCGCATTCAATATGCTCAAATTGCTTGAGTTCCCACGGTTCGTAGTGTAAGCGATGATGATCTTCTAAAACGGTTTGGTGTCCATCGCGCAGAAAACGTTTGCAGCCGTATTTACCAGCGAGTTTATTGATAATATCGTTTAAAGTGCGATCGCGTAACTCCAAATCTTCTACCGCAAAGGCAGGATAACTAATAATACTTAACAGCGCCGCATCAATTTCTTTGGAACCAGATTCTCTCGGTAATAAGGATTCTAAGGTAATCCGGGCGCGGGCGATTTCATCTGGTAGCACATGAATCACCGATGCTTGACTACCACGCACACCAAACAAATCCAGTCCATTGATAGCTTCTAAAGCAGCTTTTGCCATGCCTACAGAACTGGCATTTAACTCCGCACTACCACGATTAATTTTATTCCCACGTTCCCAAATGCCGTAATCTGGTGTGCGGTAAGCTCGTCCAATATAGTAAACTAAATTTTGGACGAAATTCACTTCATCAATCGTATAAATTATTTGCAATCCGGCTGCCGTCATTTGCGCCAATATCAGCAAAAATATAGATGTGGCATCAAGTTGCAAATGTCCCCATTCATTATCACCAACAACAATGTCACCAGTCGCGGTATTATATTTGGCGTGCAGTCCATCTAGTAGCGACTGAGTATGTTTAAATGTCTCTACTTTATAAGCCTGTCGCATCATCGCAAAGAGCAACCCGCGCATCAGTTTAATCACACTGTGTTCTAGTTCATAAGTGCGTCCTTCATCGTCGTCAATCTTGCGGTATGCAAGTCCTAAACCCCAAACTGCCAAAATGCTGTAAACGTTGTCTCGCACCCAGGCATCTGTATAATCGCCGTGGGCTGTAATCGCTGTACTCGCAGGTAGTAAACCAGTAATCGGATTCTGGCGAGTCAGTACGATCGTTTTGATTTGCTGGTAGTAATAGTCTAGGCGAGATAGCAATTTAGTAGATGTTTTCATGGCTTGGTTCAGAACAACTTGCAAAATTTCACCCTGTGACTGTCAAGTGAATTACCTAAACCAAGCCAGAATAAGTTCTGTAATGGTTGATGGGACAACAGCTAAGGGTAGTGTGAGTTTATTATTATCTCTTGTTAATACGCCTCTGGGTATTGAATTTTAGCGATCGCAAACGAAAATATGATATTTGTTCAAATCTTCATTAAATTATGTAATATTTTATACTTTTATTTTCAACTTTTTAAGGCATAACGAATTCTTTTTGTTGATAATTTAACTTAGATAAACGAGTAGCAGTTTCAGTTAAATTACGTATGCATTGGTAACTATTATAGCTTTATAATAATTTTTAAGTTGGAAATAAAATATTTGATTGAGTGGCGAACCAAAAAGCAAGCCCTCATCAATGATTGCCTATGTTATGAAACATCATTTCCAATTAAATTTTTAAGTGCCTACTTACACTATAAAAATTATCACCATGATTGGTGATTTAACGAGCGCTTGCACTAAACCCGAATGGCGAATTATACAGATTGGAATCAGGCTTTAATTGATTATTTTATCAAAGGTACACCACACGGTACAAAAATTTATTTAAGCGTTGATGAAGATGTAATAGAACGTATTGGTTATCATTTTGGGCATTTACCTACAAGTGGTACTTGGGTTGATGACTTCTGCACAGCAGTGAGAAGAAAAGTCATTTTTGAAGGACAGGTTAATTTGCAGCATTTAAAAGGGCGTGATTCCCAAGGATTACCCAAAGGAGTTGCTTTTTTATGTGCCACAATTTTAGCCGCTTCCCAAATGGCTCAAGAAGAAAAAATATCAGAAACTAATTATTTCAAACGCTTACAAGAGATTTTAGCCTTGCCTGGTTTTGCTCGTCCATTGGGGATGAAATTTGGTAATGAAGCTGAAGAACCCCTTTGGCGAGAGTGGAATCGTTGGCTAATGGAACGTAGATTTTTACCTTCAGCACAACGGGGGCGTGGTGGTTCAACTACCTATATTAATTATCCGATTTCTCAATCCTTACTGCGTCGCACTGATAAAGATAAATTGCGAAAACTATTCCAAGAGAAGCAATGGCAAGCAGAATGGGATGCCCAAACTTTGTTTGCTCATGTTCGACGAGAAGCAGGGGGATTTGGCATCCATTTAAAAGATTTATTGACGGAAAATAAGCAACGCCATGAGGCAATTGTCGAAGCTTTGCATCAAGTTTATGAACAGTGGAAAGCTCAAGGATGTCCTACGGCAGACAAGAATAATTATTACTCTTGGAGTCGTCATCTTTTCTGTGGTTTATATCGCGCTGAAGATCCATTTTTAGGACAGGTGGATTATTATCTTTACCCCAAGCAGCAGCGGGGACGCAGCCTAGAATCAGTAGAAGTTAAACAGAGAGATAATACTCAGTCATTAAGAGAAGAACGCCCTGGATGGTATTTTCCTTTAGAGTATTCAGTTAATGCAAATGAATTAGAAAATGGTGCTAAATACCAGATTATTTTTCCAGATGATCTAAATTACCTAATTTTACCTGCTCGTGACTTTTGGATACTAATTCCCGATCCGGAAAATCCTGATTCTGGAGCTTATGCATCTTGGGAAGCCCCATCATTAGGTACTCAGTTTATTCTCCTGTGCAAACAAGAATTACTCAGTGATATTCAACGTTTGCAAGATGAGCATTTATTAAAGTCGAGTTGTACACCTCAGCCGATATTTAATAATTCTGGATGGGTAGAACTTCAGCAGTGCATGGTTGTTTCTCAAGCTTGGGATGGAGTCTTCATCAAAAATCAAACTCTTAAGTATGCTTTGCAACCAAGTGTAAAATTATCAATCAGTTTGTCTGGAGGCTTGCGCGTACCCAAAATTGGCGCTTGGCTTCTGAATCATAGCCCACAAATTACTATTTTTGGCTTCTATTCAACCGCAGAATTAAAAGTAACTCGATTATCAGATAATCAGACACTTCTGGAGAGTTCACAAACTACAAATACTTCTATAACGCTTGATTTTGCTCATCCTGGTGATTACTTAATTGAGGCGATTTTTGCAGGTGAGTCGAGTCAACGTTTAGTCAAGATTGTAGATTGGAATTATCTAGAGATAGAAAAATATGTGCATCGAGAAGTAATGCCAATTAATTCTGTATATCATATTTTTGGCAGTGTAATTGAGCAAAGTTGTTAAATTATTTAGAGTCATCAGGGTGTATCATGCCACAAGTACAAAGATGGTATACAGGATTTTCTTATCGCGGAAATCCACAAGACCTCATCAAGCAAATTTCTGAACAAGTACAGCGTCATAATCTTACTAAATTAGTGCCGATTTTACGAGTAGAAAAGGGTATAAAATCTCGAAAGCCTTTTTATTTCTTCCTAGCAATTGAAAGTTACCAAGTCGGTGAATTGCCTACAGAATTGCAAGCAAGTCTACTGAAGTTATCGTTTTTCCAATGTCCAATTAAAAATAGTCGAGGCTTCACTTATGAACAGATAAAATCTATGGTTGGTGTAGCTCATGATGTTTTTGATTATACCAGCCCGATTCCTTATCAACCGAGACAAAATCTCAGTGCTGATAACCCGTTTGAACTAACAGAATTACACTCTATTAATCATTCTGATGCTGATTGGGTGAAACCTTCCCAAAATAGCGATCGCTTCCTATACTGGTTATCAAGCCTCGGCAATGGTAGCTGGGAATCTTTTATAAAAAGCTGCAATGCACTCCAACTAGAGGAACCTAAACGCATATTACGACGGTTACGCTTACTAGGACATCTTGAGTCTTCACTAGACGGTTCCAGATGGTCGGCGGCTCCTTCAGCTATTGTAAAAATTGACTCGTATAATACCGAATTTATACTGTGTGGTCAACGCAGTATTGGCTTACTCAAACAATTAGAAGAGTATGGTATTGTAGCATCTATTACTCCCCAGCCGAGAGGGTCAGCACCACCTTGCATTCAATTGGCGGTGAATAACCCTGATGCGATCGCAAATAATTTTCCCATCATCAATACGGGTGAAGTATCCACACAACTTGCCCAAATTCTACCTGATATCGCTACTTGGCAGCAAAATCTCAGGAATATGCCGCCAATTGTGCCGAGTCGGTGGGAATGGAAGCACTTTGACGGTGATGATTTTGAAATCTGCGGTATTCCTCACGAAACAGGGATGTATCAGATGTGTGATGAAAACCGAAACCTCCGCTACACCCTTTTTTACAACCAAAACACTAACACTTGGCATCAAGGTGATTGGTATGGTTTGCGCTTTTTAGCTTTGTATTATCATGGTGCATCTTGCCAAGTTCATTACAATGTTGCTACAAAGTGTTTGGCAATACCAGTAAAGCAACGCTGGCCGGAACTATATGAACGTGCTTTGGTGTTGTCATCTGGACAACTACCAACATATCAGGGCATACTGGCTACTGTATCAAAACGTGAGTGGGGAAGTTGCCCATCAATTGAGTCAAAAGCTAAATGTTAAATACGAAGAGGCTTTAATTTGTGCATGACGTAGTTGGAGCGTATCAACGACTTAACCATATCTATCAGCTGTATATTAAAAGTGCTTTTCCTTTACGTTATCGCTCTTTAGCCGCAGAACGCGATCGCCTTTTACAAGAACTAGGTATTTTAAGCCAACCACCTTTAATTGAACCAGTTCCCATTTATCCCTCATCTGGGAGAGACTTGCAAACTGCTGCCAAACAACTGCCTGGAAAATACCATGATTTGGCACAACTGGGAAAAATGCTGTTTGAAGAGGGAATCGAACTTTATCAACACCAATGGGAAAGTTTAGAGTCAGTTTTAATCAACCAAAAAGATTTAGTTGTTACCACTGGTACAGGTTCCGGGAAAACTGAGTGCTTTTTATTGCCACTACTCGCCCATTTAGCATGGGAATCCAGCACTTGGGAGGCAAGTCCGCCTCCACCAAGTAATCATTGCTGGTGGGATATTCAGGGCGATCGCGTTTCTCAGTGGAAACACGTTACCCGCCCCAAAGCGATGCGAGGTTTGATACTATATCCCCTCAACGCCTTAGTAGAAGACCAATTGCGACGACTCAGAAAAGCCCTGTCAGCGCCAGAAATCCACGATTGGCTAGATAGAGAACGCGGCACAAACCGCATCACCTTTGGGCGTTACACTGGAGAAACCCCGATTCCGGGTGAACCAACACCTGATAAAATCAAACGACTGCGAAACAAATTAGATGAGTATGCCAAGCAGCAACAAAATTTACTTCAAGGGAATTTATCTTTAAATCCCGATTTACCTTACTACTTTCCCCGACTTGATGGTGGCGAAATGTGGTCACGTTGGGATATGCAAGATACTCCACCAGATATTCTAATTACTAACTACTCCATGCTCAACATTATGATGATGCGGAGCATTGAAAACGATATTTTTGATATAACTCGTGACTGGCTGGCAGAACCAAATCATCCAGAACGGCAATTTTTCTTAATTATTGACGAATTACACGCCTATCGTGGCACTCCGGGAACGGAAGTTGCCTATATTTTACGCTTGCTTTTTTCGCGGTTGGGTTTAACACCAGATTCGCCCAAGCTGCGGATAGTCACAACTACAGCCAGTTTGGATGATAACCGAGAAGGAAGAAAATTCCTGCGCGAATTTTTTGGACGTGATGACAAACGGTTTGCTTTCATTACTGGACAACAACAACAGCCAAAAGCCAACGCCAGAAAATCTCTAGTTAAATATCAAAGTGCCTTTGCAGAGTTTGCCCAGTCAGTGCAGCCCGATCCATTACAGTCGATGACACAGCCAGATCCAACGGCAAATAGTCTGGCTATGTCTACCTTAGCTAGCAAGTTAGGATACTCCGAATCTGGAATCAGTGAAGAAAAGCAACTCGGTGAAGCTTTAGCGATTGTTGGTGCTGGTGAAGCTTTACGCGATGCTTGTCAGGAAGTCGATCGCGTTGTTCGCCAAACTAATCAGCCGTCGGTTCGGGCGGCGAAAGTCAAAGATCCCAATAAACAAAAACACCAAACAGATTTAGATAACGAACTTTTCCCCAACGCTGCGAATAGTAGTTTGGTATCCGACTCGATGCGGGGACTACTATTAGCATTGGGGATGTCCAAATTGAGTAATGGGCGATCGCCCCAACCTGTGCGCGGACATTTATTTTTCCACAACTTGCAAAGCCTATGGGCTTGCTGTAACCCCAGTTGTATCCAAGTCGATCAAGTTCAGCGACAAAGCGATCAACCAACCATTGGCGCTATCCATGCTAACCATCGCCTCAGCTGCGGTTGTGGTTCCCGCGTTCTCGATTTAATTGTCTGCGAAGTCTGTGGCGATGTCTTTTTGGGAGGATACAAAAGTACTCGCAAGCTAAGTAACCTGACAGTAGATATCCTGACGCCAGATCAGCCGAACTTAGAAGGTATACCCGATTTAGTTGTCATGAATCAACGTTACAGCAACTATCGGGTATTTTGGCCATTACCGGGAGAAACACCAGCCTGGACTACACAACCTCAAGTTCTAGAATGGACTGTTGATAAAATAAAACGTCAGTGGGTGAAAGCAAAGTTAGACAAACAAACAGGCGTACTTATCCAGAATGCCACATCGCCGAAAACTGATGAGATTCCAGGGTGGCTGTATCAGATAAAGGGAGATGATTTAGATCAACCAGCACTACCAACAAAGTGTCCCCGATGTGATGCTGACTACGGTAGACGAGACAAATTCCCGACTCCTTTACGTATCCACCGCACCGGCTTTCAAAAGGCTTGTCAAGTTATTGCTAGTGGACTGTTACGAGAAATGCCAGCACCGTCTCAACAGGGATTAGGTAGTTCTCGGAAGTTGGTAATATTTTCTGATAGTCGCCAAGATGCAGCTAAACTGGCTGCGGGAATGGAACTTGACCATTACCGCGATATGGTGCGCCTATTACTGATCCAGTCTTTTTATCAATATTGGGATGACCTGATCGCCTTTTTACGAATTACTAGTGCTAATAGCCCAGCCAGTCTAGTAAAATTGCAGACTTTAAACGCTAATCTTTATAGTGCTGTAGCCCAAGCAGCAGATGATATGACTCGGCGCGATCGCTTTGCTAATGCTAATCCTACCTTAGTTACAGAGGCGCTTTTTTGGCTGATGGATTTACCCGCCAATAATCAACAGGCGAGTAGTGCATGGCTAGGTTTACTCAAACGCTACCCTGAACGCATTCCTTTGTTGGAATTACGACAAAAAGTTAGAGATGCTTTATTAGAGTGTGGTATTTGTCCCGGCGGATCGAGTTTTCGCGCCTTGAATTACTGGGTTGGACAAAATCAGGGTCAGCAACGGTATTCTTGGTTTGAATGCTACAACTGGAATGCTAATTTGGTGACGAGAATTTTTCCAGCGACACAAAATCAGACTGACCATGCTACCCGACTGGAAGATATGCTCACTGCTGAACTGATGAATCCATTGTTTGATCACATGGTACGCACAATGGAGGGTTTCGGGCAAGGGTGGGTCAGTTATCAACCGCTAGAAAATACACCATCTAAAATAATTCAAGCTACTGATGCAGTAATCAGACAATTAGGCATCCGTCGCCGACATCAGTATTCTAAGTTTTTTTACCCTGGAACAGATCACAACTTACCAGGCTATGCCCAAAAGTACTTCCGACGCGGGTGCGATCGCTTTATACCCGCTTTCCCACACGCACCAACCAATGGCCGCCAACAGAGGGAGTAGTCGATCGCAATCTAGATATTGCCCTCAGCCAATTTGCCCCTCGTTCCCAAACGGTGAAAGATAAAGCTGTGCATACAGCCTGTGGTGTAGTCGAATTATATCCCCAAGGTAAGAATATAGATTCTAAACCAGGACTTGTACCAGCCTTCACTCAAGAGAATAAATCTTTAGGACTTTGTGCTAACTGTCAAGCGGTTATCTACCCATACAAATTGTTAAAAAAACCACATCCAGGAGGTCAGGAACCGCCAAAAGATACCTGTCCAGTCTGCGGGGTGGATGCTTTACGTTGTCTAGATGCTAGAGAACTCAAGGGATTTTTTACTAACTTGCAACCAGAAGACTTTGATGGACAATTTGAGTGGCAACCAAACGCAACCAGACCATCTTTAAGTGTGAATGCTGAGGTAGGTAATATCCAGCGTATCCTTAACGCTTCCGTTTCTGCATTCAATGACCACATAATTTCTGTGAATGACAACGGCGGCAATGGCGGATTTGATTTTCAAAATGCCTTTATTTATGGTAAGCCCAAACCGGGAGCTTATGCTGTTTCTTCAGATAAGAATAGCCCAGTAACTACATCCGGTTCTGCCTATCGGGTGGCGTTGTTATCTCGCCGGAAGACGGATATTTTGTTGGTAAATATTGAGGAATGGCCTACTGGTGTTTTTGCAGATCCAACCACAGTGATCGGACGTGCGGCTTGGTATTCCTTTGCATTTTGGTTGCGGGTAGCGGCCGCCACCCAATTAGATGTGGATGCAATGGAGTTGCAAGCTGGGTTCCGATCGCTAGAGCAAAATGGAACTGTGATCGGGCAGGCTTTTTTATGCGATCATCTAGAAAATGGGGCAGGATATTGCCGGTTTCTGGAAAAGCCAAAAGAATTTAAAAAATTGATGGATTTGGCGAATCCCAATATTCTTAATAGCATTGCCAGCAAGTGGATAAATCAGCCACATGGAAACGCCTGTGATACATCATGCAACTTATGTTTGCGAGATTATCAAAACCTTGCTTATCACGGGTTATTAGACTGGCGACTAGCTTTAGATATGGCCCAATTAGTGTTATCAGCCTCATCTGTAATTGATCTCAATTCCCCCAACGGCAGTATTCCAAATCCTTGGAGTGAACTATATCAAGGGATGAATGCACCAATTACCGCTACCCTTCAACGCCTTGGTTACGGCTTACCCACTCAGTTCGGAACTCTCACTGGCTACGTACACCAAAATCAAAAACGTCAGACAATGTTGATTTTACGCCATCCTCTGTGGCAAGATAACCATCCTGAGTGGATTGCATCAGAAGCGAGCGCCAAAGCTCAAACACATTACCACGACTATGAGGTGAAATCTGCTAACCCATTTCTGATTCTTCGTCGTCCAGGTGACTACGCATGAAGTTGCTTGATACCAAATACTACTTATATAGATGTAGTAATACTCCGGGCTAGCTAGCAATTTGGTAGATGTTTTCATGATTTGATTCATAACTACTTGCAGAATTCAACCCCTTAAAGGAGTGGGTTTCTTGCACTTGGGCTATGGGGAATGGGAGATTGAGATAGCATTCCGTACCGTATGATATACGAAAACATTAATCGCCTCTGGAAATATCGATCTCTGCGTGGGTGGGAAAATCCCTCCAAGTAAGTCGAGTCTTAGAAAGAGGAACTCTCAAGAGTGGTCTTGGGAATCCACTATTGATTCGGTGTACTAAATCATATTGTGTCCGGTTAAAAACTTATCATTAGGATCGAAGAGGTGAGGGCTTTTTGGGCTTTGTGCATAGATTCGGGAATTATAACTAAATAATATCAATGGTGGAATGATGTCAAAAAATCAAGAGTGCCTAACTCCGAAGGATGAGCTTATGCTAGTCTAAACTAAATCACTACTCCGAGGTTATGCTTATGCTGGTATAAAATAAATCATTTTATAAAAATATTTATTAAATAAATATAATTTTAATGTAGATATGTTTTAAAATTGATGTGTTTGTGTTAAACATTCAGCAAATAATTACAGTAAACAAAAGGAGGCTATCCTCAACCAATCAAGTTTGATAAAAAATAGGGCTTATGGATTCTTGTGCATCCACATAAATACCTTGGTTCAGCCTTTTACAAACCATATTTTGTTAGGGCTAGCAAGAATCTAGCTAGAAGCCTTGAAAAGCATAGTTGCTATTTTGGCTTATCTGTTAATGCGTAAGTCATAAAAAATTAATCAGTTTGTTTACATAAGAAATATCCTAGTTTGCTTTATTACACCCTAAGATATTTACTAAATAATAGTTTCAGGAGAAATTATTATTTCACTTACTAATATAAATAATTAAAGAATTAAAGCCTTGATTTAGACTATTTTTGGCTTGAAAAAACTAAAAATTGGTATTGTTATTGCTGTTCTGAATCAATCAGGTATTTATGATTTTATACAAAATAGTAGCAGGCAGATAGAACCAAGGGCGAAAATGTATCACGAACTTAAAAGTTTTTTACCCAATATCTCGTTCATTTTTTGGAAAGATAAATATTAATCTTAAATAGGAGTAACACAATGAAAACAGTTGGGATGTATCGTCGAGCTTATCCGAGAGTATCAGAAACTTTTATTGGAGAGCAAGCCCATAATTTACAAACATACAAACCGTTATTTATTACTTGTAAACTCTTAGAAGAAATTCCTTTTGACAATATTGCTGTTAGTAATAATGATCAATGGAAAATTAAGCAATTATTTCATATAATTACTGCCTCACCAAATATGTTTGGAAAAGAGGCTGAACTAAAAAATATAAAATTAATTCACGGACATTTTGGCCCAGATGGTATTTACGCAATGCGATTGGCAGAAAAATTAAATATTCCTTTCATCGTTACATTTTACGGTTTTGATATTACAGTTTCACGTTTATCTATGTGGCTGTCAGGTAATCCAGCATTTTATCAATTTCTTTTGCATGAAGAAGAATTAAAACAAAAAGCATCTAAATTTATTGCTTTTTCTAGTTTCTTGTATAAAAAGATGATTAAATATGGTTATCCTGAAGATAAAATTATTAAACTAAATAGTGGTATAGATTTAGAGAAGTTTGCCCCAGCCAGTGAATCAAAAGATGAAAGATATATTTTATGTGTAGGCAGACATACTGAAAAAAAAGGAATTGATACCCTATTAAAAGCCTTTTCTCAGATTGCCAGTAAGCATCCAGATGTGTCAGTTATCCAAATTGGAAATGGCACAATGACTGAAAAATTCAAAACTCTAGCAGATGAGCTTGGTATTAGTAATAGAGTAAATTTTATGGGAGCAAAACCTTATGAAGTGATTCAAAAAATGATGCGAGGTGCAGAAATATTTTCTCTACCCAGTCAAACAGCAAAGAACGGTGATAGCGAAGGTTTACCGCTTTCAATATTGGAAGCCGCTGCTTCTGGTTTACCAATAGCTTCTACCTGGCATAGCGCTATCCCTGATGCTATTTTAGATGGAGAAACTGGCTTTTTAGTTGATGAAAAAGACGATCAAGCTCTCGCAGAAAAATTAGATATTCTTTTGTCTGACAGGGCTTTAGCTAAAAGTATGGGTAAAAAAGGACGAGAGTTTATTTGCGAAAATTTTGATATTCGCAAGCAAACTGCCAAGCTAGAAGCTATTTATGATTTAGTAATTAGTTAACGACGCTCAAGTAAGAGTATCTCAATTTAGATTACTGAACCTCAAGCATTTGTTAATACGCAGAATCCTAATCCCTGGTTTGGAGACAACTCTCCTTTTTTTAGCCATCCGTATGGTTATTTATTCGCGATCGCCAGTTATCACAGATTATATAAGTAGCAAAACTTACTACGAGCGCAGAATAATTCCCCAAAAAATCCAGGTACTAAGCGAAAAAATGTACATAAAGCTACTAAAAATTTAAAATTTCTCAGTATCTACCGGAGAGTACTATTCCGGGTTACGATGATGACTAGCAATGCTTTGATCTAGATATCGATATTGAATTGTTGAAATTTTATGGACCATAGTCCACAAGATGGCAGTATCAACCTCCTCTGAGCTGTGGTGAGGAAGTCTCCCAGCGCGGGGGAGACTTAGGAGATATATATCATGCTCACAGAAGATATTCGTGATTTGTTGACTGATACTACCGATTTAAACCAGTTGAAATGGGATTTAAATCGCTTGCAACCTGTGGATGTGGGAGAATACATTACACAATTGCCTGAACAACAACGCGCGATCGCATTCCGTTTACTCAACAAAGGTCAGGCAATTAATGTATTTGAATATCTGCCGACAGAGGTGCAGGAAGAACTAATTAATTCCCTACATGATGTCCAGGTAGTGCAACTTGTAGAAGAGATGAGTCCTGACGAACGGGCAGAATTATTTGATGAACTACCTGCTGGGGTAATCAAACGGCTATTGCAAGAACTGAGTCCAGAACAAAGGCAAGCAACAGCAACGATTCTCGGCTATGCAGAAGGCACTGCTGGGCGGGTGATGACAACCGAATATGTTCGGTTGCGACAAGGATTGACTGTGGGCGAAGCTTTGAGCAAAATCCGCCGTCAGGACGAAGACAAGGAATCGATTTACTATGCATACGTTACAGATGACAACCGGACGCTAGTGAGAGTAGTTTCACTACGTCAATTGCTGTTTACCTTTCCCGATGTTTTCATTAAAGATATTGCTAGCGATCGCGTCATCAAAGTTAGAACTGAAACTCCCCAAGAAGAAGTGGCGCGAATTATGCAGCGTTACGACTTAATCGCGATCCCCGTCGTCGATCGAGAAGACCGATTGGTGGGCATTGTCACCATTGATGATGTCATGGATATTTTGGAAGAAGAAGCTACAGAAGATATCCAAAAACTGGCGGGTGTGAGTGGTGATGAAGCAGCTTTATCCTCTCCTTTGTTAACCATCCGCAACCGCTTACCTTGGCTGTTGGGTATCATGGCACTATATATTGGTGCAGCCAGTGCGATCGCGCCTTTTCAATCTGTAATTGCCGCAGTACCAGTTCTAGCAGTAATCATGCCAATTTTTTCTAACACTGGTGGTACTGTCGGTATTCAATCATTAACGGTAACAATCCGCGGCTTGGGAGTGGGAGAGGTAACACCCAAAGATACCTTAAAGATTCTCCGCAAGGAACTTTTAGCTGGCTTAGGTACAGCCCTAGCTTTAGCTACAACGATGATACTGCTTTCTTTAATTTGGGCGCGACCTCAAGAACGATGGGTGGCTTTAATTGCCGGAATGGTAATGGCAACTAATACAATTGTGGCTGTCACACTCGGTACTTTACTGCCAATGGGTTTGACACGGCTGAAGCTTGACCCTGCTTTGGTTAGTGGCCCGTTAGTGACTACAATGCTAGATACAATTGGGTTTTTAACGTTCCTCAGCCTAATTTCTCTAGCTTTAAACGTTTTCCATTTACCAACGTGAAGGGATTGGGCATTGGGCATGGGGCATTGGTTATTACCCTTGTCCTCCTTGTCCCCCTTGTCCCCACTTCCAAAATTCTATGCCTACTACTACCTGGAATCGTCATCACATTCTTTCCCTAGCTGACTTCACTACTACTGAATACGATACAGTTTTGCAAACTGCTGCCTCTTTTCAAGAGGTGCTATCACGGCGGACAAAGAAAGTACCAACCTTGCAGGGACAAGTAGTGGCGAATTTATTTTTTGAATCGTCTACCCGCACTCGCAGCAGTTTTGAACTTGCAGCCAAACGCTTAAGTGCGGATACGCTGAACTTCGCCGCCGCCACATCTTCTATGACTAAGGGAGAAACAATTCTCGACACGGCGAAAACCTATTTGGCTATGGGAACTGATATTATGGTAGTCCGCCATCGAGAGGCAGGAGTACCGAATGCGATCGCAGCTGAAATGGATCGTCTAGGTGTACGAGTTAGCGTCCTCAATGCTGGTGATGGTCAACATGAGCATCCTTCTCAAGCACTGCTAGATCTATTTACCATAACTACTCTAATTGACCCAGATCATCCCCGACTGGAACTTTTAAAAGGGAAAAAGATTGCCATTGTTGGGGATATTCTCCATTCTCGCGTGGCGCGATCAAATATTTGGAGTTTAATTGCCAGTGGTGCCGAAGTGCATCTGGCAGCACCACCAACCCTTTTACCTAAATTCTTTACTGAGTTTATCTCTGAAGAGTCAGGAGTTAGGAGTCAGGAGTCAGAAGTCAGGAGTAATTCCCCCAATCCCCAACTATTTCTTCATTGGCAGCTAGAACCAGCTTTGCAGAATGCCGATTTTGTCATGACTTTGCGCCTGCAAAAGGAACGGATGACGGCTCATTTGCTGCCAAGTTTGCGAGAATATCATCAGCTATTTGGCATTACATGCACAAAACTGCAACTTTGTAAACCTAGCGTCAAAGTTTTGCATCCAGGCCCAGTCAACCGTGGTGTTGAAATTAGTTCTGAATTGATGGATGACCCAGAGTTTAGTCTAATTCAATCACAAGTTACCAGCGGTGTCGCTGTTCGGATGGCACTCTTGTACCTATTAGGTAGCGGCAAGGCTTAATATAATCTCAGTTTGAAATTTACTCCCATCGGAGTACATTACGGAACAATATCTAATCTCATCGAATTTATTATTCCTCCAATGGCATGAGGACAGAATTCTGTAATTTTGGCACACTGGTATCGTAGAAGTTGAGAATTTAATGACTTCTAGAAGTGTCCGAGGTAAATTATGAAACGAATTTTTTTGACGGCAGCAGCCTTACTCAGCACGCTATCCTTAGCTGCTCCCATTCCCGTCAAAGCAGAAAATTCCGCCTTTGTCCGCCGCTTGTTAGAAACTAGAGAATGTTCGGGATGCAATCTAGCAGGAGCTAACCTTAAAGGTGCTCATCTAATCGGTGTTGACTTGAGAAATGCAAATTTAAAAGGAGCTAATCTCCAAGGTGCTAACTTAGAAGGTGCAGATTTAACTGGAGCTAATTTAAAGTCTGCTAATCTCACACGAGCATTTGTTAGCGATACGATGTTAAATAATGCCAATCTTACCAACGTGAATTTGAGTAATTCCCGTTTATATAATAGTGACGTAGATGGCGCTGTTTTAGCTGGTGTTGATTTAAGCGGTGCTGATGTATTTAATACTGCCATTAGCATTGGTGGTGAATACTAATGATCAGTCATGTCTTTCCAAGTGATGAGTTAAGAGTTAAACTCTTAACTCTGCACTGACTAAGTTTTATTTATTCGCCGGTAATCGATAGTTCATTAACCCAGATTTTCGGGCAAACCCCCCCTGGCGTTAACTCTGGCTCTTTTTCTACATAAATAATTGACTTCAAAAGTTCCAAGAAATCGCCAGCAACAGTTGCTGACTCAATACTCGTCCTTACTCCCTTATTAACTAGCCAACCATCAAACGGCAAAGAAAAGGAACCTTGCAAGGATTTAACTCCAGCATGGAGAGCTTGTAAATCATCGATAAAAATCACATTTTCAGCAGTTTCTAAGCTCAATTCCTGCTCAGGAGTTGCTGTTGAAAATACGTGATAAAAATTTGGACTAACGCTGACTTTTGCGCCAATACTAGCATTACCGGTTGGTTGGGTATTTAACCTTTTAGCAGTACCTGCACTGTGGAGAAAGCTTGTTAAAACCCCATTTTCAATTAGCGAAATCTGACGAGTGGGAGTTCCTTCGCCATCAAAAGTTTCTGCACCAACGTTAGCTGGGTGCAGTGCATCATCAAAAACTGAAATCAGAGGAGAAGCAATTTGCTTACCTA
Source organism: Nostoc sp. LPT (assembly GCF_017115165.1). GTDB lineage: Bacteria > Cyanobacteriota > Cyanobacteriia > Cyanobacteriales > Nostocaceae > Nostoc. The sequence goes on along the minus strand of NZ_JABXKF010000123.1, from coordinate 40,177 downwards.
AATCATCAGGAGTAGATAGACTTTGATTGTCTAAAATACTTTGGGCATTGAACAAGTTAGAAAAAGCGCCCAACAGACTTAAGAAAGCTTCCGCAGAGAAAACAACTCGATATTTACCAGTTTTGATTTTTTCATAATTCAAGTGACTGATAGTTTTATCGGCGGTTTCTTTGATGCAACCATTAATATCTAGATTATCTAAATTTTGGTTGATTCTAAAAGCGCCTGCACTGCGCGGCTTTTTGCCATCTTCCTCAGTTTTGCTGTAGAGATAAACTGATGCCAAAGAGTGAGATTCAGTTCTCACTGCGCCGTCGCTATTGAGATAAAATCTGTCAATATCTCTTTGTGACAAACCATTATAAGGTACGCCTTTAATTGCTGGATGAGCCGCTAGTAATTCTTTTTCAGCTACCAACAATTTTTCTATAAGTTCAGCAACAGGTGCTTGGGATGTTTTAGCCTGAGGTTTACTTGAAATCGGAGTAGTAGCCTCTGGACTAAAATCTGGAACATTTTCTTTAACACCAAAGAAACTGGCTTCGTAGGCAGTTTTCAAAGCTAATTCTAGTCCCTTGGGGTCTACATCTGTGGTGCTAGTGACACCCATTGTATTATCTTCATTCCAGACACGAACAGTAACACCAGAGCGGTTTGAAGCTTTGACCTGTTTTGGCTCACCTTGGTCTACTTGCACGCTAGTGTCATCAACTGTTGAACCATAAATGTCGAATTTCTTAATGCCAAGCTTATCAGCATTATCCTTGGCAGAATTTGCAATCTCTTTGATATTCGGCATAGCTAATTTTAGATTTGGGATTTGAGATTTGGGATTGGAAACGATTCCATTTTTGATATTAAAGTTTGGATTTTGGATGTTATGACTTATATTTTTAGACGAATAACTCGTAATGTCAGCTGCTTTGTTCTAGCCTGAAACTCCTGCTCATTCACAATCCAAAATCCAAAATCTAAAATCTAAAATTCTTATCGTCCCCCTACAGTAATAGAATCAACCTTGATGTGGGGTTGTCCGACTGTGGTGTAAATACTGCCACTGACTGAGCCACAAAAACCTGGTGCAATTTCCAAATCTTGAGAACACATGGAAATTTTATTCATAATTTCCTTGGCTTCACCGATTAAAATTGCTCCTTTTAGTGGTTTGGTGATTTTGCCATTTTCAATTAAATAAGCTTCATCAACACTAAAGTTAAATTGACCTGTAGCACCAACGCTACCACCACCCATCTTTTTACAGTAAATACCTTTATCAACAGAGGCAAATAATTCATCATTGCTATATTCGCCAGAATCAATATAAGTATTACGCATCCGGCTAGCAGCGGCATAGGTATAATTTTGGCGGCGTCCACTTCCAGTTCTGGGGTGTCCGGTGCGTGCAGAACCTGTTCTATCTGCTAAGAAGTTTTTCAGAACGCCTTTTTCAATTAAGAGGGTTCTTTGAGCAGGCATACCTTCGTCATCCATGTCAATTGTTCCGAAGGCATTTTCAGAGCGCCCTTCATCCCAGGCTGTCAAACTTTCATGGGCAATTTTTTCGCCTTTTTTGTCAGCAAAGGGAGTGGTATTGCGTTCAATTTGAGTGGTTTCTAGCAGGTGTCCGCAAGCTTCGTGAAAGATTACGCCGCCAAAGTGATTGGCCATAATGATAGGATAAGTACCCGATTCCACGTAATCTGCGTAGAGCATTTTTCCAGCCGATTCTGCTATTTTCTCGGCAGCTTGTTGAGAATCCCAAGTTCTCAAGAAGTTGGCATCGCTAGTATTACCCGCGCGATCGCCAATTGAGGTACGATTAGCACCATCAGCACACAATAGGTTAAATCCTACTGATTGCGTAAGGCGAATATCACGGGCAAAAGTCCCGTCACTAGCGGCGATTAAAACTTCTTGCCAATCCCGGAAATAGGTAGCACGGCGCGATTGGACGTGGCTAGCTTTTTGCTTCAGGTGGGCAGTACCATCAAGAAGGATTTCTCCCATTTCTCGGATGGAGCTACACACAGGTAGCCATGCATCTTTACCTCTTTTGGTGGCGTAATCTCTGAGTAATTCCAGGTTGATTTCTGGGATGAAAGCTTTAGCAGTGGGTAGTTGTAATCCCAAGATAGAAAGACCTTTTTCTAAGGCTGCTTTCAAACCGGAAAACGAAAGGTTATTAGTGCTAACGTAGCAGTCAGCTTTGCCACGAAATACCCTGACTCCCGCGCCTGTAGACAGACTGGGTGAAATACTTGTGATAGCGTCATCTTCTGCAAGAGAACTAATATAGTTGCGACGCTCTAAAAATAATTCGATGAAGTCAGCGCCAGCGGCGCGTCCTAGTCCCAGAAGGGTAGCCAGGGGGGCTTCCCAGGTTTCATCGAAACGCTCTGGTGTGGAGGAATATTGGAGAGTGGGAAGTTGATTCGAGAGAAGTAGCGTACTTGTAAGCATGGGTAGCCTCGTCTGCTGGCGTAGTTCAGAGATTTGACTGAAAAATCCTAGTGTGTTCAGTCTAACAAATGAGTGAAAGCCACAGTTGGCAGTTATGCAGTAGGGGTTTCCTCACTGCACTTGGACTTTAGCTTCTACGCCTAGATAAAAGTCAGAAGAAGAAGAAATATCTTAGAAGTAATGCACTTGAGGGAGCGATCGCTTAAACAATTTAATACACCAAATGCAGATAATTCGCGTAACTTTGGTTTCAATATACTGGCTATGACCCTATCAATGATTGGGTTTGGTCAAAAAGAAGCATGAATGCACTCGCCACTCAACAGATGCTAAACGATATTCTGCAAGTCAGACACAGTTTTGCTCATGGTTTTCCAATTCCCGCATTTTCTTGGACACAAACACCAACTGGAAAAGTTCGGCTTACCGCTAAAGCTATTAAGGATGTTGATGCCTTGTTACAATATCTTGTCGCTGTTACTGACCTTGGTATGAAGCAAAATATTCAAATTATCTATAGCATAGTTGCGCCCTGGTAATCAATGAAGAGAATGCTTAGAGAATCAGTTGCAATACTGGATGTAATATTTTTCATACATAATTATAAGACAGTCTTAGACTGTCTTATAATTTCTGAAACTATAGAAAGGAAGATCCACCCAGATATATTAGTAAAAGCAACCAACAATTTCATTAAACAAACTTATTTTTGATTTCTGCCTTGCTCATCTCTATAATCCCACCATTGATAAATTAGTATTTTCCCATCCAGTTAATTCTTAGTGAAAACCTATTTATTCTCAGGTTTATTTACGATTTGCCATTTTCAGTGGAATTCTGACTGTCTCTTGCTCTTTGAAAGCCTGACCTAAATTGGAAGTTGGCTCTGTTGATGCTAGATTCTTAAACAAGAGCTTTAGTGTTCGAGTAATAGTTTTAAGAATTTTCATTTTGCTAGCAGTCGGTTTTTGATCGTATCTTAAAACCATTGGAATTTCTACGATTTTTGGTTTGAGTAATTTGGCTTTCAGCAGTAAATCTATCATGCAAGCAAATCCACTTTCAGTGAATAGATTGTCCCCATAATACATATCCAGTTTACTGAGGAAAGTACGGTTATACAGTCTGTAACCACAAGTGTAGTCTTTTACCCCTGGTACACGGGCGGCAATTCTGAAAAGCCAGCTGGCTCCGTAACTCATCAGCTCTCTAAATTTTGATAAGCCTATGACTTTAGAACCTTTTCGATATCTAGATGCGATCGCAATATCATAGCTACCAGCTATCATAGTGTCATACATTTTTATTAATAGTTCTGGTGGCTGAGTATTGTCGCAATCCATCGCCGCTAAAAAATCACCTTCTTTGGAAATTTCTAAGAAAGTCGTAAAACCTGTTTTAATTGCTTGACCTAAACCAGCATTTTTGGGATGTTGGACTAATTTCAGTAATATACCCAGTGATTGGGATTCTTGTAAAGCAGTCTGAGCAGTTTTATCACTACTGCCATCATCGACAAGAATCAGTTCTATCTCTATATTAAAGATTTGCTGCAATCTTTGAAACTTTTTGAACAAGGGTCGAATTGATTCTTGCTCGTTATATGCGGGTAAAAGAACAAAAAGACTCATAAAGACCTCGTGTGATTTTTAAAATAAAATGTGATTACTCAAATTTCAAGAATTAAGTAATGCTGATTTTTTGAGAAATTCATCGACTTGTCGAACTACTGCGTTGTTATTGACGCTATCATTGACCAACTGTGAGGTATTGACGACGAAAAAATCATCGTTTTCAGTACTCACTTTTGGAACAAGGCTTGAATAATTTAAAATTTGTAGTGGCTGTACTTTAATCGCTCGATTAATATGTGCTGCCACAATGTCATCTGCTTTGAGTTCGGGGAACATTAAACGTATACCTTGGAAAAATATTGGGCGTAATTTGTCATCTGGTTGTTTTAACAACGGGTCAGTGGAAAGTATATATTTTGGTAAGAATGTAATGTGATACCCTGCTGTCTCTTGTAAAGAAACTAAATTACTCATACCAATAACTCCGGTAAAAGGAATATTTTTATCGGCGATATTTACTACGTAATAAGGAACTAAAGGTTTACGAGTAATCAGTACCATGCAGATTACACCCAGGTATTCTACTGTTTCACCAGTGTCTGAAACTTTCACTAGCCCCTTGGCAGCAACCTGTTGCAAGATATTAACTGGACCAGTAAAGATGACTTTATCAAAATGCTCTTTTTTACCCTGATATTCTACCCACATTCCACCCTCTGGATGAGGTGCGATATATTCAACTGCAACACCTTTGTGGATATGACCTCCAGCCGCACAAATTAATTTTTCTATATGGTCAAAAACAGTTTTATAACCGCCAGAGACATAACCAAGTTGTTCTTTATTTAATGAAGAATCGCGCGCTGAAAATAGTCGTTTGATATAAGCCCAGATAAAAACTGCTGATATTCGCTTATAGTTTTCTCCTAATTTGGATAAAAGCAAAGGTTTCCAAAGCTTTTCGTATGTGTTTTTACCACCGAGTTTCAATAGCCAATCTTCAACTAAAATCTTCTCTAAACGCCGCCAGTTATTAAGGCGGGAACCATATAGGAGAGTAAAAGCTAATCTGATTTTACCGATAAGCCCAAATAAAGGAAAACGTAGGAATTCTATACTGTTACTAATAGAATAAAACTTTTTATTGTCATAAAAGCCTGTTAAACTTCGATGCCAACGCAGTTTATCTCCCAGACCAATATCTCTGATAAAATTTATTAAGTGAGTATCAGAAGGTAAGATAACGTGATAAAAGCGATCCCAGGTAAATAATCCGTAATCATGATAAGTAGTAAGTCCACCAAGCTGCTTGTTACTATCAAAGACAGTGACTTTATGTCCTTGATGTGAAAGACGTTGAGCTAATACTAGCCCAGTTATACCTGCGCCAACGATACCTATATTCATAAATTAAATTTAGATTTTGTGAAAATGTTTTAGAGGATGATGTTCAGAAGCTGTTAATACTAAATAATCTGATTATTTGCCTATTAAGCTATTAATGTACAACCAAAATTACGCCAGTTATAATAACGGAAATTCCTAACCACTGGCTAAACATAACTTCTTCTTTTAAAAGATAGTGAGATGCAATTGGTACAAATGCATACATTAATCCTAAAACTGGAAAGGCTTGACTTAAAGGAATTGTCCGCAATACATAAAGCCACAATATAGTCATAAATGTATAGCAGATAAACCAAATCAAAAAATAACGAGATAATAAGAGATTTTTGAGAGATCCGCTTTCTCCTTTATTAGAGTTAGAAATGTAAAGTCCATACTTGAGTGAAAGTTGAGCTGTTGTTCCAAACAAAACGACAAGCATTAAATTTAGCCAAGTAAAAATACTCATTTTTAATTTTTTAAGTAATTAATTATCTAAATTTGAACTTTTTTAGGGGATTAACTACTAAAAGAACACCCAAGAATATAGTGATTACTCCTACTATTCGAGTTAATGTAATCACCTCATTAAAAAAGTAGTATGAACCGAAAAGTATCCCGACATAATTTAAACTAGTCAGGGGATAAGCAATACTTAATTTTACAGATCGCAGAGCCAATATCCAATTTACTATTCCTAAACAGTAGACAGTAATAGCTAATGATAATTTCTGAAAAAACTCCCAAGTAAGTACTCCCTCATTTGTATTAACCATGGCATTTTTCATCAGTAATTGTCCACAAATACTAAGTAAAATACTTACAAATAAAATAATATAAGGGATTATTTTAAAGTTTGAACTTTTTTGCGACATAGATTTCATCGTACTTTGCCTTAATCAAGATAGTAGGTATGAACTTGGCAGTAAAAAACCAGTTGTTTTGAAGGTTTCATATCTCGGCAAAACCTTCTCTACAATTTGACTTCCACTTCAGTAAATAGATAACAAAATTAGGAAGACTATGTTGAAGTGACTGATATCAAAACGATCGTTGAAGCTCATGCCCTAGAGTTAAAAACTAAATACTATGTCATATTCCAGGATGATTGCTCTATCATGGAAGCGTTCGATATGATTCGGAGTAAAGCACGCTTAATTGTTTTACTGGATTATACTCCCAAGCAAACCAGTTTCTTGCTTGGCAATTGGGACAATCAATTTAGAGTTTGCCCAACTGTGAATTACAGATATTTTCTGTGCTACCCAGGTTTGCTCCAAGACGATTTTGAGCGCGATCGCGATAATCTAGTAGTAGATGCAGACATAGGAAGGTTGAGAACTTTGTCACAAATTCTCTCACATATATAAAGTTTGCAGTGTGCGTAGATGTAGCCCGTCGTAAACATCGCTGATGCTGAACTCTGATTCCACCCACATATTCAACAGATGCACCTAAATCAAAATGGATTGCTATAATTTTTGATTAACCCATTCATTAACTTTCATCAGTTGTATCCTGTTGTAGAAATCTTTTGAAGATAGTATCGATCTTCTCAAACTATAAAACCTAGCTGGATTGATAAATATTCTCTATTTGCTTCAGGAAAGTTGATTAATGTATTGACATATCATCAAATTTCTCCCGGCTTACAGACGTATCTGTAATCTCGGCTGGAAATTAAGCCGATTTATAAAAGTAATGGTTTTTACTCAAATTGAGTATGTATACATGCTCTTTTTGGGCATGGGAACACAATAAGTAATACAAGTCTGACTGGGTGCGTAAATTATAGAGAGATAAATCAATCTACAGTAATACACTTTACAGGTTTATGGGTAATTTTACTGAATGTCTAAATAGAGCCTTTTTAACAAAACAACTAATGCAAACTAGCGTTGGCTAATCAACTTTAAGTTGAAGTTGCTTGCATTGAATTTGAGATATTTCTACACCATTTAGTATTAGGGTTGCTTGATTTTTCATGATAATTTTAAATAAGCTGTTTTTTCCAAATTTATTGTTACATGTAATTACTTACTAGAATACCACGAGAAAGGCATGTTGCAAATTTATCGTCATACTTTATCAAAAATTTATCTACTTGCAAATACACTTAAACAAAAACTTCATAAAACAAAAATCCTCCTCTATTATGAATTTTTGCCTTGGAAATTTGTACTATTTATAAAGTAATTTCTGGGTATTAAACTTGTATAAGTAAAGAGTTAGTATTAGAGTCAATAATACAAAGCTAAGAGTTTACCTAAGGAAAATTGAAACTTGAACAACAGTACTTGTGCTGATAATATCACACAAGGTTATACTAAATTACAGCCTGAATTTTTAGATGACAATCGAGAGTTTGAATTGTTTTTTATCTATTTCCAAAAGTCTTCATCTAAATTCACATATCTCAGACAGAGTTAGTAGTCCGCCAATTTTCCTTGGCTGGATAGAGGTTTTTCTATTGTTTGGACTCATTATCCTCACAAAATTCTGTTGGTAATAATGATTCACAATCTAAACTGAATCTGCCAAGGTGCTAATACTATGCTTAAAATCAAGTTAATAGCTGCAAAGTATGCACTTTAATTAGTACTCTTTTTGAACAAGCAGACAGTAGTTCAAACAGGACATAGTGGTATCAAGAAAAACAACGCTAAGTTCCCTTGGCTGGATAGAGGTTTCTCTAGGTTGTTTTCCTATTGTTTGGACTCATTATCCTGTAAAAGTCTGTTGGTAATGACGAAGACAATGATTAATAATCCAAACTGAATCTGCCAAGGTGCTAATACTAAACTTAAGATCAAGCTAATCGCTGCGAATACACCTGCAAGATATGCTATCTCATCAGTACTCTTTTTAAAGAAATAACCAGTAGCTAAAGCAGTACATAGTGGTATCAAGAAAAACAAAGGCATTTTATTAACCTCTGAACTAAAGGTTGCAGTGTTTTTAAAACAAATTTTTTGGAAGTGTGGTTAATCTTACATCCAATGAGGTTTTGGCTACAACAGTCGAGCGAAATAAATATTATAGAAAATCAAGATTACACAACGTCGTATATTACACTAATTGGAATAATTATTGCGACACATGAAGCGCCTAAAAGCTTGACAACTCTTTTTTCTGTGGTCGATGGTGTACGCGCCAAGCTTTAAAAGTACGTATGAGGCGGTATGCGAAGTTGCGTAGTATTTAGGAACAGACAATTCCTGTGGGTGATGCTACTTTTGCCGTTCTCCCGACTCAGCCAAGGTGCTAATACTAGACAAATTCTCATTCATCTACGCAAATTGAAAGGGTTATAAAACTTACTTAGGTGCGTTTTGTCTATTTCGCCAATTGCACTCTTATGATCAATCATCTGGTAAATTAGCTTAAAACTTTGGCCTTGCGCCAGGATAAGGATCTAGCATATTACCTTTAGAAGTAGCATTTTCATTTTAGACACCTAATGCTGAACATTCCTCAACTACTGGCAACTGAAATAAACCTCAAATCCCATCAGGTGCAAAACGCACTGGAACTTTTGGCGGAGGGTGCAACAATTCCGTTTATTGCACGTTACCGCAAAGAGCGCACCGATGAAATGAATGAGGTGCAACTACGCGAACTGGCCGATCGATATACTTATTTAACAGAACTGGAAGAACGGAAATCGGTGATTTTAAGTGCGATCGCCCAACAAGGTAAACTTACAGATGAACTCAAAGCCAAAATCTCATCCTGCTTACAAAAAACGGAACTTGAGGATTTATACTTACCCTATCGACCAAAGCGCCGCACCCGCGCCACTATCGCCAGAGAAAAAGGACTCGAACCACTGGCAGAGTTCATCAATTCGCTAAATGTCAAAAATGCTGCAACGGCTTCACTAGAGGAAGAAGCGGCTAAGTATATTTCGGAAACGAAGGGAGTAAAAACAGCAGAAGAAGCGCTCAAAGGTGCTGCTGACATTTTAGCGGAAGAAGTGGCTGAAAAAGCTGAGTTACGCGCATATATCCGTGACTATCTTTTAGAAGAAGGGGTATTTGTCTCCCGCATCAAAGATGATTATCCTGAAGGTACAACCAAATTTGAGATGTACCGTAACTATCAAATTAGGGTAAAAAATATTGCACCCCACAATATGTTGGCGTTGTGTCGGGGTGAAACTGAGAAAGTATTAAGCTTTGAAATTGCTTTCGATGAGGATACGCTACTTTACTATCTTGAGTCGAAAGAAATTAAAACCAAAGTTCGGACAATTCGGGATTTTTATCAGGCGATGCTGAAGGATGCATTCAACCGCTTGATGAAAATCTCTCTCATGGGAGAGGTAATTTCTGAGAAAAAAGTTTATGCAGACATAGAATCAATCAAAACATTTGAAACTAATCTGCGGGAGTTGCTGCTGTCTGCACCAGCAGGAATGAAACCAACCCTGGCGATAGACCCTGGATTTAGAACTGGATGTAAAGTTGCAGTCCTCGACCAAACTGGACAATTTTTGGAATATCAGGCGGTATTTCCTCACCAAGCGGCTGAACAACGACTCAAAGCTGCACAAACTGTCAAAAATCTGATTGAAAAGTACAAAATTGAGTTAATTGCCATTGGTAACGGTACAGCGTCCCGCGAGACAGAGGAATTTGTCACGCAAATATTGCAAAATATAGAACGCAAACCAGTTAAGGTGATGGTGAATGAGTCTGGCGCATCTATATATTCTGCAAGCATTGTGGCGCTGGAAGAGTTTCCCGATTTAGATATTACCGTGCGCGGCGCAATTAGTATCGGCCGCCGTTTGCAAGACCCCTTAGCGGAACTAGTGAAAATCGATCCCAAATCCATTGGTGTGGGACAATATCAGCACGATGTCGATCAGAAGTTGTTGAAAAAGAAATTGGATGACACTGTAGAAAGCTGCGTCAACTACGTCGGCGTAGACTTAAACACCGCATCCAAAGAACTTCTCACTTCCGTCTCTGGGATTACGGCAACAGTAGCCAATAATATTGTCGCCCATCGCAACCAGCATGGAGCCTTTAAAAATCGCCGACAACTTTTGAAAGTTCCGAAACTGGGGCCAAAGGCTTTTGAACAAGCAGCGGGTTTTCTGCGGATTCGCGGCGGTGACAACCCTTTGGATAATACAGCAGTGCATCCAGAGAGTTATTCTGTAGTAGAAGCGATCGCATCCGATCTAAATGTGCCATTAAATCAGGTAACACAAATTGCTGAAAAACTCAAAAAGACCAACCTGAAGAAATACGTTACTGATAGCGTCGGCGAACCCACACTGCGCGACATCCTCAGCGAACTCGAAAAACCAGGTAGAGATCCTCGTGCTGAGTTTAAGTATGCCACCTTCAGAGAAGGAATTAAGGAAATCAGGGACTTAAATGTGGGAATGGAACTAGAGGGAATTGTGACGAATGTCGCCAACTTCGGCGCATTTGTCGATATCGGCGTACATCAAGATGGCTTAGTGCATATATCCCAACTTGCTGATAGATTTATAGACGATCCCAACAAAGTAGTCAAAGTTGGACAAGTAGTCAAAGTGCAGGTGGTAGAAATCAACGAGAAACTCAAGCGGATTAGTTTGTCGATGAAAGCAGTTAAACAATAATTAGAAACAGCAGATGGCAGTTTATCAAGTTCGATTTATCAATTCTACACTTAGATTAGATCGCACCATTCCAGTACCAGACGAGCAATATATTTTGGATATGGCGGAAGAAGCTGGTATCCGCCTACCATCTGGATGTAAGCAAGGCGAATGTTCTGCGTGTATTGCGAAACTTATTAGTGGTGAAGTCGATCAAAGCGAGCAAAAATTTCTGCGTCCAAATGAAATACAGGCTGGTTATATTGTTACTTGTGTAACTTACCCTTTGTCTGATTGCACTTTAGAAACCCATCAAGAACAAGTCTTATATAAATCAGCCCTTTATTATAAGCCTGAGTCGGGAAAATCTGAGTGATTTTTGCCTTTTAACATTAAATTAATCTTAAATTTATAGGGTGCGTTAAGTTTGTTTAACGCACCCTTCAAAACATTGCAATATGTTAGACATCTTCAGGAATTAATATGCGTTATCCAGAACCCTTGTAGAGACGTAGCAGTGCTATGTCTCTACTCCTATGTCTAATGTATAGGCATACAGCTATGCGCCCGTAAAATGTATTTAGAACCGCTATAGTTTTATCTAATGATAGACCTAATGGTAGAAAGAAATTCTATCTTGCAAGGGAGGTGAAACCGTAGCAGATAGTTAAAGATGATAGAAGAAGTGGAAAAAAAATCTCTAGTTATTAGGTAAAAACAATGTTGACTCCATTTTTAACCGCGCTAGCTACAGCTTTGAGCCTGTTGATTGTTGATATCGTTGTTCCAGGCGTTAATATTGCTAATTTCCCCGCAGCTTTGATTGCTGCTTTAGTAATTGGTCTAATTAACGGTTCAGTTAAACCAGTTTTGTCTGCTCTTTCCCTACCACTTAACTTTCTCTCATTTGGAGCATTTTCGCTTGTTGTCAACGGTTTGTGTTTCTGGTTAGCAGCAGTCCTAGTTCCTGGGTTCGCAGTTCGCGGAATTATTGGTTTCCTGCTTGGGCCAGTAATTTTAACTTTTGCTAACACTTTTATTAATAACTACTTTGTTGAAAGAAACCTTTTAACCAGCAGTGGTGATGTAAAGAATCAAGCTGAATTACCTTCTTCTAGATAAGTTAGAACCAGTGGAAACGCCAGTTACATCACGTTTCTCACCTACATAAAATCTCCGAAAGTGGATTTCCTAATTCGGCATCCTCAAATGAATGTAATTAAACAAAATCACAAAGTTGTAAAATCATGAAACTAGTTCGTTTTCTTCTAGGTTTGTTAGTTCCTCCTTTAGGCATTTTCTTGACAGTTGGAGTTGGGCCCACTCTGTTTATTAACATTTTGCTCACAGTTTTAGGTTGGCTTCCTGGTAGTATTCATGCAATTTGGGTTATCGCCAAGCATGACGAGCAAGTTAATCGAGAAGGACGTATTTAATAATACGCAATAATATTGTTACAAATGGGTAATTGTTGCACGACAATTATCCATTTACTATTTTTTCTAATACAGTGCAATAGTAAAGCCCTCATCCTCCAATCCCTTCTGCCAAAATTGGGAGAAGTGGAGCTAATTTCAAAGTTTTCAAAGTCCCTCTCCCCAGATGGGGAGAGAGATTTAGGGTGAGGGCTTTTGATTCATACAAAAAGTCTAATGAAAACTACTGTTTCAACAAAATAGGGTGAGAATTTCCCACCCTACTTTTGTAAGTCAATTAAACGTTAAAACAGTCTATTTATGAATAGTCTCCCGTTCTTTATCAGCAGGTTGCTTATCTTTGAACAAGTCAGCAGCCGTTAAGAGTAACTGCCTCAACGTTTGTTTGATTTGGCGCTCTTTTCTTGCTAAAGATGTGCCAGCTTCACCTAATTGCTCTTCTAGTTGCGATCGCTTCTGTTCTACCTGTACAGCTACAGACTCTGCTTGAGGACGAGCTTTATCATACCAGTGTTTAGCCTCGTCTAGATAATCTTGAACTTCCATATTCCGCCCGCCATAGCGTGCAGCTATGTTAGCTCGGACAATGGCTAGCTGCGCTTGCAGTTGCGCGTAACGTTTCTTTAACAATCCTGCTTCTTCACTATCTTTAAGGGCATTGATAGCAGAATCAATGGCAGTTTTGGTACTCGCAGGTTTTTCCTTACCTGTCTCTTCAATCTCTGCCAAAATTACATCAACCTCTTGCTGGAGTTGTTCTTCTTCACCATCAAGTTGAGCTTGTAGCCTTTTTATATCTGTTTGAGTTTGAGCAATACTTTCGTGTCTTTTGCTATTAATTCCTTCCAGCGCTCCTTCAATGGAAGCTGTCACTTCATCTTTAAGTTCGCTACCTTTTTCTTGGAAGTTTTCAATTACAGCAGAAACTGCATCTTTCACAATGCTACGAACTTCGCTAGAACCTTGTTTAAACTCAGAAGCTACTTGAGAAACTGCGGATTTTACTATTTCTCGAATCCGCTCAGTTCTTAATTGTCCAGTTTCTTTCGCTTGTTGCAAGTCAGCTTGAATTTGTTGCTTGATATTGTTAGGCATTTTCAACTCGTAGAATTTAACTAATTGGGATAAAATTTTCTAGAAATGTTCCTACATCCACATTATGGCGTAGACCGATATGGCTAGGTACTTCCTTTAGATAGAAAATTCCAGTTCCCAAGAGGTGATGTGTAAGATGTTGCCCATTTGTGAGATGATGAATATTTAGTGGTAGTAATTGGAAGTGAAATATGTGGCAAGTAAATATTACTTGTTCGGGTGATGCCTGGAAGATTTATGGTACTGAATTTAAAGCGATCGCAGAGAAATATCAAGGTGAATTGATTGGTTCCAAAAAAATGCCAGATGGTACGCGCATTATGTCTTATAAAATTGAGGATGTTAGCGATGCCGAAGCTTTTCAAGAAGATTGTGCAATTTTCGCCGGATTTACAACTGACTTTGAATCCCTCTAGTATTGCTTCTAACATTTATGCCTGCAACTAGTATGTCCAAATCTGGAGAAGTTAATTGAAAAAAATACTTACATTAGTATTAGTAATATTTTTGTTATTAATCAGTACTTTTACTTTGCCTGCTAGTGCAGCAGACACAGTTAACGGCGAACAAATATTTAGTGTTCATTGTGCTGGTTGTCATATCAACGGTAGCAACATCATCAGGCGAGGTAAAAATCTCAAAAAGCAAGCGCTGAAAAAGTATGGCATGGATTCAATAGAGGCAGTTACATCTATAGTTACCAATGGTAAAAATAATATGCCAGCCTACAAAGACCGCCTCAGCGAACAGCAAATTCAAGACGTTGCTGCTTACGTTCTTGAACAAGCTGAAAAAGGCTGGCGTTAAAAAGTTAGGAGTTGGGAGTTAGAAGTTAGGAATTATGAATTATCAGTTATGATTTATCTATTAGTAATTCTTAAGTCTTCCCATTCCTAACTTTTCACTCATAAATTGAAAATGAACTTACCCGCAGCTAGTCGTCTCCAATTTACTCCCGATTTGAACATCTGCCGCATATTAAATGGGATGTGGCAAGTCTCTGGCGGACATGGACAGATCAATCCCCAAGCCGCTATTGAGACTATGTTCAAATATGTAGATGCAGGCTTTACCACTTGGGATTTAGCAGATCATTATGGCCCCGCAGAAGATTTTATTGGTGAGTTTCGCTGTCAACTAATTGATACTCGTGGAAAAGATGCTTTATCTCAGGTGCAAGCCTTTACAAAATGGGTGCCTCATCCAGGCAAAATGACGAAAAAAATAGTTGAGGAAAATATTGATATTTCCTTGAGAAGGATGAATGTGCAATCGTTAGATTTGATGCAATTCCACTGGTGGGAATATCAGGATAAAAATTACCTCGATGCTCTCAAATATATGGCAGAACTTCAGACTGAGGGTAAAATTAAGCATCTAGGTTTAACTAATTTTGACACGGAAAACTTAAAGATTATTACTGAAGCAGGTATCAAAATTGTTTCTAACCAAGTGCAATTTTCCCTTATTGACCGCCGCCCTGAAGTTAATATGGTGGAGTTTTGTCAACAGCATGACATAAAGCTTTTTACTTACGGTACACTGTGCGGCGGTTTGTTATCAGAAAACTATGTGGGTAAACCAGAACCGCGAGGTTTTGATCTATCTACTGCTAGTTTAAAGAAATATAAAAATATGATCGATGCTTGGGGTGGTTGGCAATTATTTCAAGAGTTGCTGGCTATCTTAAAAGAAATTGCTAATAAGCATGAGGTAAGTATCTCTAACGTGGCAGTGCGTTACATTTTAGATCGGCCAACAGTGGGCGGTGTGATAGTTGGTGCCAGACTTGGGGTATCTGAACATATAGAAGATAACGCCAAAGTATTTAGTTTTAGTTTAGATGCTGACGATCGCGATCGCATCAATGCAGTATCTCGCCAATCACGCGATTTGTACCAGCTAATCGGCGATTGCGGCGATGAATATCGGCGATAATTTCGGGAAAAAGGTGATAATACGGTGAAGGTTACTGTGGAAACTACTGCTGTCAGCCATGCCCCTAAACTTCACCTTCGCCCTCAGTCAACAGCAAACTTTTGAACTGCGCTGTGATTATGGCTCGCGTCGCCTGGATAAAACGGAGTTGGCAGCGCTGATTGATTTGTGCGAGCAAAATTATTATGCTCAACAAAAAGATTATCTACCCTATCTCACCCAGTTGGGACGGCAACTTTATCAATGGCTGGATGGTAAAGAAGGATGGCTGAGAAGGGCGCTGGATGAGGCGGATGAGCAAACGATTCTTCTAGATTTGATTAAAACCAGCGAAGCAAAGGGGTTGAACCCGGAAACAGAACGGGTAGCATTGGGATTGGCACATCTACCTTGGGAATTGCTACATGATGGTGCAGGGTTTTTGATAGAACGCCGAGATATTTCCGTTTTACCAGTGCGTTCTGTGCAGCAGCGTCAAACCCCAGTGATTGGCGTGCAAAATCGCCCATTGCGGTTGCTGTTCATGGCGACTTCTCCTGAAGATCCCAGAGTTCCACCACTAGGGTTTGAGCAGGAAGAAGCCAACATTTTGCAAGCAACTAAGGAGCAGCCTTTGGCGTTGATTGTCGAGGAAAGTGGCTCGGTTACGGAGTTAGCCAATTTGGTGAAATCCTACCCAGAAGACTATTTTGATGTCTTTCACCTCACGGGACACGGGATAATTTATACCAAAAAAGATTACGGCTCTTTGCTGTCAACAGGTGCAACACTGCCAGACAATACCCCCTGCTTCATCACTGAAGATGAGGTGGGAAATATGCAACTTACTACCGTCAATGATTTAGCTAAAGCCTTTCGCGGACGTTGGCCGCGTGTAACTTTTCTCTCTGGTTGTCATACGGGACAGGTTCCTAACAAGGGGACAGTACCCTCGATGGCACAGGCATTAGTGAAGGCGGGGGCAGGTATAGTTTTAGGCTGGGCGCGTCCGGTGTATGACCGCACGGGTATTGTAGCGGCACAGGCACTTTATCAAGCTTTGGCGACGGGGGCAACTGTTGAAGAAGCAGTCAAAGCGACGCAGCAGGAGATGATTGAGAAAGAATGCACCGACTGGCATCTGTTGCGGATGTATCGGGATACGCGCCCCATTAACCAACTGGTGACAGCGCTGAGAACAAGAAATCGTGAAAAGCTGAAGTTGACAGCGCCAGAGCAAGAATTTCTTGATGAGAATAATCTAGTTAAAGTTGCCAGTCAATTTGAGTTTGTCGGACGCAGGCGGCATTTGCAACGGTGTCTCAAGGCATTGCAGGAAACTAGCGATCAAAT
The DNA here is from genome assembly GCF_017115165.1 of Nostoc sp. LPT. Taxonomy (GTDB): domain Bacteria; phylum Cyanobacteriota; class Cyanobacteriia; order Cyanobacteriales; family Nostocaceae; genus Nostoc. The sequence continues at coordinate 23,357 of NZ_JABXKF010000123.1, read as the reverse complement.
TGGTGTGTTTATTGCGGGGATGGGGGGACTGGGTAAAAGTAGCTTGGCGGCGCGGTTATGTACACGGGTGGAAGTGCAGCGTTCTAACTTTGCGCGAGTCGTGTTGATTGGGCCTCTGGATGAAATAGGTTTGCTGAATAAGCTTTCTAATAAGTTTGAGCGGTTTGCAGATGTGCCTGCACTTTTGAACGAACCAAAGGTGTCTCTTAAAGGACGGTTGCAAAACTTTTTTGAAGCAATAGAAAAAGAACACAACCAACCCTTACTGTTGGTGCTGGATGACTTTGAGCAGAACATCCCCATAGCTAACATTGAAGATGGCTCACTGCGGATGACGGCAGAGGCTTACGAAATTTTAGGGGCGATTTGTGCAGCATTGGCAGAAACCGGGGCCGAAAGTCGGCTGATTGTCACCTGTCGCTATTTGAAAGCAGACACTTTGCCACCTCATCGTCTGCATTTGGAATCTTTGGCAGGGATGAGCAGCAGTGATATTGATAAAATCTGCTTTCCTTTAGATAAAGAAGTTAGGCAACAGTTAAGAACTCGGCGGATTATTCACATTGCTGATGGTAATCCCCGCTTGTTGAAGTGGCTGTTGGAGGTAATTCAGCAACCAGGAATAGCGGTGGATGAATTATTGACTCGACTAGAAGAGACTGAGCAAAAATTCTGCGAAAATATCTTGGCACAAACTCTGCTGGATGCTTTGGAAGTGGCAGAAAAAAAGTTTCTCGCACGGTTGAGTGTGTTTCACTTACCTGTGACTGAGGAAATTATCAACGCTATTTCCCCCACTTCCCCACCTCTGCAAAAGCTTGTCAGCCTCAGCCTAGTCGAGTCCGCTACCACTCACCCCACACAACCAGCAAATTACCGAGTGACGACAATTTTAGAATCGTTGCTAGAAACAGTGTTGATTCAGGAAGAATGGCAAGCAACGCGACAGCAAGCGGTGAGGAAAATCCATCAAGCTTGGTGGGAGGAGTCTAACCAAAAAACGGAAGCAGAAGGACTGGAAATTGTTCGGTTGGGACTGCTGGCAAGAGAGCAAGAAATTGCTGTCAGCATTGGGTATTGGATTGCAGCTAATTGGGTGAACTATTCCCGCTTTGTGGAAGCTTTTGATTTATGTAAGCAAATTCTGGTAGTTTATCAAGACTACCGCATCTTAAAAATCATTGCTACTGCTGAAAAGGTTTTGGGTTTTGTGCAAGAGGCTGTTGTTCATTGTCAGCAAGCTTTAGACCTTTGCACTGAAGATGATTTAACAAGAAAAGCCGATATCCTCAACAATATGGCACTGGTAATCGCCGACCAAGGGGACATCCCCAGAGCGCTTGCACTCCACGAGCAATCCTTGGAAATAATTGAACAGATTGGCGATGTCCAAGGTAAAGCCGCTACCCTCAACAACATGGCATGGATAATCGCCCAACAAGGGGACATAGCTAGAGCAATAGCACTCTATGAGCAATCCTTGGAAATAATTGAGCAGATTGGCGATGTTAAAAGAAAAGCCAATATCCTCAACAACATGGCAAAGATAATCGCCCAACAAGGGGACATAGCTAAAGCACTTGCACTCTATGAGCAATCCTTGGAAATAATTGAGCAGATTGGCGATGTCCAAGGTAAAGCCGCTACCCTGAGCAACATGGCAGGGGTAATCGCCCAACAAGGGGACATAGCTAAAGCACTTGCACTTTGGGAGCAATCCTTAGAAATATCTGAGCAGATTGGCGATATTCAAGGTAAAGCCACTACTCTCAACAACATGGCAAAGATAATCGCTCAACAAGGGGACATAGCTAAAGCACTTGCACTTTGGGAGCAATCCTTAGAAATATATGAGCAGATTGGCGACATTCAAGGTAAAGCCGCTACCCTCAACAACATGGCATGGATAATCGCCCAACAAGGTGACATAACTAGAGCAATAGCACTCTACGAACAATCCTTGGAAATAAAAGAGCAGATTGGCGATGTCCAAGGTAAAGCCGCTATCCTCAGCAACATGGCATGGATAATCGCCCAACAAGGGGACATAACTAGAGCAATAGCACTCTACGAGCAATCCTTGGAAATAAATGAGCAGATTGATGATGTCCAAGGTAAAGCCGCTATCGTCAACAACATGGCATGGATAATCACCCAACAAGGGCACATAGCTAGAGCACTTGTACTCTACGAGCAATCCTTGGAAATATCTGAGCAGATTGGTGATATTCAAGGTAAAGCCCCTACTCTCAACAACATGGCACAGATAATTGCCCAACAAGGGGACATAACTGGAGCAATAGCACTCTATGAGCAATCCTTAGAAATATATGAGCAGATTGGTGATGTCCAAGGTAAAGCTACTACCCTCAACAACATGGCACGGATAATCGCCGACCAAGGGCACACAGCTAGAGCACTTGTACTCTACGAGCAATCCTTGGAAATAAAAGAGCAGATTGGCGATGTCCAAGGTAAAGGCGCTACTTTGGCAAATATGGCTTCTTGGGCAGGTAAAACTGGAAATAAAGCTAGGCAGTTAGAGCTAAATTTGCAAGCTGCTTTGGCACTTGTACAGGTTCGTGCATACGGTGATTTGGTAACAGTTCTGAGTAACTTAGGTCTAGCAGATGAAAGCAACGGTTTGGTTTACCTAGCTCAAGCAATCTGGCTGACGCTGAGAATTCAAGCCCCCTTAGCACAGACCATTCAGTTAATCTGTGGTTTATGTAATGCAGTCCCTCAAGGTGATGAACTAGAAGCTTTGCTAGGGACAACTGCAATGTTCTTTTGCAACCGCCGGGGTGAAGGTCATCCCCAGTTAAAGGAACTCCAAGAGCATAGTGTCAACCTAATATTAGGGGCGGCGGTTGCCCAAGGAATTGAGACACAGGAAGCGTTTGGTACTTGGCTTGCCCAGCAAAAGCTAAATGATCCAGAATATTTCCTCCGTCGGCTCAACCAACGCCTAGAGAAGATTGTCGGCGATGGATGGTTGTTTGACCGTAGTCAAGTTTCAATAGGGGGATAAAGGGAAGTGCGATCGCGTTAATCTTAAATTAATTGGCGACAATATAAGCAGCTTATGCAATTCTTCAATATCACACTGCCAGATGCGATATTAGCGATATAGACAACTTATGATTATTATTGGATCGCTGAGTGGGGAAATGCGATCGCGTTTTTCTTAAATTAATTGGCGATAATACCACGTTCACGAGTATCAAAGACTCATTAAAGGAGTTCAAAGACTCATTAAAGGAGTTCAAAGACTCATTAATGAAGCTCAAAGGCTCATTAAAGGAGTTCAAAGACTCATTAATGAAGCTCAAAGACTTATTAAAGGAGTTCAAAGGCTTATTAATGAAGCTCAAAGACTCATTAAAGGAGATCAAAGGCTCATTCACAAGCCTTCAAGAGCAACACAGAAATTCTCACAAAAATAACTTGAAACTTGCTAGACAGCTAGTCTACTTCATACATCTGCTTATGCTTGGCTAAAAGCTCTTGATATTTCTCATTTGTCTTTGCTTCTACCCACTTAGCTTTAAATATTGCTGCTGATTCCGCTTTAACTGGGTCTACTTCATAGGGAAGAATCTCTTTTTTGGAACTTGAATCTTCCGAATTCTGTTTATATTTCCTGCCACTCTTATGATTAGCATAACGACGAGAGCGAGTATAACCCATTTGGATAAACTTCCGTGCCATATCTGCACCAACAAAATCATCTTTCTCTAAATAATCAAGAAAAATCTCGTAGATTTTTTCACTCGACTCTCTAGCAATCTCAGGATTTTTGAACCGCCAGTAAGGAAGAATTTCTGATTTGTATGGTTCAACCAAAAGTACACCCTGCTCACCCTTGCCAACACGATAGAGTTCAGGATGTTGGCGAAAATCAATATTTTTAAAGTCTAAAGAATAATCAAAAGCCATGATAGATTTTTATTAGCAATAGTAAACTTTAAAAAAAAGTTCAACTTCTATCTAAGTATTGAGATTTTGTTGATTATGCTATCTAGCACCCAATCCCTGAACAGTGTGCTTGCGCCAGGAAGTCTGCGTAGAGTACATCACATTGCCCTCAACGTCCACGATATGCAAGCCTCGCGCTACTTTTATGGCACAATCCTGGGTTTGCACGAACTCACAGGCGACGAAGTACCCGCAACCCTAGTGGAACTAGTCGCATCTGGGAAAGTAGCCAACTTCATCACTCCCGATGGTACAATTCTAGATTTATTTGGGGAACCAGAATTATCACCACCAGATTCCAATCCAGAAAAGACCTTCACCAGAGCGTACCATCTCGCCTTTGATATCGATCAGCAGTTATTCGATCGCGCGGTGGCAGTGATCAGAGAAAATAAAATAGCGATCGCGCATGGCCCAGTCACTCGTCCTACTGGTAGAGGAGTGTATTTTTACGATCCAGATGGCTTTATGATTGAAATTCGTTGCGATCCAGAAGTCCATTAAATAATTATTTGTCAGTAAAAAAGGGAAATACTTCTATGACAGCACTGACATTAAACCTAAATTCAATTCTTAAACTGACAAGAGAGCAGTTTTATCAGTTGTGTGAAGAAAACCCCGATTTACAACTAGAACGCAATGCCCAAGGAGAACTAGTCATAATGCCACCGACGGGAGGAGAAACTGGAAGAAGTAACGTTAATTTAATTCTGCAATTAGCATCATGGAATGAACAAAAGCAACTAGGTGAAGTTTTTGATTCTTCCACTGGATTTACTTTACCAAGTGGTGCTGACCGTTCTCCTGATGTTTCTTGGGTGGAAAAATCTCGTTGGGATAATTTGACAAAAGAACAAAGAGAAAAATTTATTCCTTTATGTCCTGATTTTGTGATTGAAATAATGTCACCATTTAACACTTTGAAAAAAGTTCAAGAAAAAATGCATGAGTATATGTTAAATGGGTGTCGTTTAGGTTGGCTAATAAATCGAAAAAAACAGGAAGTAGAAATTTATCGCCCTGAACAAAATGTGGAAGTTTTAAAATCACCTCAAACTATTTCTGGAGAAAGTGTTTTACCTGGTTTTGTACTAAATCTGAAAAAAATTTGGGGATAATAATATTTGAAAATGCTCTAATGGATAGAACAGATGTTAGAAATACACAGTTAAATCGACGCTTGGAAACCGCATCCACACAAGCAGAACCCACCTTTGTGAGTTTTAAAACCTCAATCTTTTCTTATATATAGCTGTGAATGACCTTTGCCTTGGCTCTTAAAAAACACTACTTAATTTACTATGACCGCTAAACTCACGCAAATATTTAAAGTAATTGAAGACACGATTGCAAAACCGCCAATTCCACACGAACCATACAAGCAATCATTGAAAGCCTGGGCGATATATTGTTTGCGAGACAAAGGTTTTATAGTCGTTTATGCTCAAAATGCCGACTTTGCTATTGAAAGAAAAGGCGAAGAAAAACTATATTTCAAAGTTTCAAATAGCCCCGATGATTTAGATAATTCTCTTAGCTGGATTGTTTGGGATAGTGCAACCAAAAGCGCCAGTCTCATTCCCAAAAAAATAGACTGATGCCAAAATGTACATATTTTTATTGTGATGTACTGGTTTTGTTGCTCATTCTGAACTGTATTGAATTAAAACCAACAATTTCCCGAATGGGGAGGACAAGGGAGAATGATTGAACAAGTTTCTTCTTTGTCTCTTCCCAATGATGGCAGTTGCTCCACTTGGGGAAACCCCAGACGCTCGCAGACTCGCTAACGCTGCGCTATCGCCCTTGGCGTCTCCCCTTGGGAGAAGACCGCACTGCCTCCCCAATCCCCAATGCCCCATAATATAAGAAAGCGCTTCACACTTCTTAAATAATCAGCTTTATTAGAACAATGGCGAGAGACTTGCGGGGATTCATGAAAATTTTGGAAGAAAGAGGACAATTACGGCGAATTTCAGCTTTAGTTGACCCAGATTTAGAAATTGCTGAGATTTCCAACCGGATGCTGCAAAAAGGTGGTCCAGGATTGTTGTTTGAAAACGTCAAAGGCGCTTCCTTCCCGGTGGCGGTGAATTTGATGGGAACTGTGGAAAGGATTTGCTGGGCGATGAATATGCAGCATCCAGAGGAGTTGGAAACTCTGGGGAAAAAATTGAGTATGCTACAACAGCCAAAACCACCTAAGAAGATTTCCCAGGCGATAGATTTTGGAAAAGTCCTGTTTGATGTGGTGAAGGCGAAACCAGGACGAGACTTTTTCCCCGCTTGTCAGCAAGTTGTGCTTCAAGGTAATGATTTAGATTTAAATAAGTTGCCTTTGATACGTCCTTATATTGGTGATGCTGGCAAGATTGTCACGCTGGGACTAGTAATTACCAAGGATTGTGAAACTGGTACTCCGAATGTAGGAGTATATCGTTTACAACTACAATCTCAGAATACGATGACGGTTCACTGGTTATCAGTGCGGGGTGGGGCGAGGCATTTGCGAAAAGCAGCCGAACGTGGGAAAAAATTAGAAGTTGCGATCGCACTTGGTGTAGATCCTCTAATTATTATGGCAGCTGCCACACCCATCCCTGTAGATTTATCAGAATGGCTGTTTGCTGGACTATACGGCGGTTCGGGCGTGCAGTTGGCGAAATGTAAAACTGTAGATTTGGAAGTTCCCGCCGATTCCGAATTTGTCTTGGAAGGGACAATTACACCAGGGGAAGTTTTACCAGATGGGCCCTTTGGCGATCACATGGGTTATTACGGCGGTGTAGAAGATTCGCCGTTAATCCGCTTCGAGTGTATGACGCACCGGAAAAATCCGATTTACTTAACAACATTTAGCGGTCGCCCACCCAAAGAAGAAGCGATGATGGCGATCGCACTAAATCGCATTTATACTCCCATACTGCGGCAACAAGTATCAGAAATTGTCGATTTCTTCCTCCCAATGGAAGCTTTGAGTTACAAAGCGGCGATTATTTCCATTGATAAAGCGTATCCAGGACAAGCGCGACGGGCGGCTTTAGCATTTTGGAGTGCTTTACCACAATTTACTTACACTAAATTTGTAATTGTTGTGGATAAAGACATAAATATTCGCGATCCGCGTCAAGTTGTGTGGGCGATTAGTTCCAAAGTTGACCCAGTGCGGGATGTCTTTATTTTGCCAAATACACCTTTTGATACCTTGGATTTTGCCAGTGAAAAGATTGGCTTAGGTGGACGGATGGGAATTGATGCAACTACAAAGATTCCGCCGGAAACAAACCATGAATGGGGTTCCCCTTTAGAATCTGACCCAGATGTGGCGGCGATGGTAGAGAGACGATGGGCAGAGTATGGTTTGGCAGAGTTGCAGTTAGGAGAAGTAGACCCGAATTTGTTTGGCTATGATATGAAGTAACCCGTTATAGATCAGTACAGTTCAGATAGAGCAACAAAATCCTGATGTAGAGACGCGATTTATCGCGTCTTGAAAGACCAATTATCTACACCAATAACCCTTAACTGAAAAGTATTATGTTATAGATAATGCAGTAATAGCACAGCAATGCTGTACCTTTACGACAGATATCATTTAAATAAATGATAACTGCTGTAATCAAATATCAAAATGAAAAAGCTGGAGAACACAGCCTAATACAAATATCTCTTTTATCGTCAGCAAAAGACCTTCTGCCATGAAGTATTCTTGTATTATCAATCATTAAAATATCGCCTTTTTGCCACGAAATTTCCGTAGTTATTTTTTCAGCAATTTCATTAAGTTCAGAGACAACCTCTTCAGGAATTTCTGAATCATCTTCAAAATTAAGAATCTTTGGGCTTAACTGCTTTGTGGGCAATAGACTATTAATAAATACCTGATATTTTCCACATCTGCTGGGGATAATGGCTGAAGAAATATATTCAACCAGAATCGATTTATCGTTATTTACTGTCAGATGCGTATTATTCTTCTGACACATTTCTTCTAGCTGATTCAAATCATCTGTTTGATATTTTTTCTGCCAGTCCTCTTGAGATATCCGAACAGTAAATTTTAACTTCTTTTTACTGAATAACTCTTTGGTTGAACTACTAATTTCATTAAAAAATTGTCTACCATCACATACCGTAGTTTCACCATCTTCTACTGGTGGATTAGCACAGAAAAACCACAGCATAAGTGGGATATTCTGCTGATAATACATTTCGCCGTGCAACTTAATCTCAGATTTAAAATCATTGACGCTTAAAAGAGTCTCATCTTCATTAATTACCCTTCTACTGAATGCACCACCAGCATAATTGATAAAATCGATACTCAAGAGATTGGTAAATTCTTTAAAAATATCAACATCAACATCAAATCCTCTAAAAAGTAAGATTCCATTAGCCTTAAATAAGCTAATAATTCCTTCTTTGTCTAATTCTAAAATACTCACATTGTCGAGATTACTAATTTTTTGAACTATGCTATCTGATATGGAATGTATTTTTTTATTCATATAACTTAATGAATCTTTGTCGAAATGTGAACTTACTGTTGGTGTTAACTACACCATATACTGACACATTAATACTCAATGATATCGTTGTGTTGCATCCATCAGCGTAGGCGTAGCCCGTCGTAGACATCGCAGGACTAAATTTTGTAAAATTAAAAGTGTTAGTACAGTACTAAAATCTCTTTGATAGAATTACGTTACAAAGTTAACCAGAATTTGTTTAGGTAGATTCAAAGATATAAACTAAGACTCCAGCCTTGGGTACTGATGCCAGAAACTTGAAGAAATTATGACAAAAAAAGTGAAAAATCCAGCATCAAAGTTAGCGATCGGATTGGCATTCAGTTGTATTAGTGTGATACTCAATATAGGTATAGCTAATGAAATAAGTTTAGCGAAATCAAGTAATTCTCAAAAGTGCGATCTTTTTGCCTACGTCATCGATACAGATCCCCAAGGTTTAAATGTGCGGAGTGGTGCAAGTACAAATAACGTAATTATAGGACAAATACCCATCAACGAAACAGTTCAGGTTATTGGTGCTGCTGGAAATTGGGTGCAGATTACTAATGCTAGCAATGGTTTTCAAGGAACTGGATGGGTATTTGTGCCAAAGTTAGGCTTAACAACGCGTGGCTACGGTACTAACGGTGTGTATTTATATACTGACATAAATCAAGAAAGCCAAAAAGCGAGAAGAATTCCTGCTAATACGCCTGTCAAATTGCAAGGCTGTCAAGGAGATTGGGCACAGGTGGAATATCAAGGTGTTAAAGGTTGGTTGACAAGGGAAGATCAATGTGGTGCAGCGCTTACTAGTTGTTCTTAGAACCCCACCCCCAACCCCCTCCCCGCTTGCGAGGAGGGGGCTATGAGAATTATTTTTAAATTTTGGTTTTGAGATATTTGTTATGGCTTATCCATTTCCAGGAATGAACCCGTATTTAGAAGATCCTGAATTATGGCCAGGAGTACATGGCAGACTAATAGTTGCGATCGCAGATTATCTATCTCCTCAACTACGTCCCAAATATTTTGTCGCCATTGAAGAACGAATTTATCAAACTACTGGCGATGATAAACTCTTGGTTGGTATTCCTGATGTAATAGTACAAAATTCACAGACAGCAATAAATCCTAAAATACCGAATATAGCTGTAGCTACACCTGCTGTTCAACCTAAAACGGTGACAGTTCCTATACCTGAGATAGTAAAGGAAAAATATTTAGAGGTGCGAAAGGTAGCAACAAAAGAAGTAGTAACTGTAATTGAAATTTTATCACCTAAAAATAAACGTACAGGAGAAGGACGGAACGCATACGAAACTAAGCGACAGCGAGTATTGGGAAGTTCAACACATTTGGTGGAAATTGATTTATTACGCGTTGGGGAACCAATGTTAGTTTTTGGGGATGGTACGCAAAATGATTATCGGATTTTGGTTAGTCGGGCAGAAAACCGTCCCCAATCTGATTTATATACCTTTAATTTGGAAGATGTAATTCCTACATTTCCGTTACCTTTGCGAATTGGTGATAGTGAACCATTGGTAGATTTGCACAGTTTATTAGCTGGAATTTATGACCGCGCAAGTTATGATTTGGTAATAGATTACAGTCAACAGCCAGTACCAGCGTTGTCAGAAGCAGATGCAGCTTGGGCTGATGCACTGTTGCGTGAGAATGAATTGCGTTAAAGAAAAAAATAGGAGTGAAGACAATAACATCATACTTTGGGATTGGCAAAATAATAGGCAGATACGTACTTTTAAAGGCCACTCTAATGCAGTGACATCCTTGGCTTTTAGCCCTGATGGCCTAAATCTTGTGAGTGGTAGTGACGACAAAACCATTAAAGTATGGGATGTGCAAACTGGACTACCAATTATCACTCTTTTTGGACATGAATCTTATGTAGAGTCAGTAGCTTTTAGTCCAGATGGTAAAAATATTGTTAGTGGTGGTTATGATAAAACAGTTAAAGTGTGGGAAATGCCTTGAATGAATATTTTAATAGAATAATCTCATCAAAAGATTCGCAGAAATATAAATAGACTGGATTACACTACTGCGATCGCACACACCACCAAAAACCACATAATTAGCCCCTTCCTCGCTTGCGGGGAGGGGGTTGGGGGTGGGGTTCTATCTCTGCAACCAAACACTAATATCCTGCAACACCCCCTCTATTCTCTCCAGAACATCCTCATTTTTAAATCGCACAACCTGCAACCCCAAACTCTCCAAAAATTCTTGACGTATCGCATCTTCCTGTTGAGTGTAGTCGTGAATTTCGCCATCTACTTCCACCACTAACCGCGCTTCATTACAGTAAAAATCAACTATAAAACGGTCAATTGTTTGCTGACGGCGGAACTTGAAACCCAAAATTTGCTTGTGTCTCAACTTCTCCCAAAGTAGCTTTTCCGCTAGAGTTGGTTCACACCGCATCTGTCGCGCCAATGGTTTAAGTTTTTTCCAAAGTTCGTCTGGGGTTTGCCAAGAGTATCCCGGAACCACACCCCCTAACCCCCTCCCCGCTTGCGAGGAGGGGGGACTGGAGTTGGTGAGAGGCTTTGGATTGGGGTTGTGATTTTCGGACATTTGCGATCTTGGTGGTTAGCTAATTAATATTTCATGTATTATTCCCAGCGATCGCACTCTTTTGTTAACTCCTCAAAACGCTGGCATAATCAAGACATAGACGCAATTTCAAAACTGATGTAAATTCTGCCAATGTCTAACGATAAATATGACAGTCTATGGAAAGAAGCTATAGAAATCTACTTTCAAAAGTGGTAAGTTAAATTAAGAATTATTGCAAAATAGTAAACAATTTTTGGGAATATCACCCAAGCTAATTAAAAGGTTTACGCCGAATGGATATTTTAATAGAATAATCTCATCAAAAGATTCGCAGAAACATAAATAAATGGACTGGATTACACTACTGCGATCACTACAATCTGATTTTATTAAAAGGTTAGCATCTGGTTGTCTGCTTCATTGTGAAACAGAAGGTCAATATAGTGAATTAACTATAATTTCTGGAGAGAGGTTAAAGGCACTACGAGAATTTTGCTGGCAGATGGCTGAAAAATATAAGCGTGTTTTACCAGTGCGTGATGTTTTTATTAGCTATCTCAAAGGAAAGTTGGGTGAGGAAGTTGTCAAAGAACGTTTAGCTGATTTTATTACCGAAGTCGATTATGAAAAGCGATTTGGCGGCGATGGCAATATAGATTTTACCTTGACTTCTGATCCATCTATTGGTATTGAGGTAAAATCTCGTCATGGTCGCATTGACAGAGTAAGATGGTCAATTAGTTCTGAAGAGGTTGAAAAAAATGCAGTTGTAGTTTGCATTTTGATTCAAGAAGATGTCAGTGAAGCACAATCTGAGTATCACCTTTTTGTGGCTGGTTTTCTCCCAACCCGAATGATTAAGTTGAAGACTGGTAAAATTTCTTTTGGGATAGAACAATTACTATATGGTGGTGGTTTATGGTGCTATCTAGAACAGTTACAATCTTCTATAAATAATTCTTCTCGGCAACAACCACCTATTTATAAATATCTTCCAAAACAGGAAATTCTATCTAAGCCAACTAACGATCGGGTACTCAAATCTTATTTTCAGCCTGAATATGATAATGAAGGGTTAAATATATTTTATATAAAATTGGGTGATGAATGTTTTCAGAAAGGAGAATATACAAATGCAATTACTAACTATAATCAAGCCTTCCAATTTCATCAGAGTGATGTTGATTTTTTATATTATAAACGAGGTTTAGCTCACTATCAAGTAGGAGATTATGAAGCGGCGATCGCAGATTATTCTCAGGCAATCCAGATGAATCTTCATGATGCTAAATCTTACAATAAACGAGGTTTAGCTCTCTATCAATTGGGGCGATTAGAGGAAGCGATTAATGATTATACTCAAGCTATTAGAATTAATCCTCATGTTGCCATAACCTATAAAAATCGGGCTGAAGCTCGTTCTCATGTTGGAGATAACCAAGGAGCAATTGAGGATTATACCCAAGCGATTAAAATTAATCCTCATTATGCTGATACTTATAAAAACCGTGGAATTGCTCGTTATTTATTAGGCTCTCAGCCAGGATTTCCTCAAGCAATCAAGATTAATCCTCAAGATGCCATAGCTTATAAAAAACGTGGTAATGCTCGTTCAGATTTAGGAGATTTTGAGGGTGCAATTGAAGATTATACTCAAGCAATCCAGATTAATCCTAGTTATGCTGATGCCTATTACAACCGTGGTAATGCTCGTTCAGATTTAGGAGATTTTGAGGGTGCAATTGAAGATTATACTCAGGCAATTCAGATTAATCCTAGTTATGCTGATGCTTATTATAATCGTGGTAATATTCGTTTAGAAATTATAGATAAACAAGGAGCAATTGAAGATTTTCAAAAAGCGGCAGACGTCTATCGTAAAGAAGGTAAACTAAAAGCACTCAAAGATACACGAGAAATAATATTAGATTTAGAGATAGAAGAATCATTAGATATTTTAAACTTCTAGATAATTATTGCTATATGAAGTAGCCTCCAAAATTTGTTTACTATTTGGCTGATTTTAGTTGATTTAGGTGATGCTGTTGCTAATGAATTGTCTCTACGATCTGAATTTTGAGTAGTTGCGATCGCTCCCTCGCCATCTCATATCATGTCCGGCTAATTAGTTATAATTCCCTTTCTCTATGCAGAAAGCCCAAAAACCCCTCCTCTCTGGGGTCTTAATGATAAGTCTTTAACCGGACATAATATCACAACCCCAAATTTAGCATTAGCCTTTGAAAATGATGTCATAAAGTGACAGCAGAATCTCTACCACAATCAGAATCACCACATACCACTCTACTCGCTGACTACTGCTATGCTGCATGAACTCCAGCACCGTTTGGGCGGTTTGGGAAATTAGCTCTAGTTTACGTTCCAGAGCATGGTGACGCTCACGAATTTCGTATTCATCCTCCAAGCGCAGATATAAGTTTTCTAGCTGTGGAGATTCCCAGAGCAACTCCGGCTTATCGATAATCTCTACTTGACCCACGATCTTATGTTGAACTAATAGGGTAGTCCCAAGTTGACGTAGTAATTCCCGGCTTTGGCGTCTACTCCTGTTTTCACGCTGGAGACTAGCTGCAAACGGTTCAATTTGATCGAATACAGCCGCTAGGCTGGTTTCATAGTGAGACAACACAACACTCTTGGCGAGAATATCAGCCACTATCTGCAAGCGTTCTATACTCAATTCATGCAGTAAAATTTTTCCTTCCTTAGCTCGTTCACTCTCTGCAATATTGAGATGAACTTCCACCTCTTCTGTTTCCGGGTCAGCAAAAGGGCCGCTAATTTGAGAGGATAGTTTGGTCAAAAAGGCTACCTTTTCTACAGGCTCAAGGTTAAACAGGACAACTGCGCCATAGGCCAGCAATACCGCGTAGCCTTCTTCACTGACTCTAATCATTAGTGGCATACTCGCCAAGGAAACGTAATTATCCAGTGTCTGTAAGTTAATATCTTTACCAAGGAATAGGGCCTGCGCTCTAAATCTATCTTTGTCATTAAAAAGGAGTTTTTGCATTAGTGCCCGGAAGCTATATTCTGCCTGCTTTACTGCTCTAGTAACGATAGTAATTGATGCTTGTTGTCGGAGATAACTACAATTTCAGCTTACCATTTCATCTTTACCCTACAGCCCACACCCTGTTTTGGTCAAAAAAATTCAACCAGTCAAGGTAAATTGGGATTGTCTAAATTATGGCTGGATAGATGATACAGTCTAATGTCTCGTTGCCACCTGAATATGTTCTTCGTAAAGCCAAGCCTTTTGATATGTGGTTAATTTTGTGTTTAGAGCAAAGCTAGACCCCAGTCAACTAAGATGGCAGCAATTTTGGGTCATTAAATCTGATGGGCATTTAGTGGCCTTCGGGCAGATCCGAAACTTTCACTTAGCACAAGAGCTAGGTAGTTTATTTGTTACACCAGCTTGGCGAAACCGTGGTTTAGGAAGTGTTCTAGTGCAGCATTTAATTACTCAAGCTAATCAACCGCTTTATTTAAAATGCTTAAAACATCAATTGGTGAATTTTTATATTCAAAGAGGTTTTGTATCCGTTAATTTTCAAGACTTACCACCATCCCTCAAGTCCAAGTTTGGACTATCTCAATTACGAAAGAGGTTAACAAAAGCTTTTGTACTATTTATGAAATATGAAATACCAAGTGAGCGCTTATATATTCCCTCAATCGAGTGAAAGATTAGCCTATCCTGTAAGAGGCGCGTCCATGCTTCTTTAGATATTGCTGATCATACTCTTGCGCTCTAAAAAAATGACAGCGCTTTTCAATTAATTGAACTACACTACTCGCCACTCCCCTAAAATTGTTAGAGTGAAGAGAGTTATGAGGACGCAAATATGACTGACAAAAATCGTTCTCAATGGGACTTAGGCAGGTTTATCGAAACCCTGACTTACTTTGAGGTGATTCCTTTCCTTAACTGGGTACAGCAGTTAATCCAAGGTCGTCCTAAGGATAATCAATATAGACCCAATGGAGGAAGAAATGTGGGTGTAATATTAGTAGCAGGTGCAACAGGTGGTGTCGGTAAACGAGTCGTGCAGCGATCGCTCCAACAAGGTTATAAAGTTCGCGCCCTAGTTCGAGATATTGACAAAGCACGGTCAATTCTTGGTAATGATATAGATTTAGTAGTTGCGGATATCACGCAACCAGAAACTTTAACTCCTTTAATTATGGCTGATATCCAAGCTGTAATTTGTTGCACAGCAGTACGCGTACAACCAGTTGAGGGAGATACAGCAGATAGAGCCAAATATTATCAAGGTGTTAAATTTTACCAACCAGAAATTGTTGGTGACACTCCTGAAAATGTAGAATATCAAGGAGTCAAAAACTTAGTCGAAGCGGCAGCAAAATATTTGCCCCAAGCGAAGGAAAAACTAATATTTGATTTCACCAAGCCATCAGCAGAATTAAAGGATAACTGGGGAGCGCTGGATGATGTCGTCATGGGTGGCGTGAGTGCTAGTAATATCCAATTAGTAGAAAATACAGCTTTATTTGCAGGTAATGTCTCCACCGCTAACTCTGGCGGATTTGCTTCTGTCAGAACGAAGAATTTTGATCCACCCTTCAACTTATCTGGTTATGAAGGAGTGAAATTGCGCGTCAAAGGTGATGGTCAGCGTTATAAAATATTTTTGCGAACAGATACAACATGGGATGGTGTTGGCTACAGCTATTCTTTCGATACCGTAGCTAATACCTGGATAGATATTCACATTCCCTTTGCAGATTTGATTCCCGTCTTTCGGGCAAAAGTTGTCAAAGATGCGCCGCCAGTTGAGCAAAGTAGAATTTGTTCATTCCAACTGATGTTGAGCAAATTTGAACATGATGGCGCTTTAAATCCCAAGTTTTCCCCAGGTGGTTTTACTTTCCAGTTGCAATCAATTAAAGCTTATGGGGGGACAACTTTACCACAATTTATCCTTGTCAGTTCAGCAGGTGTCACTCGTCCCGGCCGCCCTGGCATTAATTTAGATGAAGAACCGCCAGCAGTGAAATTAAATGACCAATTGGGAGGAATTTTAACTTGGAAGTTGAAGGGAGAAGATAGTTTAAGAGAAAGCGGAATTCCTTATACGATTATTAGACCTTGTGCTTTAACTGAAGACGCAGGGGGTAAGGAATTAATATTTGAGCAAGGTGACAATATTAGAGGCAAAATCAGCCGTGAGGATGTGGCAGAACTTTGCGTGCAAGCGCTAAAACTAGGAAAAGCATCTAACGTCACATTTGAGGTTAAACAGGCAGAAAATACTGTCGACTATATCGATTGGCAGAGTTTATTTTCTAACCTACAACCGGATAAAAGATGAAATATCTCCAGATTTTTAGTCTGTAACTATCTCAATCAAGTCTGCTTAGATAGACTGTTCTAACAAGTCAGCTATTGGTATGAAAAAAATCAAGGTGCTAGTAATCGCCGGGATTTTAGTAACAATTATCTGGGGCAGTTTTTTTTCTAAAACTGCCTCATCACAGCAAGTAGAATCCCGCATCAACAATCTGGAAGCGGACTTGAATCGTGTTGAGTTGCGGTTAAATCAGCTAGAGTCTCAGCTAGGTAAAACCCGCCAGTCCCCATCCTCAAGAACAACACTTACCCCACGACAGTCAACTGGTTCCAGAAGGAACTTATCACAGCAAGATCCGATGTTCGATCGGCTTGCAACTTTGGTGATTGAATTAAAGCAACAAGTTAATAAATTAGAGGAGCGAGTTGCTAAATTAGAATCACGCTAAATATTTAATTAAATTTCAAAAGGCTAGTGCCGCAAGGCGGAAGTCAAAAATCAAAAGTCAAAAGTCAAAAGTATTATTGAATGGTCTTTTTAGGGATTTTAAATGGTTGCTCTATTTACGCCGTGGCGTACTAGTACCGCAAGGCAGAATTAAAAATTAAAAATTAAAAATGAATACAACATAAGCGTTTCATTGATTTGGAATGGTGAGGCAGTCCAGTCTTGGGGGTTCCCCCCATGAGGAACTGCCGAACCCGAAGGGGTGGTTTATTTACGCCGTATTATACTAGTACTTGGTAAGCTATTTTTGGGCAATTTTCAACTTTAATTTTTGTAAAAATTCAGTGCTAATGGGTGATGTTGCCAGAATTGGATGTTTAATATCTCCCCAGACACTTCCAGTGCGGATACGATGGGAAACTAATATTTCAGGAATTTCACTAGAGATTAAAACTTGTGGTGGTGCGAGTTGACCGATGGTTCGCGCTCTCTTGTAATGATATGATTCTGATAGAGCCAGATCCAGCTGTTGAGCGATAATTTCTGGGGTTTCTTTTGCTGAATCTAATAATAGAATATAGTGTGGAGGATCGGCAATCGGTATCAAGCTTTTAAAATTAGTTTCTTGCAAGTTCAAGAGAGTCAGAGCATTATTGACAAAGGTTTCTTGCAACTTTTCGCCCACTAAATCGCTAATAGCTTGATGTCGTCCGAGAAATTCTAAACAGGGAGTGTGGCGATAGTAATGAGTTACCCGGATGCGATCGCCAATCCGATAACGATACAAACCTCCTTTCTGCGATAAAATTATTGTGTATTCCTTGTCAATGCTGAGTTCATGTAAACCATACAGAGAACCAGCCTCATCCTCGAACTCGAAAAACACTTCATCGAGAATCGGCACATATCCCCCAGCGACAATCAACGGAATCGTCATTGGGGCTTCGGTCGCTAGTAGTCCTTTCCCTTGAACTAATACACCTGGAAATCGCGATCGCAATCCCTGAGCTTGATCTGCTGCATTCGCACTATCCCAGCAAGAAATCAGCTTCAAATTTGGCCAGAGTTGCATCCAGGGAATATTACTTTCACTGAAGAGTTGCAGCCGATTATGTGAAATTCGATTGTGTAATTCTCCTCGCAATAAATCCTGATTTTCTTGAATATATTTTAAATGTACTTGCAGAAAACTAGGACTCCAAATAGAAATAATTTCTAGTTTTTCAGCCTGCAATAATGCCAAAGCTAGTTGGTGTTTAAATAAGTTGGCGTCATGCAGCCGATTAAGTTTATTTGGCATCACTAACCAAGGACGTAAAAACCAACGCAACCAGCCATCTAAGTAATCTAAATCATCTTGTAAAGCTTGGCTATCCACTACATTTAATTGCGGTGAGATACAAGCATAAATCTTGCCTGTGGAAAATTTTGGGCCATGTACAATCAAATCATGCGCCCAGACACAGAACATTTGATTAAACGATCGCCGCAAAGATTGAGTATAAGGAATCCATTTTACCGCCCCACTACTACCAGAGGTTTTTTCATAGAACAAAATGGGTTCTGGTGTAAGGTAAATTTGCTGCTGTTTTTGATTTAACCAGGTTTCGAGTGCATCATAATCTACAATTGGCACACGCTGCCAATCATCTACAGAATGAATCCCTAAAGTTTTACCATACTCACTCTTAATTAGGCGATCGCAAATTTCCTTCTGTACAGATGTCTGCATCAACTCTGGGTAATCCAAAGCTTGATGAAATCGCCTCGCTGTTGGTGCGAGTATTTGCCCAAAAAGCTGAATAATCGGACGCATTATTGCACCTTTTGATTAGGATAAAGGTTGGTGGCTGCTGGTAAATAAGAACCATCGCCAATGACTACACCAGGAGCAAGATGAGATCCGGCTCCGACAAAAACATTGCTGCCAATCTTGACTTTTTTGACATACAACATTAGATTTTGCTTGCGGGGTTTAATGATGTGAGAATAGATACCGACACGATGCCCGATAACGACGCGATCGCCAATTTCTAATAAACCGCGATCGGCAATTTCTAAACCTGGTGTCCAGTAAACATCTCGCCCTACTTTAGCACCCCACAATCGCAACCAACAGGAAAATACCCCCGGAATCAGTCGCAGCACTGCTTCTAACACCGGAATTGCAATATAAATTACCTGGATTTGATGACTACCCCACCAGGGACTATATTCTTTACCTTGTAGATAACTAATACCCTCCCGCACAGGATAAACCCATTCATGCAAGCGGTAAACTAGCACTGGTAGCCCATAAATACAAAGGAACACCGCCAAAATGCTGAAGATGTTGGGTGAATAGGCAAGGTAGACTATTGCTGCTCCAGTTAGCAATAATATAAAGGTGGGAAAGAATAAAATAATATTACTTATAACTGTCATTAAAATGGGAAAAAAAGTTTTTGGAACAAGTTTAATGAGCTAGGAATTCCGATTATAGATGGCATATTTTTGCTTTCATAATATGTTCCATGTAACTTATCCCAAATTTTCAGATTAGCCCCATAGTTATGATTGTGGATTTCACGGTAATGATGCCAAGCATGATCCTGTGGTAAGATTAACCAAGGAGACAAAAATTGATAAAGCTTGGTATTTACAGGAATTATTAAGTGGCTATGTCGCCATAAATCCAAGGCAGAAGTTAGACTTACTCCAAGTACATAACCTGTGGGATCGGCTAACAAATACAAAAATAAAGTGTGTATCCATAAATAAATAATTAACAAACTTGTCCAGAGTGTATTCCGGGAAGTTCCTAATACATCCATCTGAGTAACAGTATGATGGACTTGATGAACCTTCCACAGCAATTTAGTATGTAATAAACGATGATTCCAATAATATAAATAATCAACCACAACAAAACTGATCATAAAAGTTGGAATGAATGATACTTTTAAATATCCTTGTTGAGTGGGTAGTAAATATTGATAAAGCCAATAAACTAAACTAGCTTGCAGTAAGGGAATCAAAATTCCTTGAATCGTTAATCCTGTACCATCAAGCAACCAATCTTCACGACTTTTAACTTTAAGTTGAGTTTGTCCAACCTGATTGGTAATAGTCCAAGCGACTAATCCGATAAAAGAACCAAAAATTATTAGTTGTGAAAAATTTTGTATTTCCACTTATGATTACTCACACTGATATTGAATATTAAACCTCTTGCATAAGTCGAATAGACCCCCCTTAATCCCACGCCACTTGCTACAACGGAGGGAACCTCCGCAACGCAGTGGCTCCCCAATATATTGGGGGGAAACTTGAAATCTTGCCCCCTCCCCAATACATCGGGGAGGGTTGGGGAGGGATAATTCAAGGATTTTTGCAAGAGGTCTATTGATTAATTATGAATTATATAGGACTTACGCAATAACTCTCTGAAACTCTTATTCCTTTGCGTCCTTTGCGCCTTTGCGGTACCCTGCGGGAAGCCCTCCGGGTTCAGCAGTCACTCATGAAGGAAACCCCGAAGACCGTGCTGCTTCACCGCTGGCGCGTCTACGTTTTTCCATATTTTGCGTAAGTCTTGTTACATCATGTCCGCTTGATTAGTTATTAAACCCGAAGAACCCCACCCCGCCAAAGCTACACTTTGTCTCCCCTCCCTGCAAGCCTACGGTGTACACACAAGTAGTCCGAGAGCGAGTTTCCAGCCAAAAAATGTAGATTCAAACTGATATAGTCCGCGAATCAAAGTAGTAATTCCCGGAGGTTTCACAGACTTATAACCAGACCAACTACCAAGCCCTTGCATAATCCAAGTAGCCCAAGAAAGAGTTTGAGCAAGATAAGGATTTTGTTGCAATTGAGTTTTACCATCTATTGTTGGTGCGATGTCTACGACGGGCTACGCCTACCGGGTGTTAGGAACTTTTGCAAGAAGTCTATTGAAAGGATAGGTCGTATTTGCCTCCACGCTCCAGGGCGCGTTTGTAAGCAGGTCGCTCATGAATGCGCTCGACAAATTCTTTGAGCTTTGGTCGGTTCTCGACCTCTTGGGGAAGCGTAGCGACTACTTCTAGGGGAAAGCTCATTTGGATATCGGCGGCGGTAAATTCATTGCCCGTAAACCACGTATTTTTACGGAGTTCGTCTTCTATGTAGTCAAAGTGAAGTTTGATCTGGGGCGCGACGAATCCGCTAACCACGCTGCTGTCCCCTGCCCCGAAATTGTTCAAGATCAGCCGCATCACCAGCGGTGGCATTGCAGAACCTTCGGCGTAATGCAGCCAATACTTGTAGCGCAGATGCTCTGGCGTACCGGAGGCTGGCACTAGCCGACCATTACCGTAGCGATCAACTATGTATTCGATAATTGCACCCGACTCAGCGATCGTCAAATCTGCATCTGTGATTACTGGTGACTTGCCGAGGGGATGGACTTGGCGCAGCGATTCCGGTGCCATCATCGTCTTGGCATCGCGTTCATACAATTTGATCTCGTATTCGATACCTAATTCTTCAAGCAGCCACAGCACACGCTGCGATCGCGAGTTGTTAAGATGATGCACAATTATCATAAAACGTTCCTCTTCTGGTAGCTTATTGTTATCTGACTCCTGGCTAATTTCCAACTATACTATTAGACTTTTTCAGTCTAACTCCCCTAATTGGCTGGTTTTGTTGTTTCTAATTGGTATAAGTTTGAGTTAGTCGGTTGGAGAAACTGGTGCATCTGCTTTTGCAAAAAGTGACGATAGACACACAGCCAAGAATCGAAATAGTTGCTACATAAAAACCTAATTTGTTTCATTTATGGCTTTAGTCATTGCTGGGGAACGTAGTGGGGTGGGTAAGACAACAGTCACGCTCACCCTTTTAGCATCTTTACGCCGTCGCGATCGCCTGGTGCAATCTTTTAAGGTAGGGCCAGACTACATCGATCCGATGTTTCATCAACACGTAACTGGTCGTGCTTGTCGCAATTTAGACCCCGTATTGACTTCCGAAGCCTACGTTCAGCAATGTTTTGCCCATCATAATCAGCTGAGTGAATATGCCCTAGTGGAAGGGGTAATGGGGTTGTTTGATGGAATTTCGTCATTAGTCATTAGTGATACCCTGCAAGAAGGCGAAGCGCCTATGTCATTTGCAAAGGACAAAGGACAAAGGACAAATGACAAAGGACAAATAACTGATTTTGCAAGTACAGCACACATCTCACGGCTGTTAGATTTGCCTGTGGTGTTGGTGATTGATTGCAGTCGTTTATCTGGTTCTGTAGCTGCGATCGCTCACGGCTATCGATCTTTTGATCCCCGAATTAAAATAGCTGGGGTAATATTAAATCGCGTCGGCAGCGATCGCCATCTTTCTCTGCTCAAAGATTCCCTAGAACCCTTACAATTACCTATTCTTGGCGTACTGCGCCGTCAAGATAACATCACAATTCCCGATCGCCACTTGGGTTTAGTACCCACAGCCGAACTTCCCGAACTCAACGCTTTAATCGATCGCCTCGCCGATTTAGGAGATACTTGCTTCGACTGGCAACATTTATTACCTTTGTTAAAATCAGAACCCTTTTCTTCTTCTACTTCATCCTCCTTATCTCCGTCATTCCCAGTTAGGATTGCAGTAGCCCGCGATCGCGCTTTTAATTTTTACTACCAAGACAATCTCGATTTACTGCAACAGCTTGGTGCAGAATTAGTTTTCTGGAGTCCCTTAGAAGATGCTGGTATACCAAAAGATATCCAGGGAATGTATTTTGGTGGTGGTTTCCCGGAAGTTTTTGCCCAGCAACTAGCAGAAAATTCTAGCGTTCGTGATGCAGTGAAAACGGCAGTACTTCAAGGAATGCCTACGGTTGCCGAATGCGGAGGATTAATGTATTTGTGTGAGCAAATTATCGATTTTGAGGGTAAATCTTGGTCGATGGCGGGAGTGCTACCAACATCTGCTGTGATGGGTGGGCGTTTAACTTTGGGCTATCGTCGTGCAGTAGCTTTGCAAGATAATTTGTTAGTTAAGGCAAATACAACTGTTTACGGACATGAGTTTCATCGTTCCCATTTAACCTTAACTCCCACTCAGCCCCTATTTGAAACTTCTCGCTATGATTGTGAAGAAAATATGGGATGCGAAGGATGGGGTTTACCTGCAAATATTTATGCTTCTTATGTTCATCTGCATTGGGGAGAAAGTAGAGAAATTCCCCAGCAGTTTCTTAAAGAATGTCTAAAAGTAGCATCTTTAGGAACATAGATTTAAGCCAACGCCAAACCCAGTAAGATGAATAAAAAAGTTTTAGACTCTATTAATCGTAACCGCTGTGTAGAGATTCTGTTAGTACAGCATTTCATCAATTTGTAGCGAATTAAATTTGGCAATACCCTGCAATACCAATGCGTCGGCTTGCATTGTTAATGCGTCGGCTTGCATTGTTAATGCGTCGGCTTGCATTGTTAATGCGTTGGCTTGCATTGTTAATGCGTTGGCTTGCATTGTT
>NZ_JABXKF010000002.1 GCF_017115165.1 Nostoc sp. LPT | reverse complement strand
CCTACCTTAATGGATTATTGTCGGTTTGAGGCACTTCAAAAACTGAGATGCTCCCCACTATCACAGTTTCATCTTAAAGCACTTGATATTCTCGTTACTGTTGTTGGAATGAACTTTGGTAAAACAGCTTTAGTTTTTCCTAAAGACTGTCCCGCTATTTTTAGCTGCAAAAGCACATTATTGAAAAATTCAGAGATCAATCCATATTTTCTGGTGACATATCTCTCTTGCAAACACGGTTATAGATTAATCAGAAGAGGCAGAAGAGGGGCTGCACAACCAGGTATAAATCTTTTTGATTTGAGGACGGTTCCTGTCCCTATCTTTAGTCGCTCTTTTCAATATCAATTAGAGATGATTGTAAATAATTATTGTCAATCACTAAAGGAAGAATCAAAAGAACTCTATCAACAAGCTGAGGATTTGCTGTTGTCGGAGCTTGGCTTGAAGGACTGGCAACCCACAGAAGAAAGCGTTGCCGTCAAGAGTTTTGCTGAGTCGTTCCTGTCTTCCGGTCGCCTTGATGCTGAGTATTACCAACCTAAATTTTATGAGGTTGAAAGTAAAATCAAAGCAAATGGATTTGTTCTAACTAAAGATATTTGCTCTCATATTAACTATGGCTCAGTACCAACAAGTTCTTACACAGAGAATGGTGAAGGTATTCCATACATCAAAGGGCTAAATCTTAAAAATGCAGAAATTGTTACCGTTCAACTGGATAGAATAATTAATACTGAAAGTTTAGCCTCAAAGGTTTATACAAAAAAAGGGGATATTGTTATATCCCAAATGGGGACAGTAGGTAATTGCGGAGTGGTTGAAGATGAACAAAAAGGATGGATATTTGCTTCCTTTACCATCAGAATCAGGCTCAAAAACCAAGCTGATTTTAATCCGCATTTCGTTGCCCTTTATATTGATAAAGTCGCTAGACCCTATTACTTAATGCGTAATATTGCTCAAGCTAGCGTTAGGCAAAATACAGACTTACCAACCATCAAAAATATGTATATTCCACTTGTTACCAAAGATGTACAGCTTTTAATAGCTGAGAAAATCCAAAATGAGAAAGATGCAAAATCAAAATCCAAGCAACTGCTAGAAATTGCTAAAACAGGAGTAGAAAGAGCGATCGAAACTGATGAAGCGACAGCAACGGCTTGGATCAATCAGCAACTTGAAGCCTTGGGCATTAATCTAACCACTACCACTTAATATCTTGGATTAGCAATGAAAGCAGTTAAAGTCATGGCAACGATTAATGAGCAAGGACAACTCACCTTAGATCATCCTCTCGTAACTAATAAAAATAGCCGCGTAGAAGTTATTATTCTAATTCCAGAAGAGAAAGTTCTAGATGATCAATCTCAAGCAGAAGTCTTAGCAGATTTCCGGCAAGCTTGGCACGAAGCCATGACTGGGCAAACTATCCCGGTGGCTCAACTTTGGGAAGGGCTTGAAAATGACTGAATTCGTGAGAGTATGATTTCTGTGCAATCACCCCTCTCGTCTTCATGCCGACAAATGATTCTGAACTTCAAGCTCAAGCTCGGAAAATTCTGGATGCGATCGCCTTTATTCCCTTTGAGCAATGCCAACCCTTGACCCGTGATTTTGCGACCATTCTGGTTCGTCCTGGCATCTATGCAATCAGGCACAAGACTGACGGATTGCTCTACATCGGTAAAACCAAGAGCTTGCGGGGGCGTTTCAGTGGTGGACATAAAGCTTTTTTGTGGGCGTGGCTCGATAAGTATAACGATGAAGATGTGCGAATCGCAGTGCAATTCATTTCAACATTGGGAAAACCCTACGTTACTATAGGAGCTAGAAGCCATTATTTTAAGAGCCACCGAACCTCCTTACAACGTCCAAATTCCAATCGAAGGGTAGTAAAGCGATGCAAGCCAAACTCCAAGAGCAACTTTCCCCCAATGATGCCGAAGTTATTTTAGGATGCTTACCTGAACGAATTCGCGCCGCTCTTATTGCTCGTGCTACTGAAATTGAATATCCAATCGAAGCAGTTATTGAGATGGCAATTGCAAGTTTTCTGGATACAGAGGCGTTGGGTTTTGCAGATTGCAAGCCAGGGCGTGGACAATAAAACCGTCAACTAGCGATCGCAGGCGGCGGGACTGGCGAAAGATATTGGTGTGGATAAAGAGGTTACTTGCAGCAGATCAACCGAAACATTAGAAGCCGACAAGAAACGCGATCGCTTGGAAGAAAAACGGAATTTGTTATGCTTCACATCAAGTTCTAATTTCTGCTCTCACGACTGAAGTCTCAGCAGTGGGATGAATACAGAAGCCCAATTTTTCGCAGACTCTTTGCATTGCAGAATTTTCAGTCAGGATTTTGGTACTAATTAGCGTGAGTTTGACGGATAAGAAAGACCAAAAAGGTTACTATATAAATTTGCTCAACTGGGTAGACCATAAGGCGATCGCTAGCCGCACAAGCCCTCTCAATTTTTGGCGGCTACAGCGATGTCATGGCAGCGCGTGGTATTGGTTTTGCCAGTTTATCTTCTAAAGAATTTACACCAGCGATGATTAAAGCCGTCTTTGATAACTTTCCCCACTCCCCACTGATCATATGCGAACATAATTAAGTTGTAGCTGACTACCTGTATAGAGATTTAAAATGGATACCATTGTAATCTCTGTTGTGAATCGCCCAGTAGATGCCACGGTAGAGACTCCTGTTTCTAAAAGTATTACCAATCAGGCATTACTCGTCGCGACCTTAGCGCAAGGTGACTCAATCTTAGAAAATGCCTTATTTCGTGAAGACTGGCATTTGCTGTCACTGGCTTAAAGGTTCCAGGCATTATAATAAAAGACCCTGGTTGTACAGCGAAAACTTTTCCCGATTACTTTACTCGATTTTTCCAGATGTTAGAACAATAAAAGGTGAATTGCAATGTCAAATATTCGAGAAGGAATGCCTGTACTTACCCGTCATCAAGGAGATTGGGTAGGAACTTATACATTAATTGATACAACAGGAAAAATCCTTGACAAGTATGAGTCTCACTTAACTTGTCAATTTCCAGAAAATGGCCCTCATCCCTACTACCAAATCAATCGCTACAAGTGGTCTGATGGGAAACGAGAAGAGTATGAATTTCCAGGAAGCTATAAAGAGAATAAGCTCTGGTTTGACACCGATCGCATTCAAGGAAAAGCTTGGGAAGCCGATGATTCACTTGTTATTTTGTGGTTTACTTATAAGACAAACCCAGAAATGAGCTTATATGAAATGATCTACATTAGTCCTGACAATAACAATCGTGCCCGCACTTGGCATTGGTTTAAGAATAATCAAATCTTTCAACGCACCCTAATTCAAGAAGAACGGCTAAGATAGTAATTTCTCCCCTCAAAGATAACCACTCATTATTCTCCAGTCCGCTCAGAGATAACCACTGAATTATACTACCCCACTTTATTCTCCAGTCCGCGCAGGCGGACTTCGTTTATGTAGCCAAGCCAGTATGTTCGGCGGGCAAAGCCCGACTTGAAGCAACTGGCGTGCGACTTCCAGTCGTTAGGCAAAAGATGAGTTATCAAGGCACATTCCCTATAACTCTCATCTTAAATTTCAACTTAGTAAGGTACACGCATGGCCAAAGGTGACAAAATAAACTTTTCTACCCCTAGCGGGTTTCCAGAATTTCTGCCTAGCGAAAAGCGTTTAGAATTATATTTATTAGATATTATCCGTAGAGTTTTTGAAAGCTATGGATTTACGCCCATCGAAACACCTGCTGTAGAACGCTTAGAAGTGCTGCAAGCTAAAGGTAATCAAGGCGACAATATCATTTATGGAATCGATCCCATATTGCCACCAAATCGACAAGCCGAGAGAGATAAATCGGGCGAAACTGGTTCGGAAGCAAGAGCTTTAAAGTTCGACCAAACAGTTCCTTTAGCGGCGTACATTGCCCGTCACCTGAATGAATTAACCTTTCCCTTTGCTCGTTATCAAACCGATGTAGTTTTTCGGGGAGAACGGGCGAAAGATGGGCGTTTTCGTCAGTTCCGTCAGTGTGATATTGATGTAGTTGCTCGTCGTGAACTTAGCTTGCTCTATGATGCTCAGATGCCTGCAATTATCACGGAGATATTTGAAGCAATTAATATTGGTGATTTTCTGATTCGCATCAATAACCGAAAAGTTCTTACTGGTTTCTTTAAATCACTGGGAATTGCCGAAAATCAAATTAAATCGTGTATTGGTATTGTTGATACTCTAGAAAAGATTGGTGAAAGTAAAGTAAAACAAGATTTAGAAAAAGAAGGAGTTTCAGCCGAACAGGCACAAAAAATTATTGAATTTATCAAAATAGACGGTTCAGTTGATGAAGTCTTAGATAAGCTCAAGCACCTTGCTCAAAATCTGCTAGAAACCGAACAATTGAGCTTAGGAGTTACTGAATTAGAAACGGTAATTGCTGGAGTGCGTAATCTCGGAGTTGCCGAAAACCGTTTTTGTATTGATTTATCCATTGCCCGTGGTCTTGATTACTATACTGGCACAGTTTACGAAACAACCCTATTAGGACATGAAGCTTTAGGTAGTATTTGTTCTGGTGGTAGATATGAAGAATTAGTCGGGGTATTTTTGGGTGAGAAAATGCCTGGTGTAGGTATTTCTATTGGCTTAACTCGTTTAATTAGTCGCTTGTTAAAAGCTGGGATTCTTAGTATTTTAGCTGCTACACCAGCCCAAGTGATGGTAGTGAATATGCAAGAAGATTTAATGCCCACTTATTTAAAAGTTTCTCAACATCTGCGTCAGGCGGGAATTAATGTGATAACTAACTTTGATAAGCGTCCCTTGGGTAAACAATTTCAATTAGCAGACAAACAAGGAATTCAATTTTGCGTAATTATTGGTTCTGAAGAAGCAGCAGCACAAAAGTCATCGCTCAAGGATTTGAAAACAGGCGAGCAAGTAGAAGTACTACTAGAAAATTTGGCTGAAGAAATAAAAAAATGCTTACTTAAAAGTTGATTTATAAAGTAACAATTGTTTATTACAATCTGCCTCATATACCGTACTTATTTGGAAGTCCTTTATGAGTTTGTCTGATCTCCCTAATCTCTGGGTTCCTCTAGTACTTTTAGGTTTAATTGTTATGGCTGCTGTATTTTTCAGCCGCAGCAATTGATATTTAAAGCATTACAGTTGAGATGGAAGTTCAGTTGTATGTTTGCTATTGTCACACCCGATACAATTCATTTGCCCCCAGGCGCGGTAATACGCCTACCTGGAAGTTGGCAAGATTATCAAGCACTGAATGAACAACTAGGCAATCGCTCCTCTCCTCGTATTAAGTATCGAGATGGAGAAATTATTTTGATGGCACCGCTACCAGAACATGGGCGTAAAGTAAGTGTAATTGCAGATGTAGTAAAAGTTTTGCTCGATCATCTGGGACAAGAATACGAGGCATTTACCCCAATCACAATGGAACTACCACAAAAAAGTGGTATAGAACCAGACTACTGTTTTTATATTCAAAACTGGGAGGCAATCGCAGGTAAAGATCGTATTAATTGGGGTGTCGATCCATCACCCGATTTAGTGGTGGAGATAGACATCACCAGCTACACTGATGTAAATGACTACCTACCTTATCAAGTACCAGAAGTTTGGTTGTTCAAGAAGAACCAGCTTGTAATTTACAGATTGCAAGGCGATCGCTACACTGTTGAAACCAGGAGCCATTATTTCCCCTACATTAATGTGTCAGAAGTAGTCATAGAGTCTCTAAAAATTGCCTACGAGCGTAATACTAGCGCTGCTATTCGGGAATTACGGCGGAAATTGGCCAGTGAGAATTAAATATTTTGATTTTGCGATGCCCTCTCTACGAGACGCTTTGCGAACGGCGGGCTACGCCAACGCAGACAATTTTCATTAACTACGCCTACTTGGTACGATAAAGTACAGAATGTCACAACTTACTTTCAAGTAAATAGAAAAGGAATGCGTATATGGGAAAAGGGAGATTAGAAGCATTCAGTGATGGGGTGATTGCCATCATCATCACCATTATGGTGCTGGAAATCAAAGTGCCGCATGGATTTGATTTAGCTGCGCTACGTCCGCTGATTCCAGTATTTCTCAGCTATGTGTTGAGTTTTATTTATATCGGCATCTACTGGAACAATCACCACCACCTATTACAAGCAGTCCGACACGTTAATGGTCGTATCCTTTGGGCTAATCTGCATCTGCTGTTTTGGTTATCGCTAATCCCCTTTGTCACTGGCTGGATGGGCGAGAATCACTTTGCCGCCATACCAGTTGCCTTTTATGGTACGGTGTTGTTGTTGGCTGCGATCGCTTATTTCATCCTTACCCGCGTCCTCATTGATCATCACGGCAGAGATTCGACTCTAGCGATCGCAGTCAGTGGAAACTTTAAGGAAAAAATATCAGTGGTGTTTTATGCTGTGGCAATTCCACTTGCCTTTGTGAACTCATGGTTTGCCTGTGCATTATACGCTTTAGTCGCAGTCATCTGGCTGATTCCTGACCGTCGGATTGAGAAGACTCTCACTTCCTAAACGAATTACGAATTACCTACAAGTGCAATACCTAAACACAAAAAATATCAAAACGGCAAAACCAGTTGCGGCATAAAACACACTGCTAATTCCGCCAAAACCAAAGGCATAACCCATCAATAAGGGCCCTAATGTTTGTCCTAATCCATAAAATGTCCCATTTACCGATATAATCGTCGCCAAATATTCTCTTGGTGCTAAATCTGCTAAAAGTGTTTGGATGCTAGGAAAATTAATACCAAGTCCAATCCCAAAAATTGTACTCGGAATTAATAGTAACCAGATATTTGACACAAAGGGAACTATTAACATCCCTAAAGCATAAAAAACATAAGATGCACTAATTAAACTTGTGGCGGGAAATCTTCTCGCTAATCTACCTAACTGGGAAGCTGTGATGGTAATTGCTAGGGAAACACTAGAAAGTAACAATCCAATAATGGTGGGCGGCGCTTTGAAGGTATCGTTAATTAGCTGTGGTAAATATGTGACATAAGCGCCATAAAGGAAAACAAAGTTAGCAGCACTGGCAACAAAAAGTCCAAATAGCTGACGATTTTTCAGAACTTTTACGGCATTTTTCAAATACTCTTTGAGGTTGCGATCGCCTTTTGGTTCGGGATTCTTAAGTGCAAACAATACCAACAACCCAAGAGGAATCGCTAATATGGGCAACATGAAGGGATAATACCAGCCCATTGTTGCTAATGCGCCACCGATTATTGGATAACTTGCTGTGCCGATGCTGCTAATACTGGCATTGTAACCCATTGCCGTAGTCCGTCTGTCTCCGGTGTATAAATCGCCGATTAAGGTGATACTCAGAGAAAGCAAAGAAGCAGCACCAATTCCTTGCAGCAAACGTAACCATAGCAATAAATTAAAATCGCGGGCAAAGGCGCAAGCAGTCCCAGCTATGCCAAATATAAATAGTGAAGGAACAATAATTCTCTTTCTGCCCCATCTATCGGCAAGAATACCAATAACTGGCCCTAAAATCAGAGATGGTAATGTAAATGCTGTAATCAGTAAACCCAAATTCTTCGGATTGATATTTAAGTCTTTAGCTAACTTAGGAAAAGCCGGAGTCACGCTAGAAACTCCGATAACAGCAATCAATACAACTGCACAAATAATCTGAAAGTTTAACTCTAAATAAATAGGTTTTTGGTATTGAAAATCTTTACGATCTTTTGGTGAATTCATGTTATTTACTATGTAGATAAAGCAAGACAATTAAGTTAATAGCAATTTTATATGAAGATGCACGTTATAAAATCCCCCTGCTGGCTCCTTTTAGAAAAGGGGTAAAAGATATTGCAGCTTCACAAAGAAACAGTATAAAGCTCAAAGTCATGTAAATCTAAATATTCTTTCCAACAATGAAAATATAATAGTTTGTAACTTCTGTTCGTCGTACTTTCTAGATAGAGAAAGGGAATTATAACTAATTAGCCGGACATGATATTAATACAAACTTTTTTATCCCACATTTAGCAATCCGTTTTCATCGTCAGGTAGTACGGGCGTGTTCTCCTATTTGGACAAATATAAAACCGAAAAGTTTTGCAACTGACAAATTATATTTTTGATTTAGAGATGACTGTGATTCCTTTAAGTGGTCTGAAGTTCTAAAAATGGGTAGTCGGTGTATCCTGTGGCGTCAGGGGCATAAAATGTTTTTGGATCTGGGGTGTTCAAATGGGCGTTAAGTTCTAAGCGTTTTGGTAAGTCAGGATTAGCAAGATATAACTTGCCAAAAGAAACTAAATCTGCATTGCCACTAGTAAGAATACTATCTCCTATTGGGCGATCGTAGCCACCATTGGTAATCAAAGTACCTTGGAATACTTGGCGGAAGTAGGGTGTAACAGGGTTCATGACTTCGCGGGTTGTTAAATCGACTTCATTCGGTTCCATCAGGTGAAGATAGGCAAGTCCAAAAGGGTTAAGAGCATTGATAGCATAACCAAAAGTTTCTTGAGGGTTGGAGTCATGCATTCCATAAAAAGTGTTACTTGGCGAAAGTTTGATACCAACCCGGTTTGCACCCCAAACGCTAGCAACTGCTTCTACAACTTCTAAGAGGAATCGGCTACGCTTTTCTATTGAACCGCCATACTCATCTGTGCGCTGGTTCGAGCCATCTTGGAGGAATTGGTCGATTAAATAGCCAAATGCACCGTGAAGTTCAATCCCATCAAAACCAGCTGCCAAAGCATTTTCGGCACCTTTGCAAAATTGCTCAACAATCTCGGAAATTTCTGGGGTTTCTAAAGCACGGGGAGTTTCCAACGATACTTTACCTATGGGTGTATGGAGTGAGCCAATCCCAGCGATCGCACTAGGAGCAACTGGCAACTCTCCACCAAGTAAAGCTGAGTGAGAAACTCTCCCAGAATGCCAAAGTTGCAAAAAAATTCTGCCTCCTTGTTCATGTACTGCATTAGTTGTCAACCGCCATCCTGCCACTTGTTCTTCTGAGTAAATTCCTGGGCAGTTAATGTATCCTAAACTTCGAGGTGAAACCATTGTACATTCGGTAACGATCAGCCCAGCACTAGCGCGTTGGGTATAGTAAGTTGCCATTAGCGAGTTGGGGATGCTTGCAATTGCCCGTAAACGCGTCATCGGTGCCATTACGATCCGGTTTGGTAGCGTGTAAGGGCCAAGCTGAACTGGTGTGAAAAGATTGATATTGGAATTCATCGCTTAAATTTCTCGGCGTTGCACATTACTGGCTGAGGTTTTGAAACGGGGAATATCGCTTTTATGAGGAGAGTTTTTCCTCACGCGATTCCACCGTTGACACGAATATTTTGCCCAGTGATCCATCTGGCTTCGTCGCTAGCGAGAAATGCTACTACATCGGCGATTTCTTGCACATCTCCGAGTTTATTAAAAGCAGCCATTTGGGCTAAACGATCTATCTGTTCTTGTGTTTTGCCTTCTCGAAACAATTCTGTATCGATGGGGCCAGGAGAAATAACATTAACTGCGATCGCTTTTGCACCCAATTCTTTAGCTAGTACTCGCGTAATTTGTTCAACAGCACCCTTGGTTCCTACATAGGCACTATAAGTTGGCAGCATCATCACCGTAGTTGATGAGGAAAAGTTGATAATCCGTCCCCCTTCTGATATATGTTGCGCGGCTTGTTGGCAAGCAAAATAAGTGCCTTTGACGTTAATGGCAAAAATCGCGTCGAAATCTTCTTCACTCACCTCAGTAATTGGTTTATAGAAGGCGATTCCGGCATTATTGACCAAAATATCGACTTTACCAAAGCGCTCAAGTGTTTGCTTAAATAATCGTTCGATGTCGGGTACTTTGCTAATATCAGCTTGAATAGCGATCGCCTCTACTCCCAACTTTTCAATTTCTGCAACAACTTCTTGTGCTTTGCCTGCATTACCTGCATAGTTAACGACAATAGATGCCCCGTTACCAGCTAATTTTAGTGCGATCGCTCGTCCAATTCCCCGCGATGCACCAGTGATAATTGCAACTTTTCCGGCTATTGATGCCATAGATTAATCGAGTTTTATTTTGGTTCACTAAAGTGATTATCTGCTCTTACAGTACTGTTCCAAGGTTAAATTTAGTGATCGCTGCTAAAACTATCGACTTGATTCCAGCCGAAATCCCGCCAGCGAATTTAAGTAAGTCTCAGGCGCGAGAAATGAAAATACTTTGCAAAAGGTGAGGATACGTGGCCTCTTGGCGGCATCTTCACAGCAGATTAAGATTTGCTACGGCTTGGCGAATATTGTTGAATATGTTGAGCTAAATTGACTTTTTGAGTGTTTTTTGAGCTAAACACGATGCCTACGACAGTAAACTACGCCCTACCGAACTTGACAGAATTTAAGTGCTGATGACACAGGTATTGTCTTGACCATAGTCTACAAACATCTTTTATAAATTGTCTGTCTTCGTTAACCAAAAGCTCATCTGGTCAATCAAATCTGCATAGATTAAATTATTTGAAGAAGGGGTTTTGTGAACCTATCTCAGATTCAATTTCAATCGGACACGTTGGCTCAGATAAGCGTGTTCCATTAAATTTATAAGTAGTGCCGTTGGAATTGATAGCATTACCACTTATCCTCTGATCTGGAAGAGAAGAGTCTCGTCTTACTTCACCGCTAAGTGCGACACTTTCTTCTGAAGTTGGATTTGTGACTGCTTGCCAATTTCTCCGATCCTGACCTAGATTTGTACGGCTGTAAGTAGCGTCTAGCCGACCAAAGCGTAGGCTGCTACCATCGGCGTTAAATTCAAAACAAGCAGTAAAATTATCTCCCTGACTCGAATTAAGATTGACATTATAACTTTTGCCCTCCACTCCAGCTTGTACTGGCGCAGCCAACAACATTATCTGTCCAAGTAAACAAGTTAAAACTAAACCACATTTAGATTGGTTGATTTTCACTGACATAATTGTTTACCTCTGTTACGTAATCAAGTAATTGCTTACTTTTACTCATTGGTGACAGGTTAAAGTCATTAACCATTTGTCAATAAGTAATGGTGATTAAATTTAGTAAAAATCGAGGTTGCAAACGTAAATTTCCAGCCTGTGATGCCTTTGCATAGCGTCTCATAGACAAGACTAGCTACGCCTACACATATTTAAAAGTATCGTTCATCCTTGCCTTAAAATTTAGTATAAAGCTTAATTAGAGACTTGATAGCATAGATAATTTACAGCGTAAGTAGGTGGGCGTAAATATTTGTCGTTGGGATAAGGCAGGAAGCAGGATAGCGCAGCGTTAGCGAGTCCGCGAGCGTCGGCAGGAGGCGGGAGGAAAGAGGGTTTTAGCCTCGTTCATTTTTGTTAACATAGTTTGGTTTTATTCTGCCGACCTACTTAATCACTATTGACAAAACGAGTTATATCTTATAAATGTTTACGAATGCTTTCTTTTTAGGAGAAAAGAATGGAAGTGAATTCAGCGTGTATTGCTATAGATATATACGTAGAGACTACTTTACAAGTTCTCCAACAAAGAGCGATCGCTATAGTTAACGCTCTTGGGTGAAGATTGGTAGGAGACAAGATTGAGACTTCTCCCCTGCTCCTCCTCTCTACTCCCCTTAATTAAAATTCTGGAACGATCGCAACACCATCCCTAAGATTAAGCAACCCTGAAATAATAACTTTATCTTCTGGCTGTAATCCTTCAATAACTTGGTAATTATTACCTTTAATCTCGCCTAGCTTCACTCGCCTTTGCCGAGCTACTTGTTGGGATACACCTTGGGGAGATGTCTTTTCAACTACATAAACAAAAGTGTCTCCGCCTACACGAGTCATTGCTGTTGTGGGAATTAAAACTCCGGGGCGCTGATTCCAGAACACTCTAGTCCTGACCAATTGATCTGCACGTAGCTGACCGTTAGTGTTATCAAAAAGTGCTTTAATCAGTATCGTTTGTGTTTCATTGCTGGCATTAGGTGCAATAAAAAATATCCTACTTCTACCAAGCTTTTGACCTTGTGTGTTCATCACCTCTACTGGCATACCCTTACGCAATTGGGGCCCTTGCTGTAGTGGTACAGAGATATTCACTTCTAAAGGTCGATTTTGCGTGATATGAACTAATGGTGTGGAAGTATTAACTATATCACCGACTTTCACAGGGATGTTGCCAACAGTGCCACTAAAAGGAGCGGTAATTTTGTCAGACTGGGGCTGTTGTGTTTGAGTATTTACATTAGATTGCTGCAAGGATTTTTCAGCCTGCAAAATCGTGGCTCGTTGTGCTTGAATCCTGGAATCTATTGCATCCAGACTAGTCTTAGCATTGGCAAGCCGATTAGCAAACTGATTGCTAGTCTGTCGAGACACGGCTCCTTGTTCAGCTAGGCTAACAAACTTTTCGTAGTTCTGCTGGTACAATTGCACATTCGCAACGTAGGATGGTCGTTCTGTTTCTAAAGATTTGAGGGTGGCGCGGGCATTTGCCAGTTGCATTAAAAATGCTTGAGGTAGATTATTATTTCTCGCGATCGCTGCCTGTGGCGTAGGATCTACTTGGAGAATTGCCGCTCTTTCGACGATTGGATCTCCCGATTTTACAAGTATCTGGGTAACTTGACCCTGAATCCTTGGCTGGAGCGTGACTGAGCGCAGGGATTTTAGACTAGCAATAAAATCTGAACTTTCCTCAATTATGCCGTTTTGTACTGTTGATATTTTGACTCTTACCCCTTGAGGTTGAGCGTTAACAGTTAAAGGTGCTGAATTTTGCGGAGTGAGTAAACGCCAAACTAGAGTTGCTCCGCCCCCTAAAAATAGGAGTACGGCTAAACTCAACCAAAGCCACCGCCGTTTTCCAGAAGGTGGCTCAAATGACGTTTGTGGAGTTTTTTCTCCAAAATCAGTTTGAGGCTCAGGGGATGTCATGGCTTTTGAGGAACTTAAGGAACAAATTAACTAGAATTCAATCAAAATTTCATCTGTTGATTTGGAAATTACTGATTTAGCATGAGGTTTTGTGGCAAATTATGTGTTATACCCATTCAAATATACAGTTTTGATGATTCTGTCTAAATCTACCGAAAGGTGAATCCGCTCTTTAAATTTCTGACTTCAACTGTATCCTTCAAAAAGTCGGGGATTATTTTGTTCATAACTCCTGTACAGATTTCTATAGATACATTGACATAATTTTATCGGAATCACTTTTATCTACAGCAGATTTCAAATTGGTGAGGTACACAAGCTAAGTCTGTTACCCAGGTATAAAGCGTATTTTACTCCTGAATTTTGTTTAAAGTATAAAAATATACTAATAATTTATTTGTTTCAGACATTGAAATTCAAACTAGCTACCACAATCAGCTCACCACGTTGAACTCATATTGTATTAAGTAGTAAGAATAACTGTTAAATATTGATGCAAAATCGGGTAATTTCTTGAATTTGCTTCGGAAAGTTTCAGATTATGTTTTCAACCATTAATAAATTTCAGGAGCAAACCAGGTGTTGACTTCAACCTTACTCGCTGCTGCAACCACACCTCTGCAATGGAGTCCTACAGTTGGACTGATCATGATTATTGCTAATATCATTGCCATTGCCTTTGGCAAATCTACCATCAAGTATCCCAACGCAGAACCAAAACTACCCTCAGTCAATTTCCTTGGTAATTTTGGTGTACCAGCCCTTTTAGCAACTACCGCCTTTGGTCATATCTTAGGAGTAGGTACTATCTTAGGGCTGCATAACCTGGGAAGAATTTAGGTTCTTACCCAAGTTAGCCTTTATTTGATGATTCTTTTGTCTCCAGGTTTGAGTCAGAGAACTAACACTCTCTGGCTCTTTTTTATCTAAATGGATGCTTTAGTCCAATAACTCAACTCAAAACTACGTCAATGACAACCTGACATTGCTCAATAAATGCGCGATGTCTAGCGCTGGCTACGCCTATGCACTTCTAAAAGTAGCTTTAGAAGCCAAGCAAAAAGGCAAACCTATTTGGGTTGCAGATAATAACCAAAATATTGAAACTGAAATTATTGGTATCTAAACAGCATGACAGATATAACAGATTTATCAAAAATCATTGCCAGCAAAAGCAACAACCCGCTAATTTTGCCATCTGTAAACTTGCAGTCACAAGAAGACTTAGAACTTGAGCGAAAACTACGAGAACTCAAGTTTAAACAAGAACTAAGAAAAGATTGGATTTTATTTATTGTCAGGGATGTAATAATTTTCCCTGCTGCCATCCTTTTTATTTTTGCTCTCAGTGGTTATTCTCTATTTACTCATATTCATCGGTGACATATCTGGCTACAATTTTTAATCGACCGCAGAGGCGCAGAGTCTAAAGAGAAAAGAGAGATGTTAACAATTCAAAATTCACGCATTCAAAATTCAAACATTTTAGACATTTTCAGACGGGGATTTAAACCCCGGCTGAAACTGATCGGAGACGGAGTGGCTCCGACTCCGCACTACGTATAGACGTAGGGGTCTTAAACCTTTTAATTTACGATAAAGTTCACAAATAATTTGAAATTGTTGTAAATTATTTCTCTTGTGTCTATGTTTCTGTAGTTATTGAAAAAATCCTATAACTGATCTAGCCCCGTACAATTACGTAAATAATTTTGCAGAGGACGAAGCAACTTGCTATAAGTAGACTCATCTTTATATCCACACAAATTCTGCTGGATATAAAGTAAGAACCTAATGAAAATAATCTAAAAATATGGGGCTTTTAATATTTTCTGTTGCTTTAGTTGCCATTGTTGCTGTAATTATCATTAATGCCTACAACGATTTAGTTAAGTATCGCAACCGTTACAAAAATGCTTACTCTCAAATCGATGTTCAATTACAACGTCGCTATGATTTAATTCCCAACTTGGTGGAAACAGCTAAAGGGTACATGAAACATGAGCGAGAAACCTTAGAAGCAGTTATTGCCGCCCGGAATTCTGCAATTAACGCTAGCAGTCGCGCCGCACAAAATCCTGGCGATCCCCAAGCGATGCAACAGTTGGGCAATGCTGAAGGGGCGCTGACGGGTGCGTTAAGTCGGTTGATGGTAATTTCAGAATCTTATCCAGAATTGAAAGCCGATCGCGCCATGACTCAGGTAATGGAAGAACTATCTTCCACCGAAAACCGGATTGCTTTTGCCCGTCAGGCTTTTAATAACGCGGTGACACTTTACAACACCAAAAGCGAATCTTTTCCTAGCAATCTTGTGGCAAATACTTTTAACTTTACTGTTGCAGAATTGCTCCCTGAAGCTACTCCAGAAATAAGAAATGCTCCACGCGTGTCTTTTTAGGTATCTATGAATTTCTTTGAACATCAGGATCGGGCACGCCAAAATACGCAACAATTAATCGGGTTATTTTCCCTGTCGATCGCAGTCATGATTATGGCAATTTATATTGCCAGTTTATTTCTGTTTCGCATGGCTTTTCGTGTTTGGTGGCATCCAGGGTTATTTCTCTACGTGGCTGGGATTACAATAATTGCGATCGCAGTGGGAAGTTTATACAAAATTGCCTGTCTCCGACAGGGCAAAAGCGTAATTGCCCAAGAGTTAGGAGGAAGACTCCTGCTACCAGAAATAGCCGATGAACAAGGGCGACAACTATTAAATATTGTCGAGGAAATGGCGATCGCTTCTGATATTTCTGTCCCACAAGTTTATCTCCTTGAAAGAGAAACCAGCATTAATGCCTTTGCTGCCGGATTTTCGCCCAATGATGCTGTAATTGGAGTTACCCGTGGAACTTTGCAACATCTGAATCGGGATGAGTTACAAGGAGTCATCGGCCACGAATTCAGTCATATACTCAATGGAGATATGCGGCTGAATTTGCGTTTAGTGGGACTACTGCATGGGATTTTGTTCATTTATTTAACTGGGGAATTGCTCTGGCGGATTCGTGGTACTTCCCGCGAAGACAAGGGTTTGCCTTTGTGGGCTTTTGGTTTAGCATTAATGGCAATTGGCAGTATCGGATTACTCTGCGGACGACTGATTAAAGCCGCCGTCTCTCGTCAACGTGAATTTCTCGCCGATGCTTCGGCTGTACAGTTCACTCGCAACCCTAACGGACTTAACGGAGTCTTTCAAAAACTCCAACAGATGGATTCACGGTTAATATCGCCGGGTGCAGAAGCCGCTAGCCACATGTTTTTTGGCAATGCCCTCAACCCGGATTTCTGGGAAAATATGTTTTCTACTCACCCACCTCTAGCAGAACGTATCTGTCGTGTTGGAGGTTTGAACGTCAGCAATTTAGCAGCAATGCCATCTCGCAATCAAATGCGTTCCCCTTCCCAGGAATCCTTAACAATGGGCTTTACTGGTGGTGACAGCGCCACACCAAAACACGTTGTAAACCAAGTTGGAAGCGTTACACCAGAGCATTTTGCCCATGCTCAAGCGCTGTTATCGCAGTTACCAGAATCTCTGCGTTTGGGCGTGCAGGAGCAGCAAAGTGCAATGGCGATCGCTTTGGCGCTAGCGTTAGATACGGAAAATCTCCAAATTCAAAAACGTCAAATTGCTTGGTTACGCGAGGTGCAGCCTGCTGATTTGGTAGAGAAAACCTTGGAACTAAGTAGCGAAATTAGCCAATTAGATCCCAGAATTCGCTTGCCACTCGTGGATTTGGCAGTACCCGTATTACGCCAAAATTCTGCCAAAGAATGCCAAAGGCTATGCAAATGCGTCCACGGTTTAGCTGTAGCCACCGGAAGTTTATCGCTATGGCATTTTGTGTTGCAGTTAATACTGTGGCATCGTCTTCAACCTAGTATAAATCCCACATCTACTACAACTGTAGAATTCACCTCCATCGAACAGATTTGGCCAGATAGTCTATTAGTATTGTCCGTAATTGCCCGTGTCGGACACTCCCAACCTGATACGTCTACTGAAGACATCGCCTATGCTTTTCGTTCTGGAGTTTTTCGACTTCCCAAAGCCGGAGAGCAAGAAAAACTAGAAATACCATTAAGTTGTAATTTTACTGAACTAAAGAAAAGTATTGAGCGTCTGCGTTTTGCCACTCCCAAACTCAAACAGGCTATTGTTGATGCTTGTGCCCACACGGTACTATTAGATAATAAAGTTACTCCTTTAGAAGCAGATTTACTCAGAGCGATCGCCATGACGCTAGAGTGTCCCATCCCCCCATTTTTAAACCCTCAGCCTAGTGTTTCCAAACAGAAACACCCTTCTCCAAAACGAAGTTAATGTAACGACCGAGACACGATTATATGTAACTTAACAAATAAAGTCCGCAAAAACGGACTTTTCCATTATTAAATGACCTTTTGCCAGAACAATAACCTGTTGCCTTGCGATTCTATTTACAGGCAATTAATTTGTTTTTTTATCCTAACTATTACATAGCAATCCAATTTTATTTGTGAGAATTGCAACCCGCAGATACCCGATTTCTTAAATAAGTCGGGGATCTGGTTTCTCACGAATAATTTAGGATTGCTATAGTATACAGCAGATTTTAAATTGGTGAGGTACATAAGCTAAGTCTGTTACCCTGGTATAAAGCGTGTTTTACTCTTAAATTCTGAATTATGCTGTAAATAGTTATCTTGGCAAAAGAGTATCATATTGTACAAAACTTCTTGAGATTGCCTATAAGTATTAACTTACCAGAAAAAGTTTAGACAAAATGCCAGCATTCTAGAAATTTGATTGCTATATTAGATTAAATAACTATTTTGGCAAGGGTTGAAAAGCTGTGCGGGATGATTTAGAGGACTTAGAAATTAGTCAAGATGATCTGCAAAAGCTGACTAATTTACCTGTCAATGGGGAACTTTTAATCATTACAAATCCTCTCAACAAATTAGCAAACATATATATACAAAAGCTTAAAAGTTCTGAAGGAGCAACTGTAGTTTTTATTGGATTTTCTACATTTATTTTTGTCTATATTTTCTTTGATGTAATTATTAAAATTTTTTTTACATGGATAACAATCCCATCTTGGATATTATTGATTTTCTTAGGTCTTTGGGTTGGTGGTCTGACACAAACTATCTTATATTTAATCTGGAAAAGTAGAAGTAAAATTGTTAAAGCTAATATGACAAAATCTCTACAAATCCTCTTAAAGGAGGTTAAGAGATATAATACTGTTATTAGAGTTATAGATATCAATGACCAAATAGAAGAAGCTGGTAATCCAGAAGTGACTATAAAGGAAAGAGAGGGTGTGCTCGAAGCACTTAAACTCACCAAAGCTGATTTAGTTCGCGCTTTGAAGACAGAAAGAATTTTAAGAGAGAATAAGAATTTTATCCTGAGTAATACAGAACTATTTGTCAACAATTTAGCAACTTTAACAGCTATGCAAGTAACAGAGGAGGCTACTGAGCATGGAAGGTTACTCAATGAAGCATTACAAATTGCATTAGATGTGCAATACGAGATGAAAAGATTACAGACTCAACGTTAAGATAATTCGTAATGACGCTCTCTACGAGACGCTAAAAGCGTAGCTTGTTTCCCCGGAGGGGTATGCGGACTCACTACCGCTGCGCTAACGTAATTCATAATTAAGTTTTGCAATGGTAATTTAGCTTGAACCGACAGAAGCCCCACGCCTGACCGGATAGGGCAGCGTGGGATGAATGGCGGGTGAGTTGACGACAGTGTAAAAGGCATGATGCAGAACCACAAACTAGCCAAATCCATTCACCAAATTGGATGGGGTATGTTTTGCACAATGCTGAAATACAAGGCAGAAATGTCAGGGAAAATTTATCTAGAAGTTGATAGATTTTTCCCTAGTTCAAAAACCTGTCATGTTTGCCTTAATCAAATTGGCACTCTACCACTAGATGTAAGATTCTGGACTTGTGAAAACTGCCAAACTAAGCATGATAGGGATATCAACGCAAGTATTAACCTCACAGACGAGGGACTACGGATTTTGACCTCTGGAACGGGGGATAAAGCCTGTTGTCTAGATGTAAGTCGAAGTAAGGGAGGACGCAAGAAATCCACTACTGCGCTTTGTGTTGGGCAGGAAGCCTACGGTGTACGCAAAGCGTCACCGTAGGTAGTTCACAAAGCACTCCTGAATTCACTCAGAATTCACTAAGAGTTAAAGAAAGCGTAGGTGCTGCCGATAAGTCCATAGACACTACTGGGTGAGTTGGCTTCCAATCTACTAGTAGGATATTTTCAATGGCTTTTTCCATAATCCTTCCCACGGTTGCGATCTCCGGTCTAACATAAAGAATATTCGTAAAGCGATCGCTTACCCGCATGGACTGGAAAGAAATTAGAGGGAACTGGGTAATCATTCCCCGAAATCCCATAGGTATCGTTCATTTTTTAGGCGGTGCATTTGTCGCCACTGCACCGCACATCACTTATCGCTGGTTACTCGAACAACTGGCAAGTAAAGGCTATGTTGTAATTGCTACGCCTTTTGTCAATACACTGGATCATACTGCGATCGCCAAATCCGTGCTGTTAAACTTTGACCGCACCCTCGAACGATTGCATGATTCTGGGGCATTACGCAAGCTTTACTTCCCTATCTACGGCGTTGGACACAGTATGGGCTGTAAACTCCATTTGCTGATTGGTAGCCTTTTTAAAGTAGAACGTGCAGGCAATATTTTAATATCCTTCAACAACTACGCCGCTAAAGAAGCTATTCCTTTAGTAGAGCAGTTCAACTCTACTTTGAAAATCGAATTTACCCCCTCGCCGTTGGAAACTAACAAACTTGTCCAAGAACATTACAATATCCGGCGCAATTTATTAATAAAATTTAGTAATGACACCATCGATCAATCGGCAGCTTTAACCAAAATCTTAGAAGAACGTTTTGATGAGATGGTGACAGCGCAAACGTTACCAGGAAATCATACAACACCTTTAGGTCAAGATATTAAATGGCAAACGGGAACATCTTTTACCCCCTTTGACGCTTTAGGGCAATGGTTCAAACAAGAAGCATACCGCGACTTAAACCAGTTAAAAAGCAACATTCTTTTATGGCTAAATCCTTTGGGAGCACCATAATATTTTATGACTGTTAAACAGTCGTAAATTCGATGAGTAAATAGAAATGAGTTATAGTGCTTCTCATTTGAGTCTAATAAAGACCAAACCCTCAACTCTTTACGCCTGTTGCTACAACGGAGTGTACTCTATCTTTTTAGGAGATAGGAATCAAAGTCTATTGCATACATAGATGCGTAGCAGCTACTCTACGAGTTCTCCGTTCGCGCTAGCGTCTCCCCTTCTTCCAAAGAGAGAGGCTAACGCCAAGGGAGAAGCAGTACCCGCAGGGTACGATCAGCGCTATAGCAGC
This sequence comes from Nostoc sp. LPT, assembly GCF_017115165.1. Classification (GTDB taxonomy): domain Bacteria; phylum Cyanobacteriota; class Cyanobacteriia; order Cyanobacteriales; family Nostocaceae; genus Nostoc. The sequence continues at coordinate 13,221 of NZ_JABXKF010000002.1, read as the reverse complement.
ATCTCTGTATTGATACATATTTTTATTTTCTATTTTGACAAAAAATTATTAATGAGTATTTTCAACAAATTTATATGTTTCAAATACTAATAATTGATGATGATTATTCAATAAAAATACTCCTGAAAAGGATGTTGGAAAAACAGGGTTATGAAGTAGTTACTGCCAGTAGCGGCGAGGAAGGAATAGAAAAGGCACTAGCTTATCGTCCAGCACTAATTATTTGTGATTGGATCATGCCGGGATTGAATGGTCTGGAAGTTTGCCACCGCATTAAAGCAGACCCCAAATTTTCTACCACATTTTTTATTTTATTAACATCCTTAGATTCCGTTGCCGATTGCGTCAAAGGTCTAGATGCTGGTGCTGATGATTTTATCTCTAAACCTATTGAGCATAATGAATTACAAGCACGGGTAAGAGCAGGATTACGCCTGCATCAGTTGAGTAGAGATTTGCAGGCTCAAAAGTTGCTTCTAGAATCAGAAATGTCAGAAGCAGCAGAATATGTGCGATCGCTGCTACCTTTTTCCATGACTGAACCCTTCAATATAAATTTTCGATTCATTCCCTCGCGACAACTCGGCGGTGACTGTTTCGATTACTATTGGCTCGATGATGACTATCTGGCAATTTACTTACTTGATACTGCCGGACATGGACTAAAAGCTACCCTTCCTTCTGTTTCAGTGCTGAATCTGCTGCGTTCCCGTGCGCTCAAAAGTCTTGATTACTATCAACCTAGTGATGTATTAAAGGCTTTAAATGATACTTTTCAGATGAATTATCAAAATGATAAATACTTTACGATTTGGTATGGAGTTTACAACCGAATCAACCGCCAGTTAATTTATGCTAGTGCAGGTCATCCACCAGCAGTTTTAGTAACTGGCACATCTCCAAGAAAGTCTGAAGTTAAACTATTGAAAACCCCTGGTATGCCAGTTGGCATGTTTCCAGAGGCAAAATATGTTGATGGGTTTTGCAATATCGAAAAATTCAGTACCCTTTATATTTTTAGTGATGGCGCTTATGAAATAACTAAATCAGACGGCACACTTTGGAGTTTGGATGCTTTTATTCAGCTACTAGTTAGCTTACAAGATCCTATTGATAGCCAACTCGACCGCGTACTCAGTTATTTAATAGCTCTGAACTCCAAAGATGCTTTTGATGATGATTTATCTATTTTGCAAATGAAGTTTGATTAATTACGTATTAGACACTAAAACCTGATTAAATGCATCTTGAGTGGGAAAGATTTCAAATACTTTATCCATATTAGTCAGTTCAAATAATATCCTGACTTGCTCATTAATTGAGCAGAGAACAAGCTTAGTATCTGCGGCTCGCAAGGTTTTAAAAGCTAATACTAAAGCTCCCAAACCTGAACTATCCATAAACGTTACATCTTTAAAATCAACTAACACAATTTTCGCACCACTTTCTAGAATCTCAGTGATTTTTTGTCGAAAGTCTTGTGAAGTTGTGGCGTTCAAATTACCACTGAGCTTAATAACTTTTACTTCTTCTCTCATCATTATGTCACTCTGACTTGTGTAAATAATGTTCTGATTTCGCTATTATAGAACATTTAAAAATGCTTGTAAAATAAAATTTAAGATTAAATATTGAGTAATCATTGATAATTAATCAGGATAAATAAAGCTTAATTATAAAGTTTTGAATCTATTTTTTTGTAATGTAAAAAAATCATTAGCTTAATAAAGTATAGTTTTCCTACTATAAATAGACCAATTAAAAATCAACCAGCTAAGTAAGTCGGTATGATAAATAACTGGCATATTTAGTCTTATAAAAATGTTAGAATAACCAATTTATAAGCCGTTCGTTGATTTGATGTTTGATCATGTATGTTGATTTTTAACGCCGACTTACTTGCATCTTATGGATTTAGATATATACTTACTTACATACAAGCTGAAGTTACTGCTTTTCAGATTATTTACCAAAAATTTTTGCAAAACTGAGATTCTGCAATAAATCTCATGATAATCGCTGTCATTAAGCAATTCAAAATTGAACTAGTCGCAGCGATGCCTACGGCGGGCTACGCCTACGCATAATTAAACTGAGTCTAGCAATAGCTTTTCCTGCCTGAGTACTTGTGATAGTAACTAGGATCTACATTTATTTATGTCCAATTACTTACATGATTGAAATAATTTACCTGTGGACTACTGCTCTAGAGCCAAAAATTTAGGTTTCAACAGCGCCAAGCAAGCTAGAACCGACACCAAGGCTTTAAAAGAAGTTTTCTCAAGGCGATCGCCTCTGCTATTTTAGTATTCCCAATATCTGTCATTTCTCGACAGACAATACAAAAAGTAAAGAGTTATGAATTTGTAACTCTAACTCCTCACTTCCTCAAACAGGACTCACTTTGGCTCTGTAAAGCAGCTTTTCACCTTGAAGATAGCCAGTGTAGCGTACTTTGACTGTTTCTCCAGGTTGTGCAGTTCCCTCCAGCAATTGGTGCAGTTGGGGATCGTAAGGTAATTCTGCTCCCACAGGTGCGATCGCTTCCACTCCCCACGCCTGTAAAAGCTTTTCCAGGGGTTTCTGCACCAACGGTATTATTTTGACTGCTGCTAGCTGGGGATTCTCCTGCGCTTTCTGTGCTGCTGTGGGCCATTGCAACAATAAAGACTCCAGCAGTTGCAAACTCGACTGCTGGAGTTCTTGTAGCAATAATTCTCGCTGTTGCTCTAATTGAAGTTGCAAGCGATCGTACTCTTTTCTTAAATCTGTAATTTCTTGTAACAATTCCTGATTCGGCGCTGCTTTCTCTGGTAACAACTCTACGGTTGAAAAAGTTGCAATTAATTCATTCAATGAAATCTGTAGCACTGGCGACAGCTTGAGCAGCACATCTACCCGCATCTGCTCTAACTTTCCTTGGCGTAACCTCAAAAGTTGACGCTCTGAGATACCAGCAGCGCGACTTAGTGCTTTAAAACTAGAAATACCCACCTGTTGCATTAAATCTTGCAACTTTTGGGAATGGGGCATTGGGAATGGGGCATTGGACATTGGGTACTGGGAATGGGGTATTGGGCATTGGGTATTGGGTACTGGGGATTGAGTATTGGGCATTAGTGATTAAGTTTCTTCTCTATCCCTTTCTATTCCCTATGCCCCATGCCCCATGCCCTATTTCCTATTCTTCCAGTAAACTTCTCAACATCCAAGCTGTCTTTTCATGTACTTGCATCCGTTGAGTCAATAAATCGGCGGTAGGTTCGTCGTTAACTTCCTCTATCACGGGGAAAATAGATCGTGCAGTTCTGACTACGGCTTCTTGTCCTTCCACAAGTTCCCGAATCATCTCCACAGCTTTCGGAACTCCGGGAGTTTCTGGAATCGAACTCAGTTTGGCATATTCGCTGTAGGTTCCTGGTGCGGGATAGCCAAGCGCTCTAATTCTCTCGGCTATTAAATCAACTGCTAAGGCTAATTCTGTATACTGGGTCTCAAACATCAAATGCAATGTTTGAAACATCGGCCCCGTTACATTCCAATGGAAGTTATGAGTTTTCAGATACAGTGTATAAGTGTCAGCCAACAGGTGAGATAAACCATCGGCAATTTTAGCCCTACTCGCCTCGTCAATGCCGATATTTACATTTTTGACTGTTACTTTCGATGACATAATTTTCTCCTAATTAGGTTATATGTAATTGGGGATTGGAAATTGGGCATTGGCCAAACAGGGCATTAGGAATACTCTAAATCCCCATTTCCCATGCCCGATTCCCATTCTCTATGCCAAGTGCATCTTCAAAACGCTACGGGGTGCTTTACGGACTCTGGCTAAAACGGTTTCTTTGCCTAAACGCTGGCAAGCTTCATACCGATGGCAACCAGAAAAACCATAATATTGTCCATCTACTTCTAGGACATCAATAGGTTCTTGCTGCCCAATCTCCGCAATCGATTCCATTAAGGCTTGTACTTTATTTGGATCGTTTGTACGCGGCAATGGCCGTTTTATCTGATTTAATGGAATTTCTTGGACTTTAACCATAAAGAGTTTATCCAACTAGTTCTGTTTTTTATCTCTATATAAATCATAGTCATTATGACTTCGTTTTGCAACTAGTATTTAGGGCAAAATTGGTAATGGTATCATTGGAGCATTCATGCGACAAAAAAACCGCACTACAAAGCAATTGGAAAATCAGCTCCAACGACGCATTAAGGGGCAGAAGACGCTTGAGTACTCGCTATCGCTTCCCTATCAGGTAGCCATGAAATTTTCGTTTTGGCGTTTTCCCCACACTGTGCTGACAATATTTTGTCTATTGGGACTGACTGCTGCATCAGGTCCTGAGAGCAACATCCAGGATATAGAACTGAAAATTGGGATTGTGCAGCGATTTGGCGATCAGCCCACAGCCAAGCTGCAACTGGAACCCATAAAAGGCGATCGCTTAAAGCTAAAATTTCAAGCGGGCAATAAGCAGCAAGTCCTGTTTACTAAGAATCCTGTAAAGCTGGAGACAGTCATCCAAGCTTTACCCCAGTCAGCAGTTGAAGAAGTAGTAGTTTTGGGCACATACCGCACTTTTGAAACTGCGGAAGACAGTGCTCAGAAATGGCGTTCTCAAGGAATGGAAGTGGAAATAGCCCAGCCAGAACGCTGGCAGGTTTGGGCAAAACGAGATGTTTACAGCACTCCTTTACTGCGACGCTTGTTATTGCAGAACATCCAAGCTTCTACCAAAGAAAAAGTATATCTTGATACCAAAATTTTAAAGCAAGTGCCGCGAGTAAGTTGGGTGGTGAATGGTAATCGCTATAGCCCGAATGATTTGGAAGTTAGCACTGATAAAAATTTGATTCGGGTAAATAAAAGCGAAAAACAAGAGTTTGCTCGTCTTTATGCCGGTCGAATGAATTTGCAGCCAAATGCTTATGGCACATACACTCTCGTTAATCAAGTACCTTTAGAAACTTATTTGCGTGGGGTTGTGCCTTACGAAATAGGAACAGATGCACCAAAAGCGGCGCTGGAAGCCCAGGCAATTCTCGCCCGGACTTATGCTTTGAGAAATTTACGTAGGTTTGCCGCAGATAACTATCAGTTGTGTGCTGATACTCACTGCCAAGTTTATTATGGGCTAAAGGGAGCAGCCGCCAAAACAGACCAAGCGATCGCCTTAACTAGGGGTAAAGTACTAACTTATAAAAATGAACTAGTAGACGCCCTTTATTCTTCTACCACTGGTGGCGTCACCGCTTCTTTTAGCGATGTCTGGAATGGCGACGATCGTCCCTATCTGCGCCCTGTGCTGGATGCTCCGACTAATTTTTGGGACTTGTCTAAGCAGAGTTTAGCAGATGAAAAGAACTTCCAAAAATTTATTAATACGCAACAAGGATTTAATGAAAGCAAGTGGGATATGTTTCGTTGGCATAAGGAAACCCCTTTAAAGGATATTATCAAGGACTTGCAGAAATTTTTACACGTGAAAAACAGTCCCCATGCCAAATTTAAGACAATTCAGGCTATGGCAGTAGTGGAGCGAAGCCAGAGTGGACGTATCCTTGAACTTGCAGTTAAAACCGATCGCAGCACCTTTATTTTGCACAAAGACGAAGTTCGCAGTGCTTTTGCCGCCCCAATAAGTACGCTTTTTTACATAGAACCACTGAACAAAGGCAAACCGGAACTCTGGGGATACGCTTTTATTGGTGGTGGATTAGGACATGGAGTCGGCTTGAGTCAAACCGGCGCTCAAAATTTAGCAAAACTAGATTGGTCAAGTCCAAAAATTCTCCAATTTTACTATCCTGGTACTCAGATTCAAATTCTCAAAAAAGAGACTAAGCTTTAAGCTAATTGGCATTCAAGTTGCATCTTGAGCCAGGAGTCGGGAGTTAAGAAAAGGCAAAAAAATAAGCAGGAACACAACATTTACTGTGTTTCTGCTCAAGACAAAATTAGACTTTTTTTCAAAGTCGCTTATCACAGGTTCGCACGGCATTACAAGGGTATAAATTCTAGATGCCCTGCTTCTATTTTGTCAAAATTAGTAACTCTTGCAAGTTTATGGTTGAGTCGCTTAACTCTTAGTAAAGTTCTTCTTCTTTGTGAGTTTCGATTGTTACGTCAGCGGTTGGGTAAGCAACACAAGTCAGTACATATCCTTTTTCTATTTGTTCATCATCTAAAAATGACTGGTCACTCTGATCGACAGTACCCTTGGTGATTTTACCTGCACAGGTCGAGCAAGCACCAGCGCGGCAAGAGTAGGGCAAGTCAAGACCAGCTTCTTCGGCAGCATCTAGAATATAAACATCATCATCAACGTCAAGTATTGTGTTCAGTCCTTCGGCATCGTTGACTAGTGTCACTTTATAAGTTGGCATTAAGTAATCCTCTCTTTTGCAAACGGCAGTATAAGTTATCTTAAGGCAAAGGTCACGGCTGTTCTGTGGAATTAGCCGCTGGTTGAAATTTGCTTCAATTCTGATACTACGAGAAAAATTAAACGATGTACCTAGAAATTGAACCCGATTAGTAATGAAATTTAGTTACTTAATCCCGATAAGTTTTATTTATATTATTTTCTACCCGACTCAGGGTGTGATTAGAAAAAATTATATAATCGATAATTAAGCATGAGTAAGGTTAATGTTACCTATATTTTGTAGGACTTACGCAGAAGAGATACCCCAACTCCTTTAAAAAGTAAGGCTGTTTAATTTTCTAACCTGATTAAACACGCCCGTTATGGATCAAAGAAATATAACATTTCAGTTTTCTGCTTCGATTATTGTTTTCTGAAAGTGATGGAAGCTGTTTACGGAGGCGCTTGCTTCCGTTATGGATGGAAGAAACAAGTAAAATCTTTTTCCCTTCTGCCTCCTGCCTCCTGCCTTGTTTCTTAAAAGAGCGATATTTAGCTTCAAATAAAGTCTGATTTGTCCTTGAGGGGGTAGGACGAATGTTGTAGAGTCTAGACTGGTGAACCCCATGAAGAGAGAACCTCACCACTAGAAGCGTGGGAAGATCAAAAATAGAACTAATGAGGATCATGTATAATTCAGAAGCAGCTTTGGAAAAAGCAAGAGTGCGTGTAGGTTTGGTAGGTACTGGATATGCGGCAAAGTTTCGGGCTGAGGCATTGCTCCATGATGAGCGATCGCAGTTAATCGCAGTTGTTGGTCATACAAGAGAAAAAACCGAAACCTTTGCCAGAGAGTACCAAATTGAAGTCTTGAGTACTTGGCAAGAGCTAGTAGAGCGTGAAGATATAGACCTAGTAGCGATCTCCACTATTAATCGAGATCATGGTGCGATCGCTCGTGCAGCACTTGCCAATGGCAAACACGTAATTATAGAGTATCCCCTTTCGTTGGATGTAGTCGAAGCTAAGGAACTGATTGCTTTAGCCAAAGCACAAAAAAAACTCTTGCACGTGGAACATCTAGAACTTTTGGGTGGTTTGCATCAAGCCTTGAAGCAAAACTTAGCCAAAGTTGGTGAAGTATTTTATGTTCGCTACAGCACCATCAATCCCCAAAATCCCGCACCTCGTAAATGGACTTATAACCACGAGTTGTTCGGCTTTCCTTTAATTGGTGCCCTGTCTCGCCTACATCGCCTGATCGATTTATTTGGTACAGTATTTACTGTTAACTGTCACCAGCGATATTGGGAAATAGAACCGGAATACTACCAAACCTGTTTATGCACTAGTCAACTCTGCTTTAACAGTGGACTTTTAGCCCAAGTAGTCTATGGCAAAGGCGAAAGTATTTGGCAATCAGAACGCAAATTTGAAGTTCACGGTGAAAAAGGTGGTTTAATTTTTGATGGCGACACCGGAATATTCGTCCAGCCGGGGGAAACAACATTTATAGAGGTTGGCCCTCGCCGGGGTTTATTCGCCAAAGACACGAGTATGGTGTTAGACCATCTTTTTGACGGGACTCCTTTGTACGTTACCCCAGAGGAGAGCTTGTATACCCTCAAGGTAGCTGATGCCGCACAAAGAGCTGCACAGATAGGGTTAACTATGTTTATGAAAGATACTTTAGATAAAAGTTAATGAAAACCGAACTAATTGTTATTTTATCCCAACGAGAATTAGACAAAATGCGTCAAGCTGGGCGTTTAGCAGCTAAACTTCTCCAGCATCTCGAACCGTTTGTGAAGCCAGGGGTTAGCACTCTTGAACTAAATGATGAAGCCGAACGTTGGACGCAAGCGCATGGAGCAAAAAGTGCACCCCTTGGTTATAAGGGTTATCCTAAATCGATTTGCACTAGTGTAAATGAGGTAATTTGTCACGGCATTCCCAATGCCAAGCAAATTCTCAAAGATGGTGACATTATTAATATTGATGTAACGCCCATTGTTGAAGGTTATCACGGCGATACATCCAAGACATTCTTTGTTGGTACACCTTCTCCAAAAACGAGAAAGCTGGTAGAGGTGACAGAAGAGTGTTTGCGCCTGGGGATTGCTGAAGTTAAACCTGGGGGACGGATTGGCGATATTGGTGCAGCCATTCAAGAGTATGCTGAAGGACAAGGCTTTTCTGTCGTGCGAGATTTTGTTGGACATGGTATCAGTAACATTTTCCATACTGCGCCCGATGTTCCCCACTATGGCACACGGGGTAAGGGCAAGCGCCTCAGACCAGGGATGGTTTTTACTATTGAGCCAATGATTAATGAAGGCACTTACGAAGTCGAGGTTCTGGGCGATAAGTGGACTGCGGTAACGCGCGATCGCAAACTTTCTGCTCAATGTGAGCATACCTTAGCTGTGACTGAAGACGGCGTTGAAATCCTTACCCTACCTGAAGGCGAGAATTACTGGGCTGTATGACAACATACTATGAAAAAATTGCTTTCATTTGGGAGGAACCAAAGCCACTAGTCCAAATTCCTGAAAGACTTATATTTCGTTCGCTCAACGATGTCAGTATAGAAGATTTTACTGCTGCCATTAGCTGTGCTATGAGTTCGTCATTAGACCAAAGCGATCAAAAGACAGTTAGAGAATTGGGATCAGATGAGGCGGCGGCAAAGTTAATGGCACAAGTAAGTAATGACTTTGATTATGAACCACAATGGTGGCAACTTGGCTATAACAATATAGGTGAACTAGTCGGGTTTATCCAACCAGTAATATATCGTGGATGTCGTAAAGAAAATTTGGCAGAAGGCACAATCTACTATATTGGTGTCGTCCCTAAGCAGCGAGGGAAGCGTTATATTTACGACCTTCTGTGTCAAGCCACCCATCTTCTGCAAAAAATTGGTGTTTGGCGGATATTTTGTGATACAGATGTCCTGAATGCACCAATGATTAGAGCTTTCCAAGATGTCGGTTATCATCAATTTAGTTCACCCTGGCAACGCCCTCTATAGAGGTTGCCGTCAGTTGAACTTAAAAATCAAAAATAGAGAATAAATTCTCAGAAAACTTTTCCGAATTCAATTTTTTCTTTTTACTTTTGCCTAATCAAAGGTAGTTAGAATAATCTAGAGCGCAATACCTGCTCTAGTTCTGAACCTAGAAGGACAAATCTCTATGGTCTCAGCCACTATTAATACAAGTAATCTTAGCTCTGAGGCATTCGTTGCTGGTTATCTGGATGATGTACGCTACGAGTTAATCGACGGAGAACTAATCGACTTGGAACCCACTGGACTTCATGAACAGGTAGCTGGGTTAATTAATCGTAAGCTCAACCTAGCAATTGATCTGCTCAACTTGCCTTGGTTTATTCCCATGAAATGCCTGATTAAACCATTAGGTCAAAATTCAGCTTTTAGACCTGATGTTGTGATTCTTGATCAGACAGCTTTGACGAATGAGTCATTATGGAAAACTGAGCCAATGATTACACTAGGCAAGTCTGTTAAATTGGTCGTGGAGGTAGTCAGTACCAACTGGCAGAATGACTATGCCCGGAAAGTGGAAGACTACGAAGCTTTAGGCATTGAGGAGTATTGGATCGCAGATTATCTAGGGCTAGGAGGCAAACGCTACATTGGCTTATCTAAAGAACCTACGATTACAATTTATCAGTTAGTCGATGTAACTTATCAAGGACAACAATTTAGAGGAACAGAACGCCTCATCTCCCAAACATTTCCAGACCTGAATTTGACCGCAGAACAGATATTTGTTGCAGGTGGCTATAGTTAGAGATTGGGGAAGACGTGGCGCTCTCTGGGGAGAGGTATATGAACTACTTAATAATTTGTTAGTGGCGGTTATGTTGGAAAAGTGCAAAAACGATATAACATGACTCTTGGCACTGTTTTGATGTCAACAATTATCGATATAGCGCTTCTGACTTAAGTGCAATACAGACCTAACCCCCAACCCTTGTAGCGTTGGGGAGTAAGATTCAAAGCCTCTCTCCTAAAAGGAGAGAGGAATGGAAGTGAGGTCAAACTGTGTTGCATCCAAGCAAGAACCGCTATAAATCCAGTCCTTTTTAAATTTTCAGAGTTAATAGCAAAGACCTGTTCAAATCGGGTGTAGTTCTGTTATCTCTTCCCACTCGTTATTTTTCCACCTTATTTTCTCGGCGTTGCTGAATGAAAGTGTGAAACTCCATGTTTGAAACTGTTTCCTTTGCGCCTTTTGAGGAAACCAAATTCATACTTTTAATCAGCAACGCCGTTTGATGATGGGGAAGTGATGAGGTAATTTTTTACCCTCTAAGTTAAGGAGAAACTCATCAATGGCAGATATAACTCTTAACGGTACTAATAATGCTGACAATCTGACTGACGACAGTCGCTCTTTACTTGATGATTATCCGTTCTTTCCTGAATTTAATCTAGTTACCATCAACGGATTTGGCGGTGACGACACTCTCGGCGGGCTTGATCTTTTTAGCTTCTATATCATCAATGGGGGTGCTGGCAACGATCTAGTCTTTGGCAATGATAACCTTGATGTCCTCATAGGGGATGATTTCGATGGCGTTGCTGGTAACGATTACCTCGTAGGGTTTGGCGACAACGATGCCCTCTATGGCGTTGGTGGCAACGATACTCTCATTGGGGGTACTGGCACTGATACTCTCTATGGAGGTACTGGCAACGATGTTTTCGGGTTCGACTCAGTTTCAGATAGTCAACCTGGTTTGTTACGGGATATTATCAAAGACTTTGTTGGAAACGGTAACTTACCAGGAGATCGAATCGATCTATCTGGCATAGACGCTAATACCAATATAGCGGGCGACCAAGCCTTCACTTACATAGGAAGTGGCGCATTCACCGCAGCAGGTCAAATCCGTTATTCAGGAGATATTCTCCAAGGTAATACTGATAGTAATCTATCGGCTAATTTCGAGATTCAGCTTGAAGGATCACCACTACTAGTGGCAAGCGATATTATCGTTTAATAGACTTATTGCAAAAGTCCTTAACACCCCCACTTCTAAAAGCAAATTCTTAAGAGTGGGGGTCTTATTTTTGATTTCTACAAGAAGTGAACACAAGTACACGGGAATAGAGTAAAATACGATTCCAATCCTTACGATAACCGTAAAGGTAATTGCTTTATTAATTCGTGTGCTACACAATAATTGGAAGCTAAAAGCATGGCATGATGAATATTTAGAATTGCCAATGTTTGAATCATCTGGGCAATGGTGGTGAAAGGCCATATTTGTTGCAGGTCGCTAGAGTTAGAGATTGGGAACATGTGGCACTCTCTGAGGAGAGGTATGTGAACTACTTAATAATTATTTAGTGGGGGTTATGTTGGAAAAGCGCAAAAACGATATAACATAACTCTTGGCACTATTTTAATGTCAACAATTATCGATATAGCGCTTCTGACTTAAGTGCAATACAGACCTAACCCCCAACCCCTTCCCTACTAGGGAAGGGGAGTAAGATTCAAAGGCTCTCTCCTAAAAGGAGAGAGGTCAAACTGTGTTGCATCCAAGCAAGAACCGCTATAAATCCAGTGCTTCTCAAATCTTCAGAGTTAATAGCAAAGACCTGTTCAAATCGGGTGTGGTTCTGTTATCTCTTCCCACTCGTTATTTTTCCACCTTATTTTCTCGGTGTTGCTGAATGAAAGTCGGAAACTCCATGTTTGAAACTGTTTCCTTTGCATCTTTGGAGGAAAGCAAATTCATACTTTTAATCAGCAACGCCGTTTAATGATGGGGAAGTGATGAGGTAATTTTTTTATCCTCTAAGTTCAGGAGAAACTCATCAATGGCAGAATTAATCACAGATGCAAATCCTCTTAACGGTACTAATGGCCCTGACCTTCTAATTTACTCTAAGGAAAATGAGTTTGAAGGAGATGATTTTCTTCCGAGTAGTATTTTTGATGTTGTTTCCATAAACGGATTAGACGGTGACGACATTATCGGCGGTATTTCTCTTAGCAGCTATATCATCAATGGCGGTGCTGGCAACGATAACCTCTTAGGCGGTTATAACAATGATGTCCTCACAGGAGATGATCCCTATGATGGCGTTGCTGGTAACGATTACCTCGATGGATCTGAGGGCAACGATGCCCTCTTTGGCCTTGGTGGCAACGATACCCTCATAGGGGGTGCTGGCACCGATACTCTCTCTGGAGGTACTGGCAACGATGTTTTCGGGTTCGACTCAGTTTCAGATAGTCAACCTGGTTTGTTACGGGATATTATCAAAGACTTTGTTGGAAACGGTAACTTACCAGGAGATCGAATCGATCTATCTGGCATAGACGCTAATACCAATATAGCGGGCGACCAAGCCTTCACTTACATAGGAAGTGGCGCATTCACCGCAGCAGGTCAAATCCGTTATTCAGGAGATATTCTCCAAGGTAATACTGATAGTAATCTATCGGCTAATTTCGAGATTCAGCTTGAAGGATCACCACTACTAGTGGCAAGCGATATTATCGTTTAACGAACTTTGGGGGTTTAAGTCCCCTGTCTCTACAGGCAGCGTTAGCTTAAACCGACAGAAGCCCCACACTGTACTCGAAGAGTCAGTCTTGCAAAAGTCCCCAATACCCCACCCCCAACCCCTCCCCTTAGCAAGGGGAGGGGAGACAAAGCGTAGCTTTGGCGGGGTGGGGTTCTTATTTTTGATTTATGCGAGAGGTCTATTGAATTCGGGCAGTCGTTTATTGAATTCGGGCAGTCGTTTATTGAATTCGGGCGGTCGTTTATTGAATTCGGGCGGTCGTTTATTGAA
>NZ_JABXKF010000164.1 GCF_017115165.1 Nostoc sp. LPT | reverse complement strand
ATGGCCACAAACCACCCAATTGGAACCAACGGGTGAGGTCGCCTTGAGCTTCTGGCCCCCACAACAGCAATAGGGAGTGTCCCATGCTGTCAGCGGGGGTGGATACTGCCACTGTCAGGAAGTTACAGCCTTCTAGGTAAGAGGAGGCTAATCCGTGGGTGTACCAAGAGGTGACGAATGTGGTGCCGGTCAGCCAACCGCCTAGTGCGAGGAAGGCGCAAGGGAACAATAGTATCCCTGACCAACCTACAAATACGAAGCGATCGCGCTTGAGCCAGTCGTCGAGAACGTCAAACCACCCTCTACTGGGGGCGCGTCCAACTGCGATGGTCATTAGAGCAAAATCCTCTTTTTTTACTAAAATTGCAACGTTTCTAAGACAGTACGGAGAGCCAGTGTAACCGACTGCCGTGAGGAATTAACGTTTTTTTTGACAATCTCAACTGCTTTTAACCAACTGAGATTCTGAGAGCTTGCTGACTAGTTAAGTCATTATTTCTCAGGGTTATGACATTACACGTAACATCGGCTAGTAATCTAGCTTGTGTTAACTTAATGATTCTTAACTTATCACACTACTCAGGGTTTTTGCCTGATACGCAAAAGCAAATGAGCTATGAAACACGAACCTTATAAATAATATGAATATCAGAATTTTTACAATTTGACACAACTTTTCTCAGAAATCTGAAAAAATTTAATGCAGATGGACGTAAATAAGTAACTCATTTCAAGAGGTCAAAAAGAGGCAGGGAGAGGGGAGCAGGGTAGAAGGGGGGGCACAGGAGCAGGGAGAAAGAATTTTTATCAGCCATTGAGTGAAGAAATAGTACAACATTCCCTAAAAAATTATATCGTTAGCAGGAACATGGAAGGGCGCAGTTGAGTTTTGTCAACGATGTTTGGTAAAATGTGGATGGTCACTTCGCTGCTACGGTCGTTGATACACCTCTAGAAAACCTATGTGAAACGTTAGACAAGGAGAAAGGAAGTTGGCACATCTTGACTAATACAAATACGCCTAAGTGGTTTGTCCCGTAGTACAAGTAAGCCAGCATCATTGGGGACAGTAAAATTTGTAAAGTACAAAGTAAAAAATTTATAGTCTACGGTAGGGTTCCCGTGGACTTCAAACATAGCTCTGGGTGCCTCCTAAACAGCAATAGCTGGATTGGCACAGAGTACAACCACTTTATGCAAGAGCATTCAGTGTGCGAGTATGTCACAGCGAGTATCTCATGGGCAATGGTAGTTCAATGACGACATCAACAACGATTAACAAAGGCGATCGCATCCTGCACCAAAATGTTCTCGGTTCTCGTCGGTTCAGTAACTACTGGTGGGCAACTATCGTTACCTTGGGAGCAAGCGGCTTTTTATTGGCTGGAATATCCAGTTATTTAAAAGTTAATTTACTCTTAGTTTCCGATCCTACTCAACTGGTATTCGTCCCCCAAGGATTAGTGATGGGGTTATATGGTGTAGCTGGCTTGCTATTAGCCACATACCTGTGGCTAGTAATTTTATTGGATGTTGGAGGCGGTTACAACGAATTTGATCGGGAAACTGGCGCAATCAAAATCTTCCGCTGGGGGTTTCCTGGCAAAAACCGCCGAATTCAGATTGATAGCCGCATAGAAGATGTCCAATCTGTACTAATAGACGTAAAAGAAGGTCTTAACCCCCGTCGCGCCCTCTATCTACGCATTAAGGGACGGCGAGATATACCCTTAACACGGGTTGGACAACCCTTATCTTTAACAGAGTTGGAAACAGAAGGCGCAAAGTTAGCCCGCTTTTTGGGAGTATCGTTAGAAGGATTGTAAGGGAGTGAGGGAAGAAAAGGGGGAGCAGGGGCAGGGGGCAAGGGAAAGAATAAAAGTAACCTCTTTCCCCTCTGCTCCCAGCTCACTGCCCCTCTGCCTCTTATGCCAATGCCCCTCAAAACGATAATATACTCTGGTTAAATCGGTAACAGGCAATGCGGTTAAAAATTTCACAATTTTTGCTTTCTCTTGTGATTATTAGTGCCTTAATGTCGGGAGGATGTTCAACACAGCAACTCGCTTCTAATACGTCTTCTCCAACCTCGATAGCTACCTCGACTACCCAGACGACTACTGAAGCAACATCTGTATCTCAAACTAGTAGTGAGAGTATTCCTGGACTAGCAGATTTACCGCGCCTCGAAGGCAAGGCTACTGTGGTAATCACGGTTAAAGGTTCGCCGATTACTATCGAAGTAGACGGCACTAATGCCCCTATTACAGCCGGCAACTTCGTAGATTTAGTGCAAAAGGGTGTGTACGATGGTTTAGCTTTCCATCGAGTTGTGCGCGAACCCCAACCGTTTGTAGTTCAAGGGGGCGATCCTCAAAGCAAAGACCCGAAAGTTCCAGCAGATAGACTAGGAACAGGTAGCTATATTGACCCAAAAACGGGAAATGCTCGTTATATACCTTTAGAAGTTAAGCCCAAAGGTTCAGATATTCCGATTTACAATAAACCATTTGATGCTACTGCTCAACCCGTCGTATTACCCCATAAACAGGGTGCAGTAGCAATGGCGCGATCGCAACCACCAGACTCTGCTTCTGCCCAGTTTTACTTTGCTTTAGCGGATCTAGCGTTTTTGGATGGTAACTACGCCGTGTTTGGCAATGTCACTCAAGGCTTTGATGTAGTAAACAAAATTCAGCAAGGCGATCGCATTGACTCTGCTAAAGTCACCCAAGGTGCTGAAAATCTGAAAACACCCGGAAAGTAGGAGGAGCAGGGGGAGAAGAGGAGCAGGGGAAGTAATAAAAGAACTCCTAACTCCTAACTTTTAACTCCTAATTTTTAACTCCTAAATTGCTGAAGGTTGTAGTCACAGGTATTGGTTTAATTTCCGCTTTAGGTGGAAGCTTAGAGGATAGTTGGCAAAATTTGCTGGCAGGTAAATCTGGAATTCGATTACATCAACCATTTCCAGAACTTACACCACTTCCTCTAGGTTTGATTAATCAACAACCATCTGAGTTGACAATGTTAACTCAGATGGTTGTTGCTTCTGCTTTGCAAGATGCTGGCTTAGTTCCACCTTTAGCTGATTGTGCTGTAGTCATTGGATCGAGTCGTTCTTATCAAGCGTCTTGGGAAATGCTGGCAAGGCAAATGTATGGAGATGCAAAGATGCGGCAAATTTCCCCGTCTCCCCGTGTGTCTCTGTCCTCTTTTGGAAATTGGCTAGATAGATTACCTCAGATGAATGCGATCGCAGCTACCAGGCAAATCGGTGCATCGGGGATAGTTTTGGCACCGATGGCAGCTTGTGCTACTGGAAGTTGGTCTATTGCCCAAGCAGCTTTACTTATACAAACTGGGCAATGTCAACAAGCGATCGCAGGTGCAGTGGAAGCACCGATTACACCCCTAACTTTAGCTGGATTTCAGCAGATGGGTGCTTTGGCGAAAACTGGAGCTTATCCCTTTGATTTACATCGGGAAGGCTTAGTGTTGGGTGAAGGCGCGGCTGTGTTTGTCTTAGAATCAGCAGAGTTTGCAAAGCAGCGTCAAGCAAAAGTGTATGGTGAAATTCTCGGTTTCGGCTTAACTAACGACGCATATCATAGTAATTCACCAGAACCTGAAGGTAAAAGTGCGATCGCTGCTATCAAACAATGTCTAGAACGTAGTTGTCTATTACCAGGCGATATTGATTACATTCATGCTCATGGCACAGCTACCCAGCTAAATGACCAGATGGAAAGTATGGTAATCCAGCGTTTGTTTCCCGAAGGCGTAGCAGTTAGTTCCACCAAGGGAAGCACAGGTCATACACTAGGGGCCTCTGGAGCTTTAGGTGTAGCTTTTTCTCTCATGGCGCTAAAGCATCAAATATTACCACCTTGTTTAGGATTGCAGCAGCCAGAGTTTGATTTAGATATCGTCACAGCAGCACGTCTAAGTAAAATTCGACAGGTATTATGTTTGAGTTTTGGCTTTGGAGGACAGAATGCTGCGATCGCGTTAGCAAGGTAAAAACTTGTATTGAATGATTAATTTACTTTTTCCTGGTTTATATCGATTAATTCAACTTGGTACTATAGTTTTGAAAAATAAATTGTGATTAAAAGGGAATATGAATGGCGATTGCTATTCGACAAGCTCGTGACGACGAACTTGAAGCGCTGATTCCGATACTACTGTTGGCAGAACAATCGGAGCGTGCACTGCGATGGGGACTTGCCAACCTCGTTGATGCTGTATATCGCATGGACGACAGCGAACACTTGGTTGGTGCAGCAACGATGAAATGGCGCAGCGACCCCTGCGAAATTATGGAACTTGGTATAGCCCGTGAGTTTCAAAGGCAGGGTTTAGGTAAGGAGTTCGTTGCTTGGTTGATTCAAGAGGCGAAGCAACGCGGCAAGAAGCAGATGCTCGTCGGCACGTCTAATTCAAGTATCGCCAACATTGCTTTTTATCAAAAGTGCGGATTTCGGATGGATCATGTGCGCCAGGACTACTTTTGGTATTTACCTGAGCCAAGTTACGAAAACAGCATTCAGATTCAGGACTTGCTCGTCTTTCGTTTCGATTTGGTGCCATGCTCAACTAGGAAAAAAAACAAACTCAAAGAGGAAAAGCAAATTAGGTATGAAAGCTAGGGTAAAATTAGTTCTTCGGGATGAAGAGAGAGAATGGCAGCAATAATGGTTCCCACTTAAGTCTGCCTGCTCACCGAAAAATTTACAGCTTAATTGAGATCGTAGCCTAGATATAGGTATGGCTACTTTAAGTTTGAGTGACTAGAAAGAAAAAGGTACAAGCCCCAAAATTTATTTATGGGGTTGTTACTTTTAACTTTTGACTTTTGACTTTTGACTTCCCCGCAGGGGCTGACTAGTGCTATGTACATTGAATCATTATCGATAGCAACCTTGGAGCAAGCAATTCACTTAAGAGAGGAAGTTTTCCCAGGCGTACGATATTGCAAGGCTTTTTGTACATTCGATTATTTCAAGTGCCTGAAACGATGATTTTTCGTTCAAACTAGATCAAAAAGCGATCGCATCACAGTGCGATCGCCTTTTTTATAGATTTTGTCAAAGCCTACATCATCGGCAGCTAACAAGCCAATTCTCATCGCAGGCAAAGCCTTTCATAGCAACTTTAGAGGAAGAGGCAATCAACGGTGCGAAGCGATGCCTACAGCAGTAAACTACTCTCCTAGAACAAATGCACCAGAACCACAGGCTGGATCAAACTAGGGAAGCGATCAATTTCTTACAGGAAAAGGCGACTGAGTGCGATCGCCTTTATTTATGGAGAGCGATCGCAGCCATTGAGCTATCTGGCGGATTCCGCCAGATAAGGCGATCATAACCAACCTGAGTTCGGGTTAAAGATAAGGAGGTAAAAACCACTCCAGTTGAAGGCTAGGTTTCTTAGGTTGATGACAATATGAAGCAATTTCAACATCCGAGAAACTGGGCGAACTAGAGAAAATCTAAATTGTCTAGAGTGAATGTATTAGTCCGTATACTGCTTTGCACACACAGCAGGATATACAATATAAAACTGTAACAAAAACTACAAAACCGTTATTTTTCCAAAAAAAAGGATAAGCTTAAGTACAGATGAGATCCGGTTCGTAAAGATACCGTGATTAGGAGAAAGTTTTATGATTTCAAAATCTCTATTGCTGACAGAACCTGCTTCTCCAGCGCATATATGCCCATTTGACCAAGCCTGTAGCTACTTAGAGGCGGCAGCTAAAGAATTAAATTTAAATCAGGGTTTGCTGGAAATTCTCAGCCACCCGCGTAAGGTTGTCACGGTTTCCATTCCCGTGAAGTTAGATGATGGGGAAATACAGGTTCTCGCTGGACACCGCGTACAGCACTCTGATGTCTTAGGCCCATATAAGGGTGGAATTCGTTACCATCCGGCTGTGACACTGCGGGAAGTATCCGCTTTAGCAATGCTGATGACCTGGAAATGTGCCTTGTTAGGTATTCCTTACGGTGGTGGGAAGGGTGGCATTGCTATAGATCCCAAACGCTACAGTGTTGGCGAATTAGAGCGAATCAGCCGCCGTTATATCAGTGAGTTGATTAAAGATATTGGGCCTTCCGTAGATATTCCTGCGCCAGATATGGGTACTTCTGCTCGTGAGATGGCTTGGATGATGGATACTTACTCTGTAAATATTGGTCATGCTGTACCAGGAGTTGTAACTGGAAAACCCCTTTCAATTGGTGGTTCTCTGGGAAGAGAAATGGCAACTGGACGTGGCGTGATGATTACTGTACGTGAGGCGCTAGCAGATCGAGGTAAATCCTTGGCAGGAGTGCGAGTAGCTATTCAGGGTTTCAGTAACGTCGGCTGTGCCGCAGCAGAATTATTATATGAAGCAGGCGCGAAAATTATCGCGGTTTCAACTAGTGCTGGGGGAATATTCTCTGAAGTCGGTCTTGATATTCCCAAGTTGAAAGTCTACGCCGCTGAAAATCGCAAGAGTATTGTGGGTTTCCCACAATCTGTACCAATTAGCAATGCAGATTTATTAACTTTACCCTGTGATGTCTTAATACCAGCGGCTTTGGAGAACCAAATCACTGAAGAAAATGTGAATCAGGTGCAGGCGCAGATTGTAGCAGAAGCAGCTAACGGCCCGCTTACTCTTGAGGCTAACTTGGCGTTAGAGGCGCGGGGTGTGACAGTGCTACCCGATATTTTGGCAAATGCTGGCGGTGTAGTAGTCAGTTATTTAGAGTGGGTGCAGGGTCTGTCTTACGTATTTTGGGATGAGGAGCGTGTCAACCGCGAAATGGAATATTTAATCGTACAAGCGTACCGCAAGGTGATTCATCAGTCGGAGGTGCGGCAAATTTCTTTAAGGTTAGCAGCTTACACACTGGGGGTAGGTAGAGTCGCGCAGGCACTAACTGACAGAGGTCTTTATCCTTAGTTTGTTTTAGTTTTATTCATGAGGCAGAATAGATCGTTGTCGGCAGTAATTTTACTTGAACCGACAGTGATTTATCTGCCTTTTTTATTGAGCGATCGCTATAACATCAGTAGTACACGATGGCGGAAGTTTCCCCACCTTTAACCAGTTACTCAGAGCAACTTGTCTCACCAAGCTGATATTATTTGGTCAAGGATATTTTAAAGCTACCTTATGACTCGCTAGAAGGTGCAGCAGCATTAATCAAGTCTGGTGTCTCCTCAACAGGAGGACGCTCAATACTTTGAGCCGATGTGGGACGTTGATGGCGATCGCGAGTTTTTATCTGCACAGGTTGACCAGTTTCAATTGACTGATAAAGTGCTTGAATAATACTAACATCAATCAACCCTTCCGTTCCAGATGGCTCTGGCTCTTTATCTTGCAGAATACAATCAGAGAAGTAGGTAAATTCAGCTGCTAATTGATCGCGATCCTCAAAAGTTCGCTCTTGGGTTTCACCATTAATTGTCAGGTAGTGCTTCAGTTCTCCCTGCCAAGCATAAGCAGATTCTACTCGCAAATCGCCTTGAGTACCCACAATCTGATAGCTCGAAACACTTGCCCCTCCAAAGCTACAGGTAAATGTTGCCAATCGCTCATTAGGGAAACGCAAGATGACGCTAGTCATTTCTTCCACTTCGCTAAAGCGTTCTTCTCCCTTACTGGCAGCTACAGCAAATACTTCAATTGGTTCATCTTGAAATAGGTAACGTGCAGCATTAATGCAGTAGATGCCAATATCATAGAGCGTGCCACCACCTGTGGCATCTTGTAAACGAATATTGCCTTCTTCCACTTGCTGAGTAAAAACCGAGTTGAAAATTCGTGGTTCACCAATTTGCTTTGAGCGCAAAATTTCGACTGCTTGTAAATTGGCTTCTTCTAAATGTAAGCGGTAGGCAATCATCAGCTTCACATTATTGTCATCGGCAGCTTTAATCATTACCTCACACTCTTCTTCTGTTACTGCCATTGGCTTTTCACATAACACATGAATTGCTTGATTGGCAGCCCGCACAGTGTAGTCACAATGCAAGTGATTGGGCAGCGCAATATAAACTGCATCAACCTCGCCGCTTGCCAGACAGTCCTCATACTCCTCGTAAGAGTAAGTATGATTAATACCGTACTTTTTGCTCAGTTCTTCGCTTTTTGTGGGGTCATCTGAAACCAGTGCGACTAATTTCGAGTTTTCAGTGTGGACAAAGGAAGGCAAGGCGGCTTCTTGAGCAAACCAACCTAAACCAACAACGGCATAACGAATTTTACGCTGATCATTTGTAGCAGTCATTTTTATACCTCATGATGAATTAATAGCTTGGTAATTTTAATTAATGCCCTAATTAACGCCATCTGCAACTTTACTCTCAAACCTAACCCCCAACCCCTTCCCTACTAGCGTTGGGGAGAAAGAATCAAAGCCTCTCGACCTTTCGGGGAGAGGAATGGAAGCGGGGTTTTAACAATAAGTCGCACATAGCGTTAATTACGTGCAAGTTATGGCTAACTGTTTATCTGCTTTAATTAATGAAAGAATGTCTGTTGCTTTATTTTTAGCCATCTTTTCCCTTCACTAATAATCAATTTCTAGGGCTGAGAATTTGGAGATTGATGAATGATATCTTGTATATTCTCAGTGACTTGGTAAATTAAAACCTCATTCTTTCAGTAAGCTTTAGTTCCAACTTAAGGAATATTTCTAGTATTGCACCCTAACTGAAATTCATAACCTTGGCATGATGGATACTGAGTATGGAGCATTAGCAGCCCAAGGCTAGAACCCCAACCTGGAACACCAACTGAAGATTTCCCCACAGACCAATCGCTTATATAATCAATCAACCAACAACTCAACTTTCTTTATTATGATGGTGTCACAGGGAGTATTTTTATTTTTGTGAGAGATTGGAGGCAATTCTGAATATTCACAATCTGAAGCAAAATTGGTGTATAAAATACACAGTGTAAAATACAAATAATAGAAGTTTAACAAGTGTATGGTGATCGAAATACAACCAATAACTCAGACTTTATACGACCAAGATTATTACCTTTGGCTCAGGACAACCATCAACCAACTTCGCACTAGTCAGTTTTCATCTGTGGATTTAGATAACTTAATTCAAGAGTTGGAAGATATGGGCAGGAGCCAGAAGCGAACAGTGAAAAGTTTGTTAATTCGACTTTTTGAACATCTGCTTAAGCTCACATACTGGAATGTGGAACGGGAGCGAAATGAAGGGCATTGGAAAGGTGAAATTAGGACATTTCGTAGAGAGATTAAGGATGAACTCAAAGATAGTCCTAGTCTTAAGTCTTATATCTTAGAAATATTTGATCAATGTTATGAAGACGCAAGGACAGAAGCAAGCGATCGCTCTCAACTTTCCATTGACATATTCCCCTTAATACCCATTGGTTCTTTAGAGCAAATTTTAGATGAAAACTGGTTTCCCGAATATAACCACAATCATCACGCTAAAGCCAATTAGAATAGATACTTAATTTGTGCTGACCGGATAAAGGATCATAACCTAAATCAAAATGATAATAATTTTTTCTGAAGTGCTGACATACAAAGGGCGATGCGGAAATTGATATCTTTTTGCTCAACTTCATCGATACCCAATTTTACTTTCAGGTGTTGGATATGATTTTGAACAGCCCTGAGCGATATGTGAAGACGATGAGCGATCGCTTGGTCTGTTAAGAATTCATGACATAAAAGCCTGAGAACTTCCAACTCTTTCTCATTCAAGTTTAATTCTTGACGTAACTCTTTAGGCAGCTTCAATTCTCCATTCAGCGCACTTTCAACACCCTCTAGAAAAGCTTTGCGCTGTTCCATTTTATTCACCACTACAAATCCACCGTAGTGATGATTAATAGATGTGACAAGTTTTATCAGCCAACTGGGTTCACTGCTATAGATGAGGATATTTAGAGAGGAATAAGCATCAAAAATTAACTCTAATAGTTTGAAAGCAGATTTAGCTGACTGCGAGCCAGAAGGTGTAACAAATTGTAAATCAAGGACAATTAAATCTGGTGTCTCTATTTGTAGATATTGTAGTGCTTCTTGGGGAGTGTTGGCAATGACACAAACAGCAGAGGGGTCGAATTTTCTCAGAAAATCACAGTTATTTTGGGCTACCTCCGGGTGATCTTCTACAACGAGAAACAGCAGTGGCTTGGCTTTCATGTCTTAGGCGATGATTCCGTAAGTACGGCTGAAATTAAACCTGTGTATTTTATGTTTACTGCCGTAGGCATCGCTTTAACCTGCTCCAATATTTTATTAGTTAGGAATTGACACATTGCTTGATGCCCTAACCTTGATGCAATCAAATAGCAGATTTCAGGAAGGACAACACTAGGAAGCAGCAGAGGTTCATTTATACTATGTGCAACAGCTAGAACACGATCGTGATTGCGATCGCTTTGATCAGCTAGTGCAAATAAGAAGCTGGTACCAAGTATGACGGTCATACTTGCTCATCTAAATGCAGACTCCAACCGCGAATAGGATCAACTTCACTAACAAGAATCTCCTCATCTCGCTCTGAAACATTTTTTTCCATCGAGCTTCCTAATTTTGCCACTGAAAGCAAGAAGTTGATGCTAGTTTTTTGGGGCTGCTTTTGGGCTAATTTATAGTGAAGATAATCAACAAAATTGATCAGTTCAGAGAGAGAGTCCTCTGGCAAAGTGTTGATTGACTCGATAATCTGCTGTCGCTTTGTACTGGAAGTATTCATTAGCTAATATAAAAAAGCGATCTGCCATATTGTAGCTGCTCCAGTTAGTGCGTAGTTTACCGCCGTAGGATCGCTCTGGGCAACCTACTAAATTAACCGAATAATTCCTATGTGCTGTTGGCAATATTGCCAGTGCGTAGTTTACCGCCGCAGGCATCGCCTAAAATAATTCGGGTTATCAAAAGTGCGTAGTTTACCGCCGCAGGCATCGCATCAAAGAATCGTGTTATCGAAAGTGTATAGTTTACCGCCGTAGGCATCGCCTAAACTTATCGTGTAATTGAAATTGCAATCGCTTCTCCTAGTATCTCACAGATCGCTTATGATAAATGCATTCTCGTATGTCTGGGAGTTTAAACCATGTCTCTCGCTGAGTTAATTCCTTTGGTGAATAATCTGAGCCAGTCAGACAAATTATCACTCTTCAAACTCCTAGCTGCACAAATCCCAGACGCTGAACTACAAGTCATCTTTTTTGCATCAGAGTATCCAGTTTGGTCGCCCTACGACGCAACGGAAGCCTCAAACATTCTGATGCAAATGATTCAGGATGACCAAGAGACATCTACTCATGCCTAGTACAATCGAGTTTCCCTTTTCTAACGATGAAGCATTACCCACGATTTCCATCACTCTGAGTCATGCAGGCTTTTCTGTGTTTGCGAATGCACTGCTAGATACTGGATCTACGGTCAATCTATTACCTTATGACATCGGGCTGCAATTGGGTGCAATTTGGGAGGAACAAACTGTCCGCTTGCCATTGGCTGGAAATCTTGCAAGGGTTGAAGCACGGGGTTTATTTGTGCATGTTCAAATTGGGAATCTGGAACCAGTTCGCCTAGCATTTGCCTGGGCACAAGCCTCTCAGGTGCCCTTAATTCTTGGGCAAACGAACTTCTTTCGAGAATTTGATGTCTGTTTTCAGCGATCGCGCCGCACGATCGAAATTATTCGCTTCTAATAAGCGTCGATGTTGATCACCACTCCTCTGAGCAAGAGATTGATTGCGCTCGCTCTCATCTATTTCACTTCAACTCGAAATCATTGCGATCGCCTCAAATCATCGTGTAATCAAAAGTGCGTAGTTTACCGCCGCAGGCATCGCCTAAAATAATCGGGTTATCGAGAGTGCGTAGTTTATCGCCGTAGGCATCGCCCAAAATCATCGTGTCATGAAAAGTGTGATCGCCTAAAATAATCATGCCGTAGAAAGTGGGAGACTAGATCCCCAACTTCTTCAAGAAGTAAGGGATCTGAATGACGTGTAGTAGAAAGTGCGATCGCACTACTGCATCCAATCAAAAACGTGCGATCGCACAACACTTTCATGTCATCGAAAGTGCGGTTGCATAATCTGAAATAAGCTAGTCAACCGATAACTTACTTCCGAATAAACGGCACTGGAACTATATCTAAGAGGGTGTTTATAAAATAAATCTTAAGCAGTTGAGCAACGATGATTGTGGGCTAATCGACGTAACATTAGATGCGTCATCGCGGCGTATATCATGGTTTCGCAAGTTTATTGGATGATATTCGTAATCTTTACTCAGACGACGATAGCGACCAAGCCATGCAAGTGTACGCTCTACAACCCAACGTCGAGGCAATACTTTAAAACCTGAATGTCATCTTTCGGCGACAGCATGGCCGGCGTAGAAATTCAGTCCAACCTCATGGCCAGTTTGATGACAGATTCATTTTTACAAATTCCGCCGCAATGGTTGGAGTTGATAATCATTATTTTAGGAGCAGTTTTTATTAGTGCTAGTGTTTCTAGTTATCAAAATTGGCGTTTATTAGGGCTAGTTTTGGCAATATTTGGGGGTTATTTTGGACTATGTTTAATTCTCTTTAAATGCAAGTGGATATTATCAATTATTCTGCCTCTGTTGATATGGACAGCAACAGGGATATCTGTTTTTATCTATTTCATTTGGGTACGACAAAAAGAGGTTATTATTCTCCAAAATTATCAAATTAGCCAACTAAAGGCGGCTGAACAAGAGGCGATTCTTTCCCGCACACGTAAAATCCTTCATCGCACTGCTTCTGATATCCATGATGGGGCTTTGCAAGATTTGAAGCTAGTGATGGACAAAATTGAATTGGAATCTGATTTAGATGTGGATTCAATTTTAGATAAGTTGGCAGCTTTAGGGCAGGAAATTAGGGATAAATTGTATAACATTCGTAGTGTAGCTGAGAAAATGGAGGTGACTCCAGCATTACGACAAGGGTTAGATGTCGGAATTAGAGCGACGCTGCAAGATTTAGTCAATTCTGGAAAGTTAACTTTAACAGTGATTACAGAACTTCAGCCTCTGCAAGAACCAGAATTAAACAGTGTTTGGATTGAACATTGAGAGGAAATTTACCGCTTTTTCCGCGAAGCACTGAATAATGTGATCCAACACGCCCAACCACCCCACGGTACTGCTACCCAAGTGTGTATTAGTTTAGAGCAACAGGGAGTCAGATGTATTTTAGCGATCGCCAATGATGCCTCAATTATCAAACCTACCGCTTGTGAACGTCCAAAAGGTGGCTATGGCAGTAAGATGATGAATGCGATCGCCTCTGAACTTCCAGATGGTGCATGGGAAATGTCAGCTTTACCTGATGGACAAGTGCAAGTCACACTGAGTTGGCATTTACCCTAAGTCGATCTGGCTAAATTAAAAAAATAGTAGGAGTTCGGCTAGTCTATGGTAAAACCAATAATCCAATCAGCAACTCAAACCTTATACGACGAAGATTATTATCTGTGGCTGAGGACAACTATAAACCAACTTCGTGCTGGACAGTTTTCTGCTGTTGATTTAGATAATTTGTTAGAAGAATTAGAAACTATGGGTAGAAGGGAGAAGCGAACAATTGAAAGTTTATTAATTAAGCTTCTTGAACATCTACTAAAACTCAAGTGTTGGGATCATGAACGAGAACGTAATCAAGGACATTGGAAAGGAGAAATCAGGACTTTTCGTAGAGAGATTAAAAAAGCTCTTAAAGATAGTCCTAGCTTAAAACCTTATATTTTAGAAATATTTGATGAATGTTATCAAGATGCAAGGATAGAAGCAAGCGATCGCTCTCAACTTACCATTGACATATTCCCCTTAATACCCATTGGCTCTTTAGAACAAATCTTAGATGAAAACTGGTTTCCTGAATATAACCACAATCATCACGGTAAACCCGATTAAAATGAATCCCCACCCGACGAATTCCTGCAATAATGCCTCACTGACCCAGTGTTGAAAATTCAACTTAAACGAATGGCATCGCAAAACTTTTGTAAATCCTCTTAAGTAACTCTGTTAACAAAGGATTAAAGGATGTATAAATCTTGCCAAATATGAAATACTAATCCTTATTTGTTAGCGCTCGTTAAAAATAGATAGGTATGGGCTATAAGTAAAAGCTCGGTTACGTTTATTTCCAGTAATTTCTTGCACAATTCCTATGGCACATAATTCTTTGACTAAATTGTTAGTATTAGCATATGATAATTGGGTAATTTCTTGAGCAACTTCCATATTAAAAACTGGTTGGAAATAAAGTTTTTCAAGTAAAGCTATAGCACTTCCTGACTTGCGACTGCTGATTTCTTTTATTACTATTCTACGATGTTCCTCTTTTAAATTAACTATTTGACGAGCAACAGTAGATGCTTCCTGAGCAACTTCATATACACCTTTTAGAAAAAACTTAAGCCAGCTTTCCCAATCCCCAGTATCCCTTATAGATTGAAGATAATCGTAATATTGCAATCGGTGTTTTTTGAACTAATAAGATATGTATAACAATGGGCGTTTTAATATATTTTTTTCACATAACAAGAAAGTAATTAGCAAACGTCCTGTTCTTCCGTTGCCGTCTTCAAAAGGGTGAATTGTTTCAAACTGAGCATGAGCTAATCCAATTTTAATTAAAGCTGGCATTGGGGCAGAGTCATGTAAAAACTTCTCAAAATTACTTAAAGCTTCTTGCATATCATGGGGTGGAGGTGGAACATAAGTAGCTTCTTTTAAAGAACATTTTCCAGCGCCAATCCAATTTTGGCTGCGGCGAAACTCTCCTGGTCCTTTTTCAGAACCTCGACCTTCTCTCAATAATTCTTTATGAATTTCACGAATCAATCGCAATGATAAAGGAAAATTATTTTCTAATCTTTTGAGTCCGTGATTAATTGCTGCAATATAGTTGACAACTTCAGTTACATCTTGCGGGTTGTCTGGTTCTACTGTACGAGATTCAAATTCAAGAACATCTATTAAAGAAGCTTGTGTTCCTTCTATCTGACTTGACAATACTGCCTCTTTACGAACATACATAAATACGAATAAGTCAGGATTAGGTAAAGCGTCTGTCGAGCCATCTAAACGACCTAACGCTCTATCTGCTTGTGATAAAAGTTCAAACATTTCATCGTCAATACATAATTTAGGTTTAGGCGGCAAAGGATTAGGTATAAAAGCTTTGTATCCAGCAAGTTGCTCTACGTATTTACCTGCTCTATGGGTATCAACCATATTATCGATTCCATTCACAAGAGAAGATTTTTAATCCATATTATCGAATATCCCTTGTTATCAATAATAAGGAATATTTTTTTCTTTTACATGATATGATGAAAGGTTACGCTTAATAGAGTAAACAGCAACCAACCGCATTCCTTTTGGTTGAATTTCTTAAGTGGTCAGTATACTTGCTATAGCTTTGCTAGACTCGCTACGTACATTATCAGCCAATACGCTCAGTAAAACGTGTTTGAATCTTAGGAAATAGCTCACACAGTTCTTTTTTATGGACGGGTGCGTAAAAAGCCATCCATTTGTAATACTGGGAACACAACGTCTCTGGTGGACGTAGAAATAGTGGTTAAAGTCTAATCCACAGAGAGTGAATACGCAACTTGGGTTTCCATAGGAGTATGCAGACGTGCAGCCGGACTTAATAGGCTTGGAAATTAGTAAGGGGGAACTGAGACGTTTGACTGGATTCGATCCAGAAGACGTTTTTCGTCCCTCGATTTTGCGAGATGGCAAAAAGCGATTAGGGTTTTTGATCAGTGAAATGCTGGTGACGCTGGCACTAACACCAATAATTGTGGGCTTTGTTTACGCGTTTATTATTCTGCCAACAATTGGTTCTTCAGTTCGACTAGGAATTCTTTTACTAATTTTAGTGCCAATGCCGATATTAGTGGGGCGATGGCTGTGGCGACAATTAACCTGTCCTGAAGGACTGACAATACTTTTAGATGAAGTTGATAAATATCATGACCTGGTTGCTGCCATCGATATCAATGACCAATTGGCAGCATCAGGAAACGTAGAAAGCAGTATCCATGACCGAGATAAAGTAACCGCCGCCTTGCAACTAATTAGAGAAGATTTAGTCCGCGCTCTGAAAACGGAACGAATTTTGCGAGATAATAAAAAATTGCTTGCTAATAACCAAGAGTTATTTGTGAATAATTTAGCCAGTCTGCGAGCTTTACAAGTTAGTAGTCAAGCAGGCGAATATGCTCAGTTGCTAAATCAATCATTGCAAATTGCGATCGATGTCCAAGCAGAAATCAGAAAATTGCAGAAAGGCTGAGTAGAGATTACCTCTGTTGATAAATTTCCCAGAAAACAATCGCCCAGTTGACTTAAATGAGCAACAAACCCAAAATAATTGTCCTGGATGATGACCCTACAGGTTCTCAAACAGTCCACAGCTGCTTGCTGCTAATGCACTGGGATGTGGAGACTTTACGCAGCGGGTTGCAGGATGATTCGCCGATTTTCTTTGTGCTGACTAATACTAGATCGCTAACGCCAGAGTCAGCTGCATCTGTCACTCAAGAAGTTTGCCATAACCTGAAAATCGCTTTGAAGGCTGAAGGAATTGACGATTTTCTGATTGTCAGCCGTTCTGATTCTACTTTGCGGGGACATTATCCCATTGAAACAGATGCGATCGCCCAAGAACTCGGCCCCTTTGATGCTCATTTTCTCGTACCAGCATTTTTTGAAGGCGGACGCATCACCAGTGACAGCGTGCATTACTTGATTATTGGCGGTGTACCTACCCCAGTCCATGAAACTGAATTTGCCCGTGATTCAGTCTTCAGCTACCATCACAGTTACTTACCCAAGTATGTTGAAGAAAAGACTCAAGAACGAATTAGTGCTGAAGCAGTAGAAAGGTTTCTCCTCGCCGATATTCGCGCTGGTAGTTTGGAACGCTTGCTAAAACTGAGTGGTAATCAGTGCGCTGTCGTCGATGGTGAAACTCAAGCCGATTTCAACCGTTTTGCAGTAGATGTATTAGCAGCCGCAACTCAAGGGAAACGCTTTTTATTTCGCAGTGCAGCAAGTATTTTGACGGCTTTAGCTGCTTTACCACCCCAACCAATTGCTGCCGAAAACATGGGGCAGTACGTGCGCCAAGGCAAACCAGGTGCAGTGATTGTTGGTTCCCATGTGAAAAAAACTACCCAGCAATTAGAGGCGCTATTGCAACTAGAAGGAACAGTGGGAATTGAAGTGAATGTTGCGCGATTACTTGATGATGCAAATCAATCTGCGGCATTGCTAAGTGAAATTCAAGAAAGTACACGAGCGGCACACAAAGCTGGCAAAACACCAGTGGTTTATACTAGCCGTCAGGAACTGAATTTTAAAGATGTCAAGACACGATTGGAGTTTGGGGAAAAAGTTTCAGGTTTATTGATGGATATTGTCCGCGGTTTACCATCTGATATAGGATTCTTAATCAGCAAGGGTGGTATTACTTCTAATGACGTTTTGAGTACTGGACTAGCTTTAACTTCAGCCCGTTTACTCGGTCAAATTTTAGCTGGTTGTTCAATGGTGTTAACGCCATCCGATCATCCTCAGTTTCCTGATTTACCTGTGGTGCTGTTTCCAGGTAACGTTGGCGATGCTGATGCCTTGGGGACAGTTTATCAGAGGTTGACCGTGCCAATTTGAGATTTGAGATTTTAGATTAAAGAGTCTTTTGGTTAATGTCGGACTAATATCTGGCTACGCCAACACCCCTTGTGAGTGACACAAATCCAAAATCCAAGTTGCGCTATCAGCGCACCAAAGGTGCGACCCAAAATTTAAAATCTGTTGTCTTTTGGCTAGTACTACATGGCTTCTGATTCTGCGATTCCCAATCTAAAGTCAAATTCTGCACTTCCGAATGCAGAATCAAACTCTATACTTTCTGAGATAGAGATAAATCCTACTGTTTCTGATGTAGAGTCAGATTCTATCCTCCCGGATGCTGAGTTAAAATCTGTCCTGCTTTATTTAAAATCAAATACTGCTGACCCAGATGTAGAGTCAAATACTGATGCGGGATCGGATTTTATCCTGACTGATTTAAATCCCGATGAGTTAGCATTACCAGGGCATCGTGTAAATGATAATACTCAAGTCCAGTTAAAAAGTAAGGAGGGACGACTTTTATTAATTTTGCCTTCGGAATCTCAAGTATCTGCCTCAGAACTTACTTGGTCTGATATTTGGCAACAAATAAGGCAACGTCTGAGTGCAGGCGATCGCTTCCGTGTATCTAATACACCTGTGCATTTAATGGCACAAGACCGTTTGGTAGATGCCAGACAACTCCAAGAACTCGCTGAAGCTTTGAGTGAAGTCCAACTCCGACTGATATCTGTCTCGACGAGTCGGCGGCAAACTGCGATCGCTGCCGTGACATTAGGGTATTCAGTAGAACAATTACAACCCGTAACTTCCCTGAGTTCCGAACCAACAGCTACAGCGATCCCCCAAGAAGATGCCCTCTATTTAGAAATGACAGTCCGTTCTGGAGTAGAAATTCGTCATCCTGGGACAGTAATTCTCTTGGGAGATTTAAATCCAGGTGGTATTGTAATTGCAGATGGAGATATTATCATCTGGGGTCGCCTACGTGGAATCGCTCATGCTGGGGCTGGAGGCAATAGTGAGTGTCTGATTATGGCCTTGCAAATGGAACCAACCCAACTGCGAATTGCAGATGCTGTAGCTAGAGCACCAGAAAAACCGCCAATGCAGTTTTTTCCAGAGGTGGCACATATTACGCCCCAAGGAATTCGTATCGCTAGGGCTACTGATTTTTCCAGAAACCAATTCACCAAGAGCAATCAAGAACCATAAATATTTACTTAAAGAATGAAGTATATAAGTAAGGATGAAATAAAACAAATATTCATGCCTCACCCACATCAGGGAGAACAGATATTTCTTCATACTTGATACGATACTTCATACTTTATACTGCAATTTACTGTTTTATATTTCCTGAACCCTCATTGACCGCATTTCTATCATGACTCGCATTATTGTGATTACCTCCGGTAAAGGAGGAGTGGGTAAAACCACAGTTTCAGCAAATTTGGGTATGGCTTTAGCCAAAATGGGGCGTCAAGTTGCTTTGGTTGATGCGGATTTTGGTCTGAGAAATTTGGATTTGCTGTTAGGGCTGGAAAACCGCATCGTTTATACTGCGGTAGAAGTCTTAGCTAGAGAGTGCCGTTTAGAACAAGCCTTGGTGAAAGATAAACGCCAACCCAATCTCGTACTCCTACCAGCAGCCCAAAATCGCTCCAAAGATGCAGTCACACCCGAACAGATGAAGTTATTGGTGAATGCACTAGCGCAAAAATATCAGTACGTGATTATTGATAGCCCCGCCGGGATTGAAAATGGGTTTAAAAATGCGATCGGCCCGGCCAAAGAAGCGCTAATTGTCAGCACACCAGAAATTTCCTCAGTTCGCGATGCCGATCGGGTAGTAGGGTTACTAGAAGCACAAGGTATCAAGCGTGTTCATTTAATAATTAACCGCATCAGACCCGCAATGGTGCAGGCAAATGATATGATGTCAGTGCAAGATGTTCAGGAACTTCTCGCCATTCCCCTGATCGGGGTAATCCCTGACGACGAGCGTGTTATTGTATCTACCAATCGCGGCGAACCCTTAGTGTTAGCGGAAAATCACTCTTTAGCTGCCACAGCCTTTGAGAACATTGCTCGTAGATTAGAAGGAGAAAGTGTCGAATTTCTGGAGATCGACTCGTCCCAAGACAGCATCTTCGCCCGCCTAAGAAGGTTGTTGTGGACTAAGATTGTTTAATTTACCTTTCCAGTCTCTGCCCCAGACCTATTCGTAATGATTGAACTTCTAGAAAAACTTTTTTTTCGCGGCCCTGATAGCAGTCGAACTCAAGTTAAACGTCGCCTGCAATTGGTGATTGCTCACGATCGCGCTGATATAGACCCTCAAACGTTGGAAAAAATGCGGCAAGAGATCCTAGATGTAGTCTGTCGCTATGTTGAAGTTGAGACAGAGGGCTTAGAGTTCTCTTTAGAAAGCAACCAACGAACCACAGCTTTAATTGCAAATTTACCCATCCGCCGGGTCAAAGGCGTCATACCTGAATGGGAAAGAGGTGATAAGCCTCTCTAGTTTGAATTTTAAGTATTTTTATATCTTTTATAAAATTTTGGTGGGTTGAAGACAGCAAAACCTAACAAATACTCTGCGAGTTTTTATGACCTCGTTACAATCGAAACAATATGCCAAACGAAGCAAAAATTAGACAAGCTGCTACTGATGTTCAGCAGAAAATTCTTGATTTAAGTACTTGGGAATTATTTGTTTCTCGTGTAAAATCTGAGGAATCGCAAGTGTTTAGTTTGACGGTTGAACTAACTGAGCCGTCAATTGCTATTTATCCCACTCGTTATATTAGAGTAACTTTAATAGGGGTAGATACAAACGGAAATATAAGTAATGTATCTCTTGATTACGGTTGGATGATTCAGCAGTCAGGTAATTTTAGCGTTGATGCAGTGCTTGATGTAAAAACATTTGATAACTATGCTGAGTCAGCAATGAAAAACGTTCCATTTCTATTCCAAAACACAAATGTTGAAGCAACAACTAATTTGCTGACATCATTAGCTTATGAGTTTATTTCAAAACTAATTCATACACTGACATTACCAAATCATCCAGAGTCTCAGTAATGCATCAGTTAGATAGGAGCAATAGATTGGGTTTCACTGCGTTCAAACCAATATAGCAGTTGTTGAACAGGATAAAAAAATCCCGTTGTCGTCACTGCTGACAACGGGAGTATGTAGGATTTTTTATAATTTATCGGTAGGCAACTTGTGGGCCTGCCCAAATTTCTGTCACCTTTTTACCAAAAGTAATTGGTCGATCACTGTCTGTTGCAGTGATAGTCTTACCATCATTAGCAACTTGCATTAATGGCCACTTTTCCTCGCCCAATTCCCCTGCACGGAATAACACGCGATCCGGTTGGCTTTTACTCCAGCCTAATAATACGGCAACTTTTTCATGTTCTTCATCACTAACAGGAGCAACTGTGTTAGTGTGATTTTTTTGCCGATCCCAAATCACTGCACTATCTGTAGAATCACCTGTGTTAAATATACCATCAAACTTGCGTGCTAAGAAGCGATCGCCTTTTTCTGACCAGCTAACTGGAACTAATACTCCGATCTTACCGCTCGTATCGGTTTCTTCTAAAGACTCTACCTTTGCAGCCTTTACCTTTAATAAAGGATCGCTAACTGGAGTCGTTGAAGCCATCACCCACAATTTCTTAGTTTGCATATCTTGGACAAACAGAACGCTAGTGACACGGCTGTTGTACATTTGGGGTTTCACTTCCAGTTGTACCCGGCTATAAACAGCATATTTCCCATCTGGAGAAATCACGGGTACGCTGCGATGGTGACGCACTCCAGAACCACCATTAGAAGCAATGGCTTCTTGAGTTGCTGTAATCCATTTCCAAGGAATCGGATGAGGACTACCTATGGGATCTATTTGTTCTGCTTGGGACTCATCAACTGGTTCTACAACAGGTATTTCGGTCGTTGTGGTTGATTGAGATTCTCTAATAGCTGGTGCTACTTGAGTTGCTGTCAATGATTCAATAAAAAATTTTTTTCTAGAGAGATAATTTTCTTGTCCTCTTAAAGACTTGACATTAGCAGCTTTAAGTTTGCGTATTAAATTAAGTTGACTAACAGGAACATCTGTTGATGGTGCGAGTTCAACTGCTGCCAAAGAATCGGGAACAGTTACATCGCTTAAATCTAAATCGCTGCTTGACAAATAATTATCTACTTGAGTCGAAGACTCAATTTTATTCGCTGGTAATACTTGCGGTTCCTGAACAGCAGTACTTTGTGTTGGCACAGAGTCAAATTCTTCTGTTGTCGATTCGATTTGATCTGTTTTTAATGTTTCAGCTATCTCAGGTTCCCCAACTACAGCTATTTCCTTTGATACATCAGATTCTCCAGTCATCGAAGTTAGTTTATGTACTTCGGATCTTACTGGGATCGAGTGAGCCGATGCTCCTAATAAAGGTGCAAGCAGTATCACAACGACAACGTAATTGAGAAATGGTTGTGTGCGGAACCATCCCGACAGCAAAAGGGATTTAAGCATTTGTAGACTCTCTAGAGGGGGCAATTGCTATGTGAGAAGCAATACATCAACAGCAATGGGGCAGGTGGTAGTTATATGTATAACAAGAAACTAAAACTAATGACGAGATAATATCTTCAAAGTTTGAAGAGTTTTACAAAGATTAAGTATCATTGTTTACACCTTTTATTACTAAGGTACTGGATATTTTTTGGCAAAAATATGCGAGTATAGTAAATATGCTGAGAACTCAGTAATTACTACACGATATATAATGTCGCTACATTCCACCACACCAAAAATAAGTCTTAGTTAAGAAATATTTCGGGTATAGTTTGAGGAATCAGGCTGGCAAACAAGAGTGAGATAACTTAGTTATCGGGGATTGTACTAGCGATCGCTAGTACACAGCAAATAAGCTAGATTACACACTAAATATAACAGCGCAAACCCTCATGATGGTAACGTGAGGCGTTAATTAAAAACCTGGGAAAGCGGACGCATAATACATCATACTCAGAAGATATTGCTATCAGCAACCCAAAGTTATAAATTGCTATCTAAACTACAAAAATAGCTAGAAGAGGCAATATTTTTTCGGAAATTTAACTACATTTAAAGCTAATTTCGGGAAGACGATCGGGAACACAACAAAATTCACTCGGTAGATGCTCTAGCGACTCACAACGAAAAACCACTAAGTGATTAGGTTTACTAGAGGCAGATGCGGCTGATACTTAGCTATTACACTTGTTAACTTAACAATTAAGTTAATCAAGCAGCCTTTGGTTTCATGAATACGAAAATATTGTACCACCAAACAGCGAATATTATTTACAGCGAACAACTGTGTTTTGCAACTGCCGTCCCGAATCCAGGAGCCTGCTAGATGCTGGCTCAGTGCATTCTGTTTCAACATGCAACTGAAATGTTGTCAGTTATGAGGGGCGCACTTACGATTAACTAATGACTCACGACTAACAACTAATTATTAATGAAAATTGTATTTTTTGGTACACCCCAGTTTGCTGTACCCACCTTGGAAAAGTTATTGAATCATTCAGAATTTGAGCTACTGGCGGTTATCACCCAACCAGATAAACGCCGGGAACGCGGAAATAAACTTACACCTTCACCAGTAAAAGCGATCGCTACTGCTCAAAATTTACCAGTATGGCAACCCGAACGGGTGAAAAAAGACACTGAAACTTTAACCAAACTCAAACAATTAGATGCAGATGTGTTTGTCGTTGTCGCTTATGGACAGATTTTATCGGCAAAAATCTTAAATATGCCGAAATTGGCGTGCATTAATGTGCATGGTTCGATTTTACCCAAATATCGCGGTGCAGCGCCGATTCAGTGGTGTTTGTATAACGGTGAGACAGAAACGGGGATCACCACTATGTTAATGGATGTGGGGATGGATACTGGCGCAATGCTCCAAATAGCCACTACACCTATTGAATTACTGGATAATGCCCAAGATTTAGCCGACAGACTAGCGGGGATCGGTGGGGATTTATTGGTGGAAACTCTGTTAAAGTTGGAACATAAAGAAATTCAACCAATTCCTCAAGATAATTTAGCAGCGACTTATGCACCTCTGATTCAAAAACCAGATTATGCTTTGGATTGGTCAAAAAGTGCGATCCAATTACACAATCAAATTAGAGGCTTTTACCCTAACTGCACGGCTACCTTTCGCGATAACCTGTTGAAAATTACTGCTTCTGCTCCTCTTGGTTCTGTAAGCGATCGCGATCTCCCAGTAGAATTGCAAGAATTAATACATAAATTGCCTGATTTGTCAAATGTATCAGATAAACCGGGAGTTGTAGTCAGCATTGCCAAAGGAATTGGCGCGATTGTCCAAACTGGGGAAGGTTTATTGCTGTTGCGAGAAGTTCAGTTAGCCGGTAAACGTCCCCAGTCGGGATGGGATTTTGTTAATGGTATGCGCTTAACTGTGGGAGAAGTTTTTGGTACGGGAAGCTGACGGGGATGAGGCAGGGGGCAGGGGGAGAATAATAACTCCTAACTCAGCACTCAGCACTCAGCACTCATAAAAGCGGCAAGATTCGCAAGGGCCATCTGGGTTGACTGCACAGCGAATGAGTTCTGAATGAGCATTGTAGCAGCAGGTGGCATCACCGATTACCCAACGTCCTGCTACCAAACTCTTCTCAGATGGTCGTTTAGCACACTGTACATAAATAGCGATATTATGCAAGCGGTAGCGCCCAGCTTGAAGTTTGTATTTATGGCGGCGCTCTAAAACCGCGTAGGTTTTACCTTGAAAATCAAGATAGTTTCCGGGTTGGGGTGTCCAATCAAGTTGCATTCTACCAAGGGACTCACGCGGGTGCGTCAGAATCACCTCAGTTTGTAAAGAGTCTAGCTCCATAAGCTTATGTGATTTGATTTACATTACAAGGATGGTATCGCGATCGCTTTCTTTAGCTTACCGAATTTAAATTACAATTAATGATTAACTAAATTTGCGAGAAATATACATACAGTAGGGTAGCACAGCAGTGCATCCCTACAGATTACGGCAACCAGAAGTCAGGCAGGATAGATTTACTCAATTTACGCAAAGTTTGGTTGAGCGATCGCGCCACTTGAATATGCACTTCATCCTCTTCTACAGCTAAAATCTCGGCTGGCTGACCTTCTCCCAAATAAGACACCACCAAATTCGCCGCCTCCAAACCAGTAACATAAGCCTTTTCCTGTGACCAGGAACCATGACGGTTCACAATCCAATCCCCACTCATAAATACATTCTCAAAACTTGTCTTAGCGGGCAACATATAACGATAGCTGCCAGGTGCAAAGTGAGTCACTGCTTGAGGTAGCCGAATCACACTACTATCAATTATCTTTGCCTCCCCAAATGCTGGCAGACAAGTTGCTAAATAACCCTGAACTATTGCTAAAATCTCCTCATCACTCAAACCCAGAAACTGATTGGCGTGATAGAAATCAGCTTCAATCACTGTTCCCGGCTCATCTCGATATTCATCATGTAGAGCATTCAAATCAAAAAACGTCCAACCTGTACTTGCGTCGAATCCAAAACAAGCATTAGAAGGACGAGGAATATCAATTTTACGGTCAAACCATAGTCGCGTTGCTAAAACATCAATTGCTCCTAAATTGCTCAAATTACGGAATTCTTCACGGCTTTGTAAACTAGGGCTAGTTGAGACAATTTTCTTCATCCCTGTGATTCCAACTGCAAAAATCACGGCATCTGCTTCAATTACTTCATCACTACAAACCACAGCCTTGGCTCGATGATTACTATCAACAATTAAATCTGTAACCCGGCGCTTGGGCAACACTCGCACACCAGCTTTTTCGATACGTTCCACCCAAGGACGAAATATCTTTTCTCCAACAGTTCCCCGACACCAAACCACATCAAAATCGGGTTGATGAGCCAGAATAAAAAAGTAAAGCATCCCTAAAGTTGCGGCGGCTGAACACTGTTCGCCAGGGGCAAACAAGCCCACCAATAACATTGGTTCAAAAGCCTCGCGGTAAAGCCGTGCAGAAACGTTAAAGTTTTTGAATAATTCACGGGCAGTTACAAAGTCATAGCGCCGCCAAGCTGCATCAGAATTATCAAAATCAACAACAGCATAAAGTAAAGGCAGGGCGCTGAGACGGTCAATTAGTGGCAGCCGCTTAAACTGAGTGTAGAGAAAAGTTCCCAGTGGCGAGGGGAGTCGCGGTAAATCTTGAAAAATTGGTGATTCAACTTCCAAACCTGCTGGCGAATATTGCGAAGAACGAGTCCAAGTAGTAAAAGGATTCATTTCTAATTCATTGATTAAAGAAAAAATATTTTTGTAAGGATACCAGAACCCATGAATGCCAGCTTCAACAGATTTTCCGGCGGCTGTTTGCCAACCTGCCACCAATCCACCGGGATAGGGGCCTGCTTCGAGAAGTGTCACATCATAACCTTGTTTTGCCAAATGGTAGGTTGCTCCTAAACCAGCCCAACCAGCACCTACAACTACCACCCGTTTTTGTTGTAACCCTCCTACCATCGCAGCCTCCAATTGTTGAGTCCATCAACTAATGTATACGAACTTGTGTTTTGATCGAGCAAGAGTTGATTATTATAGCGATTTTCGTTTGGATGCAATGGGCGCTTTGGTAGCATATTTGTGCAACCTCACTATATTCCATCAAATTTAAAATAGCTATAGACTTAAAAAAGGCTCAGGAGAAGCAGTTCAGTAAAAATCACTTGCGGGTAATGCTGAGTTAAGAGTATAACAGAAAACAGATTTAACTATTCATGAGGAATAATCATAATGAGTCAATTAGCAAATGCAAAATTTAGTCTGAATGACTTTGAATTGCGAGATGGCATTTATTTTCCTAGCGACTATGAACAATTAACTAATACTCAACATAAAAAAACATGGGACGCAATTGGTAAAACATATTATGGTTCCCAAAAAATTGAAAAAGTTGCAGCAACATCGCCCATTAAACAAGATTACACTTTGCTAACTGGTACGCCTGGAGGTACTTGGAACAAATTTCCGTTGAATAAATCTGTCGGTTCTATTCTAGAAATTGGTTCTGGTTATGGTCGCGCACCTTTACATCTCTCGAAAGCGAAAAATCTAAAATGCGAGAAATATTATGGCATTGATATTTCTGAACCTTTATTGCGGCGGTTAATCAAAGTTAAACAAGAATACAATTTTTTCCCCGAAGCTGAATTTCACTTGATTTGTACTTCTGCTGAGACATTACCTTTAGAAGATAATTCTATAGATTTGGTAATTTCTAACTGCGTTTTTATGCATATTCCAGATGCACAATTAAGAAATTTATTGGCTGATATATGTCGTGTGCTAAAACCTGGTGGAATTTTTGTTTTTAATCATTCCTTTCACAATAAATCTTGTCCTTCTCATATTATCCATAATTTTATCAGAAGGCTGAACCCATTTGTGAGAAATCCAGTTTATCTCAAGCAATATTCAGCTGCTGAAATAGAAGAAATGTTAGCTACTGCTGGGATGAAAGCTAAGTGTCCAGAATACATTGTCGAACCAACAGCAGAATATGCAATATTGCCGGAAACCATCAAAGGGATTCCGGTGCCGTTTGCTAATGCTATCAATAGAAGTCTCAAGCCATCAGATAATTTAAAAGAAACTTTGGCTTACGGTTTTAGTGCATACAGTACTCAACTGGACTGATATCATGTCCGCCAAATTACCCATAATAAAAGAACCCCACTCTCAACCCCTCCCCGCTTTTCGGGAGGGGAGCTAAAGCGCAGCTTTGGCGGGGTGGGATTCCGGGTATTATGTTTAATCGCCCGGACATCATATGATTAAGAAACTATCTGGTTGTCACAATGAACTGAATGCCAATAATCTACAAAAGCATAACATCGTTGTGCTTTTATTTTTACAATAAATGCCTATGAATTTTGTCTCTTATTTTTTGCTTTGAGTTTGATTATTTAGTATAAACTCCAATAATTATCCGCAGATGATATGACTTATAGATATGGGAGATTTCAGGTTGCCCAATATAGATAACATTTGCCAAAAATTGTACTTTTGTTAACTCGCGCACGAGACGTTGATCTTGATGTTTATAAAGTGGTATCGGTAACACTATAGGCAAATTATTCATCCATTGTTTAGCAGTAGTGGAACTACATCCCGTAATCAAAACTATCTCTTCAGCACCATAGATAATGGCATTTGTAGTCAGAACTTTTTCAATTTACACCTGCCAAGGACGAGGCAGCATTTCACCCCATTCAATTTGCTGCAAACTACTGCTTGTGGCTAAAACAATTAAGCGATCGCCAGCATCAAGCTTAACATCATACCAGGGCATTAAAGAGTAATTGTCTTGCTGATATTTCTAGTAAAGAATCGGTACAACACTGTAGCCAGAAGCTATTTCAGATAAAAGCAACCCATTCAGGGTATCGCCATCTTCAATCTTGTATTCCGTCACCATGACTATTTGCTCGTTCAAGTGAAACAAGCTTAGAACATTTTCTCCAAAAGCAGCACAAGCAAAGACAACTTCTTTACCAGTTGGTTTCAAGATGAGTATCAAATAATAACAAACCGTATCGAATTCTGATATTTGATACCCAACTGAACGCAAATTTTGTTTAAAATTTGGCTAGTTTTTGGGATTTCCTTGATTGATTGTGATGTACTTTACCAACTTTTTCCAACATATTCAAGCCAAAGTTGGTAAATTAGGGATTAGTTGAGCTAATTCTTCCGTACGCAACTATGCCATTGGATTTATCGCCTCTTTGGATATCACTCAAAACTTCATTACTTGCCACATTTATCACCTTCTTTTTGGGTATCGCTGCTGCCTACTGGATGCTGGGATATCGTGGCAAAGGTAAATCGTTGATTGAGGGTATCTTTATTGCACCCCTGATTTTACCGCCTACAGTTGTCGGTTTCTTGTTGCTGCTATTTTTTGGTAAAAATGGCCCTGTAGGGAAATTCATGGAGGCTTTTGACTTCACCATCGTCTTTACTTGGTATGGTGCAGCGATCGCAGCCACGGTAGTTTCTTTCCCTTTAATGTATAAAACTGCACTGGGAGCTTTTGAACAAATAGATGGTAATCTACTGCGAGTAGCTAGAACCCTTGGTGCAACTGAAACCATAATCTTTTGGCGCATCAGTTTACCTCTGGCACTACCCGGCATTGTCGCCGCCACAATGCTGGCTTTTGCCCGTGCTTTAGGAGAATTTGGCGCAACGTTGATGCTGGCTGGTAATATTCCCGGACAAACGCAGACAATCCCAATGGCAATTTATTATGCTGTGGAAGGGGGAGCAATGAATGAGGCTTGGTTCTGGGCGATCGCAATTATGGTGATTTCTCTCTCTGGAATTATTGCAGTTAACTTCTGGCAAGAATTGAGGGAAAAGAAAAGGGGAGTGGGGAGTGGGGAGCAACGAGCAACGAGCAGGGAGCAGGGAGCAGGGGGAGAAATTCTTTATACTCCGCACTCTAGCTATGAATCTGGTGGATTATTAGTCAACATTGAAAAAATACTTCCTAGCTTTGATTTAAAAGTTGCTTTCACTACCGATGAGCAACCGTTGGGATTGTTAGGGGGTTCTGGAGCAGGTAAGAGCATGATTTTGCGCTGTCTTGCGGGAATAGAAACGCCCACAATCGGGCAGATAGTTTTAAATGGCAGAGTTTTGTTTGA
Source organism: Nostoc sp. LPT (assembly GCF_017115165.1). GTDB lineage: Bacteria > Cyanobacteriota > Cyanobacteriia > Cyanobacteriales > Nostocaceae > Nostoc. The sequence continues at coordinate 5,375 of NZ_JABXKF010000164.1, read as the reverse complement.
CTCGGAACAAGGAATTAATTTACCCAGTCGCGATCGCCGCATCGGTTTTTTAGTGCAGAATTATGCTCTGTTTCCCCACATGAGTGTGGCGCAAAATATCGCTTTCGGCTTGCCCAAAAACCTATCTGCTGGGAGTATTCGGGTGCAGGTAGAGGAGCAACTAATAGCAATGCAGTTGCAGGGATTAGGCGATCGCTATCCGCACCAACTTTCTGGGGGACAACAACAACGGGTAGCTTTGGCAAGAGCATTAGCAAGTCAACCGGAAGCGCTGCTTTTAGATGAGCCGTTTTCCGCACTTGATACACATCTGCGTAGTCAATTAGAGCAGCAAATGACAGAAACTTTGGCTGGCTATCAAGGTGTGACTCTATTTGTCACTCATAATATGGAAGAAGCTTATCGGATTTGCCCAAATCTGTTGGTATTGGAGCATGGTAGAGCCGTTCATTATGGCAGCAAATATGAGATTTTCCAGCATCCTGCTACTGTAAGTGTTGCCCAACTCACTGGATGCAAAAACTTCTCCCGTGCTGTTCTCCAGTCATCGCAACAGGTAGAAGCGATTGATTGGGGTTGTACTCTGCAAGTAATTGAACCTGTCAAAAGCGAATTATCCCACATCGGCATTCGCGCCCATCAGTTCATTTTTACCAACGACTTATCACAGGAAAATACTTTTCCCTGCTGGGTAGTACGAACAAATGAAACGCCTCATAGAATGACATTATTTCTCAAACTACATTCGGCTGGCAAGAATTCTCAAGATTATCATCTGCAAGCTGAAGTCTTCAAAGAAAAATGGGCAACGATGAAAGATCAACCTTTTCCTTGGTATGTGCGTTTAGATCCTCTGCGGTTGATTTTGATGGAATGAACGCAGAGATGCACGGGACGCAACGAAGCTGTAATAATGGAAAACTTGGCGGCAGTGATAGATTAGTTATTTGACCCTACATAGGATGATTATGGCAAGCAATAGCTTCAAACCCGCAGAGGCGGGTTTTGTCTTTATAGCTGCAACTTCCAGTCGCCTGGTGCAAAATGTGAGTTAGCTGGCTTCCAATACATTACAGTTGATGAGTCTACCCTGGAGTTTTTAATGTCTCGAACGGAAAAAGTAAGAAAACTTGCCGGTTTTATTTGGAGTATTGCTGAACTTTTACGCGGTGATTATAAGCAAGCTGACTACGGTAAAGTCATATTACCGTTTACAGTATTGCGCCGTTTGGACTGTGTTCTAGAGCCAACAAAAGCAGTAGTCATGGAATTTTACGAAACCAAACTAAAGTCCATGAATCTGAAAAATCCAGAGCCGTTACTAAATCAGAAAGCTGGCGGAACTTTTCACAACATTAGCCAGTTTACCTTTCAAAAACTCAAGGCAGACCCAGATAATGTAGCTGCTAATCTCCGAAATTTTATTAATGGCTTCTCTATTGCTGGAAGAGAAATCATTGAATATTTTAACTTTACTGACCAAATTAATCGTTTAGATGAAGCAAATCTACTATTTTTAATTGTCAAAAACTTTGCTGAAATCAATCTTCATCCAGATGAAGTAAACAGCATGGAGATGGGCTATGTTTTTGAAGAATTGATTCGCAAATTTTCGGAACTATCTAATGAAACCGCAGGGGAACATTTTACACCCCGTGAAGTTATTAGGCTGATGGTTAACTTACTGTTTCTCAATGACAGAAATATTCTAACTCAAGAAGGTATTGTGACAACTATCTATGACCCTGCCTGTGGAACAGGTGGGATGTTGTCTTTAGCAGAAGAGTACATTAAAGAACATTCCGCGAAGCGGCTTACCAGTATTTCATAGACGAAATAAAAAGCAAGGGGAGTTCAACACCATGACCAGCCAAATCACAGAACGAGCTTTTGAAGTTGCTATAGTTGACTCCCTAATTCAGAATGGTGGCTATCAGTTAGGCGATGCTGCCAACTTTAGCCGCGAGTTGGCATTCGATAAAGCCACCATATTCCAGTTCATTCAAACTTCTCAACCAGAAGCATGGCAAAAGCTTTCAGAGATTCACGGCTTGGCTGTAGAACCAAAGTTCATTCAAAGGCTCTATGCAGAATTAGAGTTGCGGGGAATGCTAGACGTACTGCGCTACGGAATTATAGATTACGGTGTGCGTTTCAAACTGGCATTCTTCAAACCTGCTAGCAATCTAAATCCTGATACCTTAGCACTTTACGAGCAAAACATCCTCACTGTGACTCGTCAGGTGCGTTATAGCTCTAAACATGAAAATTCTGTAGATATTGTCCTGAGTATCAATGGTTTGCCAGTCGCCACAGTAGAACTAAAAAATCAGTTCACTGGACAAGATGTTGAAAAAGCTAAAGAACAGTATGTTGAAGACCGGGAAAATCATGAACTGTTATTTCAATTCAGACGGCGTGCTTTGGTACATTTTGCCGTAGACCCCGATGAAATCTGGATGACTACCCGCATTAGTGGCATTAACACTCGTTTTGTACCCTTCAACAAAGGCTACAACAAAGGTGCAGGCAACCCACCCAACCCAAAGGGTTACAAAACCGCTTACCTTTGGGAAGAAATCTGGGCAAAAGACAGTTGGCTAGATATTATAGGTCGTTTTTTGCACCTAGAGCAAGAAATTATTAAACTTGATGGTAAAACAGTCAAAAAAGAAAGCCTCATCTTTCCTCGGTTTCACCAATTAGATGTAGTTCGCAAGTTAACCGCAGATGCCAAAGTTAAGGGTACAGGACAAAATTATCTAATTCAGCATTCTGCTGGTAGTGGCAAAAGTAATTCTATTGCCTGGTTAGCATATCAACTTGCTAGCTTATATAATGATCAAGATCAACAAGTTTTTGATTTAGTTATCGTTATCACTGATAGAAAAGTATTAGACCAGCAACTTCAAAACACGATTTACCAGTTTGAGCATAAGCAAGGAGTCGTGCAAAAAATTGATAAAAACTCTGCACAACTAGCTGAAGCGTTGGTTTCTGGCACTAACATCATTATTACTACCTTACAGAAATTTCCTTTTGTCTTAGATAAGATTCGGGAAATCTTAGAAAAAAACAAGATTGGCGAACTACCTAAACGTAATTACGCCCTAATTGTGGACGAAGCCCACAGTTCTCAAAGTGGCGAAGCGTCCAAGAAAATGAAAGAAGTGCTTTCTATTAACGATTTAAGTCTTTCAGCCAAGCAAGAAAGCATGGTTGACCAGGAAGATGATATTGAAGATAACATCCGCAAGTCGATGCGTGCCCGTGGTAAACAACCAAATTTGAGCTTTTTTGCCTTCACAGCCACACCCAAGCCAAAAACCTTAGAAGACTTTGGCCAGATGAACGCCCAAGGGCAAACAGAACCCTTTCATCTTTATTCCATGCGCCAGGCAATTGAAGAAGGTTTTATCATGGATGTGTTGCAAAATTACACAACATACAGAACTTTCTTCAAAATCAGTAAGGCGATCGCAGACGATCCTAATATTAGCAAAAAGAAAACGAGTCGAGCGATCGCTAAATTTTTATCACTCCATCCACACAACCTAGCCCAAAAAACTCAAGTTATTATCGAGCATTTTCGCCAATGTGTGATGCATAAAATTGGCGGGAAAGCTAAAGCAATGGTGGTTACAGCTTCTCGACCGCATGTAATCCGCTATAAAGAAGAATTCGACAACTATTTACAGAAACAAGGTTATGCAGACATCAAAGCATTAGTAGCCTTTACTGCTTTTACCGATAGAGAAACTTACATCGAGTACACTGAATCTGATATCAACGGCTTTGGTGAAAAAGAATTACCCGAAAAATTTGAAACGGTTGAATATCAACTCCTGATTGTAGCAGACAAGTATCAAACTGGTTTCGATCAGCCATTATTGCACACCATGTATGTAGATAAAAAACTTTCTGGTGTAAAAGCTGTACAAACCCTCTCTCGCTTGAATCGCACTTGTCCCGGTAAGGAAGACACTTTTGTTTTAGATTTTGCTAATGATGAGCAGGAAATTATTGATGCTTTCCAGCCTTATTACGAACAAACAACACTAATAGCAACAACAGATCCTAACAGACTGTATGATTTAAAAAATAGGTTAGATGGCTACCAGATTATCTGGCCTAGTGAGGTAGATGCTTTTGCCAAGATATTTTTTAAGTCTCAGGAAAAGGTAAATAATCAAGATCAAAGTAGACTGCATTCCTTTATTGATCCTGCTGTAGACCGTTTTAAAGGTTTAAGTGAAGAACAGCAAGATGAGTTTAAAAAAAGTCTAACTGCGTTTATCAGATTATATGCATTCTTGGCACAGATTATGCCATTTGCAGATGGAGAACTAGAAAAATTTTATGCTTTTACTCGTCTTTTGCAAACCAAATTACCAAAACTTAGCCAAAGTGAAGCTTTTAAACTTATTGACGAAGTTGTACTAGAATATTATCGACTACAAAAAATCCGAGAAGGTCAGATAATCTTAGAAAAAAATACAGAGTTATCTCTACAACCTATAACTGAAGCTGGCATACCAAGAGATAAAGAAGAACAGGCTAAACTTTCAGAGATTATCGATATTCTCAACAAAAGATTTAGAACTGATTTTACTGAAGCAGACAAATATTTTTTCAGCCAAATTGAAGAAGCGTTAGTTCAGGATAAGACATTATCACAACAAGCCAAAAGTAACTCAATCCAGAACTTTAAATATGGCTTTGAGGATGTATTTCTGACAAAGTTGATTGAGCGAATGGATTTAAATCAAGATATTTTTACCAAAATCATAGATTTTAAAGATTTTGGTGAAGTAGTAAAGGATTGGATGCTAAGGAAAGTGTATACAAGATTGACACAAGAGTTCAGCTAACAAAAATGATTAAATTACTTCAAGCGCCCAGACCAAAAGAGTCTGAGCGCTTGAATATTAGGTTGCAGAGAAACTTCTGCTAGATTGTCGTGGAATTATGCGGGCATCATCTGCATACTTCTGCAAGACTCTGCACACTTGCGGCAAGCAGCAGCACATTCCATCATTTTCGCGTCATCGCTCATCATCTCACACGCCATTGCAGTGCGATCGCACATTTCCGCACAAAGCATACAAGTGCGTTCCATGAACTCAGAACCGCTCATCATCATATTCATACACATCATGCACATTTCAGAGCAATCACGCATCATGCTCATCATGCTCATCATGCTCTTGTCCATCTGCTGACCACCTTTGCTCATGCAATGAGTCATGGTTTCCATACACATTTTATGACAGTCCATACAAACATCCATGCAAGTTTGCATTTCTGGAGTCATGGTTTCATATCATGTCCGGGTAATTAGTTACGATTAAACTCCAAATTGAATCCACCAGTGA
>NZ_JABXKF010000082.1 GCF_017115165.1 Nostoc sp. LPT | reverse complement strand
AACTTCTCGCTGTGCTTGAGTCTCAAGCTCTTAAATACTAATTAGATAGTCAGGGTGTTTGGCCAATGCCTAATGCAATCCCCAATCCCCAATTCCTAATGCCCAATGTTTAATCAAAACCATCCTTCTTGTTCTAGGGTTTCAATTAGTTGCAAGCCACGAGGATCGCCCACTCCTAACAGTGAGGCTTTGGCGTCTTCCCGAACTCCCAAATCTTGGTCTTCGGCAAAGGCTTGAATTAGGGCATCGATCGCTGTGGCATAAACTACATTAGAAGGCAATTCGCGGCACAGTTGACCAATTGCCCAAGCGCTGTTACTTCGCACTGCTGCCACGGGATCTTGGACTAAAGCTTCGATCAATGGTGGTATTGCCCCTATAACTGCTTCATAACCGACTTCTGCCATCTGTGCTAAGGCGCTAGCAGCCCACAAACGCACTGCGGAAATGTCGGTTCTTAAAGCGTCTGCTAAAGGTGCTAAAGAACGGCGATCACGACAGTTTCCTAAAGCCCAAACTACACCTTTACGCACATAGCCATTCCAATCACTGTTTAGTTGAGCAATTAACGGACTCACTGCCTCTGAACTGGGATTGCGTCCGATGCCATAAGCTGCACTAACCCGCACTAAGGGACAGGTATCAGTTAACAGGCGAATCAGATGGGGGGTAGCACGGGCATCTTCTATATCACAAAAAGCACGTGCCGCTAACATTCTTTGCTGGGGCTGAGGATTTTGCAGCAAGGTTAGCATCACTTCTGGATCGGGCTTTGCCACAACTGATTCGGCAGTTAGCGGCTCTATTTTATCTAAGGGGCTTTCTAGCTCCTCCTCAATATCGAGTAGGCTTAGATCGTCTTCGTCATACATAATTTGATTTCAATCCCGAAAAGGGATTAACACATAATCCCCCGCGCTAATAAGTTAAAGCTTTATATATATTAGTTGGGTTCTTATACATTTTCCTTTCTTCCTCGTTGAGTTTTATCTCAACGAGAATCTCCATAACTCAGACGCTACAGTATGTTATCGCTATCCTTGAGTTTATTTTTCTGCACTCAGGAATTTTACCATCCAGATGGATTGGGTTTGATAACCTAACTGATTGTAAAGATTCAATGCGGGTTTGTTGGATTGAAACACTTGCAGTCCAATCTGGCGATCGCCTCTTTGAATAGCCCAATTTTCCACGTATCGCATCAAGGCTGTACCAATACCCCGTCGTCGATATTCTGGTACAACGTAAAGGATAAAGATGTGAGCATGACGGTTCCCATGTACTTGATCTATAGCATTGCCCACCCAGAGGCAGGCCATCGGGGGATCGGGGGATGAGGTAGAATTTTCTCCCTTATCTCCCTCACTCGAAAACTCTACCCACCATAAGGGTGTATCGCTAGAAAAGTATTGCTTAACTGTTTGCTCTAGGTGGGAAAAATCCTCATTGGGAAAGAGATCCTGGTAAGTTCGCTGCATGAATTTAAGCAGCAGCGATCGCTCCAAAAGGGAGCCACGGCGAATAATATATCCAGGTAGTAGTTGTTCAGACACTTAAATAGGTTTATTGACTTAGCTAGCTTGCGTTATGTGCTGCTGGAGGTAAATCAGTTGTAGTAGGTTGAGAAGTTACCTCTACCTCTTCAATTGGTGCGGGTGCTGCCATATCAGACGGTAAAAAGATCCGAGCGCTGACTGCAACTAGGGCAAAGAGAAATACCAATACCGCAAGCAGCGGAGCGATGTATTGACGAAAAATAGCCATATTTTAATTGCAAGAAGCTAGGAACTTTTATGAGAACCTAGCTGAAGATTTGTTAAGTATTCTTGATTATTTTATCAATTTTCTGTGCATGGGAATTGGGAATTGGGAATGGGGCATTGGGCATGGGGAATTGGGCATTGGGGATTAATTATTCTTCTCTGCTCCCCTGCTTCCCACTCCCCACTGCCCTACTCCCGCTGGCGATCGCTCTCCAAGTCATCAAGTACTCTTTCGCAATACCAATTCTCCGGCATCCCAGGATAAGTCTCTTTTGCCTGTTCAATTAACCGTTCGGCTGCGACAGTGTCACCAGATAATTTAGCAATTAGCCTGTTTTTGAGATAGCTATCAGATAAACCCTCCTCAACCTGGGTTGGTATCCCTTGATTAATGGTTGATGGAGTTGATGGCCGGGACTGCTCTCTTCGCAATTGCCAAAATAAAACGTAATAAAGCGTACCAAAAATTAAAATTAGGCTGAGTGTTCCGAAAAAAGTTAGAAGGTTAAATGCTAGAAATCCTAGAACTAACTGCGACAGAACATACCCAAGTAATAAACCAGTGAGTAAGAGAATAAATGTGCCGACAGCAATAACTACTTGATTCCCCATATATCCTCTTCTTCTTCTTCAAGTCCTGGTCTGGATACTGCCACTGGCTGAGGGTTCCAGGGGGCAACTAACGGTAAAAGTAGCAATCCAGGTAAGGCTGCTACTAGGGTTAGTAAGAAAAATGAGGGCCAGCCTGTGGCCTTAGCCCAATCTCCGGCAGGAGCTGAAAGAACGTCTCTACTAATAGCCATTAAGCTAGAGAATAAAGCAAACTGAGTAGTTGTAAAGCGGTGGTTACAAAGGTTCATTAAAAATGCAACTGTAGCAACTGTGACTAATCCAGCACTGAAGTTTTCGATGTTCACTGCCAACACTAAAAGCGAATAATCTTTGCCAGCAACCGCTAACGCATAATAACCCAAGTTACTCAATAATTGCAGTATGCCAAATATCCATAGACTGCGATTGAGGTTAATTTTAGTCATAATGACGCCACCGACTAATACGCCAACTGTCGTCGCTAGAAAGCCCATTCCAGCTTGAATTGCCCCAATCTCAGTTTTGGTAAAACTGATTTCTCGCAAAAATAAATTCGCTGTGATTCCCACCAAAGAATCACCCAGCTTATAGAGGACGATAAAAACTAGGATGACGCTACCTTGAGTCAGCCCAAATCGGTGAAAGAATTCTTTGAATGGTAGGAAAATTGCTTCTTGTAAATTTTGGGGCGGACTATCTTCTCTTACCTCACCTAATAACTCTGTCGGTAATAACAAAGATGTGACTATCCAGGCTAATATCAAAGTTGCTAATAGCCAATAAAATATAGGTAGGGAGATAAAGCCGACAAATACACCTCCGATTAATCCAACTACCAACACAGTTATAAATAGCAGAAAAATGACATCTTTGAAAGATAGGGGTGCAGCTTTTTGTGTGTTGTCGCGGATCTTTGGTTCTGCTGGTGCCCATAAAGTTGTCAGTATACTCCCTGCCATTAAAGCTGCCATGAGTAAGTAAACACTATTCCAAGGGATATGATCTGCTAGAACTAAAGCTAAGGAACTGGTAATAAACAGGGCTAAACGATAGCCTAGAACCCAAACTGATGCACCTGTTTTGGATTCTAGGGGATTTAAAATGTCCGTGCGGTAGGCATCACCGGCAATGTCTTGGGTGGCACTCAAAAAAGTGATGATCAGACAGTTGATTGCCAGAACTTGTAGTACTTGGTCATTTTGCGCAGGCTGTTGTAATGCTAGAAGTGCGATCGCTAATGCTAATCCCAGTTGCGTAATTACTAGCCAACCCCGCCTTCCTCCTAGAACTGGCGGTATAAATCTATCTAATAAAGGTGACCATAAGAATTTCAGGGAATAAGGCAAAGCCAGCAGACCAAATAAAGTAATTTTCCCTATATCAACCTTGGCATCTTGCATCCACAACTGCAACGTTCTACTAGTTAAAAACAACGGCAACCCAGATGCAAAACCTAGCAATAACAAAGCACCCATCTTACGACTTTGGACAGCTTGTCGCAGTGCTTGCATTTCTCTCATTGTTTAAACATTCCTTATCAACCTTTGATTAATTTCTCTTAAGAATGCATGTTATCGGTCGGAGCAAGCGCCTATCATGCAAAGCTTGCAGGAATTATAAAGCTGTGCGCTTTACGTAAAATTGGTATTAGCCAATTGCAGTTATCTTGCCACACCTGCCATACCATCTCATGCATATATGCCAGTTTGTACCAAATCTTCTTGGCTGATATGCTCATCAAGAATGTCTTGAAAGTCTTAGCTTTTCCTTAACTTTCCTGAATTGGATAAACCTGATGCCCCCTGATTTCTACTCTGTGTGCAGCAAGGCATTTTTCCCAACCTTCACGCGTACCGATGTCGCTTTTTTGGTTAAGCAGCCCTAATTCCTGTTCTTGTTGGGTGAGTTTAGCAAATTCTTCGTAGCGTGGGTAGCTGCTGGTAATAAATGTTTCCTTACGGTGTAAAATCGGCGGATTTGCCCTAGTTTCGTAGTCTCGATGAGTTATGAAGAGGGTTTTTAAATCAATACCGATACTGGCTTTTAATGCCGGATGCGGATCGGTGTCGAATTCCGGGTAAGACAGATAGGATATTTGCGGCTTATCAGTGTGATATTTGATTAATGTGGCTTCATCAACACGCCCAATGGTACGGCTAGCGCAACCTTCACAAATTCGGAGTATGGGGTCAAGTGCAGCAAGTGCCGAAACATGGACGTAAAGCGCACCACGCGTATGTTTACCAATTTTGCTTTTTTCACACGCAGTTTGAATCACCTCAGGTTTACCTAAGCTGAAAAGCTTTTGGTCGGCTACAAGGCACGCTTCTTCATAGCTACTAAAAAAGGCTTTGATATCGTGCCGCATTTCTGGCGCTAACTTTTGCCATGCAGGGCGTCGATCGAAGTGGGTGAGGGCGAGATAAACTTGGATATCTAGAGAACGACGGTAAGCGATCGCATCCCATTCTTCCTCGTCAGTGGCTTGCAAAACTACCCCAAAGGCGCGGCGAAAGTTACCAAATTCGCTTAGTAATTCCTGTTCATTTTCTAATTCGCCTTTCACGGGTAGTCTACCGCGTTTGGTAAAAAAAGCCATTAATGGTTGCAGTTGTTCTTGATAGTCTTCAAACCGTTTAACGGGGATGCGGACTCGCGGTGTAGAAGTGGTAGAAAAAAAGCGGATAGCTTTGTAACTTTCTTTTTCAGCCTCATCTCGAAAAACAAAGTAGACACCTAAAGCGATCGGTACTGCATCGACATTTAGGACTTCATCAATATAAGTTTTGAGTTCTTCTTGTTCGTAATATTTCTGAAAAGTATTACGGCGCGTCACAATGCCATCATTGTAAGCAAGTTGAGTTTTGCTGGGAGCGTTAATCAGAATTTGAGCCGCGACAATTAAAATTTTCCCGGTGAGTTCCCAAGCTTGGCGAAGGCTTTGACGGCGTTCTTCTGAGTCTTCAATGACGTTGAGGACATAGCCCAAATTGACTACATCGGCGGGGGTGCGTGGTACATCGGGATGGTAGTAAGGGTCCCAGCCTGCACTGGTGTAGCCTAAGTTTTTTACTCGCTGGACATCACCACCATAGCCGCAACCATAATCAAAAAAAGTGGTGTCTGGATTCAGGATTGCCCATTCTATTGCCAATCGCACGGGGCGAGATAAATCAGTGCGAGCGATCGCAGCTCTATGACGCTCAATTTCTAGCGCTTCAGGCATAATATTATTTGTCAGTTAACAGTGAACAGTTAACAGTCAACTAATATCCTTTCAATTTTTAACCGCCAGTTCAATTAAATCTTCAATTTTCTTGATATTTGGATCGCCTGCTAAGTAGCCAATACCGCGATGCAAATGTAAGCGGAATTGGGTGGCGAGAGTTTCTTTGTCGGTGGGATAGCCGTCATTGTGACAGCGTTGCTTGAGGGCGAGGAGGAGAATATCGGACATTTCGCCGCCAAAGACGCGCCAAGTCATTTCGACGTTGCTATCCTGGGGAATTGGGACGGGGGAGGGTGCGGTTGGTTCTGTGAGGGAACGACAAAACGCCCAACGACATAGGATATTCCACTGGTCGATTTTGGTGCTGCGTTTCAGTTTGGTAAGTTGGTCTTTAGCTGTTTGGGAGAGACGAATACGTTCTATTGGTGATTCCATAACTAAAGGTAAAAGGGAAAGAGTAAAAGGAATCCTATACATTATCCTTTCACATAATTAACAATACTTAACAGCCGATTGATTAATTTTGGCTACTTAATTCTTCCTTCTTTTATCACTTAGAGGAAGAAATAATCATGTTTAGATAATTAGCGATGTTTAGCTGCTTGCTGTAGTGAGTCTATGTACACTAATATCAACATTGAAAGTGGCATATATACTAGTTAATAATATACAATTTAATAGTTGTCTAAATGCTGGGAGTAAACATATCATACATATTTTTGAAATTTAACTAATACCAAAAAAATGGTTTATTTTATTAAACTTCACATGTAGAAAATATATTATGGCTAAATTGCAACTACATTTTAATGGATCTTTTGCCTTTAAAAAAGATGAAATAAATAGACTTATTCATGCTGCTGCCCAAGAAAAAGGCTTAAATGATAGCTTGCCTAATTTGATGGAGAAAACAAGTTTAGGTAATGGCAAAGTAGGACGAGTAAAAAGTTGGGCAGTACGTGCAGGGTTAATTAAGAATAATTGCCCTAGTCGGGAAGGAGAAATTATCTTGCGGCTAGACTCAGGCTTGGAGTCAAATATTACAGACTGGTTGATGCACTTTTATTTAAGTTTTGGTGATAAAGGACTACAAAAAACACCAGAAAATCCTACTGATTGGGGTGGATGGTCTTACTTTATATATACGTTCTTGCCTCGTTATAGTAAATTTACTAGCGAGGAATTATTGTATCATATTGCTTCAGAGTTTGAAGAAGAAAGCAAAGTGATTGCTGACAGAATCAAATTTATCTTGCGGGCATACACTGAGTTTCAAGCTTTAGCATCCTGCAAGTTTATCACTCAAGAACAAGATAAATATGTTGCTGGAAATGCCCTCTTACCTAACTCTTACCTGGTGGGATATTTCCTAGCAAAGCTGTGGGAACGTGACTTTAAAGGCGAAGGTTCTGTTCTTACGGAGTCCATCATGAACCAGAAAATGGGAATTGCTGCTGTATTGGGGATCAAAGCAGATACACTACAGGAACAGCTAAATGCACTAGAAGCTTACGGCATCATCGAACAGCGACGGGCAGTACCTCCTTTCCAAGTGATTCCGCGCTGGGATGAACCCTTAGCACTACTGGAAAAGGCCTATGACAGATAAAGCTGATTTCCGGCTGCGAGATGCCAGGCCCGATGACAGAATTCACTTACTACTGTGGGACATACCTGACGAAAACGAACTAGTACGTATCGCTTTTGACAATAATATTCAACGGGTCAACTACCGAAAAAATTTGTTACAAAGGATTCAACCGGGAGAAAACTTTCTCACGCTTCATCATGATCTGGATCTTGAATTGGATGCTATCAAGTCAATGTGTTCTGGGATTAGTAAGCAGGTTGTTTTACTGGAAGGATTAGATTGTCTAATTACTTATCTACAGGTTACATCTGGGAGTCACATTACCCTTTTCTGGAAGCAACTGGAAGAAACTCGCAAGCTAGAAAAACTTTTGTGGATACTGCTACCTGAGCAATTAGCACCCAAAAATTGGTCGTCAGAGCGAATTAAGCGTATTCCTTCAGGATAATTATCACTTTGCATTTGCTATTTTAATTGATTATGCTCCTTAAGCAACTTGTTGAAATCAACGAAAAGGGTAGTATTGCCAGTTCTGTGAACTTTGGCATGTTGGATGATTTAGAGAAAAATTTGCCTCTGTGTGAGAGTTTTATCTTTAACTACGACTCAACAAAACCTGAGTTATCGACGGTTGGTATTTTGGATGTGGTGCGCCGTAGCTATCATAGTGCAAATCAGCCGAATATCCATTTGATGATTCAACAATATGGTAAGGGTAAGTCTCATTTTGCGATCGCGATCGCAAATTTTTTCAAAAAACCCTTCCACAGTCAGGAAGTACAAGGAATTTTATCACAAGTAGAAAAAGCGACATCTGCCAAAAATCAGGCTATATCTGAAGGATTGAAGTTTTTTAAACAAAACCAACGTCACCAACATTTGGTTATCTGTCTTAGTGGTGATCAAGGCGGTGACATTAGGAAGCAATTCTTGCAACAACTAGTAAAAAATCTACAAGAAGCAGGTATTCAGGATTCTTTAGCACAAGATATATGCAGCGAACCCCTACACTACTTGGAAAGTTTGAATCCAGTGAATAGGGCAAAAGCAGAGAAATATCTAGAAAGCATTGGTAATCCTGATGGTGATTTAAATTCTCTCATTCGCTTACTCAGAGAAAATAACTCTGGTGTTCTATCGACTGTTAAAAAACTTGCTTTTAAAATCACGGGATTTACTCCTGATTTTGCTGCTGATGTAAATATTCAAGTAATTCTAGAAGACCTGTTAAAAAATTATTGCACTGGACAAAATGCCCACTTCCAGGGGATTTTAATTTTATTTGATGAGCTAAATTACTATCTGAAATCTTGGGCAGCAGATGACATAGGTGCTGGGGGTACCGCACTACAAAACATTACTAACATTTGCGAAAACTATAAAGGAAAAATTGCTCTACTAAGTTTCACCCAAATTCATCCTGGTAGGGCATTGGGAATTTCCGCAAATGCGATACCAGAGTACCAAAAGATAGCAACTCGCCTTGCACCAAAAGATGGCACTACCTACGATAACCCTACTTCTAGCTTGGAACTAGTAATAGAAAACTTATTGTTGCCAAAAAATGACTCCAGTTGGCAAACGTTTCGTTATCAATGGGATAACACGCTGAGAAGAGAAGCTGAAACAGCTTACGAACGAAGAATTAAAATTTATAAAAACAAAGGCTGGTCTTTCCAAGAGTTTTATACCCACTTGTCCGAGGGTTGTTTTCCCCTCCATCCTCTTACAGCATATCTGCTGTGCAACCTTGATTTTACTCAAGATCGGACTGCTATTCAGTTTATAAAAGGCTATGTCAAAAATTTCATTGCAACTCAGTCTATAGAAAATGCTGGAAAACTTAATTACATTTATCCCATTGCTTTAGTAAATACCTTTATTGAAAATTTTTCTAATTCCTCGATTTATAATCACTATAAAAAAGCTGTGGATTTGGTTGCAGGTGCCGAAAATGGCGAAGAATTAATGGTTATTAAAGCTTTGTTTTTATATGAAGCTAGTGGAGAAAAACTTACCAAAGCAGACCAAGAAGAACATCAAGAGATTTTAGTAGCTTTAACAGGTTTAACTAAATCGAGACTCCAGACAGCACTAGATAAACTAGAAAAGGAAAGAGACTTAATTTACCACCGACCAGAAATTAAGCTATATCGTTTTTGGGAAGGAATTAACCCTAAAGTTATTCAAGAAGAAATTGAAAATAAAATCAGATACCAAACAACCTCTATTAATGATGTTGTCGTTTATTGTGATAAAATTAATATTCTTAAAAAACATCCATCCAATAATATAATTACTGCTACACAGTTTGTCAAAGATAACAAATTAGTGAGTGAAGACTGGCGGTTTGAACGTAAGATATATAGTATTGATAAATTCCTTAAAGCGCTAGAGAACAATCGTATTCTGAGAGATACTAACGAGAAGGGAATTTTAGCTTATGTTCTAACAGAGACTCAAGAGGAGTTGCAAGAGTTTCGTAATACTGTAGCTAATTATTTATTGAAATCGCCAATTAAAAATTACATTGCCGTTGCTATTCCTAGAGAAGAAACCGGAAATTTAGCCCGTGTAATTTTACAGATAAAAGCTCTTGAAGAGACGGACGCTGCTGATAAAAGATTGTCGGTAAAAGCTTATGAAGAACAGCTTCAGCGTTGGCAAAAAGAAGTGAACACACGGTTAAACAATTTATTAAATAATTGCACTTTTCATTGTATAGGGATCGAGAAAATTCCATCTGCGGAACAATGCAAAGCACAACGGGTAATCAGTGTACTTTTACAAGATTTATATCCCTTCGTTCCTCCTGTGGATGAAATCGATAAAATGCGTTCAGGCCATCTCACAGGTAAAAAAATTGTCGGCTGGACTGCCAAACAAATCTTTATAGAAGATAATCTAAGTCAACAGACACTGCCTGACCGTTCTTACAGTACTGTTATTGACCAGATTTTTGTCCGGTTATGGGGTCTATTCAAGAAAACATCTGATAAATATATTGTTCAAGAACCAACTCTTGAAAAAATCCGTGCTGCCTGGGATGAAATTTCTGAAATGACTGATTTAGAAGGATTGCCACAAAAAGTCATTGACCTGGAAAAAATTTGGCAAGTCCTCTCTACTCCACCGTTTGGTTATAGCGAATATAACTTTACCATTTTGCTAGCAGGATGGCTGGCAATCCACCGCAAAGAAGTATCTCTCAGGGGCTATATCGAACTTAGTTCCAAAAGGTTAAATGTGACGTTGAAAACACAATCCTTGAAAGACTGGGGTAATACTGATATTCTCCAAAACCCCACCGCATTTGTTAACGACTGGATTGTTAAACAAAAGTCCAAACTGATTCGTCGCCAACAAACAGAAATGCCGATTGCGGCATCGCTAATAAACTATTACGATCAGGTGCAGCAGTATCTAGAGGCAGTTACTGCTTTTTTAGAGTCTAATGAACCGGATGAGTTAGAAAAAGAAGAATTAACTAAGAATAGAAAGCAGATGAGTGCTGCGGTTGCTGAAATTGACAAGTGGTTTCAACCAGTGCAAACTATGGAAAACTTACCTCATGAGGCACAATTGGCAGCACTGTTACCACTTTACCCCCAATTACGGAAGCGATCGCCAAACAACTCAATTTTACCAACGCAACAACAACGCGATCGCTTCTTTCAAGCATTTCAAACTGTCAGTAATAAAATTGACCAACTTGTAGCAGTAGAAAACAAGCGTGCTGAGTCACTATCTACCGAACAAGCTTGCAATACTTATAAAATTGAGATTCAAGGAATTATTGACCAGATTACCCAAATTGCAGACTTGCCTCCCCACTTAATTGAGAGTTTGCAAAATGCCCTCCATACCAGCAACATCAGATTAACAGACATTAGGCAGCAGGCAGAAGAAGACCAAAAGCAAGCTGAAGATACACAAATTATGCAGAATATTCGTAATTCTGCAACAAAAATCAAAACTATTCATCTTTCTCAAGCAGCGCTTCAAGAAATTGAAAATTTACAATCTTGCTTCAATTATCCCGATAAATTTCAGCATGAAGTTGCTGAAATTGTGCAATCGATTCAAAACAAAATCACTAGCGATCGTTCTAGTCTGGCAAATCTTCACACTCAACTACAATCAGTAAACAATCTCACAGAATTAGACGTTCTTAATACAGAGTATGCCAAGCTTGATGTTGTCTTTCAAGATTCGGCTGATTACGGAGACTATCAACAACTACAACCACAAATCCAGAATTTAAAGCATGACCTAGAGCAGATACAAAGTCTAGAAATTCGCTATCAACAAAGTGATTCCATTGCCAATTGTAATGATATTTTGGCAATAATTGCTAGTCGGGAGTTGAATATCTATAATGCTGCTCGCTTTCAAGGGAGAATTTCTCAGTTAGAAATAAATTTTCGGAATAAAATACAAGAATATGAACAAAAACAATCACAAATTATTCAGTAAAAACAAGCTGTTGCTCAACAATGGGTTAAAGATTTAGAAAACAGTTGTACTCAAATAAACCAATCGGTTGATGATGCGGAGAAACTCGAAGTAGCAAACAATTTACTGGAGAAAATTCAATCTGAAAAATCTGATTATATTAACTTAATTAGTGTTACAGAAACTCAGTTACTAGAGAATATAGAACGTCAATGCGTTGAGGAACGGGAGAAAGATATAACCAATCAAATTTTCGTACTGTTACGGCAACTTCCGCGTTTAGAGCAACAAAATGTGTACAAGAGGTTAGGACACATTCTCTCAGAAAAGACGGAGGAGTAATAGGGATGAGTGATAAACATATCATATTAGACCCTACTGGATTGTACGATATTCCCTCCGGCTATATCCGAATTACAACAGAGGTGGAATGGATACAGTTCTTTGGTGTCAGTGCTGATCCTTGCTGGGTAAGAGGTCAGCGATTATGCAAATGGGCAGAAACTTGGCTGCGATCGTGGAATAGAAGTGAGGAAATTACGGAGATTAAGCAACATCCCCGCTACATACTAGGGCAATTGTTTGCTACTGTACCGTTACCTTATGACTGGACTGACGAGCAACTACTGATTCTGGCTACTAAGTTAGATTCTTATCCCCAAGACAACACCATTGCCCACTTTTTGGCAGACAACATCACTAATAGTAATGGACAGATATGGTTTGCCCAAGCCTCCATCTCACATCTCGCTGCTTGGTTGTCAATTCCAGTTCCAGAAGAGTACAAACCCCTAGAGCGAGTTTGGCAGCAGCAGTTCCAGGAACATGAGTTAACAAACTATTACCAGACTGAAGATAAATTATTGTTCCTGCGTCGCTGGTTAGGCATAGCAGAACCAGTCTTCAACGACATTGGCAAGTATCCCTTGCCAGTTCCCGACTTCCTCAGACAAGAGTTTGACAGCTACTGGGAACAACTTATATCCCGCACCGAAGGTAAAGTCCTGGATACCCTAATGCCTACTAACCAAGTAGGTATGGAACGAATTGCAAATTGTGCTTACAAGGTTTTTGGCAATCGACCTAACTGGATTAATCAAGCCAGGGAAGCCAAAGTTACCCCTTATCTTAGCTATCAGCAGAAGCAAGAATTAAGTCTTAATCAACATCCACCTCAACCCCTGGCTTTAGATGCTACTCCTGGGCAAGCTTTAGCTTGGGCAACAAAAGATTACCTACCCTTCCGTGCCTGGGAAGTTATTAAGCAACCTGTCGCTGCACCAAGAATTAGTGATAGTTTGGCGGATAGCTTTGTTGAGTGGATGCTTCAGCACTACCCCCAGATGCAGATAGACTCAGTAGAAAATTCCTACCTCAACTACAGCGTTGCAGCAAAAGTGCAAAATCTTTGCCAAGAAAGCCCTATTTTTTGGGTTGTGGTCGATGGCTTAGGATGGTTAGATCACCTAGAACTTTTGTCTTTACTAACGAATAATTACAAACTTGCTGTAGAAACTGCCCTTGAACCTCGGTTTAGTATTCTGCCTACTAAAACAGAGTATGCCAAATGGAGCTTATATGCTCAATTATTGCCCAGTGATTCTGCTTGGGTTGCGGATGCTGGCAAAGCTTTTGTGAAAATGGGCATGGGCAAACGTTATACAGATAGACAAGTTGACAAACTTTACAGCGCTTTGAGAAAAAAGACTTCTAAGTTGTATTGTTGGGATACAGATATATTCGATAGTCTTTATCACAGTCAAAAAGACTGGCAAAGCCTTTACGAACTTGACCGTCCGCACACCCTAGAAGGTATTGCCAAGAAAATTGATTACTGTTTACAACAATACCCTAATCCAGATGCACTAAGAATCGTTATTGCCAGTGACCACGGTCAAATGATGGGTACTTCCGAAAAAATCACCCACTGCCCCCCAGAACTGGAACCCAAGGGGAGAATAGCAATTGGTAGAACCGATGATAGCAGGTTTGTGGTTTTAGAAGGGGATCGCTACAGTCTTCCCCACGATATTAGTATTGTCAAAGGCTCCGCTAGCTTAGGTTCTTTTAGCTACACTAGCAATAAAAAAATTATCGGTTCTCACGGTGGGCTATTTCCTGAAGAAGTTGTGGTCGGCGTATCTGTTCTGCGAAAATCGATCCAACGTCTTCCTGTGCTGGTTTTTTGCTTTGGTGAAGGCAAACCCAGACAGACAGGAGAACTGGAAATTACTATTGAGAATCCTAACTCAGTACCGCTAACAGACCTTTGCGTATATATTCACGAACTACCAGATTTTCAGCAGGGAAAACTATTAGAACAGGAAATTCCTGCTAATCAGCGTTTCAGTTTTCAGGTAGTATTTCCCGAAGTACCCACATTGCCTCCAAATTCTCCGGGAAATAACCTATCTTTAACTGGCAAATTAACTTTTAGATTTGCCTGTGCTGAAATCGAAAGCACTACCCTTACTCCTGACTCAAAAATTATTATTAACCAAATATATAGTAGTGGATTTGATATAGATGAATTCTTGGGAAGCAACAACCTATAATAACGATTTGGTTCATGAGGTTTTCGGAAATCTCTGTATTGATAAAACTAGACTACCATCTAGTGGACTAAGTTCTATTGGCGTGCCTAGTTTTGTGGCTGAATGGTTGTTAGATAAAATTGTGCCCGGTTCAGGAACACTTACATCAATAGAATTAGAGAAAATCAATAGCTTTCTTAAAAAAGCATTTCCACGTAAAGATGACCGGAATGAAATTATTTTTGACCTCACTCAAGGGGAAATCCGAAAACTCATTGCTTTAATGCAGGTACGGATTAAATTAGAACAGGGAGGAAGAGTAATTCCTGAACCATTGGCACAAATTCCTGTATTAAATTTGACTGAATGTAGCATTGCGACTGATATTGTCGAACGTTATAAAATACTTTTACGCCAAGGAATTTGGGGCAAAGTTACTCTAGCTATGCTTCCTGATGGCAAAGTGGAAGTGATGGATTTTGAACCATTTCAATGTTCACAAGTTGATTTACAAGGCTATGCCGAATGTCGGACAAAATTCAATACACAACAATGGCGGGATTTAATATTTTGCTCAATGGGTTTTAACCCTCAGCATCCTAGTTATCAGCAGGAAGCTAAAACATGGATATTGGCTAGGTTATTACCATTAGTGGAAGCTAATTATCACATAATAGAACTAGCTCCTAAAGGTACTGGCAAAAGCTTCTTTTTTGAAAATATCAGTAGTAAAGTTGCTTTAATTAGTGGTGGTAAAGTTACTCCTGCCCAATTGTTTATTAATGGGAGAACTAAAGAAGTTGGGTTACTCGGTCGTCATGAAGTTGTGGTTCTAGATGAAGTTCAAAGTTTAACTTTTGATAATCCTGAAGAAGTCATTGGCCCACTCAAAAATTATCTTGCTAGCGGTCGTTATAATCGCTCTGGTTTTGCAGATATTTCTAGTGACTGCGGGTTAGTAATGCTAGCTAATATTGAATTAGACGATCAATTAGAACCACGCAATGAAGATAATTTAATTGCTAACCTCCCCAAGTTTTTTGCTGAAACTGCATTGTTAGACCGATTATCTGGTATTGTCCCCGGTTGGAAAATTCCGAAGTTTCAAAGAGAAATGGTAGCTTCTCAAGTTGGTTTAAAAATGGATTTTTTTGGTGAAGTTTTGCTATCTCTACGCCAAGACAATCGCTTCATGTTCTACGTAGAACAGCATACTAAATTTGCCAAAAATGTAACTATTCGTGACCAAAATGCTATTCTCAAATCAGCATCAGGTTTTCTAAAAATTCTCTATCCTCATTTAGAATTAACATTAATGGACTACGAGCGCGATTGCCTGGAACCTGCTTGTAAACTACGCCAAGCAATCCGAAATTCGCTATATTATCTCGATGATGAATTCAGGCAGTTTGGTAGAGAAATTTATGTGGAGACAAAGTAAATACTATATCTATCTCACCAAAAGAATTACCAAAAATATTGATTTTCTACTACTGTTGTTTGGCGGGTGGAGGAGTCGTATTTGAGAAGATATTCACGGGCGATCGCTTCATTTTCTCGCAGTCTTTCAACTTCTTTCTTTCCAATCTCGGTGTCGGTAGATAACAAAATTACTTGATGGCTGGCGGCGGGGAAGTATTTATCCACTAAGTTTTGGCGGTGGGAAGAGTCGAGCCTACCTAATGGTGTATCTATAGCTACTGGTAAGCGGAGTCCAGAGACTTTGGCTAAACCCCAGAGGAAGGCGATCGCAAGTAGTTGTTTTTCGCCAGCCGAGAGGCGATGTTTAGGGACAGGTTTACCATTTAAATCATAAAGCAAAAGGCTGAAAGTCTTAGTATCAATGGTAATGCGATGCACTAAGTCTGATTTATGGAGGAGATAAAGGAAGCAATTTTTAACTTCCTCTTCTAATTTATTGAGTTTTCGCAGGGTTAATTTTTCACGAAAAATCTTGAGTGTGTTTTGAACTTTCGCTGCTGAGGTAATAATATGTTCGCTATTTTTATGTTTAATATTTTCTATAGTATAATCACTTAATTCCTTTTTTGATTTGGCAATAATAGTTTCTAATTCAGCTAAACGGCGGCGAATTGTTTCGTAATTTGCTTTAGCTTCAACAACTTGATTTTGTGCAGCTTCTAGTGCGTGACGCAGCTTTGTATAATCTTCTGGTGCTGCTGCTGTTTGCACTTGTCTTTCTAGAGTATGAATTTCTTCATCTTTATTTTTGAGAATAGCTAATTTTTCTTTTGCAGAAAGTTTAGAATTTTGTAAGTGATATATGAGATTATCTAGCTGACTTAAAGTTTCATCATCGGCTAATAGCCAAGGTGCTTCTATCTGGATAGTCTTTGCATATAAATTATCTACATCTTGGATTAAAAATAATTGGATTTTTTCAACTTGTATTGGAGAAATTTCGGCTTGAGTTAGCCAAGCGAGTAAGCGCTGATCTCGCTCACTTAACAAATCTTTGGAGATTTGTACCTGTTGATGGCGAAATTCTTTTTCACCCTGTGCTTGCACCTGATTAAGCAGATTGGGAATCAACGCCAGAGGTAAAACATCACCTGCCAATTCACACATTAATTGACGTACTTGTTCAATTTCCGAAGTTTTTGTATCCTGTTGTAGTTCTAGTTGATTGCGTTCTGCTGCAATTTTACCACCTTCAGAAATAAATTTATCAAAGGCTTCTTGCTGCTTTTGTTCTAACTCTTCTACCTGATTTGTGAGAGTTTCTAATTTTTCTCTTGTTGTTTGATAATCTTCTTGCTGTTGGGTTAACCTAGTTTCAATTTCCTCTAGGTTTGCTAAATCTTTACTATTACCAACTTCTTTAAGTTTACGGTTAACTAGGATATCTAAATCAACTGCTAAACGGTCTGCCAACTCTAGCCCTAAAAGTCCGCGAATTGCGTCTACTACAACTGGTGGTGGTGTTTCCTGTTCTGCAAGTTCTTTAACCTGTTCGCCGTCAAAGAGAAATAAGTTAGAAATACCTAATGGCAGGAGATTTTCAATATATTCATCCCAGATATTTACCAAAGAATCAATAGGCCAGGTGTCATCGTCACCTAAAATACCTAGTGTATCTTTGCCGTCTTTAAGGTTTTTTGTCCAAAAGCGTACAATACGGTATTTTATTGGTTCATCGTTTTCGATATGTTCAAAAACCAATTCAATACGAGTATCTTTAAGTGGATCTGTTTTGCTGTTAACGCATTGAGTAAGAAAATCGCTATAACTCAAATTACCACGAGTAGAACATTGGGCGCGTTGTCCATATAGAGCGAGACGTATAGCATCCATAAGGGTAGTTTTTCCACCACCATTCATTCCACCTAATAGAATAATTGGACGGGGATTTTCTTCACTTCTTGGGTCAAGATTGATTACTTGTCTTCCAGCGTAGGGGCCAAAGTTTTGTAGAACGAGTTCAAGAAATATCATTAATCTATGTTCAACCCGCGTAGACGAGTTTAATCTATATAACTGCGATTTTTAATTTTAAGTATGTGTAGGATGTGCATTGCCCACCCTAACACATTTGTCAATAGCCAAATTATAGTCAGGCCGTCACAATATGCCTTGTTAATATACTCATTACTTCACCAGGATTAGAACTAGGTAATAGAGGACTCCATTCATTCACTTGAGCAAAACCTAGTTTGTAGAGAGTGAGAATCGTATTGTTGACACCTGTTTTAGTTCCAAAAATTACTACTTTTACAGACTCTCTGGCTGGTGTTGTTGCTGTAGAGTTATCGGATGAAACAAGGGATGTAGGAGTTGGCAAGGTATCTGCCAAAAAGCTTTTATTCATCGAAATTTACCTGTTTGTTAGTCAAATAGTTATGTTACTTATAGGTAACATAATTATCTTACACCCTTTGTTACCGATGGGTAACATTTACTAGGTTATAAGCCTTTGACAAAATCAAAGGCATGGGAAAAGCAGGAAAAGCGCTGAAACGGGTATTGGACATTTATGGCATTAGCCAAAACAAGTTAGCAGTGATAATGGGAACAGGACGGCCAAACGTTCACCGTTGGGTAAACGAGATTAGAGATCCTGTCGCTGATACTGTACTAGAAATTCGTGATGCGCTGAATCAAATTAATCCAGCCGCAGCAGAAGAGTTTATTAAGCTTTACTTGGGAGATGCTGATGATGATGAAAAACAAGCTTAAGGCTCTATCTGTTTATTTTTGAATTTCATACTTGCCCAAGTCTTTGTCTGAGCATCAGATTTTGTAAGGTTCGTTGCGTCAACTTGTGCTTCAGGTGCGTAAACGCGTAGTGGTTTGTCGTTAGACATCGCTTGTGCATCAGGTGTGGCAAAATCTGCTAGAGTTAGCTGCTTGACCTTTTCAATATCACCTTGTTCAACTGCTGTTTTCAAATCCCGCTTTAAATGAGCATTTTTCACCGCTTCATCTTTAGAACGCGAACTTGTAGCAAAGCATTTTTCAAGGGTGTCGTAGATTCCCACACGACGGGACATTTTCCGAAATTGGCGTTCTGTGTCTAAAAGTTTAGCCATGAGTTCCAAGTGCATACTATCATCTGCACAGATTTCTTCTAACACAGCCCATTCATCACGACCTAGTAGGCTATAGTCAGCACCAGGACGGGGGTCTTGAAATTCTTCGCCAGTCACTTCTTGATAAATCCGGGGTAAGCTATCATCAAATTCGTGTTTTTCTTCTAGCCAAATGCGGCGAATTTCGCTCATTTCTTCTAGAGTAATTAGGGTGATATCGCGCATATTTTCTGGCGCTGTCCGACGGGTTTTTGTTTGCGCTTCTAATAATCGTCTGAGCCAATGTTCCCGCCAATATTTTGTATAAGGGCCATGAATTGGTTCAATAGAGGCTTTACCATCTAGATGACGCTCAAAAAGTTGGACTTCTCCCCAGATGCGACGGAAGTCTCTTTTATCGCGGTCATCTCTATTATCTAATTCATTGCGGATATCTAATAGAGGCTGCATCCATTCTTTCTCTTCATCATTTTGAATCATTGCCTCCATTGATTTATCCTTACTAACAATTGTGCAAACCCAGCACCCAAATCGAGAGTCACCACAGCTAGCAGTAGAAGTATCAACAACTAGAGGACATTCATTATCTGCTGTAGCACCTCGATACATGGTGAACAAGTCTTTATTGCTATATTCCCAAGGATTTTGCCACTGATTTAGGTAAATCCAAACTTCATCAGTACGCCAATCTTCAATGGGGCTATAAATTAAAGAATTAGGCAAGCTTGGACTATGGTAAAGCAGAGACGTAGGTGAACTTGAATCAGAAATGAGGCGATCTTTTAGGCTACCTGCTTGATGTTTTTCCATTGAGATAGCACGTTTGATACTTTCAGCCTTGCGCGTACCTAAAATAAGAATAACTTCCCCATTTACTCTAACCACATCACGGATAAAGCGGTTAGAAGGATGGATTTTCAGACGGTCTGTACACCAACGGAATTTTCCTCGCGGCGTTGGATAACCTTTACCAATCAAGCTTACCCAAAATGTCTCTTTGATTTCTGGTTGTAATAAATGGGGTTCAATGGGTATTTTCTGTTCCTTAGCAGTAACCCTCATCCTTTCTAAGGATTTACGTACCCAAACAGAGACTACAGGGTTTTCTACTAGTGTGTCAGTTGTAATAACATGAATAGTCTTTTTTCGCTTTTCAACTGGTAGTGCTGCGATCGCATTCCAGATAAGCTGTAAAGTGGCAGTACTATCTTTTCCGCCCGAATAGCCCACCACCCAAGGTATCTCATCGAAACAATACAATTCTTGAATTTCACTGGTGAGAGCTTGGATATAGTCCACTAACTCTGCTACAGTACGTGCTTGCTGAACTTTATTTTCTGGTTGTTGTGCTGTAGTCATTTATCCTTCTCTCTGGAAACACTGGCATAATATCCGGGCGAATAGGGCGAATAGAATTCGCGGCTACACAGACAAAACCCACCTCCGTGGGTTGAAGAAAAGTTTTTAAAAACTTCACTACTAATATCCAATTTTTTAGATAATTAAACGACATAATCCTATTCTGTTTTTAACATTTAACATGAAAGATAGTACAGCTGACCCAACTGCTGACATCGCTAGAGAGTACTTGGAACGAGAAAACAAGGAAAAACAGGTACTAGCTTTACTCCTGGAGAAGTTTTTAGGGAGAAAAGATCAGATTCTCGTTCAAAAAACCGAGATGGGTGGTACTGAGGCTTATGTTAGCTCTGTTACACTGGAATGGTTTGCAGGTCGTGTTCACTTTGCCTCTGGCTTACCTCTGTTTCAAAAAAAGTATAATCCTGAGACTGATAACATCGAGATTGACGCGGATAGCATTGATGAAATTCAGCAGCGTCCCCTTGATTGGTCACGTCAAGCACCGCTAGTGCAGTATTTAGCGGCTCGACAAAATCACAAATTTCCACCAGTGCTGGTAGTAATTAATCAACCGTGGGTGGATAATCCCAAAGCTGCTGAGTGGGATAGTGAAGGACGCGCCACAAAATCTACTACTGATTTTATACCCCTAGATAAAGACGGTAAGGTAGGTCTGTTAAATATTTCTGAAGATGATGTAACTATTTATGCACTAGATGGTCAACACCGATTAATGGGAGTGCAGGGGTTGATGGAGTTAATTAAAACTCGTAAACTCCAGCGCTATAAAAAAGATAAAGGTGTTGATGACAGTTTTATTACAGTCAATGATTTGATAGAAAAGTACCAAGTAGACCTTGCTTACTTGCAAAATTTACCTAAGGAAAAAATTGGTATTGAGTTCATCTGTGCGGTAGCGGCTGGGGAAACTCGCACCCAAGCGAGGCGGAGGGTAAGATCGATTTTTGTTCATGTCAACCTGATGGCTGCACCCTTGACTAAAGGTCAGCTAACACAGTTGAATGAAGATGATGGTTTTGCGATCGTTGCTAGAAAAATTGCAGTTACACATCCACTATTAGAACAACGACAAGAGCGCAATCCTCGTGTTAATTGGAATAGTGCAACAGTCGCTTCAAAGTCTACAGTTTTGACGACTTTGCAAGCTCTACAAGATATGTCTGAGCGATATTTGGCTCAAAAGTTCCCTCACTGGAAACCCTTGGAAAAAGGTCTAATTCCTATGCGTCCAGAGGATGAAGAACTTGAGCAGGGAATTGAGGAATTTAAAAAGCTATTTGATTCTTTGGCTAGTCTTTCTAGTTATAAAATTTTAGAACACGAGGATACACCAGCTTTACGGCGCTTCAGCTTTGAGAAAAATGGAGGTGAAGGAAATATGCTTTTCCGTCCAGTTGCTCAAGTTGCATTAGCGCAAGCTTTGGGAATTTTAGTATTTAAAAAAGGTTTCTCATTGGCAGATATTTTTAAGAAACTGCGGAAGTTTGACCAACAAGGTGGTTTTAGTGGTATGGAATATCCCCAATCTCTATGGTATGGGGTTTTGTATGACCCAAATAAAAAGCGAGTGCAGGTTGCTGGACGAGATTTGGCGGCGAAGTTATTGGTTTACATTCTGGGTGGAATTCAGGAACAGATGGAACGTGCTGAACTTCGTAAGGCTTTGGCGGATGCTAGGACTGTGGAAGATAAAACAATAGGTTTTGATGGCGAGTTTGTTGAACTGAAAGTGGTAGGACTTCCACCAATTTTGTAATTTCTCGTTTTGCAATTAATATTTACTCATCAATTTCGCTTTCATCTTCCATGTCATCCTCAATTTCATCAAATATTTCTTCATCATTTTCATCATCTCCCTCCGTTAGAGAATCTATGTTCGTAGCATTAGAAATATGTTCATCAGTAATGTCAGTAGCACTTTCAGAAAGATATTCGTCCGATATACTGTTGTTTTCTAATAATTTAACCTCTGGAAGTTCGACAAAAAATTCTTTCCTCCAATTAGCGATTGTGCCTACAGTCCAATTTACTTCACTATCTACATCTTCATGAGTACGGCGTATTAGTTCTTGTACTCCATCAGATGTATTCAGAAATATCATTCTGAGAAGCTCTATACATTTATCACCGCCAGAACCAGTTGTAATCATGGTGAGTTTTTCATTAGGCTGTACAATCACATTCTTCCAATGAAGCGCGTTTCTATCCAAAAAGCCCTTATCATGCATCTTGGCTATACTTTTAGCAATTGCATCCAAAAGTGCTGGAATACGATACTCAGGCTTGACTCTCAAAATAAATCGTGAAATACCAAAAAAAACAATACGTTGTCCAAGAACGGTGTATAGAATATTTGACTCTCTTAATTTCTTTAGTTTTTCTTTCTGACTAGGTTGTAATTTAATTTCTTCAGGTTGGGCTGGAACAATTATACCCAAATGTTCAAGCTCACTGAGCCAATCTTTAAACGGTTGAAGTTCATAAAAAAACCATTTAAAAATATATCGAGTTCCTATATGAGAAATCTTCGGATGAGACTCATAATAACTCTTCATCGCATTTTCTCTTTCAACTGGAGAATTTAAGATTTTTTTCAGGGCTGTTTTCTTATAATCTATCAATAGCTCTACAGCACATTTACTGATTAAATCTATTGTTGTTAGATAAGGGTCTGTCTGGGCCAGATTTGTAGATTTAGATGACCATTTTACAATTTTATCTTCTAATACATCGTCTTCTAAGAGTTGTCTAGGAATTAATGCAGATAGTTTTGTGTCATCCAGTAGAAGTTGAGTTTGACGATCAATACGTTTAGCAGTATTGTTTATTACTGTAAATATATTTCGAGTAGCTTTAATCGCTTCATCCCGTATGGAGATAGTTTTTTCAGAGTACCCAACTCGACCTAAATTTCCAAAAACTAAATAGACAACTGGGATATCAAAAGAATCATCACAAGCACAATTTTCTAATAACTATTGACTAGTAAGAGACTTTTTACCTATATGTATATCCCAGTATTTTTTCAGGGAGAATAAACGATGCTGTCCATCTATAACTATTCTAGACACACCTTTATATAATTTTAAGTTGACCCATTTCTCAAGAGGTTTTCCATTACTCAAAACCTGAGAAAAGTCCCAAAACTCGGTCTGCTCATCTGAGTTAGGAAGAAGAACAATAACAAGAGAGTTAAAAAACCTAATGCCGTTTTTTGCTAAATATGAAAATAGTTCTGTTTCCGCCCTTTTCACATCTAATTTTCGTTGAACTCTCTCAGAAAAGCCCCATTTACCTTGAATATCACCAGCAAATCTAATATTTTCAACTGCATCGCTTTGATCAAGTGTAGTGAGAAAGTAACGTACTTCACCAAAAGTCCCTGTTATGGCTTTATATTCGATAATCTCTGGGTATTGATCATCTAGTTCCATCATTAACTCCTTTGTGTATTAAATTTAGGTTTACAAAGCTGGATTAGTAAGCTTTCAAGCTCTCTAGCTATATTCCCAGAGCATGGAAAACATATAAATAGAAACTCATCTTGAGACCTAAAATTTCCATATTTTCCAAAAAAACCGTTGTCATTCTCCAAGTGTTGCTTAAATCTTGCTTGTAGACTTGAAGCATAGCCTATATAATCTGGGCATTGTAAAATGCTACAAGTTAGAAGTAGCTTTTTAAGATTACGCCTATCCTTTGGCATGGAGATACTTTTAATAAAATTATGCATATTGTCTGATAATGTAACTGGCTCTCCACATATATCTATAATAAATTTTTTCCGATAATTATCTTCTTGAAATTTTGTTTTAAATACAGTTTTACTAATCCGATCATTTATATCTTCAAGCAAGTTGTTCTCGGCGAAATCAAATGCATGATAAAAAGCATATATTCCCGGTTTATCTGGAATATCATAAAAGGCCGAAATAGTAGCTGTAGCTACTATAAAATTTTCAAAAAAATCGTCGTGTATTGTTTCTTCTATTGCCATATACGCTTGTTATCTTTTTAATTATTTACAACATTATTAGATGAATTTTCTTAAATCAAACTCGAATTCAGCAGAACTTTCCTGAAATTTCTCGTAACTTAAAATTAATAGCAGTCTTTCTGAATAGTCTACTGCTCCTCGCAACTCATTTTGTAAAATTTCAAGTCCTCCGTTAGCATACTCTTCAAATATTTGAGTACGTTTATCTTCATCTTGTTCTTCTCTAGATGAGAGTATGTTCATATCTTGAGTTTCATTGATTCCTAATAGTTTAATAATTAGGTCATATCCCAATGAAGCAAAATTTTCTTGTGGAATTGGAGATGGTTCTCTTTTTGTGGTTTCCCCTAAAGAAACGCGCTTTTTATTTTTAACACCTAATGCTGCTGCAAACACCATAACTTCTACATAAGTCTGAAAAGGCCCAGTTGTATCTTTTGATGCGACTAGAGATTTCACCAACTCAGCCTTATCTTTAGCAACCCTAATTCTGTTTGCAGCCATTATTTTAATATTTACATTGTTGCTATTTTAACCGAAAGTCAAAAGCGATAGCACCTGATAGACACATTATTTTATACTAGTATGTGGGCGATCGCTTAAACAAACAAATTATCCACTAACATAGTCCATCCTGGCACTGCGGGTTCAGCTTCAGCCACCTCATCACGGCGATACACTTGCGGTTCTTCAGGATTACTAGCACGATATACTCTAATAACTTCCTCTTTGAGTACGTCTACATCCCAAACTACCAACGTACCAGCCGCAAAATAATCACGGCGTTTACTAGCTATATCTTTCTCAGCCTTATCACCGTAATCATTTTCACTTCTTACCTCAGCAGCAAATATAGGCGCACCATTGAGAAATTTACCGCCTGTAGGTTTGCCAGTATAAAATGCGGCATCAGGACTTAAAGAACGGCGGTTAGGGAGATTGACAAGAAAACCGACATTATCAGGCAAAGCATAACCACTTTTTGTCAGACGTTCATAATCCCGTAAACTTGCATAAATTTCACCGCCTGCACGTCCTGGTAAAAATCCAGTTGGAGACATCAGCACCAATTTTCCATTGACAATCTCTGCTTTACAATTGTCAGGTAAGTGGTACAAATCTTCAATAGTTGCTTCAGTTTTAATACTCATAAAACCCCTAATAATGAATCGAGGATAATCCTAATTTAAATAGGAAACTGAACATTTTCATACACCAAAGATATCGGAAAGCGGAAATCAACACTAGTTAAATGAACCTCATCTCCTGCTTCATAAGGATGTAACTCCCAGAGTCCTCTATCATTTAACCGGAAGCAATCTAAACCAATTTTTTCAGCATCGATGAGGATGTATTCTTGCAAAGTCTGAATGCGACGATACCGTGTAAATTTTTTACCTCGGTCGTAAGCTTCCGTACTTGGGGACAGAACTTCAACAATTAAACAAGGATATTGGAGAAATTGGATAGCTTGTTTATCCCGTTCATCGCAACTCACCACAACATCGGGATAATGAAAAGGCCCGTTTTCAGATATACCTACTTTCCCATCCGCCATATTCACACGACACCCACTTCCTCGCAGGTGACTTTTTAACGCTGAAGCTAAGTTTAGAGCAATATCATTATGGGGAAGAGTACCCCCAGTCATGGCGAAAACTTCACCATCAATATATTCATATTTAATTTCTTGGTGTTCTTCCCATTCCAAATATTCATGAGGCGACATATACTTTTTATCTGGACTCGCAACCATAACCTCATTCCTTCTCAAAAGCCACTTTTCTCAACTGTAACTAAAAAACCTTTGCACCTACTCTACGAGAACGCCTAACGGCGAATGCGCGAAATCATCCCTCCGTTCTCACCGTCAAATGCTGCGGCGGCGTAGAATCTGGAAGATACAAAAAGTCCACCTGTACTTGTCGCTTCCCACCCGCCAATATCTTCAGCTTTTTAACTAAATTTGCGAGATAAACTGGGCTACTACTTGCCAAGCGCATCATCGTAGTGCGATTGTTAGAAGCAGGAGCCTGTAAGGGAATGGGTAAATTCGCTAGGATTTGAGTTTCTTTTGGTTTTATCACCAGCTTTTGGGGAAAAATCCCTTGCCGAACTCCCCGTAACACATCATTCATTGTGCGATCGCCTGGCCCAGAGTAAACTGTACCTTGGGGATTTTTCACCATATCAGGTAAAACGATAAACGGTAATTGACGCGTTGTAATTACCCATCCCGTTCAACTTCGATAATTTCCGTATACTCAAACTCGTTCGGACTTTGTTTCACCAAAGAATATTTTTCCCCACCCAACTCAATATAATCTTGTTCGCAATCCGGCTTAGATGAATAATACGTAAGCACATATTCTCTACCAATTCTCTGTGTCATCTCTGCTTCAACTTCACCGCGCCACTGAGTCTTAGTAACTAAAACTATCAACTGATTCGCTAATTGGGGAATTGTCTTTGCAATGTGTCGCCGCGAATTTTCATCTAAACTACCAAACGGCGAATCCATGACAATTGGGAAAGTGCTACTATCGGGAATCATCATCATTTTTCGCTTCTCACTCCATTCCCTTACTTTGTCAATGATGCTGGCAATAAAGGATAAACTGAGAATTTGATTCTCGCCCGTGGATGCTGCAACTGGTGCTTCTATACCTGTAGTATTTTCTACTAATGTCAGTTCATATTTTTCACTAATTTTAGGAATGTATGGAGTCACAGAAATCTCCATGAATATTTCTTGTACTCGCTTTTCTAATTGCAGGCGAAATTGTTGCTCTTGACGATTTCTAACTTCCGTTAACCGTTCAATTGCATCTTGAGTTGCGTTAATTCTTCGCTGTGCTAAAGTTTGCTTGTCTTCATTTAGCTTTTGCTTGGCGATTTGTTTGTTTAAACCTTCAATCTCAGTTTTGATTTGAGCAATTTGCTGCTGATTTGCACCCTGTTCTCGATTCAATTCATCAATTTTACTTTCAATTTGATCTAAGCGTTTTTGCAAACTGCTAATTTCTTCATTAGCATCTTTTCGCAACCGTTCTTGAATATTATCTAAATCGCCTTCAATTTGAGATATGCTTTGCCTTAACTGATTAATCCTAGTTTGTTCTCTATCAACTTCTTCCCAAAATCCTATGGCTTGTTTATCAATTTCATCTACTTGTGCGCTCATCCGAATTGCAGTTTCTTCCACCGCCGAGGAACCTGCTTTATTTAACCAAGTACTCACATAAGTATGAGAATGATTACCCTCGTGTAAATCTGCACCACAAATACAACGTTGAGAATTGAGTAAATCATTCACAAATTCTCGTGAAATTCCTGATGTTAACTCGCCGCGCTGCTTCAAATCATTGATAATCCCTCGGAACTGTGCTGTGGTTTCTGATAGTAAAACTGTATAACCCCGCGCGGAAATAACTTTTTTTAGTGCTTCCTTCGTTTTTTTATATTCTTCTTGATTCGCCGTCTTCTGCGATTCTAAATCCTGCCATCTTTCTTGCAACTCCTTAGCAGCACTCAGTTCTCGCAAACGATTACTTGTTTCTTTTTTGAAAGTTTGTTGATACTCTAATTCTTCTTTAATTTCAGTTTGCCGTTTGGTAATGCGTTCGCGTTCGCGTTCTATCTTTTCTTGCTGTCGTAATAGTTGTTTAATTTCAGAATCACCAATGGCTTTTAAATCATTTTCTAGAGTTTTTTTAGCATCTCCCAAATGTCTGATAGAACGGTTGATTACCTCCACACCCAAGAAAATTTTTGTAGCTTCAGCAATTTCAGCTTTTTTATCAGAACGAACTATTTCTTCAATTCGTTCGCCGTCAAAGAAAAAATATTGATGTAAAGTAGCGGGTAAAATTTGGTTAATTATATCGTCTGGTTGCTGAGTTGGTATATTCCATTTGCCATCATCCGCACCAACCCACATGGTTAATTGAGTTTTACCAGCATCAAAATCACCTTCGTTTTTATAACCCCGACAGGCACGTTTAACTCGATAGCGTTTACCTTCATGTTCCCAGCCAATTTCTACCCAACATTCTACAGCTTGACCTTTTTGAGCCTCTGCGATCGCACGCTTATTTACTAACTGTTCTATCGATGTAAATGCTGCACTAAATTTATCATATAATACCCATGTAAAGGCATTTAGTAAACTAGTTTTTCCAGAGCCATTATTGCCATGAATAATCGTCGTGTTGTGAACATCTCCACCAGCTAGAAGCATCTCTGGTGTAGTACCATAAAAGGAGCGAAAGTTGCATAGCTTGATTGAAGTCAGCTTCATCGCACCTCTTCCTTAATAATGTCCAAAATATTATCATTTATATGGCTGTTAATCTTCTTATCTAGTCTGCTTTTTTCTAGCTTCCATACCCGCTCAATAATTTGCCGTACTTCCGGCGGAGCGCTAGTTATTGGCTCCTGCACATCATCGATATTCGCATCTTGTGACATCTTCGGTTTGGAAATATAGTTTTTCTATATTTTAACTTTCTCTAGTAGTGCATTTACCTCCGTAAAGCCACTGTTAGCGTTATCTTTAATTTTGCAAAAACTATTTTTTCAAATTTATAATTTTCTTTGAAAAAAGACTTTATTATTGAATCATCTTCTGTTGTTCTTAATATTAATGATCTAGATTACAATGGGATGTAAGTAAAATTTTTAAAGCCGCTTACATCCCATTATGATCAAACTCATAATTTTATTATTTCATACTTAATGCCTCTTTTTTCAAAACTCGAAAAATTTTACAAAATAATACAACTATATAGTCCATCATCAAATATCTAATAAACCATATCGCTTTTGTAAATCAAGTAACTTCATTCTTGCAACACCTGCATTATCAGCTAAATCAGCAAACTCCACAAAACGACGCAATTCCTTTTTCAACAGATTGCGCTCAACTTCTATAGTTTCTCTATCTAAATCTGGTGGTAAAACAATCATGTCAAATATTG
Organism: Nostoc sp. LPT; assembly: GCF_017115165.1. Taxonomy (GTDB): domain Bacteria; phylum Cyanobacteriota; class Cyanobacteriia; order Cyanobacteriales; family Nostocaceae; genus Nostoc. The sequence continues at coordinate 86,289 of NZ_JABXKF010000082.1, read as the reverse complement.
TTGCGCGTTCCTTAGCCGAATGAGGACGTAAAACTCGCCCCCGTCGCTGAATAAATTGGCGGGGATTACCAGAACTTGATAAAATCACCGCAGTTTGAATTGCTGGAATATCTACACCTTCATCTAAACAACGAATTGCGACTAAACCTTGCAACTCTCCACTTTCAAATTGATGGCGCAATATTTCTCTTTCTTGTAAAGTTGTTTGGGCTGTATAGGTACTTACCTTGTACCCCAAATCCACTCCGAGAATTTTAGCAACAGCTTTGAGTTGGCGTAACGATGAACGTTGTCCCGCATCTTGGGAACCATCACTGCAATAAAAAAGAGTGTGAGTAGTTTCGCGGCGAGTACTCATTAAATCCCGCAAAGCGGTTAATTTATTTTCTGCTGCACCAATTAATCTTGCTCTTTGCATCAATAACGGCTTTAAATCTTCATTGTCTTCAAAGTTTCCCACTTGTCCATTTTCTCGATCTCTATATAGTAGCGATCGCCCAATTCTTTTAGTTAGCTTTAAATAAGCAATACTTTCTGCCTCGGTTAATTCCACTAACACTGGATAATATAGATAATGTACCAAAGCACCTTGAGCGATCGCATCCCTCAAAGTAAACTCTGGCTGGAGAACTGGGCCGAAATAATCAAATAGAGATTGCGTACCAAAATCATCAAAATACCTCTCCGGTGTGGCAGATAAAGCCAGTCTCAACCCAACACTGCGCGGCAAACTTTCTTCTAACTTGGGTGCGCCTAAATTATGTGCCTCATCACCAATAATTAAAGTTTTGGCAGGAAAATATTTGAGTTGAGACTGAAAACCATCTCCAATTAAAGTGGAGTTGGTAGTAATTACCGTGACAAACCGTTGAGAACCAGAACGCAGATTATAAATTTGGGTAGAAAGTTGACTTTGCCAAGTGCGTAAATTCTCAAAAGCTAAAATGGGTTGCAAATTAAATTTTTCACATTCTCGCGCCCATTGGGTAACAAGATGACGATAAGGACACACTACCAACAGAACTTGTAAATTAATCTGTTGGTAGAGTTCACAAGCCATCGCTAGTGCGGTAATCGTTTTACCACTACCAGTAGCCATTTTCAGCGTCCCTCTGCCATTGTTGGTAAACCAGCTAGCGATCGCTTCTCGCTGATATTGCCGCAATTGCAGAGACACAGGCATTCTTGGGCATCCTGGTAATGGTTGCGGAGTGTAATAACTGCCCTTACTTTCCCTTACAAACGGTAATTTCAACCGGAAAGTGGGCAGTTGCTGCACTGGATTTTTCGTCAAGTACATATTTATTTAGTCATTAGTCATTGGTACTTATCTTTCCCATTTTCTACTCCCCACTCCCCATTACTCAGTTGTAACCACGCCATACACCAATGAGAGAACCCTGCACCTGTACTTGTTGAGCCATGACTTCTATGGGATTGTACTTAGGATTTGCTGGTTTAAGGGTAACGCGATCGCCTTGGCGATAAAAACGTTTTAATGTGGTACCGAATCCATCTACTCTAGCGGCGACGATGGTGCCATTTTTTAAATGATTTGGTTCTGCTACTGGACGCAGAAATACCACATCACCATCAGTAATTAAATCTTCAATCATGCTATCGCCAGCTACCCGCAAAGCGTAAGTTTGAGGAGGTAAATCGAAATTAGAAAAGTCTAAATGATCTACAGCATCAGTAAACGGTTCTATTAAACCACCAGCAGCGATCGTGCCCAAAATTGGTACACCTTGCTTCACAGGACGCAAAATCCGAATCGTTCGCGCTTGTCCTTCAGTCCATTCTATATATCCTTTAGTGCGTAAATGTTCTAAACGGCTTTGAATTGGTGCTGGTGACTTCAAGTTCATCGCTTGCATCATTTGCCGAATTGAAGGCGAATGCTGGTGCGATCGGATGTATTCTGCCAACCATTCGTAAAGTTCTTGTTGAGCTTCCGTTAGACGTTCCATAAATTTGCAGGAAGTAATTATAAATGTCTCTAGAACATTAGTACTACAAAAGACTCCCCATAACAAGAGAAAAGTAAAAATATCAAAGGCAAAAGCAAAATTATTTTCTTCTCTTTTGCCTTTTGACAAATAAGAATATTACAGGTTACAGGTTAGAGCTTACAGGTTATAAGGAAGAAAAGATACCCTATCTCCTGTGCCCTATTTTCTTACTCTGCCCCTAAAAGACTTACAAGTAAGGCCTTTTGCGCGTGGAGACGATTTTCTGCCTGTTCCCAAACTCGTGATTGGGAACCTTCAATAACTGCCTCGGTAATTTCTTCACCGCGATGGGCTGGTAAGCAGTGTAAAACAATTGCCTCTGGATCGGCAAGACTTAATAGCTGCTCTGAAATTTGATAAGGCTGGAAAATTGGCATCCGGTTGTCTGCTTCTGCCTCTTGCCCCATACTCGCCCAAACATCAGTGTAAAGTACAGCAGCTCCCTTAGCAGCTAATTCTGGGTCGTGAGTCAGAAGGACTTCAGTTTTGTTATTAGCGATCGCTCTTGCTTGCTCTACAATCCTAGAATCTGGCTCATATCCACCAGGAGTAGCAATTCTAACATTTATCCCCACCAAAGCACAGCCCAACATCAGAGAATTAGCGACATTATTCCCATCACCCACGTAGGTTAAAGTTAACCCAGCAAGAGTGTTAAAACTTTCTTGAATCGTCAATAAATCAGCTAATACTTGACAAGGGTGTTCCGCATCGGTAAGCGCATTAATTACCGGAATCTTGGCATAGTGAGCAAAAGTTTCCAAATCCTGCTGGGCAAAAGTGCGAATTGCCAAAATATCCAGATATCGATCTAACACCCGCGCTGTATCCTGCAAAGGTTCCCCGCGACTAACTTGAGTGACATTAGGGTTGAGATCGATTACCTGTCCACCAAGTTGGTACATCGCCACAGTAAAACTTACCCGTGTACGAGTCGAAGCTTTGGAGAACAACAACCCCAAAACTTTATTACACTGCAACTTCAACTGTTGTGATTTAAGTTGAGTTGCCAATTGCAGGAGTTCTTGAAGTTCCGTAGAAGTGATGTCCGCTAGACTTAATAAATCTCGTCCGAGCAATGCTGCCATGCTTGTAATCTGTAAAAAATAATTATATATTTCTGTTCCATTATTCAACCGTGCCAGGAAAATATAGTTTTAGAACTGACCAAATATTTTTGCGTTCAGCCCAGGATTTGAGTTAGCTTTTGCTATGAAGATTAATTTATCAACTTTATCAGCAATTGGAATCACTGATTTTTTCTGGTTCATCACAATGGCAACGCCAGAAAAACTATCTAGGCGTACACAAGCAGCGATATTGCTAAAATTCCTGGTCTTTTAGCCTTATTTCTGGAGAGGTAGATATTTTTTAGAATTTACAGCTAGACAAATAAATGGATTATGGTACAATAATAAATTGTGGTTACTAATTAAAAGCCATCGTCAAACTTGCCAGCATAGCACAGTGGTAGTGCATCCGACTTGTAATCGGAAGGTCGCGAGTTCAAATCCCGCTGCTGGCTTTAAGTATACATAAAAATTCAAGTTGTCGATTGTATATAGTAATTCAGCCAATTGAGAATCTACTGGAGTAGATCGTGTCTTAAAACTTCTGGAAGGAAAAGACAAATTGAATGGGTATCCTCCAGAATATCTTCAACTTAAAATGACACAACTTAAACCTTTTATGTTAGATTGGCATAATTTTTATACATATACACTGAAACAGATTAAAATAGTAAATCTTTTATGTAGATGAAGCCTGTACTAACATCACAGCATTTTGTGAGCTTTTATATTATTAAGTATTGTGAGCTTTCTTAGTAGTATAAACACTTGTACCAACAAGAAAGTGACATTTAATTTGTAAAGTTGATAAAAACAGAAGTTCTGCATCAAAGAGAATAAGCTACACTTAATATTTTAAAAGATTAGGTTTACGATTCTAAATGTATGAAACAAGGTAAAATTTTTATTGAGTTTGAAATGTTCTTAATTCACTAAATTGTGTCTCATTTAAGCCATAATAAACAAAACGGTTGTTATTATATTCTTACTAGCATGATCCAAACTAGTCTTAAATTTATAAATTTTGAAAATACAGTAAATCCAATATTTGCCAACCATGAAACTTTCCACCCTCGTTTTGGTTGGTTGAAAAAAGGATTTGATGCAGCCAAAAAAAATCCAGATATATTCTCACAAGATGATGCTCCTGTACGTTTAGGTGTTGGAAAAAACATGGTACGTGCTATTCGTTATTGGTCTAGTGCATTTAAAATTATTGATAAAAATAATTTACCAACAAGATTCGGGAAAAACTTTTAGGAAATAATGGATGGGATACTTATTTAGAAGATCCGGCATCATTATGGTTATTACATTGGAATTTGTTAAAACCCACATGCGAAGCGGCTGCTTGGTATTATATCTTTAATGTTTTTCGAGATTTGGATTTTACAAAAGAAGATATTTTGGCGGGACTGAAAGATTATATAAAGAACTTCAACAAAACTATTGCTGAATCTTCTTTTATCAAAGATGTAAATTGTATTTTAAGAATGTATGCTGCACAAGATTTTAGTAGAGACAATACCCCAATTGAAGATTCTATTGATTGTCCTTTCAATGAACTTGGTTTAATTCGTCATTTTGGTAAAAATTATCAGTTTAAAATGGGTGCGAAAGCGAATTTACCTGCACCAATTATAGTTGCTACTTGTTTAGAATATGCTAGTTGGGTAAGTCAGGATAGCGAAACAATTACTATTCGTCGGTTACTTTATGATGAAGGTAGTCCAGGGATGGTCTTTAAACTGACGGAAAGTATTTTATGTGCAGCTATTGAGACAGTTGCTAAAGAATTTGATACGATAGTTCTTTCCGACACCGCCGGATTAATTCAGTTATCTTTCCTTGACAAGCCAGAGATATTAGCAGAAGAAATTCTAGATAAATATTATAAGTTTAAAGAAGAATAAAGGAGATTATGACTAACAAAAAGCTATCCCATTATTTCAGTCTCCAGCGCCGCTATTCTCGTTCTATTAACTTAGAAAGAGATTTAGATAGTGTGGAAGCTTTAGAGGGTTATGTTCTGACTAAAAAAGCAATTGATTCTCTCTCACGTATCTTAAATAGTTTTAATTCTGATGAAGGAAATAGAGCTTGGACATTAACCAGTGTTTATGGGACTGGAAAATCTGCTTTTACTCATTATTTAATTTCCTTATGTGCTAAGTCTCAGAATAAAATGCACATTAAAGCTTTATCAATAGCTGAAGAAAAATTAGGTAAAGATAGTGACATTTATCAATTCATTCAAGACAAAATTAACTCGGTAGGATTAATGAGGGCTGTGGCTACGGGACAAAGAGAACCGATTAGTCATACCATTATCAGAGCTTTATTAACAGGTGTTGATACTTTTTGGACTGCTACCCAAAAAAACAAAATCAATGTTGTTCGTCAGTTAGTAGATTTAGAAGCAGAAATTAATGATGGGGGAAAAGTTGATAGTAAAGAGATTCCTAATTTGGTATTAGAAGTTGCCAAGGAATCTAAAACTGGTATTTTCCTTGTTATTGATGAGCTGGGTAAGAATTTAGAGTATGCTGCTCATGCTCAAGGTGCTGAGGATTTATATCTTTTACAACAATTAGCTGAATTACCAAAAGATACCAAAACTCCTATTTACATTTTAGGTATTTTACATCAAGCATTTGCAGAATATACTCAAAGATTAGCAACTTTTCAAAAAAACGAATGGGCAAAGATTCAAGGGCGATTTGAGGATATTGCTTTTACTGAATCATCTGGACAAATGATGAGTTTAATTGGAGAAGCGATTGATTCGTCGGCAGCAGACAATATAAGCTGTGCTATTCGTAGTGACTCTGAGGAGTGGAGCAAATATTTAGAATCAATAATTGTAGATGAAGAAATAACCGATCAAGTTATAAAAAAAGTTTATCCGCTACATCCCTTATCTGCGTTTGCTTTACCAACTCTCTGTCAACGGTATGCTCAAAATGACCGTTCTTTATTCACATTTTTAACGAGTGGCGAGCCTTTATCATTTCGTAATTTCCTAGAAGAAGTAACAGTTAAAGATAATAACTTACCAAGTCTTAAGTTAGATCGAGTTTATGACTATTTTATTGAAGCTGCGGGAATGGGTTTAGCCTCTCGCCCTAATTTGCAAAGATGGGTAGAAATTCAAGATTTAATTAATGATGCTAAACGCTTAGAAGAAGATAGTCTTAGGGTACTAAAAACTATTGGGATTTTGAACCTGATTACAGTTATAGGTTCGATGAGGGCGACAAGAACTTTAGTATCTTTAGCAATGTGCGATCGCCCGTCAGAAGCACAGGTTAATTATTGGCAACAAATTATTGATAAACTACTAAAACAGAATCTAATTACTCATCGTCGTCAATTAGATGAATTGCGGATTTGGCAAGGTTCTGATTTTAATGTCGATGGTGAGTTAAGTACATATATAGAACAAGAGCGATCGCCTTTAGTTAAGCTGTTATCTCTCCAGCGTCCTTTAAGACCTTTAGTAGCACAACGTCACAGTTATCAGACGGGAACTTTACGTTATTTTGAACGGCATTATTTAGATAATTTCCAAGATTTGAGTCAGTTACGTTGTAGTAGTGTGGATGCAGATGGTTTGGTTGGGTATTGGGTAGATGACGAAATGCCTAGTTCTGTTCCTTCCACAACTAGCGATGGTAAACCATTAGTTATTTTGAGTGCAGCTAACTTAGATATTTTGCGAATTCGTACTCTAGAATTTGTGGCTTTAAATAACATCAAAAAAACAGCCAAAGAGTTACAAACTGATGGGGTAGCGAGAAAAGAGGTAAATTATCGTTTACAAGAAGCTGAAGAATTTTTAGATGAAACTCTCAATCAGTCATTTAGTATAGGTGTAAATCAGCAATGTTGGATTCAAGGACAAGTCGGAATACTCAATAACATTACTGACTTTAATAGTAAGCTTTCTGATATTTGCGCTCGCGTTTATCATCGCAGTGCAATTTTGTGGAATGAATTAATTAACCGTCGAGATTTAACCTCTCAAGGCGTAAAGGCTAGACGAGAATTGATTCAGGCAATGTTAGAACATCAAAGTGAAGAGATATTAGGCTTAGAGGGTTATGGCCCCGAAGTTAGTATGTATTATTCTCTGTTAGAAGAAACAGGGATTTATCGCCAAGAAGATGATTATTGGGATTTTTATCCACCATTAGAAAATTCGGGTTTGAATTCTCTGTGGGAAGCAGTTGAGAATTTTTGTTTAGCAGCAACAGAAACAAGCCAAACTTTTAATTTACTTTATCAACATTTAGCAGCACCTCCCTACGGTGTGAAACAAGGTGCAGTTCCGGTTATTTTAGCGGCGGTACTATTGTATCACGCTGATGATTTGGGACTTTATCAAGACGGTACATTTATTCCTGTATTAGGAACAGAACATTTTGAATTATTAGTTAAATATCCTGAACGGTTTGCAGTTAAGTATTTTGCAGTAGTCGGATTAAGGGCAGAAGTTTTCAAAGAATTAGAAGTAATTTTACGCAATCCTCAATTAAAAAAATTGAGTAAAGTTCGTAATGCCACCCTGTTAACGGTAGTTACTCCTCTTTATCAATTTGTTAACAAACTGCCTAAATATACTCAACAAACCCGACGTTTGGCGGATGAACCAAGAGCCATTTTAAAGGCATTAAAAACTACTGTTGAGCCTGATGAATTGTTGTTTAAAACTTTACCAGCAGCTTGTAATTTACCCTCTATCGGCACTGAAGCCGGGGATGATGGTGTCACTGCGAAAACTTTACGTACTAAGTTAGTTCATGCCCTCAGAGAGATTCATACAGCTTACGATCGCTTATTGAGTGATTGTCAAAAACTGATTTATGAAGGCTTTGGGGTCAGAAGTAAGGAAACAAAACTTAGAGAAGATTTGCGGGTAAGGGCGAATTATTTAGCCGGAAAATGTATTGAATCCTCACTAAAACGCTTTATTCGAGCAGCATCCGATGAAACCGCAAGTGATTCTCAATGGTTGGAAGCTTTGGTGATGATTGTTGCGGATAAACCTGCTGAATCATGGACGGATGATGATGCCACTGCATTTGAGATGAAATTAGCGGATTTGGTGCGACGGTTTAAGAATTTGGAAGCTTTGCAAAAGGAAGTAGCCGCCAAGGGAGAAGGTTTTGAAGCCCGATGGATAACAATGACTCGTCCAGATGGTCAAGAAATCAATCGAATGCTATGGGTGGATCATGGGAGAGAATCGTAGGTTGAACAGATTGTTGACGAATTTTTGGCAAAATTACCTGACGATCAGCAGTTACGACAAGCGGTTTTGGCAAAGTTGAGTGAACGAATTTTAAATGCTGATTTGCCAGAGACGGTTACTAAAATTGAAGAAAAGCGAACTGATGAAATAACAGAGAAAAACTTCGGTTAAATGTTTATTCTTTTACTTTAAATTTCTTAGTTTTATGAATAAGGAGTTGGGCCGAGCGGCCCAACTCCTTACACTTTTTACCCTTGTTGTTGGTTTAACCAAATTTCTAAATCAGCAACATTAGAAAAGTCTAATAATGCTTCTCCTAAATTCTCTAATTGTTCAAGCGATAATCCTTTAATTCGCTCGATTAATGATTCATTAATTTCCCCAACATGGCGATTAAGTTGACGTATAATTAAATGTTGTTCTCCTTGTTGTCTTCCTTCTTGTTTAGCTTGTTCTCTGTCTCTTTGATAAAGTGGTTCTAATCGCATAACTAACTCCCTATTATCTGCTTCTAATTCTTGATTTACTCTCAAGTTTTCGCGCAAGTTGTAAACTAATTCCAGGGTTGCTTTTTGGTATGGATGATTTAATGGTAACGCTTGCAATTCGATAATCGCTTGCGACTGCACGCTTCCCCTACCCAAAAGCCTCAACCATAAAGTTTCCGGTATCTGTGGTAATTGATGTATCGCTACAATTGCTGTCCGCAAAGCATCTGCGAGAAAATATACTCTTGATAACCAACCTTCTTTTTGCATAGTTCCAAAACTAGACAATCTAGTTTCAGATACCGTTGGAGTAAGAACCCACAATTTGGGAATTTCTGAGACCTGAAGTTTAGTTTTATTAGCTTTAGCTTCTCGTCGTAAGAGAGCCTTGACTTCTAATAATTTTAGAATACAGTCACATATTTCATCGGTAGAAGCTGGATTGCGGAATGGTTCTATGAGTGCAGGATTTTCAGCAAATCTTCCTAGTAAACCCAGTATTTGTAAATTAGAGCTTTGCTGTTTGTCAGGAGTGAAGAAAACATCTATTTCTTTAATTTCTCCTGAGACTTTTTCTGATAACTTGACTTCTCCGTAATTTTTTAACAATTCTTCAAGATAGTCTTTGGCAAATTTGTCATGTATGAAACGTGTCATTCAATTAGTTCTCTAGTTATTTAAATTATCAAGAGTCGGTGCAATGCGCGATCGCACCAACTCCCTACACCTTTTATTTCCTAGACTTGCTATCTAATTAATATGCTCACTACATCGCCTGATTCACCTAAACTACCTGCTCTTACAGGTTTAGACCAAGAGCCTATTTCTGCATAACCTGTAGTATGCAAGCGATAGATAGTCCTCTTCACTACATTAGGACTACCGACTAGCAGGTGTTTTATCTTTTCTCTACTTACCTGGGCTTGATTGCTGCTGTTATCTTCTAATGTCACTAATTCTTCTGCCATAACTCATGTATTCAATATTTTCTCTTAATTTGTTATCATATCTGATAATAAATTTGGAATTTAGCTTATCATAAAAGTTAACAAAATTATACTCACTGTCCTGTGATAATGGAAATCATGGGAAAAGCAGGACAAGCACTAAGACAGGTTTTAGAGTCTTACAACATTAGCCAAAGCCAGCTGGCGATAGGTTTAGGTGTTGAGCGCCCGATTGTCTTCCGTTGGTATCACGAAAAAATTGACCCCACTGCTGAAACTGTTGCAGACATTGTTAAGGCATTAAATAAGATTAATAAATCAGCCGCAAATGATTTCATTCAAGTATATTTAGGGGATTTAACATTATTTAAAAATCAAATTACTAATCAAAATTTACCACTTTCAGACAAGGTTAATGTTACTGTTTTAGCTCAAATATTTAAGAGTATAACCAACTCTTATAAATACCTATACTTTTTATCAGTATTAGATATTTTAAAAAGAAGAAGCTTTGATACTTTGTCGCCTATTAGCTTTCGAGAAGTTATTGTTGAAATGTTAGCTAATGCTTGGTATCCTCACAACTATTTTAAAATTTATTTTGGAATACAAGACCAAATTGCTAATAAATTAGATGCTCTTGAGCTAGAAATTACAGAACCAATTTTAAAGTTTAGAGATACAGATAAAAAGCTTTTACGTGCAACTATTAATAATCAAAATCTTGATGATATTGTTATTTCTATTAATCGCTATGTTTCTTATCGTTTAATTCGTCCTTTCTTTTTTCAAGAAACTAGAGGATTAAAAGATTATGATGTTAATCCAGCTATTATTAATTTAGCTAACGATCAATTTAATATTAAAAAGCCTTTATACTGTTTTAACGCTGAAGATCAGAAAAATTGTAACGCCATTATTCTACATCCAGATTGGATTCAGTATTTAGAGGAAAATTACACAATAGTTAGGGGCTGGGCATCTTGGGAATGGTTAAATTATATGCAACAAAGAAACCCCAGCACTCCCAATGTGGTTAACAAATTATTTATGCCACACCAAAGAGATTCTTTAACTAATCAAACTAAATATTGGAAAACTATTTTAGAATATCAAGATATTAAATGTATTTATTCTCAAGTGAAATTGGATAAGGATGAAATTTCATTAGATCATTATCTGCCTTGGTCATTTGTAGCTCACGATCAACTATGGAATTTAATTCCAACTACAAAATATGTTAATTCGTCTAAATCTAATAACTTGCCATCTGAAGAATATTTTCAGGCTTTTCTAGAGTTGCAACATATCGGTTTAACTATTGCCTATGAAAACATATCTAAAAATCAATGGTTAAAATATACTGAGTCATTTGTATCTGAATTAAAAGTTAGTCAAGCTGATGATTTATTAAATTTAGATATTTTGAGTAAGGCTTATAAAATAACAACTCTACCTTTAATTTCTTTAGCAACTATACAAGGTTTTAGCCCTAATTGGGTTTACGCCTAAGAAACAGTGAACCCACTTTAGTAATTTGGTTGGCATATCAGTGAAGAACTTTGTGAACAAGCAGTTACAGAATTTCAAAAAGCCTGGGACAGTTTAGGCGATCGCACCATTTCAACCTATCGCTTCTGGGGTAGCCATGAGTTAGACTTAGCACAAGCTCAAGATGGCTTAGTAGTAGCAGGATTAGCGAAAGTCTATCACGCCGCTAAAAAGAGTATTCGCTTTATTAATCAACTAGGTGTGCGTTGTTCATTGGTAATTATCGATGAAGCCCATCAAGCAGTTGCCGAAACCTATAAACTCGTCTTAGATGCTTTAGTCATCCCCTACGAAAAAACCGCCTTATTAGGTTTAACCGCTACACCGGGAAGGACTTGGGCTGATATTAACACCGATGCACAACTAGCAAAATTCTTCGCCCAACAGAAAGTTACTTTAGAAATCCCAGGTTATCACAACCCGATTGATTATCTCGTCGATCAACAATACCTCGCTAAAGTTAACTATCGCTCTTTATTTTATGAAACGGGTATTGAACTAACTCCCCAAGACCTAAATCGGATTAATACAGAATTAGACATCCCCCAATATATCCTCAATCGGTTAGCAGCAGACGAACAACGCAACCTCCGCATCATCCTAGAACTAGAAGCACTAGCCCAACATCATCAACGGATTATCGTTTTTAATACCTCCGTTGAACACGCTAGACTCATTGCTTCAATATTGCGTTTCAGAGGATTTAATGCTGATGCTGCTACAGGTGATACCCCCAAATCAGAGAGAGAAAGGCTGATTCAAAGTTTTAAAGACGAACAGCCCCAAACCAAGATTTTATGTAACTACGGCGTTTTAACCACTGGATTCGATGCACCCAAAACCAGCGCCGCCGTTATCGCCCGTCCCACTAAATCCCTTGTCCTCTACAGCCAAATGGTAGGACGCGCCATTCGCGGACTCAAAGCTGGGGGTAATGCTACCGCCGAAATTGTCACGGTTGTGGATAGCCAACTCCCCGGTTTTGGTTCAGTAGCATCAGCTTTTCACAATTGGGAAGACGTTTGGAGGAAAAACCCATGAATGCTAACGCCCATGATATCGTGCCAACTCACCTAGCAGTGCAAGCAATGCGCGATAACGGTTATAAAAACGCCGCTTATGCGATCGCCGAATTAATGGATAATGCCATTCAAGCCGGTGCATCGCAAGTAGAGTTACTGTGTGGTGAACGAAAACAACAGGTGGAGGGGAGGAAGCGATCGCGTATTGAACAAATAGCAGTGTTAGATAATGGTCGTGGTATGGATGCTAATGTTTTACGTCTAGCACTGCAATTTGGCAATGGTACGTACATAGATGAAGATAAACATACCGGAATTGGACGTTTTGGCATGGGTTTACCATCTTCTTCCATTTCCCAATGCCAACGGTTAGATGTGTGGTCATGGCAAAATGGCATAGAAAATGCACTCCACACTTACCTTGACTTAGATGAGATCAAAAATCGTCGGATGACCGAAGTACCTGAACCTACTGCTAAACCAATTCCGATGATTTGGACAAAAATCGGTCAAAAATTTGGTGAAAGTGGCACATTAGTAGTCTGGTCAAAAATAGATCGTTGTATTTGGCGAACCGGAAAAGCGATTATTGATAATTCTGAATTTGTGATTGGGAGAATGTATCGCCAATTTCTGAATAGCGGTCAAGTAAAAATCCGCATGGTAGCATTTGATTTAGATGCTTTATATAACCTGATTGTAGAAAAATATGCCCTCCCCAACGATCCAGGTTATCTAATAGAAAAGACTTCCTGCCCTACATCATTTGATAATCAGGCAATGTTCCGACCTTGGGAAGGTGATACATCTTATGAAGCAACTTATAAAATTAATTTTAAAGAGAAAGAACATGATGTAAAAGTGCGTTTCTCTTACGCCAAAGAAGAAGCCCGCCAAGCCGAACCAGGAAAAAATCCTGGTGATTTACCTCATGGAAAACACGCTGCTAAAAATGTTGGTGTTTCTGTAGTTCGTGCTGGACGAGAATTAGATATGGATACAGGAGTAGTGATTGCTTATGATTCAAGAGAAAGATGGTGGGGAGTAGAAGTAGAATTTCCACCCTTTCTTGATGATATTTTTGGAGTAACTAATAATAAACAATCAGCTCGGAATTTTGCTGAACTTCTAGAATTTGAGATTGAGTCTTTATTAGAAAATGGAAAAACTATTACTCAACTCAAAGAAGAACTCCAAGAAGATGAAGACCCAAAAGCTCCTCTTTTAGATATAGCCCATAAAATCAAGACTCAATTGAGTGTTATTCGTCGTTTACTGCAAGCACAGACTAAAGGCACTCGTACCACTGAAAAACGCCATGACCCTTATAAACCTGAAAAAGTAGCTACTACTGTTACGCAAGAACGTAAATTACAGGGTCATAAAAGTAAAAGTGATGAAGATGAAGAATTGCCAAAAGAAGAACAAAAACAGGTCATTAAAGAAACTTTAAAAGAAGAAGGCGTGACTGAAACCAAAGCCGAACTATTAGCAGCAACTACAGTAGATGATGGCTTAAAATATACCTTTGTTGAAGCTCCTCTTGATATTCCTGCTTTCTTCTCCGTTAAACCCAGAGGAGGAGCAATTATTGTTACTTTGAATACCAATCATCCCGCTTCTCAAAATTTAGTAGAAATCTTAGAGGAGGACGTGGATAAAGCTGATATAGATACTTTACGTTCTCGGTTGATTAACTCCTTAGATGGATTGAAGCTACTACTAATGGCATGGGCAAGGTATGAGGATGAACAACCAGATGGTAAACGCAAAGAAAATGCTCAAGATAATCGCATTGATTGGGGGAGAGTTGCCAGAAGATTTTTAGAGAATGAGTTATGAAATAGAATGACTACACAAGAAAATATAATTTACCTTGATTACCATTCAACTACTCCCGTTGACTCTAGAGTAGCAGAAAAAGTCATGTACTATATGACTACTGCTTTTGATAATGCTAATAGTGTAGATCATGGTTATGGCAATCAAGCCGCACAAGCAGTTAAACAAGCCCGTCAAAAAATAGCAGAATTAATCAATACTTCTCCCAAGGAAATTATCTTTACATCTGGTGCAACAGAAAGCATTAACTTAGCAATTCAAGGACATATTAATCAACAAAATACTCCCGCCACAATAATTGTTTCCCCAGTTGAACATAAAGCAGTTTTAGATACCTGTCAAGCATTAGCCAAAAAAAGACTTGCAAAAATTATTTGGTTAAATGTCAATCAACAAGCCCAAATTGATTTAGAACATCTAGAAAAAGTCTGCTCTGGCGGTGCTTCCGGTGCTTCCTTACTCTGTGTGATGGCTGCTAATAATGAAGTAGGGACAATTTACCCAGTACAAAAAATTGGAGCGATCGCTCAAAAATATAATATCCCTTTCTTATGTGATGCTTCCCAAGCAGTCGGCAAAATTCCCATCAACTTTCAAGAATGGAGTATTACCTATCTAGCTATTTCTGGACATAAACTTTATGCACCCAAAGGCGTTGGTGCTTTAGTAGTAAAAAAAGGTGATTATCTTGAACCACTTATTTACGGTGGCGGACATCAAGAGGGACTCAGATCCGGTACACTCAATGTCCCCGGAATAGCTGGCTTGCGGGAAGCTTGTCAATTGAGACGATTAGAAATGGAAGTAGATGAAACAGCGATCGCACTTTTGCGAGATCAACTGCAAAGCTTACTTCAAGCTGAAATTCCTAATTTACTGGTGAATGGAGATTTAAACAACCGTTTATCAGGTAACTTACATATTTCTATCCCTGACATCCCTAATAGTGCCATTATTGCAAGAGTTCGCCATCAATTAGCTATTTCTACAGGTGCGGCTTGTTCATCAGGTATTGTCGCGCCATCTCACGTTCTGCAAGCTATGAATCTTGGGGAAAACATAATTGAGGGAGCGTTAAGAATTGGTCTTGGGAAATTTACAACTAAAGAAGAAATCGAAAAAGCGTCTTCTGTGATCGTCAGTGCAGTAAATGAAATTCATCAACTTCTCTAAAAATATACAAAAAAATGAATTATCGTCAGTTGCTCTGCATATCTGAAAAATTTTATCATGACCTTCTGAATGTTTACACCATCATCAAATCACAATAGACTTCTTGTAAAAGTCGTTATTTTTGCATTCTTCTTTGCGTCTTTGTGTGAGACAAAAAAATATTTATGCAGAGAACAGCTATTTGGGCAATGAGTTTGTACTAAGCTATTTTGAGCCTAAAATAATAAAACTCTTACCCATTAGGGCTTTAAGAGTAATATTTTCCAACACAAAAATCTGTCAAATTGTCAAACAATTTGGCAGCCGACACTAGCCCTTTCAAGGTGGATAACAATTTTGAACAATAAATTTCTCTTTAACCTCTTACCTCTGTGTTCTCTGCGCTTCTGTGGTTATAAAAACTACTCTTCAACCGCAGAGGCACAGAGAGCGTAGAGAGAAAAAAGAGATTCTACCAGTCACCTTGAAAAGGCTAGGCAAGCGACACTTATGATTTATTTCGCAAGTTGTCGGTAGCGTTCTTGAACTTCCCAAATCGAAAACAAAGTTTCAAACTTCAACCCAGCTGACTGGTACAACTCACCTCCCCCTTGCTCTCTGTCTACCAGTGAAATTACTTGATTTACGGTATAACCTGCATCTTTAAGACGTTCAACTGCTTTTAGAGCAGATTGCCCAGTTGTTACTACATCTTCCAAAACTACTACTTTTGCGCCCTCTGGTAAACTGGGGCCTTCTATATAAGCTTTTGTTCCATAACCTTTGGCTTCCTTGCGAATAATCAACGCTGGTATTGGGCGGTTTTCATAAACTGAAACTATACTCACTGCTGTCACAATCGGGTCAGCCCCCATTGTTAAACCACCTACAGCCTGTGTATCTACAGGTAATAAAGGAAATAGTAACCGTCCAACTGCCAAAGCGCCTTGAGGATGAAGTGTTACCTGTGTTTTATTCACGTAATAAGAACTACGCAGCCCAGAAGAGAGGAGAAAATCACCCTCTTGATAAGCAAGTTGGCAAAATAAATCTAGTAGTTTGTGGCGCAAAGTGGTCAAATCAGAAGTGGTTGCCCAAATATCTGAGTGGGTAAGAGTTTCAGTAGGATACGTCATTACAAAACATTAAAAGTTGTGCTACACCAAAGGTTGAACTCATCAGAGTTCTGAACTTCAGCATAAATTAAGATTTGCCCAAAGCAAAAGTTGAGGAGTCAGAAACGTGCGTATAAAATTTAAAACCTTTGGCGGTTTATTGGTACTACTTGCTGCTAGTATTGCTTTTCCCTCTGTTGCATCTGCCCAAACGGCAACACCCAATACTGAAACTACGAATGATGTATTTGAACGAGCTTATTTTCGTCACGATCGCAATTTCTACGAAAATGGCAGCCTCAAGCGTCAGCTAGACTCATTTCTCGGATCTGGTTCTGGTTTCGGTGGTTCCTTCCCAGAAAATGAAATTGCCCGCGATGCCGAGTTGGTTAATACTTTATATCATGATGTCCTGACTCAGCAAGTTGGCAACGATCCTTATATTCGTACTCCTGATTTACCAAATCCTTATGACACATCGCTGCTCGTGTCTCCTCTTTATAGCAACAAACTTAAAGTAGGAACTGAATTCAGGTTTGAAACTTTACCATCTCGGTAAGATTCGGGAGTGGGGAGTCAACAAGGGAATAGGGTACAGATTATTCCTATTACCTGTCACCTCTCCCCTAATCCCAATACCCTTCTATTAGTAGTTTTTGATGATTCAGTGCGCCCTGCTGGAATCGAACCAGCCTGAAGACGAATTATGAGTTCGTTGCCTCCCCAATCGGCCAAAGGCGCTTGTTTTATAAGGTTGTAGGTTGCTACAAGTTAATTACTTCAACTTTTAAGTCAACCTCATTTGCTAATTTGAAAGTGAGAAAAATACCTCACGCACTAAGTTTAGCCAATTCCATGAATATAGCACAAATTTACCACGTGTGAATACTGGACAATAGTTTACTAGATTTTTATACTACATAATTTAATCATAGATATAGTGCAAACTAATATTGATTGAGTTCCTTTAAGGATTGAGGTCAAAAGCTTCACTATTCTTAAATAGACCAGCATTCTTTGTGATAGCTTTTCAGCGATGAAAATAAATTCTACTGTACTTCTTACTTTGATTTTGTTAATTCTGATGATGGGAGCAGGTTCTGTGAGCGCTTTTTTGGGCTTTGAACTGGGGAGTTCAGCACTTAAAGGCGTGACTACACCAGATGGACGTCCCACAACCAAATTTGCCAGCAATAAGGCAAATAACTCTCAACAGGGAGGGCTGGTACTATTAAAAGAGGAAGAAATTCTAAAAATTGTCAAGGCGCGAATTGAGGGTAAGACCAAAGCCGCTAAATCGGAAAAGCCAGAAGAAGATGATGAAGAAACCAATAGCAGCAAGCAGAAGCCAGAGGAAAAACCCCCAGAAGTAGTTGAAGAAAAGCCCCTACCAGGTTTTCCGGTTACAGCCCAAAGTCAGGGTGTAACAATGACTGTGCAATCTGCTCGCTACTCTGGCGGTGATTTACTACTGAAAGTGAAAATGCAGAACAAAGGTAAGGATTCTGTGCGCTTCTTGTATAGTTTTTTAGATGTTACCGATGACAAAGGACGAACCCTGAGTGCAAGTACAGAGGGTTTACCAACAGAATTGCCTGTAAATGGGCCAGCATTTTCAGGTACAGTGAGCATTCCTACAGCTTTACTTGATGATGTCAAGAAAATATCACTTGCTCTGACTGATTATCCCGCTCAACAATTGAAGCTAGAGGCATCGAATATTCCTGTAGAAAGGTAAAAAGGACATTGGGCATTGGGCATTGGGCATTGGGCATTGGTGATTATCTTTTATTTTTTACTATTCCCTATTCCCCAATCCCCCTAAATGGAGGACGTGAGTTTTACACGAGCTTTGGCGGTGAGTGGTTTTCCTAATTTAAGTTTGATAGAAGTGGCACTGCGGTTATTGTCAGTGTTACTACTGATTGCCATAAATGCCTTTTTTGTAACGGCGGAGTTTTCGATGGTGAGCGTGCGGCGATCGCGTATTCACCAGCTAGTTAAGGCTGGGGATATTCCAGCGATCGCTGTAGAAATGTTACAACGCAGTATTGATCGACTGCTATCTACCACCCAGTTAGGCATTACCCTCTCTAGTTTGGCACTAGGATGGATTGGCGAAAGTACGATTGTCGTGCTGGTTAATGCCTGGTTAAGATCCTGGCCTTTACCTAGTGGTATGACTACCTTCCTCGCCCATTCCCTATCAATTCCTATCGCCTTTTTCTTGATTGCCTATTTGCAAATTGTGATCGGAGAACTATGTCCCAAATCCTTAGCCATGCTGTACTCAGAACAGCTAGCAAGGTTTTTGGGGCCTCCGGTAAAAGCGATCGTGCGTTTTTTTGGCCCCTTCATCTGGATTCTTAACCAATCAACTCGTTTTTTATTACGGATTTTTGGCATCCAATACACAGGTCAAGGCTGGCGACCGCCTGTAACTCCCGAAGAATTGCAACTGATCATCTCTACAGAATGGGGGTCTACTGGTTTACAGCGTGCAGAGCGGGAATTACTCAATAATGTCTTCGAGTTTGGGGATGTGATGGCCCAAGATGTGATGATCCCCCGCACCAGTATTATCACACTACCAAAAGATGCGACCTTCCAGACATTACTCAGGGAAATGGCTTCTACTGGTTACTCTCGCTATCCCGTGATTGGTGAATCTTTGGACGATGTTCGCGGTATTGTTTATTTTAAAGATTTGGCACAACCTTTGGCTATAGGAAAGCTCAGTTTAGAAACACAGATCCAACCTTGGATGCGTCCGGCTCGGTTTGTTCCAGAACACACGCCCTTGAGTGAACTTTTGCCCATGATGCAGCAAGAGAAACCCGCTATGGTCATGGTAGTGAATGAATTTGGCTCTACTGTGGGACTAGTGACAATCAAAGATGTGATTGCGGAAATTATTGGCGACCCCAGCGAACCTGAAAGCAGTGAAGACTTACTGATTCAGATGTTAGATGAGCAAAAATTTTTGGTGCAAGCACAAATCAACCTTGAAGACCTTAACGAAGTTCTGCATCTCAATTTGCCCCTGACCAGAGAATACCAAACACTAGGGGGCTTTTTACTGTATGAGTTACAAAAAATTCCTGCTAAAGGCGAAACCTTTTGTTATCAAAATCTCGAATTCACCGTGGTATCGATTGTTGGCCCACGCCTACATCAAATTCAACTGCGACGGTTAGAGGAAGAGGGGAGAGCAGAGGAGCAGGGAAGTAGGGGAGATGAGAAGACAAGGGGGAATTATTGAACAAGTTTCTACCTTGTCTCTTCTCAATGCCCTGTTTGGCCAATGCCTCTACTATGCATACGCCAGTGGATCAACAAGCCCCAATTCGGCAAAAGCTGCTAGCCGTAAGCGACAAGAATCACACACACCGCAGGCGACATCTCCACCAGTATAGCAAGACCAAGTTAGTTCCCAAGGAACTCCCAATTGGTTCCCCAATTGGATGATTTCGGTTTTTTTCAGGTTGATTAGGGGTGCAACAATATTAATTGGTTGTCCCTCACGCCCTTGTTTGGTTCCCAGGCGAAAAACTTCTTGCATTGCTTGGATATAGTCCGGGCGACAATCAGGATATCCTGAGTAATCTAGGGCATTAACGCCGATATAGACACGCTCTGCGGCGATCGCTTCGGCGTAACTAAGAGCAAAGCTTAAAAAGATGGTATTACGAGCTGGAACATAAGTGACAGGAATATTTTGAGACATTTCATTCAGCGATCGCTCCTGGGGTAAATCAATGGCGTTATCGGTAAGGGCCGAACCGCCCCATTGTCGTAAGTCAAAGTTAACTACCTGATGTTTTGCGATCGCAGCTTTTTGAGCGACACTGAGCGCTGACTGTAACTCTCGTCGATGTCGCTGCTGGTAATCAAAGGAAATAGCATGACATTCACAGCCATCAGTTTGAGCTTTGTACAGAATTGTGGAAGAGTCCAATCCCCCAGATAACAGAATTACAGCTTTCATCTTGGTTGCAAATTTTGGATTTCAAATCACTGCATCAAACCTTAACAAGATGCCAGAAAGCAATGCTAATGAGAATTTATACTTAAGTAGTACTGAAAGCTTTAAAGTTAATAAAAATACATATATTTTTGTAGAAAGTGCAAAATCAAAAGCAAACCCGAAATATCGATACAAAAGATATTTGGATTACGGGAACCGATCACAAACTTTGAAATTCTTCATAAACATAGGCTCTATGTTACCATCTGGATGGTTTTAGACGGATCGTAACCGGCTTTCGAGTATAAACGCCAACGGCCGTAGCGTCTCTAAATTTGGTGGTTGAGGAGAGAATAATAGTGCAAAATAGCATGTCAGTGGCAGAACCGAATCCATATACACAGCGCAACCAGCCACGACCAATCCGCATAGGCGTGATTGGAGTGGGTAACATGGGACAACACCACGCTCGCGTGCTGAGTTCAATGAAAGATGTTGAACTAGTCGGAGTGGCAGATATTAACGTCGAGCGAGGATTAGAAACTGCCAGCAAGTACAAGGTGCGTTTTTTTGAAGATTACTGCGATCTGCTACCCCTTGTGGAAGCAGTTTGTGTAGCTGTTCCCACCCGTCTGCACTATGCCGTGGGCATCAACTGTCTGTTAGCGGGAATTCATGTTTTAATTGAAAAACCGATCGCAGCCAGTATTTCTGAGGCAGAGTCTTTAGTAAATGCCGCAGCTGAGTCTGGGTGTATCCTGCAAGTAGGTCATATTGAGCGTTTTAACCCAGCTTTTAAAGAACTGAGCCAAGTTCTAAAAACAGAGGAATTACTGGCGCTAGAAGCCCACAGAATGAGTCCTTACTCAGATCGGGCAAACGATGTTTCAGTTGTGCTGGATTTAATGATCCATGACATCGACCTACTTCTGGAATTAGCTGCTTCCCCAGTAACGAAATTGACTGCTAGCGGTACTCGCTCCCTAGACTCTGGTTATTTAGATTACGTAACCGCCACCTTGGGGTTTGCCAATGGTATTGTTGCTACTCTGACTGCTAGTAAAGTCACCCACCGCAAAATTCGCCGGATTGTCGCCCATTGCAAAAATTCATTTACTGAGGCAGATTTTCTCAAGAATGAAATTTTGATTCACCGACAAACCACTGCCAATTCTCTCACCGACCACCGACAAGTACTTTACAGGCAAGATGGTGTAATTGAAAAAGTCTACACCAGCAATATTCAACCCCTAAGTGCAGAATTAGAACATTTTGTCAACTGTGTACACGGTGGCAATCAACCCTCAGTAGGTGGTGAACAAGCTCTTAAAGCCCTGAGACTTGCAAGTTTAATTGAGCAGATGGCGCTGGAAGATCGAGTTTGGAATCCCTTAGACTGGCAATCGGAACCAAGGGTACAATCTTTGACCCCCACAGTCTAGAAGAAGAGGGGATGAGGGGGATGAGGGGGACAAGGTAAAATTTTCTCCCTTCTCTCTCCGTGCTACCCCATAGCCCAAACTTCAGCAGAAAACCTAGAGTATGTTTTTAAATTTGCCATCAAATCTTTAGATCCTTCCTAGTCTGTTTAAAAAGCAGGCTAAGGGGGATCTAAAAAATTAGAAAACAAAACCTAGTGGTTTGTTTTATTAATTTTGTGAGTTTTGTAGCGAGCGATAAATCGTTCAATCTCAAGGGCTAGAGCAACTTACGAACTTTTATAACTCTCAACATTAATCAAACAGACATCTAGCTTCTACTTGTCTTACTCTGTTTTTCAGTTCTAATGCCAACTTTTATTTAGTGCAGCCAAATTACCTTGACTCTAACAAGTGGGATAATTACCCTTTAAAAAAGCTAAAGCTGAATTTATTAACAGGACTAGTCCAGCAATTTCAGGAATTGACTCAATGCTTGAATGGATAACTAATACTATCAACTATTTTGGCTATTGGGGAATCGCCCTACTAATGTTTTTAGAGAACCTTTTTCCCCCCATTCCTTCAGAATTAATTATGCCACTGGCTGGATTTACAGCAAGTCCATATCAACCAGGAGGGGCAAAGCTGAATATTTTTGGTGTGTTTTTCGCAGGACTTTTGGGTTCTGTATTGGGCGCACTTATTTGGTACTATCCGGGTAAGTTTTTGGGTGAAATCCGTTTGAAAGCTTGGGCTGACAAGTATGGCAAATGGCTGGCTATATCCAGTAAAGATATCACCAAGGCTAAAGAGTGGTTTAACCGACAAGGTAGAACAGCAGTATTAATTGGTCGTCTTGTACCAGGAATCCGCACCTTGATTTCTGTTCCGGCAGGTATTAGCAATATGCCTTTGCTACCATTTTTGTTTTACACAACATTAGGTAGCGCTGCTTGGGTGGGTTTGTTAACATACTCAGGATACATATTGGGTAGTCAGTATGAACTTGTGGACAAGTACCTTGCTCCTGTATCCAAAATCGTACTTGGGAGTTTGGTTCTAGCATTTGTTTTCTGGATATTCAAGCGCCAGTTAAGACGCACTAGAAGATAAAACACGGACGCTTTTGGTTAGAAAGCAGTGAAAGCAGGGGTTACATCTGGCCAAAATTCGCCTACACTATGCCAAATAATACTAGATATGCGTTGGCAGAGCTTACCAGAGGTATTGCCGGAATTAATTTTTGGCGTATTTCTAGCTACACTTGACGCAACCTAGAATTTCTGGTTGCTCGCATTTTTGTAAGATGAGCATGACAACTTTTTACAGTTAAGTTTGAACTAGGAGCTTTCATGACAGACCAACCTTCCGCCGCTACCCCAATCAATGCTGCTGCTATACCCATGAATAGGCAGCCGTTAGCATCGACTCCCATAAATGCTGTTAATAATAATCCTCCTGCCGGTATCAAGCCAGGTGGTGTTCCAGGGAAAACCATTCTCAGTGTTGATTTAGGCAGAACTTCCACAAAAACTTGTGTGAGTCGTGAACCCGGCAGTGTGGTGTTCGTACCTGCCAACGTTAAGCAGATGTCGATAGAACAAGTACGCGGTGGTGTTTTTGAAGCCAGAGCTACTGACCCTTTAATGGATTTGTGGCTGGAGTATCAAGGAAATGGATATGCTGTTGGTCAACTGGCAGCCGATTTTGGGGCAAATTTAGGAGTCGGACAATCTAAGGTAGAAGCTGCACTGGTAAAAGTATTAGCAAGTGCTGGCTACTTCAAACTTAGAGATGATATCTCAGTCGTACTGGGTCTGCCTTTTCTTTCCTTAGAGCAATTTGAAAAGGAAAAAGCACAGTTGATTAGCCAAGTAGGTGGCCCTCATGTGTTGAACTTCCGAGGCGAATCTGTGTCGCTGAACGTCAGTAAGGTATGGGTAATGCCAGAAGGTTACGGCAGCTTGCTGTGGTCTGAAGCTCAACCCAAGAAAAACCCTGGCAGTCCTGATTTTACAAAAATATCGGTGGCGATCGTCGATATTGGACATCAAACCGTCGATCTTTTGATGGTAGATAACTTCCGTTTTGCCAGAGGTGCTTCTAAGAGTGAAGACTTCGGGATGAATAAGTTTTATGAATTGGTGTCTGCCGAAATCGAGGGAGCAGATAGTCAATCTCTAGCACTGATTTCCGCTGTTAACAAACCCAGAGGTGAACGCTTTTATCGTCCTAAAGGCGCTAGCAAGCCCACCAACCTAGACGATTTTCTTCCCAACCTCACGGAGATGTTTTCGCGCGAAATCTGTAGCCGTGTGCTAGCCTGGTTGCCAGAACGCGTCACCGATGTGATTCTGACTGGCGGCGGTGGTGAGTTCTTCTGGGATGACGTTCAACGTCTGCTCAAGGAAGCAAAGATTAATGCTCATTTAGCAGCACCTTCCCGTCAGGCGAATGCTTTGGGGCAGTATATTTATGGAGAGGCACAATTATCCTCCAATCGCGCTGCTAGGGCATAAAGCTGATGTTCCAATGGTCAAAAAAGGTAGTTAAATCCGTCACGTTCAACCCAGAGCTTGCTGATGAAAGCTTGTTAGCGCAAGTAGAAAGTTATTTGGAAAAACAACCAGACAAGACTTTCAGCGACCTCTGTAAAGAAGCCTTATGGCAATCTTTATGTGTACCGGAACCTGTACAACCTGCTCCACAAACAGCAGTAACAACACCGATCGATCAACAAATCGGTGAACTGCAACGTCAAGTGGCTGGACTTGAGGAACGTTTTTTTGCCAAGGGATCTAATCGTTTGGAGGCGATGGAACATCATCTATTGCAACTTTCTCAACAAGTTGCACAACTGGCGCTCATAGTCAACGATCGATCGTTCATTCCGTCTCCAACTCAATTAGAAGTAGTAAATAATACTTCTTATACTGTTGCTACCCCTCCTCAAGAGGTTGACCCCGTAATCAGTCGCCTTAGTCAGTTTCTTGATGATTTTTAAGGAAAAATCAGGTTTGTGAGCAGTTTTTGCTCATATTAACAATCCTTAATAGTTAATACTATTAAGGATTATTAATGTTTATATATAAAAATATTGAGATTATTGAGATTTGTGTATCTATAAATATGAGCTTGACAAACAAAGTTTGAACGTGGTCAAAAGAGGCAGAGGAGCAGGGAGCAGGGGGCAGGGGGAAAGACTGAGACGGAGCTTGTACTCCGAAACAGCCAAGCGTCCTGGAAGGACGGGGCTTCAAACCCATGTTCCGCAACGCTTGTCGCAGAGTATTGGGCTTGCTCCCCCCGCTCCCTGCCCCCTTCCCCTCTGCCTCCGTGGCGAAGTTTTTGGAGTTAGGTAAGGCTTTGGGTTTTACTCCTTGTGAATTGTTGGGAAAACTAGAACAAGTAACTTAAACAGCAGATTTTACCCAATAGTAACTGTGAGCAATAACCTAAAAATACCGGATTTTGATGCCAATCTGATCATGTCAGAAGCTGAAAATATCGCAAAAATTCGTTCTGGGATGTTCTGGAATGATTCTGTAAAAACAGTTTTATCCGTCTGTTGTAATTCGCCTGAATTATTTCCATATTTAAAAGTATGCAATTCTCGCTTAGATTACATTACTAAGTGGTTAAATAAGTATTTTGGCGGTTATAATAATCGAGCCTCAAAGCGAACTAGTAAGAAGATAGGCACTGTTTCTGACAAAATTATTGACACGATTCTTTCAGCGCGTTTACCTAGTCTCAGCACTGATGGCATTAATAACATAAAGTATGCTCATCGTCTTTCTATGTCGGCAGAAAACATATTAGGTCTTCTTTTAGAAGAATATCTTGCCGAAAAATTGTCATTTTATGGTTGGTACTGTGCTTGGGGTGAAACTATAAATAAGGTTGATTTTTGCACGAAGAAAGGTGAGCTATTACAAGTTAAAAACCGTAGTAATTCTGAAAATAGTTCGAGCAGTAGTGTTCGTAAAGGAACTATCATTCGGAAATGGCATAGAGTCAATGCTCAAAATGGAGCTTACTATTGGAAAGAACTGATCAATTAATAGGATGCGCTAATCTTTCTGAAGAAGACTTTGCCGCCTTTGTTAGACAAACTATCGCTGAAAATCCCGCAGCATTGTATGTAGAAGATAGTAAATACTAGCAACAAATTTAGTAGTAAAAGTCTTAAAATAATCAAAAGGCTAGGGATTTAGTGATTAAATAGTGAAAGCTGTTCAAAGACTGGTATCCCTTTAGGTTTTTCCTGTCTAATTAGACTATGTAAATAGTCACCAATAGCTTGAGCTAAGAGTACAGGTACAGCATTACCTATCTGTCGGTACTTAGAGGCTGTTGAACCATAAAAAATCCATGAGTCTGGAAAGGTTTGAATCCTGGCGCACTCTCGAACACTGAGAGGACGCAGTTCCTCTGGATGACCCATATCTGTAGCCTTTTGGTAAGGACTTGTAGTAACAGTAGGAGATGGCTTATCCCAACATAACCTTCTGTAAAACCCTACTTTACCACCTCCAGATTTGTAAGCGCCTCCCATTGCTTCTTTTATCAATTCCTTAGGTAAATCTCTCCAGTTTTGACCACTTTTTAAAAGCTTTAAATATTGAAGACGGTTTTTTGAGTAGGAAGTATACTCCGGTTGTGGATCTTCTAAGTTTATCAGAGCGTCTTTAAGAGTGCGCCATTGAGGTAATAAAGAGCCATCTTTACTATGAGTAGGCAAAGGGAATGTAGCTGATTCACCATCTCTTGAGCCAATA
Source organism: Nostoc sp. LPT (assembly GCF_017115165.1). GTDB lineage: Bacteria > Cyanobacteriota > Cyanobacteriia > Cyanobacteriales > Nostocaceae > Nostoc. The sequence goes on along the minus strand of NZ_JABXKF010000082.1, from coordinate 59,667 downwards.
AAAATTACTCGCGCTCTGTTTTGCGGAACACCGTAATCTGCTGCTTCCATGACTTTATAAATAACTTGATAACCAAGGCGCTTTATTTCTTCTAAAACAATCTCAAGAGCGCTCCCTTGCATTTCATCTAGTTCCAGAGGAGCATAACCCGTTCCTCGTTCCAGATGAGGTCTATGACGAATAGGAGCCGAGAGTAAACCTTTAACATTCTCCATGATAAAAAAGCGTGGCTGCACTTGTTCAACAATACGTATAAAGTCCATAAACAAGCTGCCACGCGGGTCCATAACTGAACCACGTTTTCCTGCTGTGCTGAAGGGTTGACAAGGGGGACCGCCAGTTACTAAATCTACTTCTCCAATACGTAGAGGTCTACCAAGGTTAATAACATATCCCCCTTCTTCCAAAAGATTTTGAGCAGTGATTTTCTGTATATCTCTTGCTACAGCACTATTTAGGTGAGGTCGGTTGAAAGCTATAGTCTTCGCAGCATCAGGATCTTTCTCAACAACACTTACTACCCGAAAATCTGTCTGTTCTATCCCAATATCTAGTCCACCTGCTCCTGTAAATAAACTGATTGATATTGCCCGATTGTCTATCACTACTTTTATCCTTACAGCTTAATCAAATATACGATTTGCTGAAACCTTCAAGTCTGCTTCATGCTAACGATAGATACCTGCAATTCTAATAGTGTAAGCCTTTTGAAACAGTATGTTACAAAGGCGCTATTCTCTTTTAAATGTGGCAGGCTTAAACGGGCCTATCGTTAGACATTGCATTTGTACAATGCACAAATTTGCTCACCTTTGTGTTGAATATTATTAGTACATATTATTACTAGATTCTTTTTTTACTCTGCACACTGTATAAATGCTAGAATCCTCAAGTAGACAGTTAGGATACCTAGATGCCAGTTGTAGCTAACTCAATTAAGTTTGGTACAGACGGCTGGCGGGGCGTAATTGGAGATGAGTTCACCTTTGAACGCCTAGCCCTGGTCGCGCCAGTTGCCGCAAAAGTATTATATGATACGTATTTTTCTACGGTGGGTAGCCAGACAATAATTGTCGGTTACGATCGCCGATTCATGGCCGAAGACTTTGCTCGTGCTGTCGCCAATTCTATCAGTGCTGTTGGCTTTGATGTGCTGTTGAGCGAAACTTATGCCCCAACTCCAGCTTATAGTTGGGCAGCAAAACAACTCAATGCTTTAGGGGCACTAGTAATTACAGCCAGTCATAATCCTGGAACATATTTAGGTTTAAAAGTCAAGGGTTATTTTGGTGGGTCAGTGCCGCCAGAAGTGACAAAAGAGATAGAGGCGCAGTTATCAGTTGGAGTACCATTAGCAGCTACCCCAGGTAAGCAAGAGAAATTCGATCCTTGGCCCAGTTATACCCAAGCGCTAGAAGGTAAAGTTGATATTGTCAAACTTCGAGAAGCGATCGCATCTGGCAAACTAACGTTATTTGCCGATGTTATGCATGGCGCTGCGGCTAGTGGATTGGCGAGACTACTAGGCAATCAAGTCAAAGAAATCAACAGCGATCGCGACCCCCTCTTTGGTGGTGGTGCGCCAGAACCATTGCCGAAATACCTTTCAAAGCTATTTGAAGTCATCAAGACTCACCGAGAAACCGATAAATCAGGTTTAACAGTGGGGTTGGTATTTGATGGAGACTGCGATCGCATTGCAGCAGTGGATGGAGAAGCCAACTTCCTAAGTTCCCAAGTATTAATCCCGATATTAATCGACCATTTAACCCTGCGACGCGACTTTAAGGGTGAAATAGTTAAAACTGTTAGTGGTTCCGACTTGATGCCCCTTGTAGCAGCACTACATAACCTATCAGTCTTTGAGACAGCGGTTGGTTATAAATATATCGCTGACAGAATGTTAGTAGCAAAAGTGTTACTGGGTGGTGAGGAGTCGGGAGGAATTGGCTATGGCAGCCATATTCCCGAACGCGATGCCCTGCTGTCAGCCTTGTACGTTCTAGAGGCGATTGTAGAATCTGGTTTGGATTTAGGTGAGTATTATCGCCACTTGCAGAAACAAACAGGGTTTACCTCAGCTTATGATCGCATTGATTTACCCTTAGCAAATATGGAAGTGCGATCGCGTCTTTTGCAACAACTGCAAACCCAACCCTTAACAGAAATTGCCGGGTTAGCAGTGATTGATTGCCAGACAATTGACGGCTACAAGTATCGTCTAGCTGATAAAAGCTGGTTAATGATTCGGTTTAGTGGGACTGAACCAGTTTTACGGTTATACTGCGAAGCCCCGACAATTGAGCAAGTGCATCAAACTCTTGCTTGGGCGAAACACTGGGCAGAGTAAAATTAATTATTAGTCATTTGTCCTTTGTCCTTGGTAAATGACTAATGACCAATGACTAATGACCAATGACCAATGACTAATGACCAATGACTAAATTACTTGTAGTAGCCACAGGAAATCCAGGTAAGTTGCGGGAAATGCAGGCTTACCTGGAAAATTCTGGTTGGGAATTAACCTTCAAACCTGAAGAGTTGGAAATTGAAGAGACGGGCGAAACCTTTGCCGCCAACGCTTGTCTAAAAGCATCACAAATTGCTAAAGCCACAGGAAACTGGGCAATTGCTGATGATTCAGGCTTGCAAGTAGATGCCCTAAATGGCGCACCAGGGGTGTATTCTGCACGTTATGCCACAACCGACTCAGAACGCATTGCTAGGGTATTGAGAGAATTAGGCAACGAGGTAAATCGGCAAGCTCAATTTGTTTGTGCAGTAGCGATCGCTCGTCCCGATGGTGCGATCGTATTACAATCTGAAGGTATTTGTCGCGGCGAAATTCTCCACGTACCTCGTGGTGATAGTGGTTTCGGCTACGACCCAATTTTTTATGTGCAAGAGTTGCAATTGACCTTTGCTGAAATGACACGGGAGTTGAAGAGGTCAATTAGCCATCGAGGCAAGGCTTTTACGGCTTTACTTCCACAACTAGACACATTGTTTAGTCCTGAGTCTTGAGTTAGGATAAAAAACTGATTTAAGAAATGAAAAGCTATCTGATAATTAGTACTTTTTATACTTAATACCCGGAACAAGGGTCATGATAAACCAAGTCGAATTTTGCGGTAAAGTTTCTGGATCTGTGGTAACTTGCCAATATTGAACGGCATGGCGCTTGCCAAATACTATCTCTCGAATATACCTTTTCTCTTGTTGACCATCTGAGAATATACGGTTATAGGGTCGCCAACGGTTATATCTAACTTTCTGACCCTGCGGCAGCCAAACTCCATGATTGCTCCGAATCACCACTACAAAATTTAGTTCTAATTGGCACAATACACTAATAAAGTTACTTTCGCTTTCACCATATAAACTATCTGCTAGTACCAGTTTAAATTTAAACCCCATTTCTAGGAGCTTTCTAATCATAACAGCCGCAATTTCTGGCTTGGTCTGATAGACATCTGATTCTAATAATCTTTGTTTTGGTTTAGAAACTTCAAATATCAATGGGAATGTCATTCCCTCGAATAATCCATAAGCTGTAACTGCAACTATTCCATTTTCAATTTTTCCTAAATTACCTATATACTGTCTTTTGACGTAATCTGTCGTCGAGCCTTTCTTTTTATCCCCTGTCTCATCAATAATCAAGGTAATTTCTCGCCCAGCTAATACTTGTAAAATTAGCTTTAATCTGGCTTCTCTTAATTTCTCTATTTCCCTCTTGTGTTCTGTTAGGAAATACAATAACCCTTGTTCGTTCCCTAACCCTATTACCCGCGCTATCTCTGGTAGAGTTTTGCGTTTAATTTCTGAAATCATTCCTACATGAAGATATTTAAACGCTTCAAAACTTCTGACTTCTGGAAACAGCTTTCTATACCATTCACAGTAATCATCTACAAATTTTATAGTTTCCGTCGGCTCTCTTCCCCAAAACATAGTCCAGCAAAGAGTTTACGACACTTTACCCTATTATTTTCTCATGAGAGTGATGGAAGAGCGCTAGACAAGTATAAGTTCAGATTTCTTCTCGTCTACAGTTTCAAAGTAAAATTTTTCACCTTGCTCTATGCGTTGCTCAATCAGCCCCATCATCCGTAAAGCTTGCCGTAACACTGCTGACTTATTCATGTCCTTTTTTTCACTAAGACTATTTAGTAGCTCAAGTTCAGCGTCCGACAAGTTAAGCGTGATTAAAGTTTTTTTGCTCAAAACATCTTTACCTCTATTTTTATATATAGATTATATATCAAATATACATAGTACATAAGTTCTATGTCAAGAGTAAAGCCAGTTTTTGTCGTAACCTGTAGTCAATAGGACGTGGGAATATGCCTATACGTGACTGATTAAGTCGTATATAGGCATATAATTCAAAAGCTGATTAGGACTCAAACTGCTTCTGTGTTCTTTTCGCCGGTGCGAATCCGAATCACTTGCTCAACAGGCGAGATGAAAATTTTACCATCGCCGATTTCACCAGTGCGGGCAGCAGCAATAATTTTGTCTACCACCATATCAACCTGATTGTCGTCAACTACGATTTCCACTTTGAGTTTTTGCAGAAACTCAACGGTGTACTCAGAACCGCGATACCGCTCAGTTTGACCTTTCTGCCGTCCGAACCCCCGGACTTCAGAAACAGTCATGCCGACAATACCAGCGTTAACTAAGGCAATTTTCACCTCATCTAGCTTAAATGGGCGGATAATAGCTTCTACTTTTTTCATCTTCTTGACTCCTGACTTCTACTAGCTTCGTTTATATATCTAACCAGATCCGCTGTCTGAAGCTGTAACTAGCAGTGCTTTTCCTAAAAAATATGTAATAATTACAACTTTTTTAAAGTGTAAGTGCTTTACTTGAGGTTTTGTGACATGAGAAGCGGTAAGGATTTATTAATTAGATAATCTTTGAGGTTCTGACATAAAGAAGTTGCTGTCAATTTAGCATTTTATGTAGCTTTTATAACCTAAAAATAGATCGTTTTAGCCATTGAGCAGATTTGTTCGGATATTTAGAGAGTGATTGCAGACAAATTGCACGGTAGCCCGAAAGTCTGCTACTGCTGCTAACTGTGGGAATGTCAACTAACGTTTCTGATGTTCAAATAAGGGACGCACAATGAAATATCCAGCACTAAAGGCAGTCAACATGATTAACAAGATGGTAATAATTAACCACCAGCCATTGAGTTCCTTGACATCTGGCTCAGTAGTGGAATAATAACTGACTTGTTGCTCTTCTATAAAAACTGGTTCTGGTATCGGGAAATTCATTTCCATTACAGGTGTAGAAAAGTCCTGACGGCGGCTTTTTTCGGCTGGTTGTTTGGGCACAACGGATGGACGCTTTCCTGAAACCTGCTGAGGTGGACGTGCTTGTTTTACTGGCTGTTTGGCGGCACTTTTAACGTCACCAGAAGCTTGATTAGCTTGGTGATAACTAGATGTAGTATGGGAGCCCACAAAATTTTGCAAACGAGAAAAAGACTCAACGACTTTGGTAATTTCTTGGCGTAATAGTTGATTTTCTTGTGCTAGTTGCTGATTTTGAATGGTGAGTGCATTTAGCCTCGCCTGTACTGCTTGCAACTCTGTTGACAATTCCCTGTATACAGATAGCGGTACAGAAGGAGGGTAGGCTTGAGTAGTCGGTGTTGGCGAATTCCTGTGAACAGAACCTATGGTTGTTCGCATTGGGGGCTTGGTATTAAAAATCAAAGTAATTAGATCGTACAGAGATGCTAACAGAGATAGTCACCCCTGAAACTATGCCCAAGAATAATAGAAAAATATCGAAAGGGCAAAGATTTTTTATTTGGGCATTGGGGATGGAGTACTGAGAAAACTTTTCTTTAGTCCCCATCCCCAATGACCAGTCTCCAATCCCTAATCTTTAGTCTCTAGTCCCTAGTCCCCACAATGGGAAGAAGTGTCCCACAGGGCCTTGCCCTTCGCCAATATCTAGGGCGTAAGTGAGTGCGGTAGTCACATATTCCTTTGCCTGTTGCACTGCCTGCCACAAATCTTTTCCTTTAGCTAGATTAGCAGCGATCGCAGCCGATAGTGTACAACCAGTACCGTGGGTATTTTTTGTCTCTACTTGCTGGCAAGTCAAAACTTTCAACTTGTCCCCATCAAACCAGATATCAACACCACGCAAATCTCCCTGCATACCTCCGCCTTTGACTAAAACAACCTTCGTCTTTAAAGTCTTGTGAATAATTTCAGCAGCAGCTTGCATATCCTCTAAAGAATTAATTTGTAAACCGCTCAAAATTTGGGCTTCATAGCGATTGGGCGTAATCATAACCGCTTTGGGAATCAGGGCATGGCACAGAGTCTTCACAGCATCATCATCAATCAATTGTGCTCCCGTGCGTGACACCATTACTGGATCAACTACTAAATTATTGATTTGTAAAGCTTCCACTTGCTGGGCAACAGCAAAGATAATTTCCTGATTGAGCAACATTCCTGTTTTGGCAGCTTGTACGCCAATATCCTCAACTACTGCCTGAATTTGCGCCACAACAGCCTCTGTTGGCATAGCATCAACCCTCTTCACTCCTAGAGTGTTTTGTGCCGTGACGCAAGTTATAGCACTAGTACCGTGGACACAGTGAAAAGCAAAGGTGCGTAAATCAGCTTGAATTCCTGCACCGCCACCGCTATCTGAACCAGCAATGGTTAAAGCAACAGGTATTCTGGAGTTTATTTCAGTGTTCATATTATCAAGATTAAGTGAGTTGGCGTCATCAAACCAAACTATCTCAAAGATTGATGAACTAGGCTAAAACCCTCTTCCCTCTTGCCCGATTTCAACGACTGACTCCACCAGACACCTCCATAGTTTTTTAATTTTATTGTAAAAAAACTTACAATATTCCGGGTAATCACTGGTATCAAGTGCTATTTGTAAAGGTTAGTTTTAATTAAGTTCACAACGCTCAGTTACACCCCTTAAAACAGGTTCAACTAAGTTGTTACATTAGTCCCCTTAAGTTAAAGGGTCAACCTAACTAAAGTTTCAACCAATTTAACTTCGATCACTTTAACTTTAAGTCCCCAGTTATCAGCCAAGGGTGAATTTTACCATGCAGATTTGGCAACCTCCTGACCTAAAACAACGCATAAAGTTCAGAGGAATTACTATGCCAAATACGATCGTTTGATTGAAAAAAGCAGATGCTAAAGCTGGTTTGCAAAGAGCAGCGATGTCTACGACGGGCTACGCCTATGCAGCTGCTAAAGATGAAGATACGATTCAATTCAATTTTATCTAGTCTTGCTAAGAGGATATCTGATGACAAGTCTGGAGTAGAAGCATCTATGCGTTAATCGTCCAATTACTCTCAACAAAACTCTGATGATTGACGGTATTGATATTCCTAGTTTGACCGTCAACGGTTGACAGGAGAAAAATTTTTCAGGTTTACAACAGCGTTTCTACAATCGACGCGATTTTAAGTCGCGATCGGACAACTGTGACTGTCCTTAACAGTGCAGATAGATGACTCATTCAAATAACTACTTAGCAACTGAAGAAAGTTGCTGACATTGTACTACCAATTTCCCCTACATATATTTGGAGTAAACAGATGGCTGGCACAACATACTACGTTTCTGCAACAGGCAGTAATCAAAATAATGGCTTAAACGAAGAATCTGCATTTCTCACCTTGGGTAGAGCCGTGTATGAGATGAAAGCAGGCGACACGCTCTACGTCATGAATGGAAATTATCAAATGAAAGGGGTTACGCTTTTAAACTTGAATGGCTCACCAGATAGCTGGACAACAATAAAAGCTTATCCAGGGGCTACGCCGACGATAACAACAACGGGAAGTGGCATTACTATATTGAGTTCATCCTACGTGCGGATTGAAGGACTTGATATAAAAGGCAATCGGGAAAACATCACTCTCGAATATGCCTTGCAAGAGAAGAATAACCTTGATAATCCCTTGACCAATAGTAATGGAATTGCTGTTAATACATGGAAAAACGACACTGGTGTAAGTGGTACTAATCCTCATCATATTATCATTACTGGTAACACAATTCGTAACTTTCCAGGTGGAGGTATAGCAGTCAGTAATTCAGACTATATAACTGTTGAGAAAAACATTGTGTCTGGAAACGCTTGGTATTCACCTCACGGCAATCAGGGAATAACCTCTCTCCACAGTTTTAATTTTGATAACAATACCACTGACTACAGAATGATTTTTCGAGACAACATTGTCTACGATAACCAAAGTTTAATTCCGTGGAAAAATGGAGGCACTGACAAAATCACTGAGGGACATGGGATTATGCTTGATACTACCAATACCAGCAAAGATAATGTGGCCTATACAGGTAAGGCATTAATTGCAAATAACATTACTTACAACAATGGAGGTGCAGGCATTAATGTTTTCAAAGCTACCAATGTTGATGTTATCAATAACACGGCTTACAAGAATGCCCAGGTTCTTCCAGAATCTGGAGAGATTGGTGTTACTTACTCGGAAAATGTACGTGTCTACAACAACATTTTGTACGCAAGTGACAATCAAAATGCTAACAGAATTAAGTATGACACAAATGTAATTTTCGATCGCAATCTTGTTTATAACTCGAACCAATTCCAAGCTTCAGATAATTTAAACGCTACAGGGTTACAAAATCTTTTGGGTCAAGATCCTCAATTTGTTGATCCAGACAAAGGGAATTTTGCACTCAAACCTGGAAGTGTTGCGATTGATGGTGGTTCCAATGCCTTCAATAGCATCACTAAGAGGACTCCTCAAGATGGTGATGGTAATGGCAGTACAGTCGTTGATATTGGTGCATACGAAGCTCCCCGCAACCCTACCAAAACCCCAGAAATTCAAGTTCTCAGTGGCAATGTTGAGATTATAGATGGCAACACTGCCATTAACTTTGGCGAGACTCTTGTTGGTGAACCCTTGACTAAAACCTTTACCATCAAGAACACCGGTATAGCTGCACTCAAACTGAGTAATCTTAAACTTCCCGACGGATTTAGCTTGGTTGGAACTCTTCCAACGAGTGTGGCTGTTAATGCTTCCACCACCATATCGGTGGCACTCAATCCCACTGCACCCGGCGTCTATAGTGGCAGCCTCAGTTTAAACAACAACGACATTAATGAAAGCCCCTTTGACTTTGCCATTAGTGGCACAGTTTATACCCCAGAAATTCAAGTTCTCAATGACAATGTTGACATTACAGATGGTGACACCACTGCCATTAACTTTGGTGAAACGACTGTTGGTGATACCTTGACCAAAACCTTTACTATCAAGAACATCGGTACAGGCGCACTCAAGCTGAGTGATCTTAAACTTCCCGATGGATTTAGTTTGGTCGGAACTCTTCCAACGAGCATAGCTGTTAATGCTTCTACTAGCATATCGGTGGCACTCAATCCCACTACAGACGGTAGATATAGTGGCAACTTCAGTTTAAAAAACAACGATATTGATGAAAGCTCCTTTGACTTTGCCATTAGTGGCAAAGTCAGACCCGCTCCTGCCCCGGGAACTATAGTTCTCAATGGCACTAACTCCAATGACACCTTTATTATCCAACGAGGCGATGGCAATTACAGCATCACCGACTTTGGCGGTGTAGGTACTAGCTCAAACCCTTCGGCTGCGGTAATTGCCAAAGTAGATACTTTGCAATTTATTGGGACTGAATTGACTGCAAGAAATCTGCAATTAACTCAAAAAGGCAACAATTTAGAAGTCACCTTTGAAGATGTGGGTAATACCAAAGTCACTTTGCAAAACTTTAAGTTAGAAAACCTAGAGAACTTAGCCGCATCGACAACAAGACCTGCCATCGGTAATATCATTTTTGACGGAGAAGACAGTGTTACCAAAAGCTTTGATGTGATTAGTGCCAACTCCACTCAAACGTATATTTCCACCGCAAACTGCGTCACTTTCCTCAATGACTTGAACAATAACATTAGCGGTTTTTACAATTCCAACGACGTGATTAATGGTCAAGGGGGTAATGATACTATCAATGGCAGTGGTGGTGACGACCTGCTGCGGGGTGGTACTGGCAACGATCTTCTGATTGGTGGACAGGGCAACGATACTCTTGTGGGTGGTACAGGTGCTGACTCTTTCCTCTACGACACCGATGCTATCTTTAATACTGCTGTTATAGGTATTGATACCATCGCTGACTTCAATCGCTCTAGTGGTGATAAGATTGTCCTCGATAAGACTACCTTTAGTGCTATTACTTCTGATGTGGGAACGGGTTTTAGTAACGCCAGTGATTTTCAAATCACCAGTTCAGGGGCACTTAGCAATGCTGTAATTGTCTACGACCGTATGACTGGGCAGTTATTTTACAATCAAAATGGTAGCGCTGCTGGTTTCGGCAGTGGTGGTCAATTTGCACAACTTACTGGTGCGCCTTCTCTTACTGCCTCTGATTTCATCATTCAAGCATAGCTGGATCGGGTCAACTGAATGCAAGTGTAATCCAAACATGAATTGAGTTTTAAGGCGGCTTTCAATTAGATAGACTACACCCATAGGGCGCAATATCTGGTGAAAAAGAATGTAGAGATGTAGCACGGCTACGTCTCTACAAGGGTTTTGGATAACGTATATTTAATTTATGGAGATGTTGAATAAATGGTATTCAAGTAAAAGCCATTCCAAAAAACATCTTTCTAATAAAAACGTCGTTGCCCATGAATAATATTACTACTAGCGATCTAACTTTTTGACCAGAAATAGGCGTCTTATTTGGAACTTATAGTTTTAATATAACTACTGCTGTGGTTGCGATCGCAAGTCTTGTAATAGCCCCTGCAAAAACTTACCCCATTCTGCTGCCAAAGGGACTTCTGTAAACGGAACCCGGACTGAGTTAGTAGATTCGGAAAATAGAAATTCTAATTCTATAGAACGACCTTTTTCCGGTGGGTTGTTTACATCTACTGATTTTTCATCTACTAAAACCTGGATTTGTTTGATATCAAGCAAGGAGAATGTTTCTAGTTTAATCGGCCCTTGAGGTGTGGGTTTTCCCCAAGTGATATTGTTGTCTTTTTGACCTAATACAGCATAAATATCATACTTGGCCCGTTCAAATTGCTCTGCCCAAGTGCGATAAGCTTCGACTTTTTGATACTCTTTCGAGCCTTGCCAAGCTAACCAGAAAAACATTACTAACAAAGGCAACCACAAAAGACCACGTTCCATCGTTAAAAAAATCCTGATTCCTGAATAAAACTTGTAACTAAAAGTGCAAAATCTACCAACAAGTGATGCAAATAAGTTATGGTAGTGAGCAAACTGGCAAAAAGCGGTGATGAGTTAATATGAGAAAACTTATATTATTGTGCTTGTTTGTCATTGGGCTGGTATCTGCCATATTTGGTTTCCTGAATTTTCAGGGATTGGCAGCTAAAGGAGAGTTTGAGACGATTTTGCTTGATTTTCGCGAAGATATTCCATCACTTGTAGTGGAACAGGATTTGCAAGCGATCGCCAAACAATACAACGTTACACCCCAATTAGACAACAAGTTTTCCAAAAAAGATAATGTGTATATTATCAAGGGCGATCGCCAACGGCTCCAAGAACTGAAAAAATCTCAGTTTGCCCAAGCTACAGAATTCATTGAACCAAACTATATATACAGCAAGATTCCACAACCAGGTAAAGCAGCTTGGCTAGCAGAATTTTTGCGACCCCAAGAAGATGAAGAAGCAAATCCTTCATTAACTGGCCCCAATGACCAATATTACAGCAAGCAGTGGAACTTGCACAAAATCGGTGTTGAAGGCGCATGGAGTCAAACCAAAGGCAGTGGCATTACAGTCGCAGTGATTGACACGGGAATTACCAAGGTTCGCGACTTGTATGAGACAAAATTCGTCAAGGGCTATGATTTTGTTAACGACAGAGAAGAAGCCACAGACGATAATGGTCACGGTACCCATGTTGCCGGAACTATTGCTCAAGCTACAAATAACAAATATGGCGTCGCTGGAATTGCCTACGAAGCCAGTTTGATGCCGCTGAAGGTACTCAGTTCTTATGGCGGTGGTACCGTTGCCGATATTGCCGAAGCGATTAAATTTGCTGCTGATAAAGGCGCAGATGTGATTAATATGAGCTTGGGTGGTGGCGGTGAAAGCAAGTTGATGAAAGATGCGATCGAGTATGCCCATAGAAAAGGTGTTGTTATTATTGCCGCAGCCGGGAATGAAAACGCCAATGGAGCAAGCTATCCAGCCCGCTATCCCTACGTCATCGGCGTTTCGGCAATTGGCCCAGATGGCGAAAGAGCGCCCTATTCTAACTTTGGTGCAGGGGTAGATATCTCTGCTCCTGGTGGTAGTGAAGCTGGTAAGATTCTCCAAGAAACCATTGATGAAAAGGGCGAAGGCATATTTCTGGGTTTTCAGGGTACAAGCATGGCTTCTCCCCACGTTGCTGGTGTTGCAGCATTAATCAAAGCTGCTGGCATCAAAGAACCAGATGAAGTTTTAAAAGTTCTCAAGCAGTCGGCACGAGTTATCCAGGATGATGGTTTGAACTATTATGGCGCTGGACAACTCAATGCCGAAGCAGCAGTCAAACTAGCCTTTAGCGGGCAAATCAGTTTCCCAGATTTCTTTCGGTGGTTACGGGATAACGGCTATCTTAACCCCGGCTTTTGGATTGATGGTGGTGCGGTAGCACTGTTACCCAAGGTTTTAATGGTAGTTGGTTCCTATCTGCTGGCTTGGTTTTTACGCGTTTACTTCCCCTTCACTTGGAGTTGGTCTTTATCTAGTGGACTAATTGCCGGCAGTTCTGGGTTATTCTTCCTCAAGGGAATCTATATTTTTGATCTTCCCCAATGGCCTTTTCGGGTTTTGGGCAGTTCAATTCCCGAATTAGGAAATACCCTCCAGGGAACTGATGCATTAAATCCTCTATTTGCCAGTGTACTGATTCCCATTGTGTTGATGGCATTGCTGCTGGGACATCCTAGTTGGAAATGGTTTGCCATTGGTTCAACTTTAGGTATAGCAGCGTGCTTAACTACAAGCGCGTTTTTCGAGCCGACAGTTTGGGGATTGGGAAGTGGTAACTTAGCACGCCTCTTCCTCATTGCTAATGCCCTAGTCTGTTATGGACTTGTTCGTTTAGCATTGAAAAACGAAGAGAAAATTGCGTAAACGGGGAGTGGAGAGTGAGAAAGAATTCTTAATCACTCCCTACTCCTAACTCCTAACAGACGCGATTAATCGCGTCTCTACTTTTAACTCCGCACTCAGCACTGTTATGAGCATTAAACTTACAGGTACAGTCGAACGTCGTGATATTGGTACAGGCGCATGGGCGTTAGTTACAGAAGAGGGCGTTACTTACGAAATCCTCAGAGGGGCTGACAAAGACTTACTCAAAGCCGGACAAAAAGCAAAAGTGAAAGGACAGGTGCGTGAAGACATTATGACAACTGCCATGATTGGCCCTGTCCTGGAGGTCAAATCTTTTGAGGTAATTAGTTCTGATTAGCTGTAGAATTCAGAACCTCTTGCAGACGACTTCTAAACTCTCCTTTGGGATGACCTCCTTTTACTTCACCAACAATCTGAAATTCCCCCTCTGGAGAATTGCAGATGATGTAAGTAGGCCATCCCATTTCTGATTTATCGGGATATTGAGTCAATAAAATCTTGCGATACTTGCGATAAGCAGTCGTATCTTGCATCTTTACATCAATAAATTCTAAACCCAGTTCTTCAGCCACCTTTTTGTCATAAAAAGACATTTTGTGGCAAATGCCGCACTCTTCTGAAGAGAACTTAATTACAGCTAAACTCATGGGTTGGCTACTCTTTGATTCTAGGCAAAGTTTTTTAGCATAATGCTATGAGATATTACCATACAGATGGTCATTAGTGTCAACTTTAGGCTGAAACCCTAATTCAGTATTTTTTCCTCCTTCTCTGCTTTTAGTAGGGAAGGCAATTTTTTAGGAGGATTCTACCTCCGATAACATATTCTCAGTCTTTGAGTATCTGTGACAAACTATAGGACTCATATCATGTCCGCCAAATCACTCATAATAAAAGAACCCCACTCCCAACCCCTCCCCGCTTGCAGGGAGGGGAGCTAAAGCGCAGCTTTTGCGGGGTGGGGTTCCGGTTATTATGGTTAATTACCCGGACATCATATCATATCTGATTTCTGAACAAGATTTCAGATAAAACCCTGATAAAACGGGCTTTTCAGTCTCAGTATGTTTTCAGAAATCAAATCGGAGTCCTATAGCGCAATATCTACCAAGGGCTACGCCTACGCAAAAATATCAAGTGGGATGTGTTTATAAGTTCACATCTATTCACTGTCTGGATTTAGGCTTGTATTTAACTATATCCAAATCTCGATTAAAAAAATAAGGTGCGTTAGCTGTCTTTGTAACGCACCATCTATTAGCAATTGCAGATTAATAAGTCCATATTCCTTATTCTTCTGGCTCTAAATCTACTTCTTCCTCTTCATCTTCGTCACTGGCTTTAGCTACGGAGTTAGCAGAAACAACAGCGCCTTTATCTAGCTTTTCACGCACTAGTTTCTTAATTTCTTCAGCAAATTCAGGCTTTTCTTCTAGATACTTAATGGCGTTATCTCGTCCTTGGGAGATATTATCGCCATTGTAACTATACCAAGCTCCTTTGCGGACAATAATGCCAGTTTCTTCTGCTAAGTCAACAAGACAACCCAAGGTAGAAATACCTTTACCAAAAATAATGTCAAATTCCGCTATTCTGAAAGGCGGTGCTACTTTATTTTTAGCGACTTTGACTTTAACGCGATTACCAAATTCATCAGTACCTTTTTTCAAGGTTTGAATTCGGCGAATATCCAAGCGCACCGAAGCGTAAAACTTCAATGCATTACCACCAGTTGTGGTTTCTGGGCTACCGTAAGTAACACCGATTTTTTGCCGCAACTGGTTGATGAAAATTACTGTGCAACCTGATTTACCAATATTACCAGTAATTTTACGTAGTGCTTGGCTCATTAACCGCGCTTGCAGACCAACGTGAGCATCACCCATATCGCCTTCAATTTCAGCACGGGGGACCAACGCTGCTACTGAGTCTATAACTACAATATCAACCGCAGCAGAACGAACGAGCTGATCGACAATTTCCAAAGCTGATTCGCCTGTGTCAGGTTGAGAAATCAGCAGATTGTCAATATCTACACCCAATGCCGCAGCATAAGTAGGATCAAGGGCGTGTTCAGCATCAACAAAGGCAGCAATACCGCCATTTCTTTGCACTTCGGCGAGGGCGTGTAGCGCTACTGTAGTCTTCCCGGAACTTTCCGGGCCATAAATTTCAATTACCCGACCCTTGGGTAAACCACCACCCAATGCTAAATCTAGGGTGAGCGCCCCACTGGAAATAGTCTCCACCCGCATTCGGGTAGCATCGCCCAGGCGCATGATTGCTCCTTTACCAAAGCTGCGCTCAATCTGGTTGAGCACCATAGTCAGCGCTTTTTGCTTGCCTGAAGTATCTGTGTTGATAGCCATTCCTGCCTCTAATGCCTCTAAATATATGGTTTTAAGGAGTGTTGGTTTTGGAGTTTGAGTAGAACAGATATACTATTTTAACCAGAAAATTCTGGAATAGAACTTCTCAAATCAAAAAAAGGGTGTGACAAGATCGTAACTCGATCGCTACCAAATTAGGGTAGCTCTGCACAATGATACCAACTTGCATTCAGAGATAGCTTTTTTTAGCTGGGTAAGCAAGGGTTTTCAAAGAAAAATTATCTAAACAACTGACCTTACGCAGTGTACATACTTAGACTGCTTGATTTTGGAGAGATATAAAGCTTAGTACAACGTGGCGCGATCAATCAATAAACCGTTGAATCTTGCTCACTTATAACATAAACCGCAGTAGTCTCCGGCATCGATAAGTTTAGTAAAGTTAGCGTCCTTGTTGAAGAAAGCCTGTTGGCATTGAAATTATATACTGATATAACTGTAATATAAATTACAGTTATTATTCTAAGCAAACGTGAATAAGTCACAGGCTATTAAGCTACTTGAAAGTGAGGCATGGACAAAAGCAGATGCTATGCGTGCTTTGGAAGTAATTGACTTTAGTACCAATCCTGATGAGATTACCATTCGCAGAGCTATTTCGCTTTTTGCTGGTTCTGAACTAATAAAGCGTCAGCGTCTTCAAGCTGCTCAGAAAGGACTGGTAACGAAGAAAACTAAAGAGATTGAGTTGAAGGAGCAAGAATATGCTGCCAAAATTGACCAAGTTAAAAAGTATCCGAAACAGGAAAGAGAAAAATACGAAGCTGAAATTAAAAGCTTGTCTCAGAGAAATAATATTTTAGAAGTTGAACTCAAGACAATATATTCTCAAAACAAAAACTTAACAGAAGTTAATGAACAACTCAAAAAAGACAATAAATCTCTAAAAAGTTTAGTCGATCAAATTAAACTTAAACTAGCTATGAATATTAAAGAAATTCTCAAATATGAAGACAGTGAAATTCGGAAAGCAGTAATTACTTTTTTCAAATGGACTTTAGGATAAATTATTAATTATATGGCTTATAAAAAATGTAAACAAAGGAATTTTAGAGGAATGAGTTATCGGGCTGTTCAAGTCGCTAACTCCAAAAATCGAAGTAAGCTTCATAAAAAAGACCAAATTTGGCTAAAAGAAAACTTTTACATGAATATTGGCTGGGATAATGTTGTTAGTTTTTATCAAAAAATAGAGGAGTTTATAAATAATTATCAGCTTGAAGAATTGACGCTTGAAGAATTATTTATCGAGGCCGATCGTATTGGTAATAGATATCTCACTAATCAAGAAATAAAAGACTATAATCAGAGCTTATCTAAAGAAGTGAACGAGGTAGCAGAAGAAATAGATAAGCAGTTTCCTGAGACAGAGATGGAATTTATTGATTTCAGTAAAAATACTAATATCAAATATAAAAATAAGCCTAATCAAAAAACATATAGAACAGTAAACTTTTAGTAGAAAACATGGTTAATATTGTTAATATTCAAGATAAAGAACTTAAAGAATTATTTGAGCTTGCGGACAAAATTGGTAACAAGCGATATAACAGGCTAACTCATCAAGATTTTGAAACTTATCGGAAATTCGATTATTGGCGCTATATTAATGGTGATTATGAGTGTGGTACAACTCAAGATAGTAAAAATTGGGTGAGAAAAAATTCCAACTGGTACTGTCCAATTTGTAGTTCTCATTACTCTGACAAAGGTGGTAAGACGATAGATCACAAGCTACCTCGATCACAGTATCCTTGGTTAGCAATGGAATTCAATAATTTATGGGTCATTTGCCAAGTTTGTAACAAAGAAAAGGGTGAGATGCATTGGTACAAATATGAACACTATATATTTGTTCACTATCCGAATCTTTATCTTGCTGTGAAGGTGGCACGCCCTAGCCAGTTACTCCAGTCTCTAAGAGATTAAACCAAATAGTGTAATCAGTTATTGCTTTAACGCCCATTGGGAAATCTAACATTCAATAAAGAGTTTTATATCTGCATTAAAGCATTTCATTTAGCTAATGGCGAAACTTGATGGCACTTCATCCGTCACCCTTGTTACTATAAACGCCAGTTATCTAGTCTTAGTGAATAATTTAAATCCTGAATCATTTGATAATGAGATAAATTACCAGTAACTAAAGTTAGATTATGACTGATGGCAATTGCTGCAATCATACAATCGGGATAACCAATTCTTTTTCCGGTTGTCTTTAAATCAGCGTAGATTTTCCCTGCTAATACTGCTTCTGTCAAGTCAAAGAATAATATTTCCTGTGAAGCCAGTATAGTTAAAAATTGCTGAAGACGTTTTTCTTGCTTACGTTTTTGCCAGCCTTCTACAATTTCCATAACTGTAATTACAGAAATTGTATATTTATCAAACTGGTTTAAGTAACTATTGGCTTTGGCAATAATACGAAAATTTACTCGTTTAATAATTTCTGAAATAATATCCGTATCAAGTAGGGATTTTTCTACTTTATTCATCTAATACAGTATATCCTCTTTTTTCCATTGCCTCAGCAACAATTTCATCAACAATTTCTGGGACATCAGCGTATAATCCCATTAAGGGATCGTTTTTCTCCTGAACTTTTGCTAAACGTTCAATGACTTGACTAATCAATTCTGATAAAGTTGATTTATTTACTATTGCCAGTGTTTTTGCTCGTTCAAATGTAAGTCTGTCTAGTTCAAGTTCTATTTTTTCCATTATGGTTTTAAACTCTATTTAGTGATTAATTTAAGTCTAATAGATGTTTGGGATATTTTCAGTTTGATTATTCAACACAATAGCTATCAATTAACGTTATTTGCTAAGATTTGACTAGGTTTTTGCTCCCGCGCATCTTTAATGACTCTCGACCTTCCTGACTCTCTGATTCTCGATACAGCGCTTTCAGTATCTGGATTAACTGACTATATCCGCTTGCTGTTAGAGCAAGATAAACAATTACGGCAAGTTTGGGTAACTGGCGAAGTTTCCAGTGCTAACAATCATCGCAGTGGGTTATTTTTCACGCTGCAAGATCCCGATCGCACCGCCGGAATTAAGTGTGTAGTATGGAATAGCCAATTGCCAAAACTCACCCAGATACCTGTTCCTGGTGAGCAAATAATCATTTTGGGCAGCATTCGCCTGTATCCGCAACGGGGAGAGTATCAGTTATCAGTTTGGCAAACTCTACCTGCTGGTGTTGGTTTACAGGCGCTGCGCTATCAACAACTCAAAAATCGCTTGCTGGCTGAGGGGTTGTTCGACGCGCAAAGAAAGCGATCGCTCCCAACCCATCCCCAAACGATCGCTGTCGTTACTTCACCGACTGCTGCTGCTTGGGGTGATATTCAAAAAACTCTCAAGCAAAGGTATCCAGGTTTACACGTTTTATTTTCTCCAGCTACAGTACAAGGTGAGCAAGCGCCTGAATCTATCGTCAAAGCAATTGAGCGCGTGGAAAGAGATGGTCGCGCCGAAGTGCTAATTTTATCGCGAGGTGGTGGTGCGGTGGAAGAGTTGGCTTGTTTTAATGACGAACGAGTGGTGCGATCGCTTGCTAGTTGTTCTATTCCTGTAATGACTGGTATCGGCCATCAACGAGATGAATCTTTAGCAGATTTAGTTGCAGATGCTTGTGTGCATACACCCACCGCGGCAGCAGAAATGGTTGTGCCAGCACTTTCGGAGTTGTATACTGAACATCGGCAGCGAGTTGTCGCTTTACATGAGGCGGTGCATAACTTTAAGGAAAATGCTGAGGATCAATTGCAAGTATTACGGAACCGTTTGCGACGTTTGCGGTTAGATCGGCAAGTGCAGCAGGAGGTGGAAAAGCTAGCTTGGAAGCGTCAGCATTTGGTACAAATTACGACGGGGCGATCGCAGCAAGCAACGCAGCATTTAGAATTATTGCGGCAAAAGTTGGCAACTCTTGACCCGAAAGCGGTGTTGCAACGTGGTTATGCGGTGGTGAGAAGGGAAGATGGGGCGATCGCTCGTTCGGCAACGGAGTTGGCTGTGGGGCAAGATTTAGTGATTCAGTTGGGGCAGGGTGGGGTTAAAGTGAAGGTTATGGAAGTGAATGAACCGCAGAGGCGCAGAGAACATGGAGAGTTGAATGGTTAAACGTAAGGGTGCTTCTAGTTCTGAGGAGGGTTGGAATTATGAGGCGAAGGTTGCTGAGATAGAAGGAATTATTACTCGCATTGAGGCGGGTGAGTTGGAATTGTCAGCTGTGTTTGACCAATTTGCAACTGCTGTGGAGTATTTGCGTCAGTGCGAAGGTTTTTTGCAGCAGCGACAACAGCAGGTAGATTTGTTGATTGAAACATTAAATCAAGAATAGAAGCTAGAGCCGCAAGGCGGAAGTCAAAAGTCAAAAGTCAAAAGTCAAAAGTCAAAATGAATACAGCATAAGCGTAAGTGTTTTATTGATTTGGAATGGGTGGTTTATTTACGCCGTGTTGTACTAGAGTCTGCCGTTAAGGCTGAAACAGTCAAATTTCAACCCGCAGATCCCCGAATTATTGAAAAACTCAGGGGCTTGTTGCTCACGAATTGATTCAGGATTGCTATAGTTAAAGCATCTATTTAAAATCTGTATATTTTAGAGAAAGTTCTAGTAGTCAGTTCAATATAATTAAAAAGCTAAACAGCTAAAAAGAAATAATTTGACTTAGGAAATCTCCGTTTTCACTACATATTCAACATTTCTGATTTCTGCCAAAGTTCTAATGAGGAGTTTGAGAAACTGAGAATGACTGATGAAATCATTGATTTGACAAACTGCGAGCGCGAACCAATCCACATTCCCAATCTGATCCAGCCTCACGGGGTTTTACTGGTTTTGCAAGATCCCACTCTGGAAATCCTTCAGGTGAGCAGCAATACCCAAGAAGTTGTTGGTCGTCAACCTGAAGAGTTGTTGGGCAAGTCGTTGTCAGATTTACTCGACGCCAAGCAGATTAAGCTGATTCAACAATGTCTGGCAGAAGATTTTGAAAGCGTTAATCCCCTCAACCTGTCCATTAAATATCTGAATAAATCAATTTACTTTGATGGCATTATACATCGTTTAAATAATATCATTATTCTGGAATTAGAACCGAAAAAATCAAAGGGGAAAACAAACTTTTTTGACTTTTCTCAACAGGTAAGAGGAACCATTACCCGCATTCAGAAAGCACCCTCACTGCTGGAAATGTGCCAGATTGTGGTTACAGAAGTCCGGCGAATCACTGGTTTTGAACGCGTCATGGTCTATCGATTTGATCAAGAAGGAGCAGGCAAGGTAATCGCTGAAGACACTAATCAAGAAACACCCTATTTGGATTTACACTATCCGCCCTCTGACATTCCCAAGCGAGCCAGACACCTATACACCCTCAACTGGCTGCGGCTGATTCCAGATGCCAGCTACCATCCTGTTACCTTAATTCCAGCGAACAATCCCTTGACAAATCAACCGCTCGATTTGAGTTTATCGGTGTTACGGAGTGTTTCTCCGTTACATCTAGAATATCTAAAAAATATGGACGTGACTGCCTCCATGTCTATTTCCCTGATACAGGATCAAAAGCTTTGGGGATTAATTGCCTGTCATCATTCCTCGCCTAAATATGTTCCTTACAATATCCGCACTATCTGCGAGTTCATTGGACAGGTGATGTCTGTGGAACTGGCAAATAAAGAAGCGAGTGAAGACATTGATTATAAAAGGCAATTGAAATCACTGCAAACTCAATTTGTGGAAGGGTTGTCTAAAGCTGAGTATTTCCTGGATGGCATGGTGCAACTGCAATCTCAATTACTCAATCTGACCAGCGCCACGGGAGCGGTAATATGCAGTGGCAACCAGTGTATTCGACTAGGTAAAACGCCATCAGAGGAAGAGGTTCACGCCTTACTTGATTGGATTAAACCTCACCTGTCTCATAACTTGTTTGAGACGCGATCGCTCACTAAAGATAACCCTACTGCCGAGTCATATAAAGCGATCGCCAGTGGCGTTTTAGCCTTGGAAATTTCTAGAGTTCATCACAATTACATTCTTTGGTTTCGCCCAGAGGTAATTCAAACAGTGAATTGGGGCGGCAACCCCAACAAGCCTGTGGAAGTTTTGTCAGATGGCAGTTTAAGAATGTCTCCTCGCAAATCCTTTGAATTATGGCAAGAAACGGTGCAAGGATCTGCCTTACCCTGGAAACCCTGCGAAGTTGAGGCGGTTATTGAACTGCGAAGCCTGGTTGTGGGCGTGGTGTTGCGGCAAGCGGACAAACTAGCATCAATGAATTTTGAATTACAACGGAGTAACGAAGAACTTGATTCTTTCGCCTACGTTGCCTCCCATGACTTGAAAGAACCGCTCCGGGGCATTCATAACTACGCTAACTTCTTAATGGAAGACTATGCAGACGTACTGGATAACGAAGGAATTGCCAAACTCCAAACCCTGGTGCGGCTGACCCAGCGAATGGAAGACTTGATCAATTCACTCCTCCATTTCTCCCGGTTGGGACGCGCCGAACTGATCCGGCAACCAGTGAATCTGAATGAGTTAGTCCCGCAGGTGATCACCACATTGACCATTGCCCGACCGCAGAGTAAAGTTGAATTTCGGATTCCTCAACCTTTTAAGAGCATTCAATGCGATCGCACTCAGATTAATGAACTCTTCACCAACCTAGTTAGCAACGCCATTAAATACAACGATAAACCTGAAAAATGGGTAGAAATTGGTTTTATCGAAGGAAATGGAGAAAAAGTTGCTTCTACTTCTTTGATTTTCTACGTTCGTGATAACGGCATTGGTATTGCTGAACAGTATCTTGACAAAATCTTTCAAATCTTCCGCCGCTTACATGGACGGGATGACTTTGGCGGTGGAACTGGGGTAGGGTTAACCATTGCCCGCAAAATTGTGGAACGTCACGGTGGTAGAATTTGGGTGGAATCTACCCCGACTCAAGGCAGTACCTTTTACTTCACCCTGTCGGCGGAGGCAAATACATGACTCAGATTTCAGCCTCCCACATCCAGGAAATGCCACTACTTTTAATTGTGGAGGATAGCAACGAAGACTTTGAGGCACTGCAACGATTTCTAGGACGCTCTGCCATTGCGTTCGCCATTCAGCGATGTGTGAACGGCGAACAAGCCTTGGCGTTTCTTTATCGGACTGGCAGTTATATGGAGCGCGAAAGTGCGCCCCGACCCGGCTTGATTGTGCTTGACTTGAACCTGCCCGGAACCGATGGACGAGAAGTGTTACGCCGGATTAAACAGGATGACAACTTGAAGATGATTCCGGTAGTGGTGTTTACTACCTCTAACAATCCCAAAGATATTGAAGTATGTTATCAATATGGTGTCAACAGTTACATCGTTAAGCCAATTAACTTTGCTCAACTCAAACGAGATATTCAGATGCTCGTAGAATATTGGTTTCAAGTGACGACGCTACCTGATTATCCAAAGGATTAGTCATGAGTTAGAGATCGCGCAATTGCCTCATCGTTTTTCAGTTAGATATTGAAAACTGAGTTTTTGTCAACAAGGAAATTCGCTGAACTCAGTGGATTGACCGCTTTCGTAGATATGTAAAAAAAGCTCATATTTTTTCACCATATCTAACAACGTATTGAGTATTTATTTCTTCTTCCGAGTTTTCTGTATTGATAGCAAAAATACTAAAAATTATGTTATCTATCGTGTTTATTAATTCTATAGAACTCAATATTGCTCATTCATCGGTTGGGTTGAGGAACGAAAACTAACTTAGACATTTTTATTTTCTAGTTTTAACTAAGCACTATTGCTATAGGACTAGTATTTTATTTTTGAAATCCACGTAGGGTGTGTTAGCAATAACGTAACGCACTAAAAGCTTGGAATCTGCTATTGGTCTAATCTCAACTTTATCCAAAATAAGAACTCGGTTTTCTGTATCCAGCAAAAACCCTGAATTTTTGGCAAATATTTTTTCCACGTCACAGATTATCGATGAAGTTAAAAAAGTAAAACTACCTGACCACAGTAATTTCAGCTTATATGTTTGCCTAAGGTAAAAATGGATAATTGGAGCTGATATCATGTTGTGTAAAAACTTATCTTTCAGATTGTAAGCTTCATGAAGTAGAGAGAAAAAGGATTTTAAAATGTTTACATAAATTTCTATAATAAATAAGAAAGCAAATATACTCTTCATAAATAATTTGTATGAGTGAATGAATATTTATAGCTTGTTCTCTAGCAAAAGTGATATAAGTATTATAAATAGTTTGTAAGCAACATATACTACATCAAAACCAAGTAAAGATGTTAATGCAAAGCTGATGAAAAGAGCAACAAAATAAAGTCTATCAAGTATGTTAAAATCCTGGCATAATAGGGGTTTTAGCATTGATTGAAAAATACCAGTTTTTCTCTGCTAACCTGCAAAATGTGG
Organism: Nostoc sp. LPT; assembly: GCF_017115165.1. Taxonomy (GTDB): domain Bacteria; phylum Cyanobacteriota; class Cyanobacteriia; order Cyanobacteriales; family Nostocaceae; genus Nostoc. The sequence goes on along the minus strand of NZ_JABXKF010000082.1, from coordinate 35,589 downwards.
GTTAACTCATACTCGATTAATTAATTCACGATGTCTCAGCAACAGCGCACTCTCTTAATTGTCGATGATTCGCCAGAAGATCGAGAACTCTATCGGCGATATTTGCTGCGCGATCGCGAATATTCCTATACATTTTTAGAAGCAACGCAGGGGCAGCAAGGACTAGAACTTTGGCAGCAACACCAGCCCGATGCTGTGTTGGTTGATTATCGGCTACCTGACCTAGACGGGCTGGAATTTATAGCACAATTGCAACCCTCAATCCAACAGCCTTGCCTACCTGTGATTGTTGTCACCGGGCAGGGCAACGAGGCGATCGCAGTTAAGGCGATCAAAGCGGGCGCACAAGATTATCTTGTCAAAGAGCAAATTACCCCAGAAAAGCTGCAAACAGCGGTCAATGGGGCAATTGAAACAGTGCGGCTACACACCCAATTACAACAGCGTATTGAACGAGAGCGCGTAGTTTCACATATTACCCAGAAAATTCACCAATCGCTAAATCTGGATGAAATTCTTCAGACAACTGTAACCGAAGTGCGAGAATTTCTGCACACTGATCGCGTCTTGGTTTTTCAGTTAAAACCTGACGGAGATGGGACAGTAGTAGCAGAATCGGTTGGGACAGAGTGGCGATCGCTCCTTTACTCCACTATGTACGATCCCTGCCTCGCTAAGAAATACCTTGCATCGAATCCACTGGAAATTGTCAGCAACGATCCCGCCTTTGTCGAAAATTATAGCCAACCCTATTGTCAGGGTTACGTAACAGCAATATTTGATATTCAAGATAGCACCATTGACCCATGCCACGTTGAATTGTTGACTCAGTATCAAGTAAAAGCTAATCTGGTCGTGCCGATTGTTTATGATGATCACTTTTGGGGATTGCTAATTGCTCACAACTGTGCTGTACCAAAAAGATGGCAACCCTTAGAGATTGACTTGCTTAAAGAACTGGCGATTCAAGTTGGCATTGCAATTCGACAGGCGGAACTCTATCAGCAGGCACATAATGAACTGACTGATCGCAGACGGGTAGAAGCAGAATTACGGCAGAGTGACGAACGGCTGCAATTGGCACTATCAGCTTCTCGGATGGGAACATGGAACTGGAATATCCAGACGGGAACAATTTCCTGGTCGGATAACCTGGAAGCCTTATTTGGACTGGAAGCAGGAGAGTTTGACGGCTCATTCGAGATGTTTGCCGCGCGGTTGCACCCTGACGATCGCGATCGCGTGCTGGCAGCCGTCGATCGTGCTGTCGCCAACGGAGAAGACTATGACATTGAATTTCGAGTGGTATATGGCAACGGTAAAATTCGATGGGCATTGAGCCAGGGCAAGGTATTTTACGACCAACACGGACAACCAATTCAGATGGCTGGTATCGATTTAGATATCACCGAACGCAAACGGTCAGCCGAAGCCCTGCGCCAGAGTGAAGAATTTAAAAACCGTATTTTAGATAGCAGTTCTGACTGCATCAAGGTATTAAGCCTGGACGGGCGGCTCCTGTACATGAATATAGGTGGACTGTGTTTGATGGAAATTGACGACTTAAATTCCTATCTCAATACTGAATGGCTATGTTTCTGGGAAGGCAGCTATCGGCAACAGGCAGAGCAGGCACTCGCTGCCGCTAAAGCAGGCAAAGTCAACATTTTTCGCGGATACTGCCCAACTGCAAAAGGTACTGCGAAATGGTGGGAAGTGGTCGTTAGCCCGATTCTGGATGCCTCCGGGCAGTTAGAACGAATCTTATTGATTTCGCGAGACATCACCGATCGCAAAAAAATAGAACTCCTTTTGCAGGAGAGCGAAGCCCGGTTGAAATTGGCGTACAAAGCTACGGGATTGGGACTATGGGACTGGGACATTACCCGCAAAAGTATACATGTATCTGAAGAGTACTACAATTTGTTCGGGCTTGACCCAACCACAGAGGAAATCAGCTATGAACTGTGGTTAAGCCACCTGCACCCAGACGATCGCACCTCAGCCAATGAAATAGTGAGTCACACCATCCAGCAACAGCAAGAGTACTATGAAGATGATTACCGCATTCTACATCCTGATGGCATTCGCTGGTTAGCGGCTAGAGGTCAGGTTTTTTATGATGCTGCGGGCAATGCAGTACGGATGGTAGGCAACGTGCAGGATATCACCGCTCGCAAACAAGCTGAAATCGAACGCGATCGCTTGTTGAAATTGGAGCAAGCAGCCAGAGCCGAAGCCGAACGCGCCAATCGTATCAAAGATGAGTTTCTGGCCATTCTCTCCCATGAATTGCGATCGCCTCTCAACCCCATTCTCGGCTGGACAAAACTGCTACAAACCCGCAAATTTAGTGAAACCAAAACAGCTGAAGCTTTAGCCACCATTGAACGCAACGCAAAACTGCAAACTCAACTGATTGATGACTTGCTCGATGTAGCCAAGATTCTGCGCGGCAAACTTAGCATAGATGCTGCTCCTGTAAATCTGGCATTTGTGATTGAATCTGCGATCGACACAGTAAATACAGCAGCCCTTTCCAAATCAATTGTGTTGCATTCAGTACTGCCGAATATTGGGCAAGTCTCTGGAGATTCCAACCGCCTGCAACAGATCGTTTGGAATTTACTTTCCAATGCGATCAAGTTTACCCCCAAGGGAGGACGGGTAGAAACCAGACTAGAGCGAGTTGATGATCGAGCACAGATTATCGTTAGTGACACTGGCAAAGGCATTAACCCAGAGTTTCTCCCGTATATTTTTGAGTCATTTCGTCAGGAAGATGTTTCCATTACTCGCAAGTATGGGGGGTTAGGATTGGGGTTGGCGATCGTTCGGCAGTTAGTTGAGGCGCACGGCGGCACGATCAAGGCTGATAGTCCTGGTGAAGGCTTGGGAGCCACCTTTACAGTCCAATTGCCACTGCTGAATGTAGAACCGGAAATCAACCAGCCAGATGAGTTGCCACAAAAAGCACTCGAACTCACGGGGATTCGAGTTCTCACAGTCGATGACGATCCCGATGCTCGTGAGCTATTAACAGTATTACTTGCGGAATACGGAGCAAAAGTGCTGACTGTCGCCTCTGCGACGGAAGTATTGGCAAACTTGGAGTCTTTTCAACCCGATGTTTTAGTCAGTGATATTGGGATGCCTGAAGTCGATGGCTATTCTCTGATCAAACAGATCCGCACTTTAACGCCCGAAAAAGGGGGAGAGATTCCGGCGATCGCTTTGACTGCTTATGCCAGAGTTGAGGATTCCCAGCGAGCGATAAGCAGTGGCTATCAACGGCACGTTACCAAGCCCCTCGATCCAGAAGAGTTAGTTCAGGCTGTTGTGGCACTGGTGCAGACTAAATTAAATAATACCATAACTTAAAATGATAATGATTCGGTTTAACCCTTTTTAAATACTTATTTGCTGAATAAACGTCTGATGTTCTGCTGAACTTAGCCCTTTCTGCAACACTGCTAAAACTTGTTGCATATTGTCCGCAACTAATGCTGATACATCAAGCCACAATCCCGGAAAGACTTGACTTTGAATTATGCCTGACGCATTTGGTATCAGCGCTACGTATTCACCATTTTGCAAGCTGAACCAACTAACAGTCCGCTCAAAAACCTGCCAAACAATATATTCCTGAATGCCATTGCGACGATAGGCACGTTTTTTATCATACAAATCTTTGCTAGCACTGCTGGCGGCAACTTCTGCTACTAATTCTGGCGCACCTTCCACGTAACCATCAGTACCCAGATGAGATGATCCGCCACACGCTGCATCAATTAACAAAATGGCATCAGGTTGGGGTTCATTATCTAAATCTAGCCGCACAGTTGGATTATCGCCTAGTCTGACACCAAGCGTGGCTACTTTATAATTTCCCAGCCAAATCATTAAATTACCATGCGGTTCGGCGTGTGGTTCAAAGCCCAAAGGTGATCCCACGTAAACGACTCCTTCAATCAATTCAGCTTTCTTGAGGTTGGGCATAGCATTATAGCGACGCTCAAACTCTGGACGAATGAGGCGATCGCCACTCTCAAGAGGCGGAATGTCGGAGGTAGAATCAGTTGGAGTCGAATGTTGTGGAGACGTGTTGACCACGAGCGCAGGCAGTAGAGGTGGTTAAATTGATTGTATCGTAGTGCATTAAGCCAAAGAGACGTAGTACTAAGTCTCTACATTGTTTTTCGGTGCTAAGTCTCTTTCGACATCGCTCAAATTTAAACATTAGTTGTCAAAAATTGAGCGTTTGCAGCTAATGTTCTTCCATATATAAGAAACCCTTAAGCATTTGCCGCAAATGTATAATTCTTTTTTCCAAACGCTTAATACTTTGCAACAAATGGTCTTCCATGTATAAGAAACGTTTAAGCATTTGCCGCAAATGTATAATTCTTTTTTGCAAATGCTTAATGCTTTGCAACAAATGGTCTTCCATGTATAAGAAACATTTAAGCATTTGCAGCAATCATTGTAATCAACTTATAAATCTATTTATTTCCTGAAATATAACAGCAAAGGCAATACTGATATAGTGAAAATTACTAGCAACAATCTACCTAATTTGACAATATTTTTCTGGAATCTAATTCTGTATCTTTGTAGTTGTGTACAGCTAGGCTTTCTATTGAACAATTATTTGTAACTGCTATCCACATTAGTATTACAGAGTACCTAAAGAAACAATTTCATGCAGCCTGTGTTTTGCAATGGCTAAAAGTTAATAAAGCACATTTATCTGGCGAGTAAAAAGGGGAAATAAACTGCCATAAATTAGAGTTCTCTAATTGCACCATTAGCTCAACACAATAATAGTTGCAATAAATTTATGCCTAAATCCGACCCTGCAAAAATCAAAAAAGTCTCTTTCAGTCTTCCTTTTAGTATTGGTTCTGTTGAATGGGAAGCAGATCCAACAGAACGCAGAGCCGCCTGGTCACTTTACATTGAACTTGTTACCTGCATTGCAGTACAGCCTTTGGAAGTTGACCAAGGAATGTTACGGGAAGACAACTTGTTTCCTGTAACAAGACAAGTCCTAAAGGAGGCTGGTCCAGATGTGGGAGCATCACGCGATTCAGTAGGAGGAATTGCGATCGCAGTACTCAATAATGGTTTGCGTCCTTTCCTGGCTAAGTGGCATCCACTATTGCAGACATGGGAAGCCCCGCGTCCTCCTCATCTCAGTCTTAAAGAACACGAGCGCAATTGGTCTGAAGAGCCAAAATTGCGGGCTGAGTTGGAATCTCTGAGGAAGGATTTGGAAGAATATGCCAACGCGCTAGCAGTAATTGCTGGGGTGAATAAATAATGGAGAAACACGAATGCAAGTTTTCATGAGTTATAGCAGTAGCGATAAAGACTTTGTTAGGAGATTAAAAGGAAATTTAAAGAGTGAAGATATTGAGGTTTGGCTAGATGAAGATGAAATTATTCCAGGGGATAGTATACTAGCAAAGCTTGAAAAAGCTCTTTTTAATGCCAGTGTTTTTGTCCTGGTACTCTCACCTGATAGCATTGATTCGGAATGGGTTAAACGCGAAAGAGAAGCATGGATAAATCTACAAATTGACGAAGAAAAACGTGCCAAAGTAGAATCACGTGATCCTAATCGCCGCCTGATTCCAGTACTTTATAAAGACTGTAAAAAGCCACTTTTTCTTGAATCTATCTTACATATCCCCATAGATAACGAAAACTATCAAGATGGCTTAAAAAAACTTATCAAAGCAATTGGGCGTGAGTCTAATAGACCACCTGTGGAAGATGAAAATAATGTTAGATCAACTCCACAACAAAAATCTTTATTAGAAGACGACATCATAGGAGGAAAATTAGTTCTGAATCTGTTTCAAAGCCTCTCATCGAATGATCAAGAGAAGTTAATCTCACTTTGTAGCGGAAAACAAATTGAATTACCAAATAATCAGGAAAAAGAACCATTTGAAGAACTTCTTGAACTTATTAAAATTGCACGTCAAAATCCAAATAGTGAAAATTCTATAGTAAAGTTGTTAAATACAATAATGGAATTAAAAATTATTAGTAACATTGGTAATCTTATTCAAGAACTAAAAACAGGAAGACTTAACTTTTTAAAAGGAAAATTGTTTTTTCATGGAGCAAAAAATGACAGTTCCAATAATTCAAATTTTTACAATATTAATGAAATTAAAAACCTTCTATTGAATGGATTTGAGGGTGAAGAAAATCTCACAGACCGGATGAGCAAGCTTTTAGTGAATAGTGATAAGGGCGAATTATCAAAAAAAGACAACTACGCCGCAGGTAATATTTTAAATTTTTTATTGAAGCTCGACTTAAAAAAAGATTTTAGCTACTTTGATCTATCTAGTATCACTATTTTGGAGGCTGACTTACGAGAGGCTATTTTAACAGGAGTAGATTTTTCTAATTCTGACCTGAAAAACTCGATTTTTTCTGAACCGTTAGGTTGCATTCATTCCATAGCCTTTAATGCTGATGGTAGTTATTTTGCTACAGGGGATGCTCATGGATCAATTCGAGTTCATAATACAGAGAACTTGGAACTCTGTTATTTTCAGAACGAAAGGGGAAGTCAAATTTGGTCGGTTGCTTTTAGTTCAGAGACTGAACCTTGGAGATTTGCTTGGGGAGCAGAAGACGGTAGTGTTAGGTTATTCGAGATTGAAACCGATACTCTAGGCAAACTCAAACTTAGCAATATTGACTTACCTAACGAACAGGGATCTGTATTATCAAAGGGACGTGTATTATCAGTAGCGTTTAGCCCTAGTGGAAATATTCTGGCCTTTGGAGGAGATGGAAAGGGTGATGCGATAAAATTTTTTGATATTCTTGAGAAAAAAAAATTGCCAAGTTTATCTGCTACTAATATCTCTTGTATGACTTTTATTAATGACAACCTTTTAGTTAGCGGTGGGAAGGATGGAGATATTTATATTTGGTATTTCAACACCCGGAAAGAAGCGGTAAATAAAAGAGTTCATACAGGAGTAATACGATGTATTGCATTTAATAGTCAACAAAACATTATAGCCAGTGGAGGTGAGGATGGAAAAGTGATATTGTCCAATTATCTAAATTTAAACGGAGAAGGAAGCTTGACAGAACTCCAGTTTCCAACAGAAAATGAAAATATAATTAGTCAGATACGGACGCTAGCATTTAGTCAGGATGGGAAGATTCTTGCTGTTGGATGTATCGATAGGAATTTGAAAGGGCAGAGCGAACATAGAATTCGGCTGTGGAAGTTAATTGGGAAAGAATGGAATTTCATTGACAACTTGGAGGGTCATGAACATTTGATCAGAAGTGTAACATTTTGCCCTAACCCTACTAACGAACCTAAACTTTTAATAAGCGGTGGCGATGGGCGTACCGTCAAACTTTGGCATTGGGAAAACGAAAACGACAAATGGAAATGTAAACAGACCTTGACAGGATATGCTAATCGCGTCTGGTCAGTAGCATTTAGTAAAGAGAAAGATAAAGATGGTAAAGATCGTATAACTTTTGCCTGTGGAGGTGAAGACAATACAATTCGTATTTGGAATTATCATGACCGCTCAGATATTCCAATTCACAAACTTTTAAAACATACTGATTGGGTTTGGTCAGTGGCTTTCAACAAAGATGGAACACTTATAGCCAGTGGTGGTGAAGACAATAAGATTTTTCTGTGGCAGTTACAAGATGAAAAGTGGGAATCCATTGAGTTAATAGTAAATAAGGATAATGAACTAACAGAACAAGGAAATAAGGATAATGCACTGACAGAACAAGGAAATAATAAACTGACAGGACATAGTAAACGCGTTCGATGTGTTGTTTTTCATGCTGACAGCAATATATTGGCTAGCGCAGGCAATGACAACAAAGTTGTTTTATGGAATCTAGATGATAATATAAAATCTCCTCAAATATTAAAAGAATTTATTGAACACAAAGACCGAGTCCTATCCCTAGCTTTTAGTCCAAATGGTGATTATCTAGCTAGCAGCGACCGTGAGACAAAGATTTATCTGAGAAAGGTAGAGGTAAAGGTAAAATCAGACGGAACTAAAACTGTGAACGTAAATTCATACGAAACTCCGAACGTAAATTCAGATGACAAAGAAAAAGATATCAATGATCATAAAGACCAAGTTCATAGCATTGCTTTTGGCCCAAAGGAAAATACATTGCTTGAAAATAAATTGGTTAGCGGGGGTTTTGATCAACAACTAAAATTGTGGGATGTTGATTCTGGAGAACTTATTCACAAACTCACTTGGTCTGGAGATCAAAAAATACTTTCTGTCGCTATTCATCCCGAAAAACCAATGATTGCTAGTGCTGGACATGGTGGCTTTATTACGCTATGGAAAATAAGTGAGGCAGATAAGAAGTGGGAAAGTAAGCCTCACAAGACACTCAAAGGACATAAGCTTGCTGTAGAGTCTGTAGTATTTAGTCCTGATGGTAAGAGACTTATTAGCTGTAGCCAAGATCAGACTATCAAGTTTTGGGATGTAGAGGGAGATATTAATATTAGTATTAATACCATAGAACTTGGCAAACTATATCAGGGTATGAATATTTCGGGCGTTAAAGGTTTAGACGAAGCCCAAATTGATGCGCTGGAAGAATTGGGGGCTTCAAGGGATAGGAAAATTTCTGGTGTGTCGAATGAAATTTCACTCAACAATTAAGTTTTATCCTTCAAAAAATCCAAAATACTGCAAACCTTCTTCAATTCCAGCCGCAAATTGAGCTTTTGCTAAGTAACGATTTGGGTTTGGGTTAGCTTCGTGCCATTTCAGCAATTCCTGTTTTGCATTGCCGACGATAATACCTTTTTCTTTCTTGTCAGCAAACAGGGCAATATCGTTACCGGAGTCGCCACAAGCAACAGTTTGCGCTACATCTATTTCTAGATTTTCGCGTACAAAGGTCATTGCCATACCTTTATTAGCCTTACGTGGCAGAATATCTAGAACTTGAATCTCTAAATCTTTACCATCTTTGTAATTATTATCAAGGTTGTTGATATGAGTAGAGCTACCAAGGCTACAGATAACTTGAATATCTAATCCTTTCTTTAGCAAACGAGACTCTAGGTCTGACAAACAATTTCCAGAGATTTCTTTTTCTTCTTCAAGGAAATAGCTAACTTTAAAAGGTCTTTGCTCGGTATTTGGCTGGGGCTTTAATTCACTAAAAGCCTTAGATATATTTACAACTAAGTCTCTATCCCAACCTTCAGAGAGATAATCTGACCACTTAGAATCTAGAGTATTACTGTTACTGTAGTAAATTTCCGTACCTACAGCACATATAAGTACATCTGGTTCTAAAAGTGCTTTTTTATCTATAAGCTTTTGGTAAAGAAAAAGTGATCGCCCAGTTGAATAAACAATCTTTGTGTGGTGCTGCTGACGATGCTGTTCTAGCCGTTGATTTAACCTTGCCATTGCTTGGTCATCGCCTACCAGCGTATAGTCGAGGTCTGTTACTAAAAGAAACTGTCTCACACTATACCCCAGCACTCTTACTAAACTACACCATCACAAAACCATAAGGTATTTTACCACAGTTGCAGAAATATAAATTAAATGTAAAGTTAATCTACAGTAGCGGTATTGACCTTGACATTGTACCCCATAGCAGCGATAAAGGTCAGGCAATGCAGTTTTTACGCCAGAAGTGGAAATTTGCAGCAGAACAAACAGTTGTCTGTGGTGATTCAGGTAATGATATTGCTTTATTTGCTGTAGGCAACGCACGGGGAATCATTGTGGGGAATGCCCGCAAAGAGTTACTCCAATGGCACAAAGAGTATCCCGCTGATTACCGCTACCTGGCTTCATGTTTTTGTGCAGGTGGAATTATTGAAGGCTTAAAATATTTTGGTCTCTTGTAATGATTAGTTATCTAAAAGGTATAGTCGCTGGTATCCAAACAATTGGCGCTAATCGCGTGATTCTGACTCTGGAAGTGAATGGCTTGGGGTATGATTTGCAAGTTCCCCAACGCCTAGCAAACCAGTTACCAGAGTCAGGAGGAGTGGCGCAAATTTTTACCCATTTCCAAATTCGCGAAGAAGTGCCCTTTCTATATGGCTTTGCTTCCCCAGCCGAACGCGATTTATTTCGCCACTTGCTGACTGTCACAGGTATTGGTGCAGCCTTAGCAATCGCACTCCTAGATACTCTGGAACTACCAGATTTAGTCCAAGCAATTATCGCCGGCAATACACAAATCCTAATTCAGGCTCCCGGTGTCGGTAAAAAAATCGCCGAACGCATCTGTTTGGAACTGAAAAGCAAATTAGTTGAGTGGCGCAAATCAGCCGGGTTCTTCGTCGCCACAGGCGGGCCAGCACCGGGAATTCTCGAAGAAGTGCAAATGACCCTCTTCGCCTTGGGATATACTGCCCATGAAGTCAGTCACGCCCTGCATGTGGTCAGCGAAGACATCGGACTACCCAAAGATGCTTATGTCGAAGACTGGATTAAACAAGCCATCGCTCATCTCAGCAGTGAACAAGTTTAATTGTCATTTGTCATTAGTCATTAGTCCTTTGTCATTAGTTATTTCTTATTGCCCCCTGCTCCCTGCTCCCCTGCTCCCCCACTCCCCACTCCCCATGCCTACTGACCCTTATGCTTGGCTAGAACAGTCCTTAGCAACGATTCATCGGGCAGACTGGTATCGTTCAGTACAACCTATTAATGGTCGTCCGGGTGCAACGGTGGTTTTAGCTGGGCAAGAGGTAATTAATTTTGCCAGCAATGACTATTTGGGATTGGCTGGAGATGAGCGTTTGATGGCAGCTGCAACTGCTGCGATCGCCGAATTTGGGACTGGTAGTACTGGTTCTAGATTACTCAGTGGGCATCGGGAATTGCACAGGGAGTTAGAGGAGGCGATCGCATTTACTAAACAAACAGAAAATGCCTTGGTATTTAGTTCTGGATATCTAGCAAATTTGGGTGCAATTACCGCCCTTGTTGGCAAGCGTGATTTAATTTTCTCTGACCAATCTAATCATTCCAGTCTGAAAAATGGAGCGATTCTCAGTGGTGCAGCAGTTGTGGAATATCCGCACTGTGATATGGCAGTATTAAAAACTCAGTTGAACCAGCAGCGGCAAAATTACCGACGCTGTTTGATTCTTACTGATACCGTCTTCAGCATGGATGGCGATTTATGTCCGTTACCTGCACTGTTGGATCTCACTGATAAATTTAGCTGTATGCTGCTAGTCGATGAAGCTCATGCCACTGGGGTACTAGGAAAAACTGGCGCTGGATGTGTCGAATATTTTGGGTGTACAGGAAAGCAATTAATTCAAATTGGCACCCTAAGTAAAGCTTTAGGTAGTTTAGGCGGGTATGTAGCAGGAAGTACTGCCCTAATTGACTTTTTGCAAAACCGCGCACCCAGTTGGATTTATACCACTGGACTTTCACCTGCTGATACAGCCGCAGCCTTAGCAGCAATCAAGATCGTGCAACAAGAACCGCAACATCGTGCCCAATTGTGGGAGAATATATATTACTTGAAAACTTTGCTGCAACAGTTACCTAACTTGAAATTGCTGCCTTCTGAATCACCCATATTATGTTTTCAATTGCCTAATGCCACAGATGCCCTCAAAGCTGGAAAACAGCTAAGAGATGCTGGCATTTTTGCCCCAGCAATTCGTCCCCCCACAGTGCCCACAAGTCGAATCAGAATATCTGTGATGGCAACTCATCAAGTAGCACATATTGAAAAATTGGTAGCAGTACTAAAGGATGTTAACTGACGCCAGTAGGGCATGGGGCATGAGAGAAGAGACAAGGTAGATAAGGAAGACACTTGCTGAAAAGGTTATGTGTTCTCTAAACCTCTAAGCAATGAGATAGCAGAAGTACTTCTAGCAAGTCAAAGTATGTATTTATCCTCTGATGAATCCGGCAACTGATGAGGTAATTAAAAAAGCAGTTGGACGATCAATAGGTTATCTTACAACTACAGCCATTATTTTCTGTTTATCTCTATCCTTAACTAGATATTATTCCATAATTTTTGTTATGAATTAACTGGCATTTGTATTTAGTATTTTAAATTAGCAAAATAGTGTCATTTATCTTGATGGTTCGAGCTAAATTTTTACTCTACATATCAGATAACTAACAAATTAACCTCTGGCAAAAGAGGCTTTTAGAACTCAGCAAAAATCTATCTGTAGATAAGTTACTAAAATTTACAAACTAGCTTAGGGTATGTACAGCCTCTGCAATGAGTATTGGTTTTTCAAAAACTTTTCATGCCCCTTATTTATTATTCTCAGTTATTGCGTTCTGGCATCGCTGTATTAATTGTAGCACTTGCATTAGTGTTAATGTTAATGCTAGACCCCTGGTTAAGCATGAATGGAACTACTTTCCTGCTATTTTTTAGCGCTGTCATGGTGAGCGCTTGGTATGGTGGTTTGAAATCAGGGCTATTAGCAACTTCCTTGTCTGCATTACTGAGCGATTACTTCTTTCTCCCTCCAGCTTATGAGCTGAGTCTTGACTTATCTAATTCTGTGCGAATTGGGTTATTTGCATTACAAGGATTGCTCTTTAGTATCTTATGTGAGGCATTAAAAACTGCTAAAAGACGGGCGGATGAAAATCTCCAAAAGCTGAGAGTTAGTGAAGAAAGATTTCGATTAGCGTCAAGTAGTTCAGATATCGTGGTATTTCAGCAGGATCGCGATTTGCGATATCAGTGGATTCATAATCCTCAAGGTCTAAACACTGCTGAGGAAATATTAGGTAAGTCTGATGATGAATTATTTCCCGCCTCAGTAGCAGAGCAATTGCAGGCAATTAAGCTAAAGGTCATAGAGACTGGTGTTGCAACCCGCCAAGAGGTTTATCTAACAACTTGTAAAGAAAACCGTTACTATGATTTGCTAGTTGAACCACTAAGGGATTTAGATAATAGTATTCAAGGTATCACCTGTGCAGGTGTAAATATTACTGAGCGCAAGCAGGCTGAGGAAAGACTGCGTTATATCGCCCAAATTAGTAGTTTACTCTCTACTTCGTTAGATTATGAACAAACCTTACAACAGATAGCCAAAATTTCAGTTCCCCAGCTAGCTGATTGGTGTAGCGTCGATATTTTAAATGAAGATGGCTCCATTCGCCGCCTACCTATTGCTCATGCAGACCCATCGAAAGCAGAGTTGGCGCGTAAACTTCAAGAGTATGTGACAGATTATAAGGGTGCAAGTGCAATTACTAGAGTACTACAAACTGGTCAAAGTGAATTGATCTCAGAGGTATCTGACTCGCTATTAGTAGCAACTACTCAGAATCAGGAACACTTAGAACTTGTTCGGCAATTGGGGATGAAATCTGTAATGATTGTGCCGTTAATCGCAAAAGGGCGCATACTCGGCTGTATTACCTTTATCAACACCCTATCAGACCGTCGCTACGATCGCACTGACCTAAATTTAGCAATAGATATTACTCATCGTGCTGCCTTAGCAGTGGAAAATGCCCAACTTTATCGAGACATCCACCAGGCTTTACTCCATTATTCCGAATCTCTATCTCTCCTAGATGCGTTGCTAGGAGCGGCTCCTGTTGCCGTATGCTTTTTTGATCGGGAACTGCGCTATATTCGCATTAATCAAGTTTTCGCTGACATTAACGGTTTAGCTATAGAAGAACATCTAGGACGCAAATTTAGGGAAGTGTTGCCAGCGATGGCGGCTGAATTAGAGCCACAGTTACAGCACGTGTTAGAGACTGGAGAACCCCTACTGAATATGGAAATCAGCGGTGAGACAAGGGGACAACCAAGACGTTACGGTTACTGGCTGGGCAACTATTACCCAGTTAAAAACACAATGGGTGAAACGGTAGGAATTGGCATTATTTTGGCAGATGTGACAGCAGCAAAGCAAACAGAAGTTGCTTTGCGAGAAAGCGAAGAAAGGTTTCGGGCAATGTTCAATCAAGCAGCTGTTGGTATTACTCTAGTAGGGTTGGATGGGCGATTTCTGCAAGTTAATCCTGCCCTATGCGAAATTACTGGGTATAGCTATGAAGAGTTAATTCAAATGAACTTTCAGGAAATTACCCATCCTGACGACTTAGAAGTTGATTGGGAAAATGCTCGGCGAGTTTTAGCAAAAGAAATTAGTGGTTATTCCCTAGAGAAGCGCTACATTCGCAAAGATGGTTCTATAGTTTGGGCAAACCTAACTTCATCAGCAGTTTGGGATGCTAACGGACAACCAAAGTATGCATTAGGCATTATTGAGGATATTAGCCATCGCAAACGAATTGAAGCCACACAAAACTTTTTAGTCGAAGCCAGCACCTTACTAGCTGCCTCATTAGATTATGAGATCACCTTAGAAAATGTGGCAAATTTAGCAGTTCCGACCCTAGCTGACTTGTGTATTGTAGATGTCTTCCAAGAAGATTGGTCAAGTAAACAAATTGCGATCGCAATTGCCGATCCCACAAAATTAAATATTTTAGACGAAATCCGACGGCGTTATCAACCCCAAACCAGAGCCAAACAGCTTGTACGGCAGCTACGCTTAGGAATATCTGTCTTTTATCCCGAATTATCTGACTCACATCTTCTACAGATGTCTGAAGACAACGAACATCGGCAATTGCTGCAAAGTCTGGGTATTCGTTCTCTGATGGTGATTCCAGTTCGTTCTCGCGGGCAATTATTTGGAGCAATCTCTTTTTTTACCGCCGAATCTGGTCGGTACTATCAACAAGCAGACTTGGCTTTAGCAGAAGATATTGCTCGGCGGGCAGCGACAGCCATTGACAACGCCAGACTTTACCAGGAAACTCAACGGTCTGTCAATCGCACAGTACTTTTACAAAAAATAACTGCTGCCTTCTCGGAAGCCTTAACTCCCCAACAGGTGGCTGATGTAGTGGTGAACCAAGGCATTGCCGCCTTGAAAGCTACTGGTGGTTCCGTTGTCTTACTTACTGAAGGAAATACTACCCTAAAAGTTGTGCAAGCAATTGGCTATCCGCAAACGCTCATAAATACTTGGACAAGTTTTCCGATCACAGCACCTAACCAAATAGCAGAAACAGTCAGAACTGGGCAGCCGATTTTTTTAGAAAATTTAGCAGCCATGATTGCTAGATATCCCGACTTAGCAGATGTTGTGACTGTTATAGCGAATAATGCCTGGGCTTCCATTCCCTTGATAGTAGAAGGTAAAGTAATTGGGGCTTTGGGATTAAGCTTTACTACTGGACAAATATTTAATCAAGAAGACCGGGGATTTATGTTGACACTGGGACAGCAGTGTGCCCAAGCGATCGCCCGCGCTCAACTTTACGAAGCTGAAAAGATTGCCAGGGCAGAAGCCGAGACAGCCAACCGCATTAAAGATGAATTTCTTGCTGTCCTTTCCCATGAACTCCGAACTCCCTTAAATCCGATTTTAGGGTGGGCAAAGTTACTCAGAACCCGCAAGTTCGACGAAACTACTAAAATCCGGGCATTGGAAACAATCGAGCGCAATGCTAAGTTACAAACCCAATTGATTGGAGATTTACTTGATGTTTCGCGGATTTTGCAAGGTAAAGTCAGGTTAAATCTCCATGCAGTGGATTTGAAAATAGCGATCGCATCTGCATTAGAAACGGTGCGTTTAGCAGCAGAAGCCAAATCAATTCAAATTCACACGGTGTTAAGTAATGATATCAGCAAAGTTCTTGGCGATGGCGATCGCTTGCAACAAGTGATGTGGAATCTCCTCTCCAATGCCGTTAAATTCACACCTACAGACGGGCTTGTAGAAGTGCGTCTAGAGCAAGTTGGTTTAGATGCCCAAATCCAGGTAATTGATACAGGTAAAGGAATTAACCCAGAATTTTTACCCTATGTGTTTGATTACTTCCGGCAAGCAGATGCTAAGACAACCAGAGTATTTGGCGGACTGGGATTGGGACTAGCAATTGTGCGTCATTTAGTAGAACTTCACGGTGGCACAGTTCAGGCAGAGAGTTTGGGAGAAGAACAAGGGGCTACCTTCACAGTCAAACTACCTTTGCTCAAAAATTCTGAGTTGCGAGTTAGCAGTGGTGAAGCTTCTCAACCAGAAGTCAGTAATGACGACACATTACTTGCTGGAGTACAAATCCTGCTCGTGGACGATCAAGCTGATGTGCGAGAATTTTTTAGCTTTGCCCTGGAACAATATGGCGCAACGGTAACGGCAGTTGAATCAGCAGATGAAGCGCTGCAAACATTAGTGCAATCAAAGCCAGATATCCTCTTAAGCGATATTGGAATGCCCTTGATGGATGGGTATATGTTGCTGGGCGAGGTGAGAAAATTACCGCCAGAGCAAGGCGGCCAAATTCCGGCGATCGCCTTGACTGCTTATGCTGGAGAACTTAACTACAACCAAGCAATGGCAGCAGGATTTCAAAAACACCTACCTAAACCCGTCGATCCAGTGGATTTAGCCGCAGCGATCATTAGTCTCATTGGGCACACTTCACCTTCAGAGTAAATAAACTCTTTAATTTCTCTTCTTTCCTTTAGAAATTAAATATGTATTTTTTATTTTTCTTCAGAAATTTGCCGTTTGCAACTTGATGTTATAAAGTGGTGCTCAGGTTTTAATCAAAGATTTATTTACCAATGAAAACCCAACAGTTCAGTTCAACAACCCTAGAAAATAGACCTACCAAGACGAAAAAACAGTCTTTTCCTGGTAGGAGTATTAGTACTCCTAAAGTACCATTTCGGAAATCCCATAAAATAGTACAACATGAGTTACTTAGTGATTGGGAACACGCGAGTTAATTGAGTAACCTATCAGACATCAACTGAGGAACTATTGAAGAAGAATACAGAATTCAGAATTCAGAATTCAGCAATCTTGAGCGTGGGGGATTCAGACCCGCCACTGATTGAAGACCACCAAATTGAAAATTTAGCGGGGGTCTTAAACCCAGTTATTCAGACGCGACGCTCGTTCCTCGCTAACGCTACGCTATCGCGGACTCGCTTGCCGCCGGCGCTATCCGCTTTTTCGGTCAGAATACCTTTCCTGTATTCTGACGACTGACGCCTCTATTCTGTTCGGTAAATTAGAGGGGTGATGATTTCTTTGGCTCAATTGCCATGAGCCAACAATCTGAGTATTCTCCTTCATGCAGTTCATGTGCCGGCAATAGCTTTACTTTCACAAAACCACATTTCTCATAGCAGCGAATAGCACGAGAATTGTCAACGTGCGGATCTATGACAATTTTATGAGCTTGACACTGTTCAAAAAGATAGTTGATAAATACTGACAGCATTTTTGTACCAATTCCCTTGTTCCAATAGTCGGTTTCGCCGATGAATAAGTCAATCGCATAGACAAAATCGGTTTGGTCGAGATGATACAATTGTCTATCAGTTTCCGATAATTCATTGAGCGTACAATAATGCAAATAACCAATGGGAATATTTTGATAGTAGAAGAGGCACGGAACAACCGGTTCATCTCCCTTAACCATTGGTTTGTACGTTTCTATAATTCTTTCTAAGGGAAAAGGATTATCTCTTCCTTCATAAAATTCTAAAACTTTTGCATTAGTTAACCATTTTGCCATCAACTCATAATCATACATTTCATCTTGCATGAAACGAATACCTATTTCACCGTTTTGAATCAGCATATCTTGTTTACAAAAATTATTTAAATCAGCGATGCAATGATATTAATACTCATAGCTAAAATGGTAGTATTGAAAAAGAAGGATAATATGCTATGTAACAGAGTCAAGCGTCTCATACTGGGTGATGTTGTCTGCACATCTGAAACTTGACTAGTCATGCCGACTACAAATGAATAATATAAAAATTCCCAGTAGTCTGGATAGTCGTTATTAGGAAAATCTAAACCTTTGGTGATTTCTTCACTATGATTACGATTAATATATTTGTAATAGCTGTGTGCATATTGCACTGCAAACATCGTATGCACTAGTAACCAAGAACCGACAATGGTCATAATTGAAAGTATGACATGTAGGGTAAGCAGAATTCTTGATAACTCTTTTTTATCAGTTAATAAAAACCCAATGGCTAAAACACTGGCACAAGCCGCAGCAATCACCAGCATCAATATAGCGAAATGTCCTTCATATTCATTCTCAGCATAACGGCGAATTTTTTCTGGGTTAGCCTTAATCATTTTCCACCATGTTATAGCTAAGAAAAAGTCACTACCAGAGTTCCAAGCGCAGAGAATGCGAGTAGGTAAGTGCAGCCAAGGCGGCAGGATTACTAAAACTAATACAGCAAGTCCGACAGCAATCATCAGTCGGGGTCGGGAGTCAAAGTTTTTAAATAAATTAAGTTTCACAAATATTGCGATCACAGAGTTTAACTAATTCGTAATTCATAGTTTTCGGTGAAACACCACGCCACATTACCCAATCATCATTCCAGATTTTACTGGGGTCTGAATCCACATAAGTAGATGGACAAAAATATTTACAACCATTGCAAACCAAGTTAAGCAATCCAATACTCTGAGATTGTCTCTCTTGTCTATGAGAGGCTACGCGAATGTCTCACTCGTAATGACATTGTGTAATTAATTTTGTCCAAATACTTCTTTATCTTCCCAGTCTTTAATCTCCAGTTCTTAGTTACATTACAAATTACTTGAACTTGGCTCTAATCGTCTCTATTCGTTGACGATTAACACCCAAATCGCTCTGACCTAAACGTGAAGCTGAACGCACGTGGATAACATTGGCATTCCGGTCTAGGTAGAATTCTACATCATCCACAAATCTCAGTAAAGCACTTTTAAATTCTGCATATAAATAATCTTTATTTTCGGTAATGATTTTGGTTCTTGGTAGAGACTCAATAATCTGTTTAAGATTAGCGATCGCTTCTTCTGGAGTAGATGTAAAAGTCAGTGGTGCAATTTGGTGAGATGCATCTGTACTCTGACTAGAAACGCAATTAGGGGAATTAGGGCAGGATGCTAATTTACCGTCGCTAATACCTAAATTATTTGGTCGTTTGCCAGCAAAAACCATAATTATGTCTCCAGGTAAGTGAATAAATATACTCTCACACATTTGTTTGAATCACTGTAATACTTTGCCGTAATCGCATCTTCTGGCAAATGACAGATTCACTAAAACATTGGTGATGCGTTCGCCTCTAGCGTTGGCGAAGCCATCGCTCTATGATCCGGTAAGTATCATCTAAGCAAAGACAGATTTATGACGCAAACAATTTCAATTAACGACTCCGGGCGCTTGCAACTCACGCCGCTAGAAATTCCACCCCGTCTGCTGTTGGGGCCAGGGCCATCTAATGCCCATCCCACAGTTCTGCAAGCGATGAATACTTCACCCGTTGGGCATCTTGACCCAGCTTTTCTCGCACTCATGGATGAAATTCAGTCGTTACTACGCTACGTATGGCAAACAGAAAACTCACTTACCATTGCAGTCAGCGGTACGGGAACAGCCGCAATGGAAGCAACCATCGCCAATGCTGTAGAACCCGGTGATGTAGTTTTAATTGGTGTAGCTGGTTATTTTGGTAATCGCCTCGTAGATATGGCTGGACGTTATGGCGCTGATGTGCGAAGCATTACCAAACCTTGGGGACAAGTTTTCAATTTGGATGAACTTCAAACTGCCTTAAAAACCCATCGTCCAGCTATCTTAGCTCTAGTTCATGCCGAAACTTCCACCGGCGCACGTCAACCGTTGGAAGGGGTCGCTGATTTGTGTCGTGAATTTGGTACTTTACTACTAGTGGATTCGGTGACAAGTTTGGGCGGCGTCCCGTTGTTTTTGGATGCTTGGGGAGTTGACTTAGCCTATAGTTGTAGCCAAAAAGGGTTAGGTTGCCCGCCTGGTGCTTCTCCCTTTACGATGAGTGCGCGTGCAGTTGAAAAATTGCAACAGCGCCAAACGAAAGTTGCAAACTGGTATTTAGATATGTTGTTGCTAGGCAAGTATTGGGGTGCTGAACGCACCTATCACCACACCGCACCGATTAATTTATACTATGCATTGCGGGAAGCACTGCGTTTGCTTGCAGAAGAGGGATTAGCAAATTCCTGGCAGCGGCATCAAAAGAATGTAGAATATCTTTGGGAAGGTTTAGAGAATTTAGGACTGAGTATGCACGTTGAGCAACAGTATAGACTGCCAACGCTTACCACTGTCCGTATTCCAGCCGGGGTAGATGGTAAAGCGATCGCTCGGCAGTTACTCAATGAACATAATATTGAAATTGGCGGTGGTCTTGGCGAACTCACAGGTCTTGTTTGGCGCGTGGGATTGATGGGCTTTAATAGTCGAAAGGAAAGTGTTGACCAACTTTTAGCAGCACTACGGCAGGTTTTGCCTAAGTAGCTTTTACGCAATCAGGTGCGTTAACAGTAGTGTAACGCACCTAATACAAAAGGCGTAGGCGTAGCCCGCTGTAGGCATCCCACTAACATTGTTTGAGAATGAAAGAAAAGTTGATACTTTACACTTACTTACTCTTTTTACCAATCCCAACAATTAAAGAAAGAGCAGATTAATTTTTGCAGGTCAATACAATCGCATTGTCAGGCGAAACAATCGCATTGTCAGGCGAAACAATCGCATTGTCAGGCAAAACAATCGCATTGTTAGTCAGAACAATCGCATTGTCAGCCGTTGCATTAACTAATGTAGTATTGTGTTTAGATAATAGTTATGATTCCCACAGTCATTGCACCCCGCACGCCAGGTGCTTCAAGTCGGGCTTTGCCCGCCCAACGCACTGGCTCCCCTTAATCCCCTCCCCAAAGCATCGGCTACGGTGACACACAAGTCGAAATGTGCGACTATCTACAAAAATCCCATCCCACCTCAACAGCCACCTTCTTTACCAGAAGCAGTACGAATGATTGCGACTCTAGGCGGCTTTTTGGGTCGCAAAGGCGATGGTGAGCTTGGTGTGAAAACTATTTGGCGTTCGCGTACCGTCTCGAAGAGAGGATTGCGGCGATTACACGATATCACCGCCACCTGGAAATTAGTCGATCAGATTTCCTAGTTCATGGTTGATTATGTTTAGTGATCGCCTAGAAAATTTCCCTTTGCTTACATAATTCCCTATTTTTGTCAATCCTCCTTAGAACTTCTCATCAGCAAATCCTCTGGCTGACTTCTTTTCCGCAATCTTAAGAAAGATGTGACTAATGGATAGCTTTGGGAGAAGGGGAGACGCTGCGCGAACAAGTCAGGAAACCGCAAGGGCGCAGTGGCTCCCCAACCTACGCAGTTTAAAGTTTTTGACGCTAACCCAAGCGTATTGGTTTATAGATTTAATAATAACGAACATTGTTAGAAGCAAGCCTGATTAATTCTTCAACATTGTTTGAAATTGTATTACAAATAGTATTTAAAGGTAAGTCATTAGGATCAAAGCCAAAAGGTTCTTCGATTTCTGAGCCAATTTGTTCAATACTTAATAATGTAAAACTTACAAAAGCCATTACTATACCAGTCCACCAATTTAAAAAGCTCACAATTTCTAAAGGTAGTATAAGACAAAACATTAATAAAAGTTGTCTGAGTTTAATAGTATATATCAAAGGCAGCGGCGTTTTTAAAATGCGTTCGCAACCACCTAAAATATCGACTAAATCATCTACACAATTATGTAGAGTAGTCAGTTGATAGACATTTAGACAATTTCGGTCATGCTGATACTGCAAGTAATCTCCTATCCAATAAGCAATTTGTAGTGGAGGATGATCACTATTTTGGAGTTGTAAATATTGTTTCTCAGACATTAATGATGCCATCTGAGTGTCTAAAGGCACCGATCTTAGATGTAACTTCATTGCAACTGCAAAAGCAGTTACTAAGCGAAGCATTGCTTCTTTTTATAATTTATCTTCTGGTGTCTTCTCTTTAACTATTATCGAAATTCCCCGAGTTAAGTTACGCGATGTATTAACTAAAGCTCCCCATAGTTGACGACCTTCCCAAAATCTATCATGGGCTGTATTCGTCCGAAAGACTAATAGTAATGTAAAACCAATATTAAAACTTAAAACAGCATTGGTAAGAATATTGCTGGAATCTGAAAATGCTATTGGTAATCCTAAATGAACTAAAAATGATATGAAAGTACCATATATAGTACAAAAAATTACCCAAGGAAGAATAATGGAGATAATTGACCTTTCAAGCCGAAGAGTTACTTGAAGCCAGTTCAGCTTTTCACCTTTGTAAAGATGATACTTTTCTCTTAAAGAGTTTTTAGAATTATTTTGAAAATAGTTAGGTTGTTTCATGTTGTTAAGGTTTGAGGATTACATCAATTAGCAAACTAACTTTTTTAGCTAAATATATCTTGCTTAAGCAAGATATATGCAAAATGTAGATTTCCAAATAGTTACCGTAGTGGAACTATAATAAACACAAATTATAGTTGTAACATTGAAATTTATTTCTGGTAACCATCTTTAGGTAGGGAAATTTAATACTGTCTTCCAACTCTTCACCATAAACCTGATTTTCTGATTATTATTAAACTTTGTATTATTTCACTGCTTTCTGAGATAATTAGACGAAATGTACTGCTATTTACAGTAAATATTTACTTTTTCTCATCGACAGAGCAATGTCTACGACGGACTACACCTAAGCATTTGGGTTAATAACAGTTAGCGAATGCGTAACTCTCAAGCTATAAAATGGGGATAAACCCAATGAAATTTAATATTAAGCCAGCGAGTTACTCAATTTTAGATATCCGTTTTGAGAAAAACCATTATTGGGTGAAGGGTTATACAAATACTTTTTAAAATGACAAAAATATGTCATTACTAGATAATTTAATCGAAACTTATTTTAATAAAGATTTGGCAACAGTATTTACACAAGTTGGCATTGAAAGTATCAAAGTTACCGAAATCAATCGGCAAATTCTCAAAAAAGTAATCCTTGCTCAATAGTTACTAGAGTCTGCTGGTAGAGGTAAAAGCGATCTTGCTATCAATAAAGCTGAGAATATTAAAACTATAAAGCGCGATCGCATTAGCTAGGCTATATATCAGCAGGCAATCCTAACAGTGCAGACACAGACAAAGGACTATTTGACGCGATCAAATTATTTCAATCAATTATTGCTGGTTGCAGTAATGTTAATGGTGATAGATGAGTTTAATCTTTAAACTTTCTTCAACCAGGCAGTGGGTGAAAAAATTTATAGTTTTTGTCCTGCATAAATCGATCGCACTTCGCCATTACGTCGGATGACTGCTTCGCCATTACTGACATCTACTAGCGTCCAACCGCTGGAGCCGATACTTTCACCCATATTGATGCGGCGAGTCACGCCATCAATTTTAAACAGAGCGGCAGATTTGTTGCCCAACTCTAGCAATCCCTCTAAGGTATTACTCGGAGCAACTGCGATCGCAGTTGGCGGATATACTTGTTCCTGGGTAATAGTTGGTTCTGATGGTGCGAGTGCAGCACGCAATGGAACTACTGGTAATGCAGGCAGAGGCTTGGGTGTTTGCCGCACGGTAATGGGTGCTGTTTTGGCTGCCACAGGTTTGAGTTCGGCTCGGACAGCGGCAGCTAACATATTAACAGTTACAGGTTTGGCAGCTTGTCGCACTGTATTCAGGGCAGTTTTCACAACATTAGGTTGAGATCCCTGCAATACACTGGCAACTTGTGGTAAAAGTGTGGGAGTCCCCGGAATGGCAGGAAGGGCATAGCGCATTGGTGACGGCGCTTGATAAACGGGGACGTAGATGCGCTCAACAACACTTCCAGAACGATTGGGGGTTGGTGGTGTATTGTTAGCTAGAAGTGGAAGTGCTGGTAGATTACCAGTTACTTGCTGACGACCAAGGGCTATTTGGTTAGTATTTGCCTGACTGGAGAATCCTGGACTGAAAGATTTTTGATTGCTTTTTGCTCCTTGCTTATCTATAACAGCCAGCGATTGGAGCATATAGTCAACTAACTCTGCCTCTATTTCTGTTTTTACGGGCAACCGTGACTGCGATTGCGGCAATAGAAGCGCTGATTCAGGCAATTTGGTATTTAAAAGATATACGACTCCAGACTGCACCAAGTAGATCATACTAGCGATCGCCACGCCTAAAGTTGTTCCTACAATCAGCAGTTTGCCCAAAACCGGACTAGTTTTCTGACGCTTTCTACTAACTGGTTTAACAGTAGCGGGATCAAATATAACGGTACTCAATTGCTTGTGGTTATCTTGAGCAACTGAATGTACTGCTTGGTTCAGTGTGTTCGGTAAGATAATCTGTGGTATCGTAACTGTTTGCAGCACGGGTTCTGGAGGTGATTGGCGTTGAGCTTGGGCGGAAACTCCAGCAACAGAGTGGTTTGATTTGTTTTGACTACCGTGCCTAACAGTTTGAGAAGGTAAATTACCACTAGCATCCAGAATGTAGTCGATATCGGCAAAGAGTTCATCCATTAGGCCATCAGCATAGTTTTCTATCGACCAAGGCTCGTTGGTGATTAAGTCCTCTGATGGTTCTGGTACTATGAGACGGGTGCTGGCTTCTTGTAACATAGACGTTCTGGGTTGTTGCTTGGACGAGGAAACGGCACCCCTACTGCCTGGAATTAGGATTATAAAGAAGGCAGCAAGTAGAGGGCAGTTATTACTGAAAGAAAGAAGTATGAATAAAAACTTTAGTCCTGGGTGATTACCCTGCTTAAAAATCAGAATTGTATTAAGATGTGTCAGGCAATATACAAAGAGTGGAGCCGCTCCGTCTCCGGTCTTGCCCCAATCCTATGCAGTTGCGCGTGGGTTATTCCTGCCTCCTGCCTCCTGAATAATGAAACATCCAATCCCTTATCTTAATTGAGATAAGTTGATTGAGTGTTGGTATTAAACTCAACTTTCATCTAGGGATTGTTGATGATGTCAGTACTAATACTTATGTCATCTATCATACCAATTTCTCTCCCTACTACTATACTCAGTCTTTATCAAGCTTGTATTAAGCTAACGCTGGAAACTCTGACTGGCTCTTGGTTCTACGCAATTCTAGATATAATAATAAAGCGTTAATATCCGCTGGATTTACACCACCTATACGTGCAGCTTGACCAAGGGTGAGTGGTTTTATGTGAGTCAGCTTTTCCCGTGCCTCTTTAGAAAGAGTATCAATTGTTGTGTAGTCTAAATCCCCAGGTAACTGACGGTGAGCTTGGCGGGCAATTTGGTCAATCTGATTTTGTTGCCTAGCGAGATAGCCAGAATACTTGATGTCAATTTCTGCGCCTTCTTTCTCGGCCCGGTTGAGGTTGGGGTTTCCCAGTCCGAACCTGTCGAGGTCAACGTAATGCAATCCTGGACGCCGCAACAAGTCATTGAGGGTAATTGAACCTTTAATTGCTTGTTGGGTATCAGATGCGATCGCTATTCCAATTTCATCATGTTCTTTAACTCGTGTGGTTTGCAATCTTTGTTTTTCTGTGGTGATATTACCCTGTTTTTGGGTAAACATATCCCAGCGGCGATCATCAATTAAACCAATTTCCCGTCCCAAGGGTGTCAAGCGTTGGTCGGCATTGTCAGAACGCAATAGCAATCGGTACTCTGACCTACTGGTAAGCATCCGGTAAGGTTCTCGCAGGTCTTTTGTACACAGGTCATCAACTAGCGTCCCAATGTAACTTTGCTCACGGGCAAACACAATCATTTCTTGAGAGCGAACAAATCGAGCGGCGTTAATTCCCGCCACCAGCCCTTGGGCTGCGGCTTCTTCATAACCTGTGGTGCCGTTAATCTGCCCAGCACAAAACAGCCCCGCAATCTTTTTGGTCATTAGTGTGGGGTAACACTGAGTTGCTGGTAAATAGTCATATTCCACTGCATAGGCGGGACGCAGCATCACACATTTTTCCAAACCGGGGAGAGTCCGCAACATTTGCAGTTGCAAATTTTCTGGCAACCCTGTAGAAAACCCTTGAATATAAAGTTCGGGTATATCCCTTCCTTCCGGTTCAATAAAGATTTGGTGGCTTTCTTTATCGGCAAAGCGCACAATTTTATCTTCAATACTGGGACAATAACGCGGCCCTTTGGCTTCCACCCAACCACCATAAACTGGCGACAGGTGTAAATTTTCCTGAATCAGGCGATGTGTTTCGGCGGTTGTGCGGGTGATGTAGCAAGGCATCTGTTCCCGTTCTATCCACACATCTGGGTCAAAGCTAAACCAGCGCACATCTTCATCTCCTGGCTGGATGAGCATTTTACTGTAATCTACTGATCGCTTATCTACCCGTGCTGGAGTTCCAGTTTTAAGCCTGCCGGTTTCAAATCCCAGGCGATTTAGGGTTTGTGTCAATCCTTCAGCTGCAAATTCTCCAGCCCGTCCGGCTGGCATTGATTTGTTACCAACCCAAATTTTGCCTCCTAGGAAGGTGCCAGTTGTTAAGATGACTGCTTTACATTGGAACCCAACACCAAAATATGTTTCAACGCCGATGACTTCATTGTTAGCACCCAGCACCAAATCTGTTGCCATACTTTCGCGGATTGTCAAGTTTTCTTGATTCTCGACAATATTTTTCATCACTGCTGCATATTCGCGCTTATCAGTCTGGGCGCGTAATGCCCAAACAGCAGGTCCCCGTGAAGAGTTGAGGATGCGTTTTTGCAGATAGGTGCGGTCTGCTACTTTACCAATTTCTCCGCCGAGTGCATCTACCTCATGAGTCAACTGAGATTTGGCCGGGCCACCTACTGCTGGGTTACAAGGTTGCCAAGCGATTTTATCCAAGTTGAGCGTCAATAGCAGGGTACGACAACCGAGGCGTGCAGAGGCGAGAGCTGCTTCGCAACCGGAGTGACCTGCACCGACGACTATAACATCAAAAGCGTCTTGGAATTCAACGGAATTGTGCATGGTCATACTTACAGGATCGGCAAGCTTAGAGTTCTTTTCAATTTTAACTGTTCCAGTGGTTTCATGGATGTAACTTTCTGATAAACAAGTTATCAAACTTACTAGTACTTAATTTAAGGCAAGGTTCCATTTTTTAACTTTAGTAGTAAGTAAAAAATCTCATCTTTTTGAAAATTTGTGACAACGTTCCGGTTTGTTGATCGCAGCTATTGTTCATATCGTTATCCAGTACAAAATTGGTATGTATTAGATGTTTCTCTAACTTGGATGAAGTTATAATCCAATACCGAAAGTCATCTATGCTTTCAGCTATCAATAATAGATATTTTCCAAGAAAAATCTTAATTTTATTCTTGAATCAATAAGCAATTATTTAAAAATGAAACTCATACTCAGAAATCAAAAAAATATTACTAGGTTCATTAGAAAGACAAGTTTCATCAGTATAGTTATTTTGATAATTTTTGTATTAGTAGCTAGCAATGAGATTACTAATCACAAAGTTGCTATAACTGCTAAACCATTACAAGAATGCTTAAGTAATAATTCGTTATCTTGTATAGATATCTCTAAAAATACAATATTAAAACCATTTATTCCCGATCCAAAATTAAATGCTCAACAGCGTTTTTTATCTGCGATCGCTAGAAAATTATCCACAATTCCCCAGCCTGGTACTTATGAATATACTTTGCTGCGAAGCTATGGTGCTGTATTCGTTAATCCAGATATTGGGATTAAATTGCCGCAAAAAGATATCTTTGCTAATGAACAAGAAACCCAAGAGTTTCAAGCTACTTTAAAGATGGGTCATATTGATGGTACTAATGACTGTTTTTTACAAAAACCTGCGGCTGATGCTTTAAATAAAGCGCGAGTTCAACAGCAAATTCCGCTAAAATCTGGTTATGGTTCTGGTGATTGTACTCGCACTTTCAACACTAATTTAAAATTTTGGAATAAATATGCTAATAATCAAGTTTTAACAAAAGTTCAACAAGGTAAAGAAACAAAAATTCTCGGTTTAGTTGCACCTCCCGGAACTTCACAACATCTTTGGGGATTAGCAATTGATTTACGCGTAGGCGGTAAAGAACAGAGAAAAGCTCTTAATCAAAATGGTTGGTTTCAAACTGTAGAAAATGATGTCCCACATTGGACTTATGTGGGTTTATCTGAAGAGAATTTACCTTTATTTGGTTTTAAAAAACAAGCTATTCGAGGTACTATCTATTGGATGACACCACTTTAATTGTTAGATAGCATGAAAACTTGGGAATACTAACCTAAAATATGTATTATCAGGGATTTAGCTATGCCAAACGAAGCTGCTAACCAGGAGCAAGACTTCCTAATTGATTTATTAAGAGCAACTTATCAAAATCAGGAAATATATCCAATTCTGCAAAGTAACTTAAGTAAACTCAACGATGATTTAGCTTTAAAGTTGCGAAAAAGGGTAAGCGATCGCTTCGCTAAAGAACCTGCCATTGCTATTAATTTAGCTAGAGTCATTATCAAACTGAGTACCATTATTCAAGAGTTTCAACAAGGGAATATTGCTAGTAATTTAGAAATTGCGATCGCAGGTTATGAAACAGTTTTGCAAGTGTGTACCCGTGAGGCTTTTCCCCAAGAATGGGATATCGTTCAGCAAGCTTTAGTAACAGCTTATCAGCAACGCCAGTATATTCTCTCCAGAACCATTGGTGAACTGCGAGAGCAGACTGTCCAAACCCAGAGTCAGATTAATACATTAACTGAGCAGTTACAAGAAGAATTACAAAAAGCAAAATTACAAGTTAATGACTTAACAACAACAATTACAGAGTTAAAACAGGAAACGAGTAGTTCAGAGTCAGCGCCAGAAATAACGTCTTTAATCGCTGAGTTAAAAGAGTTAAAGCAGCGTCAGATTCGTGTAGAGCAGTTTACTTCCACGGCTCATGCTTCACCTAATATTGGGCAGTTCAATACAGCTATTTTTTATGATATTGAAAATTTAACAATGGGTAGAAGCAACCCTAACCTAAATTTTTCTCTGAAACAAATTCAAACAAATCTAGAAAATACTAACCTAGTTAATAAAATTGCTATCCAATGCGCTTATGCTGACTGGAGTGATTCTCGATTAAGGCTACTCAAGAATGAGATTCAAGAACTTGGTATTGAAGCAATTCAAATTTTTGATTATAGTCATAAACGGAATGCAGCAGATATGCAATTGGCAATTGATATCATGGAATTAGCCCAGAGTCGTCCTACATTGCAAGTTTTCGTTATTGTATCAGGTGATGGTGCATTTGCTGCTTTAGCTAAAAAGCTCCATGAATATGGAAAGACTGTAATTGGATGTGCTTATGAAGGACAAATTAATCGTATTCTCAAGTCTGTTTGTGATTGTTTTATACCTATACCTGCTCCTCAAGCAAAAATAGAGAATATTTCAATTAATGAAGTAATTAGCGAGAGTCCATTAAATGATGATATTTTAGTAGTAACTAAGAAAGCTTTAGAGGAATTGAAGCAGAATATTGAGCAATTAAGTCAGTTGAAACAAGGTGGTATTCCTATATCTCAAATTCACAAGATATTAAGAGAAAAAATTCCAGCTTTTGACCAAAAAAGAGAAAAGCATGTTGAAAAACTGACAACTTTTTTGAAAAAAATTATTGAAGGAACAAATATTTGTTTATCGATTGAGAACAATAAATTAATTTTGAGAGAAACGTTAACTATAGGGTATAATGGCTCATCAAATAAAACTTTGAATAGTGATAGCTCTTATTTAAGGACTAAAGTGCTTACTACAAACTCCGTTAACCTGTCATAATTCCGCTTGGCAGACTATTAGTACAGTACTCCCACAATTTAGACACACGTACCCTGAGTATAGGACTTTTGAATTCTGGCGACTGACGTATGTATTCTGTTTTGATAAATTTCAAAATAAAAATTCAGTTAGTCTTTACAAAAGGTACAGGTAGTTTGACAAATAAAACTTTTTTATCTTTAGCTCCGTTCTTCAACTCTTGCAAAAGTACTTTTTACAAGAGTTGAAGAAACAGTATCCTAACGACTGTTATTCATTAACAATCGTAAAGCCTTCATAATCAACGACTCCACTCACAGCATTTGGTAAATTAACGTTACCAAGTAAGGTGGCGGTTGCAAAGCCAGCGCCATTAGTACCTGTGGCACTACCTAAACCTAGACCTGATGCAGCAAGTTCATCTTGGTAGCCTGTGATCTCATAGACAGCACCAGTTTCCAGCCAACCTAACAATCTTTGAGAACCGAAGTTAGTAAATGACAACCCAGAATCTGCGCTGACATTCAAAGCTTGCCCTGAAGAAGTTCTCAGAGTAATCGGTGCAGATAGCTCACCAGTAAGCAAATCGACTTTGTAAAGCTGGTTTCCATCTCCATCATTAGTCCTGAAATCGCTAGCAAGAGCGCGAGTTCTACCAGGATTGAGATTGTCGATAGCTAATCCATCGGCAAATTTCCCAGCGTTGGTAGGTTGAGTTCCTTGTCTTTGTGCAGCAGTAGTAGCTGGGCCAAAGCCGTCTACAAGGCTAAGAGTTCCGGGGTTAGCTGTAGTAATTTTATAAAGAGAGCTTCCTACTGGCACTCCATTACTGGTAGCTTGATTGCCTGAAATGTTGTATAGAACAATTGGTTGACCACTTACTGAATAGTCACGTCCAAAGTCAGCACCTGAATCAAATCCAAAACGACGTAGGTCAGATGGTGTACGCGTTGGTGAGAATGCGCCTGGAGCAAAAGGCTGATCTACACTATCAACGCGAATAACACCTGGATCGATTGGTGTTGTAGAACCGGTGACGCGTGCTTCGTTAACCGCACTTATCCTTCCAGTAGTGGGGTTAGTTCCTAAACCTTCTAGGTCTGCGGTAGCAGCAGTACCTGCAAGATTGACTGTACCTACTTTTGTAGGGGTAATAGAACCTCCAGGGCCAGAAGGGATCAAAAAGCGGTAAACGTCAAGTTGTTTTCCATTAGTAGCGTCTGAGTCACGATCCTCTCCAATGGTATAGCCGTAAAGAGCCATGAGAATTTTCTCCTTATTGAAACCTGTTAAACTTTTGAGAACACTCCAAATATGCAAACTGCTATCTGACTAAAAGCTTGTACGACACAAACAAAACTAACCTTCCCAGGCTGAGATTTAAGATTAGTCTGCGTTATATTACTTTGCTTATATAGCAGAGAAATTTGCAAAACTGAAATACTCCTAAACTTTTGACTGTAAAGAAGCTAAGACAACTTAACTCAAGATTGTTGTAATTACTATTTGCTCAATTTCTGAAAGTAGGATATGTGAGAACTTGATGTCAGAGGTAGAAATCTCAAAACTACATCAAGTTACACTTTCAGACATTTTTTGGGAACCCATTATTCCCCAACTAGATTACAATGAGGCGAGAGTTAAGCATCTTTAATTTGCCCGTTAAAAGTCAAACTTTAAGGTTGTAAATTGTATTTGGAGTTATCTTGATAAGACTATATTTGACTAATATTAAGGTTTAATAACAGCTTGGTTAAGGTTTAGTAGTTGCTGAATGTTTTCACTCGCTGATATACTTCTTCCGTTGTTTCAACAAAAAAGCACATCGGGGCAAAGTAATATAGAAGTAGGCTTTCTCCTTGTGAAACCGCTACGGATTACCTCTGAGGTTGCATAGAGCAATTTACTCAATCCTTTTGTCTTGCCAAGTCTGATTTTGTAGAGTTTCACAAAGAAAGAGAATTTTACTAGATAAAATACCACAGTTAATTAATACATTTGGCAAAGGTATTAGTACAGACAGAAGTTGACTGATTTAATAGCTATTAAACAATTTATCTTCGCAGGCGATCGCTTTTAGCCTGTTCACTTCAAAATCCCTTGGGCGAAAATAATTAAAGAAGACTTAAAGGACAAAACTAAAAATAAAGTTTTATTTTTTTACCTTTTCCTTGAACCTGATTCTGCCAGAAATTTAATGGCTTTTTGGAGGACTAAATCAGACTTTTCCTAAAGCGTAACCGCACAGCATCAAGCCGGAGACTTTTCCGTTACTCCGGGCTTTTCTTCATATATTGCAACCTAGATGCAATCAAATTTCTCCTCTGGTTTCAGCAAAATATTAATTAGAAAGTGGGTTTATTATTACTTAACTTAGCTGGGTTCAAATTTAGTTACCTTACCTTTCTTAATGGCAACAATCACATCGTAATGCGAACAATAAGCGAAGGTGACATCATTTATGTCAAAATAAAAATACCCGATACATCAAGGTGAGCGATCGCTCCCAAAGCTAGATTAAAGGATTGACCTGAGCAATGGCAGACCCAACCAATCACAATCAAGCGGGAGAAGTAGCTCCCAGCACTGTTGACAAGCAAGCTCCCAGTGTGGCTGAAGAACACGCTCCTAGTACAGACTCACCCGAAGCCACAGATATTCCTACTGCCAACGCGCCAGATCCCAAAGCCGCAAATCCCGAAGATAATCCCAATGCTGCTAAACCAGCTGCTGTACCACCCAAGCGAGAAAAACCCGCCGCCGCAGCTAAAGCCGCAAAAGGAGAAAAACCCGCCGCCGCCGACGACGCAACGGAAGAAAAACCCGCCGCAGCTAAAGCCGCTAAGAAGGAAAAAGCCCCAGCTGTTGAAAATAAGCCATTTGTAGAGTTCATTGAGCAAGACTACTTGCCAGCTTTACAAAAAGCGATCGCTCAAAAAGGCGTACAAGATTTACAGGTGTCTTTTGCCAAGCAAAAAGTGCCAATTACTGGCTTTGAATCCGCCGAAGAATGCTGGCAAATTATCGGCAGTTGGTCAGAAATTGGTAAGCGTCAGTTTAACCTGTATTTCCCCGAAGAAGATATTCAAGGGAAAAAGGGATTTTCTTGTAATGAAGGCAAAAAACCCAGCACTTTTGAGTCATTCTTAATCGATGAACGCAAAATTACCCTCGATTTATTGGTATATGGCTTAGTTCAGCGCTTGGACGGTCAAAAGTGGTTAGGTAGAAATTAGTCATTGGTCATTGGTCATTGGTCATTAGTTTTTAACAAAGGACAAATGACAAATAACAATTAAAGTTCGTGGAAATGGTAGGTAACGGCTCCAGTATTGGGGTCGTTATCAATTTTTACATAATTTGATTTGTACATCTCTTTGAGAGTAGCTTCCACTTCAGCAAAGCTGGCTCCCGTGAACTTCACCCCTTGAGTGACAGTTAAAATACCACCCTTGCTTTGCGCCACTTCAATCAGTTTCACCATGAGTTGGTTGCCTGTTGGGCGGTGGACTTGAGAAGCAACCACTGCTTGATTCAACGGCACACCAAAGGGAGAGACACCCGCTTTTAATCTCAGGTTGTGTTCGTATTCGTCAACTATGTTGGGGATAAAGAACAAATCCACAAACTGCCCTATACCAAACACACCACCAGTCAACAGCCAAAACAAACCAGTTACGATCCTGCCATTGTAGAAACGGTGCAATCCTCCCACCCCCATAAATCCGACTGCACACAAGATATAAGAGACAAGAAGTCGGTCTTTTTGCTGCTGATTGTTTTCGAGATTCATCTTGTTTTCAAACCTTTGGATTTACTCTTGTTGTTTAAGATAGGTTTTTCAGTCTACTTTTTTATACTAAGTAATTATAGCTAGATTTACATCATGCATCAGTTGCTTGCTAGCAATTTTCTTAGTGGACACTACTGTTCGCTGCAACTCTGATTTGAAGTTGTGGGCATTGTCCAATCTCTAGTTATTAATAAAAGTGCAATATATAACTAGAGGATTTATAATTTTTCAGTAATTATGCTACTCATGGATTGTTAATTTTAAGCCGAACGACGTATTAATAGAACCCCATGAATTTATTTTAGTAACAACCACAGAAAATTACTGAGATAGTAGTGCTTTGAGAATCAAAAGGTAAATGCGACTCCACTCGATCAAAATAATGCTGCTCACTCAACTACATTTATTTGACTACCAATCTGCGATTTTTGATTCCGCTAATATTGAATGATTGTTGCAACTCTTAATGTTTTGCTTACAAATTTCTCACCCGCACCTTGGTAGACTGAACTTTATACAATTCGATTATTGTGGGCTGTTGCGGTTTGCCAGAGCATTTCTGGTGAGGCAGTCGGGTCTTTTCCTAAAGGGAGAGGCTAGCGCCAACGGAGTTTCCACGCCAGTTGCTTCAAGTCGGCACAGCCGCCCAACGCACTGGCTCCCGATGAGGAACTGCCGTTACCGTGGCGGTAGAGACGTAGGAACGTCACCCGAAAGGTCTACTTAAGATAATAAAGACGAAAGAGAAATCAAGACATGGTAGATTCCCTCAAAAAACCAGGCTTTGAAGAAATCCGGCCAGGAATTAAAGTCCCGGCAAAAGAAACCCTGTTAACACCTCGGTTTTATACTACCGATTTTGATGAAATGGCACGGATGGATATCTCCGTCAATGAAGATGAGTTAAGAGCCATTCTTGAAGAGTTCCGCACTGACTACAATCGCCACCACTTTGTTCGGGATGCCGAGTTTGAACAATCCTGGGATCATATTGACGGGGAAACTCGCCGATTGTTCGTTGAATTTCTAGAACGTTCCTGTACGGCAGAGTTTTCCGGCTTTTTGCTGTATAAAGAACTTGGTCGTCGCTTGAAAGGCAAAAGCCCTGTTTTGGCAGAGTGTTTTAATCTGATGTCACGGGATGAAGCGCGTCACGCTGGCTTTTTGAATAAAGCTTTGTCGGACTTTAATATGTCCCTAGATTTAGGCTTTTTGACTAAGAGTCGCAGTTATACCTTCTTTAAACCGAAATTCATCTTCTACGCTACTTATCTTTCTGAGAAGATCGGTTATTGGCGCTATATCACCATTTATCGCCATTTAGAAGCACATCCCGAAGACCGGGTTTATCCAATCTTCCGGTTCTTTGAGAACTGGTGTCAGGATGAAAACCGTCACGGCGATTTCTTTGATGCAATCATGAAATCCCAGCCGCAAATATTGAATGATTGGAAAGCAAAGCTATGGAGTCGGTTCTTCCTGTTGTCGGTGTTTGCGACTATGTATCTCAATGACATCCAACGCAAGGACTTTTATGCCACCCTGGGATTGGATGCACGAGAATACGACATCCATGTTATTCAGAAGACTAACGAGAATGCAGGTAGGGTATTCCCACTGATGCTGGATGTAGAGAATCCAGAGTTTTATCAGCGCTTGGATACTTGTATAAGCAATAACCAGAAGCTGGGTGCGATCGCTAACTCCAACACTCCCAAATTCCTGCAATTCTTCCAAAAACTGCCGCTTTACATCTCCAACGGCTGGCAGTTATTGCGGCTGTACCTGATGAAACCGATTGATACTGTTTCTGCTCAAGGGGCAGTTCGTTAAGTTATAAAAGATTTGCGAAAGCTTTGGTGGTTCTGCTGATTGCAGAGCCACTTTTTTTGTCCTTTTTCCAAGCCAATAATTACTGATATGTCAAGCAATTAGTACTGCGATCGCTAATATCATGTCCGGATAATCGCTTACGATAAAAGTAGTGAGTGCAAAGATGAGTAA
>NZ_JABXKF010000083.1 GCF_017115165.1 Nostoc sp. LPT | reverse complement strand
AAAATCGCTACACTCCACTATTTCTCATGCTTCCGCCTCCTTGTCACCCCTTCAGGAATTGGTATTAGTTGCAGGTGATGAAACCCAACAAAGCTCTGAAAAGGTTGCGTCTAAGTTCCTCAAGCAACCTACACTGAAGTTGTTTTTCAAGCAAAACCTACGCAGTTTTGGGACTATTTTGTACGATGGTCAAATATCACTTTCAATCCCATAGCAACAGAAGGAAGATGGCAATAAAAATTACATTGCTAATCGCCGATTTCCATACCATTGACTCAAATCATCCTCAATCACCTCAATAATCGCGATCGCCTCAGTTATTGATTTTGCATCGGCAGCTAAAAGTGCAAACGCTCGCTCAACCCGTTGTTGATAGTCAGTAGGGCAAATAGCGAACCTATTAGCAACTGCAATCGCCCCCTTTTCATTCAACAGGTAATCTTCATTGAGCGCGAATAAAACCTGATTAATACACGCCACACTGCGGAAACAACAACCTGCTGCGTAAACAACATCATCGCGTGCGATCGCCTTTTTTGCCACCAACAGCGAGAAACTTATTTCCCAGGCGAAAGTATCAATAGTTGCCTGTTTTAGCTGCTCTGGATAGGGCTTTGTTTTTACCTTCAAAGCTTCTAAAACACCATTAGGGTCGTAAAGTGCCTGACAAATAGCAATTTCCCCCATATAAATAGAGGACACAAAGCCATGAGGGTGTCCTGGTTGATAATCAATAGTAATGCGTCCTATATGGCAATCATCAATGACACGATTGACCTTCGCCAAATCGCGATAGAGAAAATCTACACCTACACCTTGAACCTGTAGCCAACCGCCGCCGTTAATCCACTTTCCCCATTCCCCAATCGCATTAATCAAATTTACGCGATGGTTATCATCAAGCTCACAGGCGAGGCGATTTAGAGCAATTAAATCGGGTGGGTTTTCTGGATTGTAATAAATCCCCAAATCCACATCTGACTTTAGGGTATGGTTGCCCCGTGCCCGTGAACCACCCAGTGCGATCGCTGTAATTCCCTCAATTGACCGCAAACTTGAAACAATATGGTTGATGAATTGGGGCGATTGTTGGATTTCCATCGTTGGTCATTATTGCGTCCATATCTTTATTTAATACTGTTAAATCCTAAAATAATATTATTTCTCTGTTGTAATGGTATCTGTGTCATCGGTCTTCAACTGACCATCTTCCATATAAATGATACGATCGGCAATATCGAGGATGCGGTTGTCGTGGGTAACTAGCAAAATCGTACAACCTTGTTCTTTGGCTAACTTCTGCATTATTTCTACGACATCGCGCCCAGATCTTTTGTCGAGTGCAGCAGTGGGTTCATCTGCTAAAACAATCTTAGGATGGCTAACTAAAGCACGAGCGATCGCTACCCGTTGTTTTTGCCCTCCAGATAGTTTTTCTGGGTAATAATTTACACGATCTCCTAAACCGACAGTTTCTAAAATGGCGATCGCTTTGGCGTCAATATCCTGATTCAAAAAATCGTCATGCAACTCTAGGGACATTCGCACATTTTCTCTTACTGTCAAAAAAGTCATCAAGTTATGCGCCTGGAAAATATAGCCAATCTGGCGGCGAAGCTTTGTTAATTGCAGCTTTTTAGCACTACGAATTTCCTCCCCTAAGATTTTGAGACTACCATCTTGAGCAGAACGCAGTCCACCCATCAGGGTCAATAGGGTAGTTTTCCCCGATCCTGAGGGACCAGTCATAATTACGATTTCCCCAGCGTTAATCTCCAAATTAATGTTGAATAATACTTGTTTACGAAGCGCACCTTCACCAAAGTAGTGGTTGAGGTTACTGATAGAAATCACGGATTCTGAAGTAGAAAGCGTTGAGTTGGAATTTACTGGTAAAGATTTTTGCAACATAGGATTTTATAAAGAGTTTTAGATGAATAGACTACAGTTCAAACGGGGAGTGGGGAGCAGGGGAGATGAGGGGGATAAGGGAGACAAGGGTGAATTATTGAACAAGTCTCTCCCTTATCTCCCCCCTCTTCCTTGTCTCTTCTCAATGCCCCATGCCCAATGCCCAATGCCCCCTTCAACTAAAAAACATCAGCAGGGTCAGCAGCTCGTAGTTTTCGCATTGCGATCGCCCCAGAAACACTACACATGATCACGGTCAAAATCCAAACCTGGATTGCCCGTTCCATTTTCATGAAAATGGGAAGCATTGTAGCAGCATAGGTGACTTGATACAATCCAAAAGAAAGGATGAATCCAGGCAGAAAACCTAAGATAGCCAATAACAATGCTTCTTGAATTAAGACTCCCAAGAGATAGTTATCGGTGTATCCCATTGCTTTGAGGGTGGCGTATTCTGGCAAGTGGTCAGAAACATCAGAGTAAAGGATCTGGTAGACAATCACAATGCCAACGATAAACCCGACTCCAGTACCTAAACCGAAAATGAAACCAATGCCAGTACCGGCTTCCCAGTAAGTTCTCTCTACTTTGGCAAACTCTTCTGGAGTCAAGACTCTGACATCTTTAGGTAGTCCATTGACAAGTTGCGATCGCACTTTTTCTGTATCGGCATCTGGTTTGAGCTTGATTAACCCAACTTCGATGCGATCAGGTTTACGCTCTGGGAATAGCTGGAGAAAGGTGGAGTCACTGGTGATCACATTACCATCGGCAGCAAAGGAGGCACCATCAGTAAACAAGCCTTTAACAGAGACAAGTTTATTATTCAGTTCCGTCTCAAAGTTGCCTGTTTTATTAAAAATATCAGCAACTGTTCCGTATTCTGGACGCCCTGCTTGGTCAAACAGAACTTGATACAACTGTTTCAAGTAATGCTGATTTTGTTTTATTTCGGCTGATTTGAATGCGGGTTGTGTAGGATCAATACCCCAAACCAAGATGGCGCGGTCGAGACGCGTTTCAGGATTTCGCCACTCTCCAGTGTTGATGTAAACAGAATTCACTGACTGAACACTTTCGTAACCCAATGCTTGGTACAATCGCTCTCTGGAAAAATTTTTCACTGAGAACAGAGTTTGAAATTGGGGACTAATCAAAACTAAATCTGCCTGTAAGTTGCGGTGGGGTTTGATGGCTGCATCAAAAAGCGCACTTTCAAATCCCAACTGAATGAACATCAGCATATCGGCAAAAGTAATACCTGCAACTGCAACAGCCAGACGGGTTTTTTCTTTCATTAACTGCCGCCATGCTAGGGGCGTTTTACGAAACATTTTGGAAAACATATTGAAAAAATTTTTAATAACCCAGTATGTCAGCTTGCTGTTCAATCTGGCGCTGTCGCATGAAAAGAAATAAGGGAAGACCTAAAGAAACACCAACTAAAAGATTACAAGCAACATAAACCCAAAGATTTTGCATTTTCAGACGTGTCCCTTCCCAAAATACGAATGCCCATAAGACTAGCGATGAAACAATCACATCCATGCCAAAAAAACCGGAAATTTTGCTAGCAAAGAGTTGTTCAAAAAACAGCTTTATGTCAAGACCATGCTCTAAGAAAAATGGAACAAACTGGGAGTAAGGTAGAACGAAGCCAAGTATACAAAGCAGAAGGTATATGACTTTAACCATGATTGAATTCACCTTATAAGAGATACTGGAATACACGAGATGACGAACAACAACTCTATATTTCAATTGCTGTCTGTACCTGTAAGTTAGTGAAACCAGCAACTCGCTTGCTGTCTTCAGGATTGAGGCGAATTTTCACTTCAATCACTCGGCGATCAAGGTTCTCTCCAGGCTGGTTGCTAAAAACGTTTTGTCTGATCACCTGTCGTCCAATTTGGGCAACGGTTCCTCGCAGTTCACCGACAAATGCCTGACTGCTAATCACTGCCTGTTGTCCTAGTTTCACTTGACCGATGTCGGTTTGATAAACTTCTGCTATTGCCATCATTTGGTCGTTTGGCGCTAACTCTGCAATGCCAGAATCGCTAATTTTTTCTCCCACTCGCGTATGAATTTTGATGATCTGTCCCGCCATCGGTGCTTTGATGTAAGCTCCCGCCAACTCGGTTTGGGCATGTTTGAGTGTGGCGATCGCATTTTCAACTTCTGTCTTGGCTGCGGCTACGTCTACAGGTCGGACTTCTGCAATACTCGTGAGTGTGGCTTTGGCTTCACTAACTTGTTTGCTACCAGTGGCGTTAGTGCGGGCGAGTGCTGCTTTGGC
Organism: Nostoc sp. LPT; assembly: GCF_017115165.1. GTDB lineage: Bacteria > Cyanobacteriota > Cyanobacteriia > Cyanobacteriales > Nostocaceae > Nostoc. Next base: position 31,654 of record NZ_JABXKF010000083.1, on the reverse strand, counting down.
TTCGGCGAGTTCTTTGCTAGCAGTGGTGTTAATGCGATTGAGAACTGCTTTGGCTTCGTCTACTTGCTGTTTGGCAGTTTCTACAGTTAAGCCTTTGCTGTCATACAAAGAATTAGAAACTGCTCCTTGAGAATAGAGCTGCTGATAACGTTGATATTCGGCTGAGGCATTTTTGAGTTCTGCCTCTAGCTTCTTAATTGTTGCTTCTTGCGCGATTCTGTCTCCTGACCACTGTGCTTCTATGCGGAATATCGCTTCCTGTTGCGCTGTTTTGTCTCCTTGGGATTGGGCCTGAAGACGTTCAACGCTTGCCTGCTGGGCGTTAATTTCTCCTGCTTTGGCTCCTGCTTGCACTTGAGCGAGTTTAGCTTGAGCAACTCTGACTTGTTGTTGGGCTTGTAATACAGCAGTTTGCAAGCGATCGCGGGCATCTAAAATTGCTACCATCTGTCCGGCTTTAACGCGATCGCCCTCTTTGACTAGAATTTTGGCAATGCGATCGCCATCCAATGCCAAGGGCGCAAACAAGCTAATTACCTCAGCCTCCGGTTCTAGTCGTCCTAACGCAGCCACTTTTTGACTTTTGGGCGTGGTTTCTACTGGCTCAGATTTCTCAGCTTGACCAACTAACCCAAACTGAGAAATCCCATAAACAACAATTCCACCCGTAATAGCAGTAGCTGCAATTACTAATGCAACTAACCCTTTATTGGAAGCTTTTTTTAACAGCTTTTGAACCATCTTTTTTACTCTCCTCAAAAACTATTTTATCTACTGAGTTAATGCTGGTAGCAAATAATTTTTAGCCATCAATAAATATCAGATAATTGATAATTGTTAGATATGAAGATTTTGCAACTTATTTAGGTATCAAATCTAACCCTTAACTATTGCCCTATGTTGCGGCAAATATGCCGTAAGCATTTTGCCTAATAACGCACATTGTTCCATAAAATCAATTGTTTCATTACCCCATAACTTTTCCAGAATTAACCCATTGACAAAGCTCAAGACAAAGGAAGCCAATATCGGATCTTGAATACCCACAAAAGCGCAGGCAGCTTGCTGATAACGCTGATTAGTCCGCTTAAAAACACTATTACTTAACATTTCCTTAGAGTCTTGATGTTGACAAAAATCAATCCAAATATAAGTCCATTTAATGAAGTAATCCTCGTTTTTGACTAGATATCTTCCTAGTGCTTCCATTCCCTCTTGTAGTGTTTGCGCTCCTTCCAATTCAGCCAATGCTGCACTTAAATCTTGTTCACATATTTCTTGGGCCAATTGCTCAAATAGAGCTTGTTTGCTAGGAAAATAGTGGTACAACGTACCAGTAGAAACCCCTAATCCTTCAGCTATCTGGCGCATAGTGATGGAACCATAGCCTTTTTGAGCAAATAAATCAAAGCACTTGTTAAGCAGTTCTTTACGGTATTGCTCATGGTCAACAATCTTAGGCATGACTTAGAATATTTATATCGAACGATCGTTATATTTTAGTATAGCATGTTTACTGCTGGTATGTAAAAGCACAGTTAATTGATGTAAATCGAACATGCGTTATAGTTTAATCTAGTTTTGCCCTAGATGTAATACTTGTCAATTTTTATCTTTGCCGCTTAAGTATAAGACTATGACTTGATTTTGGAAAAAACCCTGTATATCTGGGTGAAGATTGATAAATACTTGTAATTATGTAATAGTAAATGCGTAGCATTTCATACAAAACATTACGCGAGGGTGAGACAAACGGTAACTTTGTCTTTTTGGGTGCAATGACTGTGAAAATCATTACTACACCTCCAAAAGTATCAAAACTTATTATGTAATATAATAATCTTATTTGTATTAAATACAATTTATGCCTTATCGGAGAAGTTTTTTAAGGAGAGCCGGATACACAACCCTTTCTGCCTTATTAACTATGGGGTTTTTACAAAAGGATGACCAAAAAGAAGACCAAGGCACGAATGCAATTGCAGCAAATTATACAAGTAAAAATTTAAATTCTCCCCTTCGAAAATTAGCTGCCGCCAAAGGAAAGCGTTATGGCGCAGCAATTTCTAGTGAATTTTTGCTAAAAGAGAAAGATTACGCTAACCTAATGGCTCGTGAATGTTCCATTGTGACACCGAATGGTGAATTAAAATGGGACGCTACTGAACCACAGCCAGGAAAATTTACCTTTGAGTCAGCAGATGCGATCGCTGATTTCTGCCAAAAACATAAGATAGAATTGCACGGGCATACCCTTTTCTGGCACATGGGAAAACCAGACTGGGTTCCTTACCCCCCTACACCTAAGATGATCGAACGCCATGTTAAAGGAGTCATGGGGCATTATCGTAATAGTCCCGTTTTAAAGTCTTGGGATATTGCCAATGAAATTATCGCTGATAATGAAAATGAAACTGATAACCCAACAATCGGTTTGCGTAAAGGGGTAAAACCAGAATTGATTCGAGACTTGTTTTTAATTGCCGCTTCAGTTGATCGCAGCAAGAAATTTTACCTAAACGATTTTGGCATCGAAGGCACCACATGGAAATCAGAACGTTTCTTAAGAATGGTCGAATATCTGAAGAATAGTGGTGTTAAAATTGACGGGGCAGGTATCCAATCACATCTATGGTTTTCTACTGCATATTCTTTTGACGAGAAAGGATTTAATTCAGTCTTAAAACGGCTTAACGATCTTGAAGTGAAACCAATAATTACGGAATTAGATATTATCATTGATACCCCACTACCCGATAGTATCAAAAGCCTAGACCAAATGGTAGCCGATAGTTACAAGCGATATCTTGACCTGTGCTTTGCAGCTAAAGTCGATACTGTGATTACATGGGGACTTACCGACCGTCATACCTGGATACGTCATCCCCAGTGGATGCCAAGAAAAACCTTTAGAAACAATCCAAGTCTCTGGAAATTTCTGCGTCCGCTTCCCTTCGATGAGAACCTGCAATCTAAACCAGCCCGCAATGCTATAGCCCAGGCTTTTCAGGAATCAACTTAATACTCTACCCAAGCGTAAATATAGCGTTTCCTAAGCAACTGAGGTACACCCAAATCTTTTTTACCAAGCTTAATAGTTTTGAAAATGTACCTCACTATGCCGGAAACTGGTATGGCACTTTTAAGTATTATTCTAAGCAAAATAGATGGAGATATTTTTCGTTATTCACGATTATGAAAGTTGAATAAGACTTACTGACTAATTAATCATTAAATCTTAGTACAACATTTCATAAATTCGTGACAAATTGAGCAACCTACTGGTAAGGCTTTGAGAGACTCGATCAAGCTACAAACTTGTGAAATTTCGTACTTAGAAAGACCAGCAGGTTATTTTTTTTTCGTTGACTTGAGATACTCCAAATTTCTCGTAAAAATAATGTGCCAACAAACCAAGGTTCAAGTAAGTAACGTCTCCAAAGCCTTTTCGGTTCAGATAACAAGCGATACAACCATTCTAACCCCACATTTCCCATCCAGCGAGGAGGAGTAGGTATTGCTCCTGCTATATAGTCCATACAAGCTCCACTAGTCAAAATAGTGTTGGTATGAACATGTTCAAGATTTTCGTAAATCCAATACTCTTGGCGTGGCATACCCATTCCCACCATTAATATATGGGGTTTGTAAGCATTAATTGCAGCTATAGTGGCCAGATTTTCTTGACTATCTTTGTCTATATCAATATAGCCATGAGCGCAAGCAATCTGTAAACCAGGAAATTTCTGGCATAAAATATTTGCTGCTTTTTCAGCAACTCCTGGCTTTGAACCTAAATAGAATACACGCCAGCCTTTAGTAGCAGCTTCTGCCATTAGAGGCCACACCCAGTCAGCATAGGTTACTCTTTGTTCTCGTTTAATTGGAAAACCTAACAGCTTTCCAATAAACACTAAAGGCATACTATCAATATGGGTATATTCTGCCTTGGCATAAAAAGCTTGCATTTTTAGATCATTATGAAAGAGATAAAGACTATGTAAGTTGTGATTAGCAATAATCCATTTTTCATCTTTATCAATAGATTCTTCAATCAATAAATTTAAGTCTAAGATAGAGAGTGCATCGACTTTAGCACCAATAACTTTATAAGAAAATTGCTTTTTCATATCTTGTTTTTCTTTTGATAAATATGAGATATTATCTCAAGGTAAAGGTGAGTATTGTAAAATTAATTAGCAAGATTCCAATATTGAAGGACTGACATATTTAAAAAGGCTAAGTTTTTTTAGTTAGAAATTATTATCTAAAAAAATATAACTAAAAAGCACTTATTTTCATGAGTATTTCCGCGATATTCTGTGCTCTTGCATTCCAGGAATACTTTTCTGTAATTAAGGTATATGCTGTATCTACAAGTGATTGATATTTATCAATATTTGAAGCAGCATCCAGTACTGTTTTAGCAACTTCTTCGCTAGAGTATCCTGTTACTAACAGATGTTCTAAGTGGCGAAATTCTTCTAAACCTCGTAACCCTTCTGGTGTTGATACAACTAGCTTTCTACTAGCGAAATAATCTAATGCTTTATTGCGAGCACCACCTGCTACTGCTTGTTTTGAGAATGGCAGCAGAGCAATATCTGCATATTTAAGATGGGCAACAAAATCTTCTCTTTTAGGTAAAAAGCCTAAAAAAGAAATGTTAGAGGGTATTGGTTCTGAAATATCACTACTATCCCTACCAATGACAACAAAATGTACTTTTTCTGGATGAATTTCAATAGATTTAGCAACTTCAATAGCCATTGATACAGACATATCATTAGTTGGAAATTGAAATGTTTTGGGAGCAATAATAACCACTATTTTAGCTGGTTTTAATGTTTGATAGGGGTCTTTATCTGGAAAAATTTCAGTATTGAGTAAGTCTTCAGTCACTCCATTACCGATGGAATAAATTTGCTGGGGAGTTTTACCATACCATTGGGAAATTAGTTTAGGAATTGATTCACCTGCTGCAATAATTGGACTGCCAGAGAATATTAAAATTCCCTGAGCAATATATGTCTTAATACATTGTGCAAACTCTTTGAAAGGATTGGCAACTGAAAACAAGCGCATCCAGTATTCATAAGGCGAAAATGTATGAAAATCTAATACAAGAGAAGAACTACTGTGTTTTCTAAGCTTTAGTGAAACTAAAGCAGCCAATCCAGGTAGTGTTTCTTGAGCATACACAATATCTGGACAGAACTCGTCGATGCACTTTTCTATAGCTTGAATATATGACTTCAAGCTTCTTGTTCCAATCGAAACAGAAGGTGCATATTTAACAGAGGAACAATCTAAACCTAGCTGAAAAACATCAAAATATTTAGTAAGATATTGTCCTAAATAAAAAGGTCTAGTAAATGCACCAAATGGTTGACTGGAATCGAGAGTTGAGACAATTAGTAAGCGTTTACCCATAAAATGATTGTTGATTATTTTATTATTTAATAATTGGAAACTCCATTTGCCAAATTATTAAGATAGTTATAAGTTATCCAAATATGATTGACTAATGACTCTTGTGCAAGTATTAAACTTCTGAGTTAGGTTTGGTTAATATCCTCAGAAAAGGTGGGAGAAGTTGCCAAATTCTTGTAACCAAGAATTGCTCTTATATAGGGTAAGAACCAGTAAAATATCCAGAATGGCCCAGAGTGTCTGCTACAAAATATAGTCCAGGATTTCAATGGAAATGCTTTAATTTGTAGTACCTTTTTCAAGCGTTCTAATATATTTAAATTAGTATCTGCCCAACTATTACGGATAGAATTTTTAGTACAAGTACCAATATATCCAGGAGCTACCCATATTTTACAACCCAATTTATGCGCTCTCAGGGCATAATCTAAATCTCCTAAACTGTGAACAAAAGCTGTATCAATATTGCCAACTTTGGCGGCAACACTTTTAGGAATTAGCACGCAGTTACCATACATAGCATCGCATTTTTGGATAATGGGACTTGGTTCTAAAAATTCAAACTTATTAGAATACCACTTTTTAGATTTTACTGCTCCTCCATAGGTTGCTTTTCCTGTAATGGAGTCTTTAGTTGAACCAACTATAATTGAGTCTGGATAACCAAGTTCCGTCAAATTTTGATGAACCTGCAATAGTTTACTCACAGCATTGGCTTCCAGAAATGTGTCATCATTTAACCACAGATAATAATCATATTGATATTTTATCGCCTCACCAAAGGCGAGATGCATTCCTCCCACCCAAAATAAATTGCCATTACCCTGAAGAATTTGTACTTCTGGATATTCTGCTTTAACAGCCTCTGTAGTTCCATCAGAACTCCCATCATCAGTTAAATAAACATCACAATGAGTTTTTTGCTGATATAAAAAATTTAGACAGGCAAGAGTTGTATTTCGCCTGTTATAACATGTCATAATTACAGCTAGATTTGCTTGCTTCATTTCATTTCCCTCATATAATATCTACTATCTACAAAAACACTCATATAAATAATGCACTTTTATGCAATATTTACAAATTTACCTTCATAATCCAAACATCAAATTTTTAACTTCCGTATATTTTCAGGTAAGTTTAAAATTTAACCATTTTTTCTATCCAGCCACTGAGATTAATATCCATATTAAAGTTTTTTAGTTTTTGTTCTATTCTTCTGACCACCAACACATATCGATGCCAAACTGATACGCGAGGCATATTAAGTCTGACAACCTCTTGACATAACCATTGATATTTATCTGAATTGATATTGAATTTTTTCAATTTTTTTATTTGTGCATTCCAATCGTTATAGAAAAATAAGTTGAAATAATGAATGGATATAATATTATCCCAATGTTTAATTTGTATTCCTGTTGATAACCGATTATGTAAAGGTAATGGATAACTATAATTAGGAGGAAGGTGTTCGACGTTTTCTTCCAAAGCACATAAAGTTACAGACAAAACAGACTGTTCAACAAAATAAATACCCTGAGGAGGAGTAATATCCAAACGCATTACTTTTTCAAAGTTCTCTTTCCAAAGTGTAAATATACCTGCACTCCTTCTCACAGCAACCAAACCAGAATTCCAGTATGCTCTGATTCTTTTATTACCAATTGGTGTGTCAACAAATACCTCACGCTTTACTCCCAGTACTTCATATAGTTTTTGCCAATACCATTCTTGAGGGTCTTGCAGACCCGTAGAACCAATTCCTTGACCATACTCAGGACGTATCCGTACATTACAATCTACTGGCAATAAAAATTCTTTTGGTTCAGAAAAAAAGCATTTATCACTGTCTAAAAAAACTAATATTTCTGCATCAATATTTTGTTCTGCATAGGCACAAACCAGGGGTTTATTAGCTAAATAATATTCATGAAATTCACGATTTATTGGGATTTGTTGATGAGTTACCTGCAATACTTCAAAGGCTTGTTGGGTTTGCTTTAAAATCGGTTCACCCACTCTAGGATGAAAACTATATATAGGTGTATTTTTCAATTCGCCGCAGAACTTACGAATACTTTCTGCAAGCATCAAAGATTGACCTTCTAAACGGCCAGGTTCTGTACAAATTATAAAAGCTATAGGTATTGACATATTATGAAGTCTTGATTTACTAGGTTAATTACTCGATGAAGATTTCTTGGCTATGATCAATATTTCCTGAAATAAGGCTGAATAACGATGTGCTTGAAGTTCCAGAGTGAATTCTTGCTCGGCTTTCTTGCGAGCATAAAATGACAGTTTTTGCAACCTCTGTTCATTTTCAAGTACCCAGCTAATTCCTTTGGCAAAATCCTCAACTTCATAAGGTTTAGCCAAATAGCCGTTCTGCTGATGATCAACAATATCTTTTAAGCCAGTAGAATTAAACGCCACAACTGGAGTACCACAAGCGAACGATTCCGAAGCTGTCTGTCCAAAAGATTCTTGAAGAGACGGTACAAGCATCACATTAGCTGCTGAGTAAACAGTTGCTAAAGATATAACATCGTGTAAGTGTCCCAAATAATGTGTTTTGAAGCCTAAATTAGGTGGGTTTTCGGGTTGAGATGCTCCAAAAATCACAACTTCCAAGTCATCCTTCCAGCCAGATTTACTTAATTCTTGTAAAGCTGGTTGCAACAAATGAAATCCTTTATTTCTATCGCTTGTTGCTTCTATCGCTCCAAAGAGTACCAGCTTTTTATCTTGAGGTAGATTGAGTGCTTCTCGTGCAAAATGTTGATTAATCGGTCGATATTTTTGAGTATCTAGTCCGTGGGGAATTACCTCAATTCGCAAATTCTGGAATAAAGAACTGGAATGAGCGCACTCTGCTAACCAAGAACTTGGTGAAACCAGAGTTAAATTTAAATTTTTCCAAGCTTTTACTTTGCGCTGCCATACCCAACGGGATAAATCCCATTCATTACCACTGTTGAGTTGAGGACAAGCCCCGCAGAATACTTTGTAGCGATCGCATTCTCCAGTAACGTGACACCCTCCAGTAAACCCCCACATATCATGGAGAGTCCAAACTAGAGGACGCTTCAGTTTAGCAAAGGTTTCTATTTGCATAAAACCTCCGCTAATCCAATGCAGATTGATTATATCTGGATTAATCTGAGCAACTTTAGGAATAACTCTATCTGGCAACCATTGAGTAAAAAATGGAGTATTTTTCTTTTGGCGATAAAGCTTTAATGGCAAACTTTCAACTGTCAACTTTGCCTTAGCAATGCCTTGAAACAGTCTAATTTTAGGTGCAATTACTGTTTTATCATTACTATATTTTTCCTGAACTAACATTTGTGACTGTAGTCCTATATCCTGTAAACCTGTGTGTAAACGATATGCAGCCCTCGCTGCACCGCCACTAATATCATGGGTACTAATATGTAAAATTTTCATTTTTATTCACTTAATAATCACTAAAACTATTTCTGACTGTCATAAAAACTAATGGACTAAAATATTTTTACGATTTTGTTGATATTCAACAGTCAAAGATAATGAGGTGGTGACATACATTAACCAATTCCAGCTAGGAGTTAATAATCTGGCTTCTGAAAAATTAACTATGACTATGATAAGTAGCATCTGCATTGGCCAATAATCTTCCGGTTTTTTAGCGACAGAAATAATTCGAGTCAATGCCATTACAAAAAACCGGACAAAACCTGCTGCAAAAGTCAAAAAACCTAAGAATCCCAATTCTAACAATAATTCTAAAAAACCATTATGGGCATTACTTGCCCAATCATAAGTAGCTCTTAATTTAGAAGCAGCATTACTAGTCCAAAATCCCGAAAATCCATAACCTAACCAAGGTCTTTCCAAAATTTTAGAAATGACTAGCTCCCAGAGGTCAGAGCGTCCATTGAAGGTAAGGTCTTTACCAGAAGTACCAACTACAGTTTCGGCATTATTGAGAAGTAATATTGAAGAAATCATTAGGAACATCAAAGTTGAAGTAATCATAATAAATTGTAATTTATAATTAGTTTTCTTCAGGGATCTGTATAAAGGTAAAAGTAATATCATTGTCAACAAAATCGTTAAAGATGTTGTTGAACGTGAGAAGATAATTAGACATATAGAGATCCCACATAATACCCACATCAACCAGCGATACCGATGGCCACTAAGAGCAAGGTGCAAAAAAACTCCTGCACTCCAAGCCATCATGTAACCTAATTCATTTTTATGACCATAAATTCCACTCCACATACCTAGTAATTCAGGTGATTCGTGAATATAACCTGGTACGAATGCAGAAAATAGAATAGATAATGATGCAGCTACACCAAGTGCCCAAGCTATCAGCTTAATTTGTTCCTTAAGCGGATAACGCATTGCTAAATAGATGGCAAGAAAATATATTCGGATTAGACCTCTTAGATAAGTAAGACTAGAACTTAGGTCTTCTGACCATAAAAGAGAAAATATAACTATTGCTAGTAAAAACAACTGTAATGGACTTCTAGTGATTACAAAAATAAAACCTTTCCAGTATAAAATTAGGAAATAAAATAGGATTAAATATGAAACTATATTGAACAAAGTATCTAGCTTATCACCTCCAAGTGTAGACATGGAAACTTCTTGTGCGGGGTGTATTGTTAATGCACCTACAGCAATCAGTAATAGCAAGATAGTTAATATTTTCTCTGTTAATTTCACTTTCATTTTTGAGATTTAATTTATCTATTTTTTTATTGTTGAGTAATTCAATCTTTTCTTAATTTCCTCTTTAAAAATATCCAATGCAGTTGCTTTATAGACTGTTTTCTGTGTAAAATTATCTGCCTCTACATTCCTCACAATAAATGGTGGATGCTTTAAGGGAAATTTCATTGCCTGCATGGACATATTGATGAAGGAAAATCCTTGATTTGAAGTGAAATGAGTTGCGTCTGAACCAACACCAACATTAGAGATTAAATTGACATTGGGAATAATACTTAAGCTTCCCTGCATCCAACAAGCAAATGTCCATTGGTAATCCCAGGTTATACCTGTAGGATTGTCATAAACAGACTGAAATATTCGTTGCCAAGAATTTACTGCTTTTTGGTCTATAAGAATGTCATGTAAAAGGTTTTCTGCTTGCACCTCTTTCCAGAGTTTGATAGTCAAATCATAATGTTGCCAAGCACGTCTCCAACTTGCCCAACCCCAGCAGTGGTTGTAGCGAGAAAAATAGTAACTGTAATTTGTACGTTTTTGTCCAAGTTGAAGATTTTGAGCAGAGATTGTGGCGATTCTGGTATCATCTCTATATTTTTCCAGCAATTCTTGACTAAATCTGAAAAAAGTTGGGTGAGGGATACAATCATCTTCCAAAATAATTGTCTCATCGACGTTATTAAAGACCCAATCTAAACCACTTGATACCCGTTTTGCACAACCTAAGTTGATATCAGAATAATTCTTTATTACTTCACAATCCCAATCAACTCTCTCAATAATTGCCCTAGTCGCTTCACATTTTTCTGCCTCACCTTCGCAGTCAGTGCGGGGTCCATCTGCAATTACAAAAAGTTTTGTTGGCTTGGCTTGGCGAATAGCTTCAAAAACTTTCTCTGTTGTTTGTGGACGTTTAAAAATAATAAAAGTTACGGGTGTTTGCATAATAATAAAATTTAAATAATAACGATCAGTATTTGTAAAAATGAATAAGCGATCGCACCTGAATTTTAAAGAGTTTTTGTGTTCTTGAATCAAATGCGTTACATATAAAAGCAGCAGCAGCTTGAGATATTATTGTTGCGATCGCAGCTCCAAGTCCTGCATATTTAGGAATAAGCAATAAATTGAGAATAATGTTTAGTATTGCCCCAAATAAAGTCTTACCTAAAGAAACGTGGTTTAAACCTTCAGCAATAAACCAAGGTGATGTTGCAAGACCCATAAATACAAACAAAGAAGTCCAAATATGAACTGCTAATATTGCTCCTGCCTCTGCATATCCACTTCCAAACATCACTATAATTATCTTGTCAGAAAAAAAGGACATTGGAAGAGCAATTCCTAAAGATATACATGTCATTAGACTGAGTAATTGTCCTATTCGCTGATAGTAAAGACTTTCTGATTTTTCCTTTGCTGCATAAATTGCTGGAGCAACAGAGGAAACAATAGCGCCTGGAATAAAATACCAAATTTCAGAAATACGCACAGCAGCAGAATAAACTCCAACCTCACTATCTCCGATCATTTGACCTAACATTACCTGATCTATTCTCATAAAAATCATGATGGCGAACCCCGAAAAAATTAGAGGTAAACTCTCTTTCATAAGAGTTTTGGCAGAAGCAAAACTCCAACGCCATAACCACAATGAAGACCCTTTGACTTGGTAAACAATCAGTAAGCCAATTGCACTCATTGCAAATTCTGCTAATGTTACCAAAGCAAAAGCTAGCAATGGTGCTTTTGTTAAAATTAATGTGATTTTGATGACAGTATTTAGCAGAAATGCCGTGTTTTTAGCGATTACAGTATATTTTGACTGCACCTGTGATTGAAACCACAGTTCAATAGTATCAGATGCCCTAAAAATTCCTACTACTCCTAAAATTGTAACTAGCCATATCTTTAGTGCTTCATGCTCACCTAAGAAAAACATCGTGCTAACTGCCAATAAAACAGAAGCAATTCCACCCAAAAATTTTAGCCAAAAGGTAGTTCCTAAAATTTCCTCTTTGTTTGATGATTGACGAACAAGATGGCGAACTACTACGTCGTCTAGTCCGAGAGTAAAAATTGGGCTAAATAAGGCAACAAAAGCTAAAGCATAGTTAAATAGACCATACTGTTGTACTCCTAAATAACGTGCTACCCATACTCCTACAACTAAGCTTGCACCCATGCGTAGAATGCGGTCAGCAAATAACCAACCTGTATTAGCAATAACTGCACGCAGCCCAGAACGAGATTTAAATTTCGATAAGTTTATAACTTTTAATTTACTTAACATTATTTTTATGAATTAATCATCTGACATTCTTTATACCTATCAATCTCGCTCGTGCAAATTTTTCATTTTATCAAATACAAAACAAAGTGTATTTATTCAGTAAATCACATTATTTATCATCTACAAGGGTTTTAATTTACCACTAATCAAAATTTTCAAAAAATAGCTAAATAATAAAATAATGCCCTTGATTTTCCAGTAAAAACTATGCTCAAATAAAAATATTATTTTCAAATAAGTAACAAAATCTTGAGATTTTGGGCATGGTATTGTTTGTAGCTCATTAATAGATGTGAAAGCTAAGAATAATGGAGAACTAAAGTTGTTTTTTTGCAGAATGTAATTAAACAGAGAATTGCGTTTCCAAAATCTTTTATATTCATAGTTTTTGTCTACATCTAAAAAGTTCTTATTATGATATTGATTATTCTCATGTATTCTATACATCACTAAAGGTTTAGACATATAAAACTTTTTAGCCCCCACCAAAGAAGCTCCCCATACCAAACAGTCATCAGCTCTTACACGCCAATCTTCTATATTTGGAATAGGTAAAATTTTTCTGACTATCTCTCTACGTATTGATAATGTTGAAGTTATGGAACCAATCCATTCTCCATTATATAAAGTTCTAATTACTGAATAACCCAAATCTAAATCAACTGCATCGTCTTGAAATGTCCCTTGTACTGCTCCAAATTTTTTATACGCACAAAATATAAAATCACATTCACTGCGTCTATTATAAAAATTTAGAGCGTTTTCTAAATACTGAGGTTCATAAATATCATCGGCATCTAAAAAAAATATAATGTCACCAGTAGCAGCTAAAAACCCTTCATTAAAAGATGATAATTGTCCTTGATTTTTTTCTTTCAAAATAGATTTAACATTAGCTAATTGAGTAAATTTATTGATGACTTCCGCAGAATTATCTGTGGATGCGTCATCAACAATGATAATCTCATCAAATTTAACTGTCTGATTTAAAGCGCTATCAATTGCCTCAGAGAGAAATTCAGCATAATTGTAATTATTAATTAAACAGGAAGTTTTAATTTTAATTTTATCCATTATTCCTACAGTTAAAAAATTTGGTTTAGATGGTTGTAGTGATGGTAGCTTTCACAATTTCTAGGATAACTTAACGCTCTTTGCGAAATTTAGTTAAGCTGCTAGATACCAAATCTTGTTCAATTTGTCGTTTTTTAGTGTCATAAAAATAATTATTAGGTTCATTTTTAGTATTCACACCATTGATGACTATCCCTAATACCTTCTGACCTGACTGAGTTAAAAACTCTTTAGCTGCATTTGCACTGTTCAAGTCAACCACTCCAGGACGAACGACTAATAAGATACCGTCAGTTAAGGTGCTTAAAACAGCAGCATCTGCTATTCCTGACAAGGGAGGAGTATCGAAAATCACAAGATCGTACTCTCTCCCAAAGTTACTAATTAATGTTGCCATGCGTTGAGAATCTAGCATTGCCACTGGATTTGGAGGCAAAACTCCAGAAGTAAGAACTTCCAGATTAGGCATTACTTCCTGAACAACTGTATCTAAAGAAGCTTGGTTAGTTATGACATTACTTAGTCCAATTGTATTTGTTAGCCCCCAGATATGATGCTGTATGGGATGACGCATATCTGCATCCACCAACAACACTCTACGCCCCGCCTGAGCCATAGTCACAGCTAAATTTGCAGATACGTCAGACTTTCCTTCTTTGGCAACGGAACTTGTAATTACAATGCTTTTGAGCGGTTTATCAGAACAGAGGAATTTTAAGTTCACTTGTAGTATTTGATATGCATTACCAACAGGGAAGTAAGGAATATCTCTACCAATGATTTTGGGAATAGGTCTATCGAGTCCTGCTATAGAAGAATGATCTTTACCATTTCTAGCTTGTGTAGGAATCACTCCTAAAACACTGTATCTCAAGACATCTTTGGCTTCTTTGACGGTCTTCACTGAGCGGTCTATCAAGTCTAAAGTAAAGGCAACAATGATACCTAAGAAGAAACCAACTCCTGCTCCACCAACAATAAACAGCATTTTCCGAGGCCCTTCTGCTTTATCAGGGATTAAAGCATAGGAAATGACACGAGCATTAGGAATTTTTTGGTTTTGTGCAATATCAATCTCTTGGCGTTTCTTTAAGAGTGTTTCGTAAGTCGTTTGAGCTGCTTGCAGTTTCCGTTCTAGCTCTCGTTGACTCTGTTCTAACCTTGGCAAATTATTTGCTCGTTTGATGTAGGCATTTTGCTGTTGTTTGAGTGTGGCAATTTGTCTCTCCAGACCAACGCGTTCTGCTTGAGCACGAGTAATATCTGCAATTAGGCTTTGTCGCAGTTGTCCAACCTGTAAACTTCCCTGTGTTATCTGCGTTTTACCCGCTACTTGTCCTGTCCGCTCTTTTAGCAAGTTGTTAAGAGCTACGACTTTTTCTTCTAAGCTAGTAATTGTAGGGTGTTCAGGTGAAAAACGGGTACGCTCTAGTGCAAGTTGGCTTTCTGTTTCTTGAAGTTGGGCTAGCACTTTCTGAACTCCAGGTGCTTGACTCAATTCAGATTCGATTACACCTTGCCGTGAATCTACCTGAGCTTCACTGCTTAACTGTTCTAGACGACCCTTGACATCATCTAGTTGAGCTAAAGCTTGAGAAATTTGGTTTCCTAATTTAGAAATTGTATCGACTGCTGCGGTTGCTTCTTGTTCCAGGACAACAACTTTATTCGTTTCTTTAAATAGCCGCAGTTTTGATTCGGCTCTTCTGACAACTTCCTCAGCTTTAGGTACTTCCGTTACGAGAACCTGTTTGGCTGTCCGCGCTTCATTCTGATTAGCCTTGATATTTAAATCGATATAACTGTCAATAACTTCATTGATGATTTTGGCAGCTAGTTCTGGATCGCCACCTTTATAAGAAAGTTGTACAACATCAGTGCCTTTAATTCCTTCTATTTTTAGTTGTTTTGCCAAGTCGGGAATCGAGAGCAGTTTGCCTTGACTATCTTTAAGGTTGAGGGAATTAATTGTTTTCTCAATTACTGGATTTGATCCAATAACTCTCACTTGAGTTTCCAGGGGATTGTCGTTCACATTCAAAGCTTCTAGGCGTCCTATGTCATCCGGTAAGCCCGTGAGTGAGGAAGAGCGATTTGTTTTTATCATCAAACTTCCTTCTGCCTTATATGAAGGTTTTAGTGAAAATGCATACAAGCATCCAAGGGTAACAGATATAGCAAAAATTCCAACTAGAGGTAGCCAACGCCGTTGAATAACTTCTAAGTATTTCTGAATATTTACTTCTTCAAAACTTGGTAAAGATTCCATCGTCATAAGATATATACAAACTTTTATAAAAAAGATTATTTACTTACAGCAGATTGTTCTTAGTATTTTGCCCACAGTAGCGCTGTAATCTACTTTGCAATAGTAATCTTCTTTGTTGATTGTCAGCGCCTTTTTGCTGAAGTTGTTAAATATCTGAAGTTAACTAATAGTTTTGCAGAGCGCAATTTTAACTTAGATTGATATTTTCCTGACAGCAAAGCAAAAACAAGATAACTCACAATTTTCTCCCTGATTTAGTGGCCTCCCATTTTTAGGGCTTAATTTTGGTTAATTTAGTTTTGTGTTACTACTAATGCAAGTATTGATTTGTAAACTAACAATCACTATCATATTATGTGAGAACACTCAATTCGAGAACTTTACAAAAAATTTACATAAAAGACTAATATATTCGCTGTCGGTTTGATGATTTTAAAACGACAAAAGGAGTTAATTGCTTCAGGGTAAGGAATAGAACAATTGTGCCAGCCTATAAGCAATGGAAGCACTTCAGAGATAGGCTTTGTACAGTGAAAAGAGATACCTACAAAGACTGGATAGATGTTTACGTAAGCCGCTTCCAAACTTTTAGTAACAATTAATTCTGACTCTGAAAATGGTTAATTTTAGTAATAATACGGAACTGGCAATCATAAAATTGTATGATTTGAGTATTGAGTCTGTAATAACTCGCAATCAGTTTAATTTGTCCAGTCTGGTGAAAGACTTTTTATGTGGCTTGAGGTATGAAAATTACAACGTGCTTGTCTTTAGGTTTTTTATACGCCAGTATTTTAGATTTACCCGTAAATTTTCAATCACCTTAGTTGTATTCTCTAATCGAGGCAAAATACCCTTTTCAATATCTACGTAAAAATATATTATCTATTGTATTAGATATGTAATATATAAGAACACGTGTTAAAGATAAACGGCTAGTAAGTAAATTGGCATACTAAAACTAAACGTATGTCAAGAAAGATAAACTAGGCTAAAACCCTCTTTCCTGCTCCCTCCTGTCCGATTGTTACAACAAATTTTTGCGCTGACCTACTTAGTACAAGTAAGTAAGTCGGCGCAAATAATTAGAAGACAAGTAGTAAGACAAAATTAATTTACACAAAATTGAAGCTGAAGCCCTATCCAGCTTCAATTTAATGTAGCCTAAGAGGAGAGTATCAAATGCCAACGTGATTAGAACAAGAAATTAGTCTACATCAGACTAGTACATGACAAGAAATCCAGCTCCTATCTTAATTAACTAGACAAATAGCTCAAGCTACTTGTTCAAGGTAGGCAAACTTCCGCCAGATTTTACTAGATTTCACCACATTTTTAATGAATAGCTATATTTATTACTACCTGTGTTAATCTAAAGTACTTAAGCTAGGCTGCTATTTCTTGGTTTCTGTATCTAGGCAATTGTAATTATTAAACTGACATTAAATGTTGAGAGATTGAATTATGAAATCCTCTTCTATTTTCTTAGTTATTATGATTAGCGCACTTACTCTCAGTCAGAGTGCCTATGCTAACCAAGAGAATGTTCGCATAACAATAGGCGATCGCGATCAGGCTAGAGTTTTATTGACAGAACCAGCCACGATTAACACGACATGGAGTAATTTTATCGGACAGACTAATAATCCAAAACAAACTGCTGAATCAACTTTGCTAGTGCAGGAGCAACGATGCCAGAAAATTAACCCGCTTGAGTTCATCAATAACCCAGGCGCTTTTTTTAAGCAATGTCAGGAGCCAACAAAGACTCAAAGTAGTGAGCCAATTGAGTATCTCAAGGTTCCTAAACTGGATTCTGGTATTAGTGTGACCGTTACTAAATTTTGATATAGGAACTTTTTTAACAATAGAGAGCTAATTCTTGGTAGTGTGATTTATCTAGATAATTTACGCTCAAACATGGATGAAATATTTATGCTGGCTGCTTTAGCTCAAAGCAGAAAAGCTTTGCCGGAATGTTTACCGAACCCACCAGTAGGCTGTGCGATCGTAGATGGCCAAAAGATAGTAGCTCAAGGATACACGCGAACACCAGGAAAACACCATGCTGAAGCTGACGCACTTAAACAGATTCAAGGCCAAGCTTTCAACTTCTTAAAAATGTATGTAACTCTTGAACCTTGTTCTTTTCATGGACGCACACCTGCATGTGCCTTAGCGATCGCTGAAGATCGTCGGATAGATAAAATATATGTATCTATACTCGATCCAGACCCCCGCAATAATGGTAAAGGATTAGACATTCTTAAGAATTGCAGGAAAGATAGTTAATGTCGGGTTATGCGCCAATGAGGTAAATGCTTTTCTTAATCAATATCTACTAAGGTGATGGTTGAAGAGTTAGATTAAAACTTTAATATAGTACGATTTTTCCAAAAATCTTTGCAATAAGCCAATCATCTGTATAAATTCACAACTATGCTGTTGTGTCAACTTAAAGTTGAAACTAGTAAGCAAGAAAGCTGTGAGATGTTGCTTAATTAGGAGTCTTAGACTATTTCCGACTTATCCAAAAAGTGGGAACGTTGTTCTTCAAGCTATTGTGCATAACAATCAACTAAGCACCCTTACACAAAAATATTTTCCCTTTAAGAGGATATTAGGGCGATCGCGGGTGTTGCTGTCTTGCCAAGTATTATCCTTGATGTTAGTGTTACCACTGTTAGTACTTTTAGTCCATAAAATGTCTCTAGGAGTAATCAAGTTGATAATACCGCATCTAGTGCAGATGTCTGCGTGCAATTATGACACAAGTGCGATTGTCACAGATATCTGCGTCTTCTTGGTGATCCTAAATCTTAGGAAAGAGATATGAGTAAGAATGAATGTAGAGATGTAGCAGTGCTACGTCTGTGCAAGTGTTCTGGATACCGCATAATTAATTTCACCAGACGCCTAATTACTAAGTATTTGACCAGATTCTTAAAGAAAGCTGTTATTAAAGAAGGGGAGCAGGAGAAGTTCTTTCATGTTTAACGATCACCCGCTATGCACCTGGCTTGATATGATTAGATTGTATTACAAAAAAATGAGGTCAAAAATGGATATTTTATATTTAATAAGTTTTTATTTAATAATATTACATCTCTTGATAACAGACTAATAACACTTCAATAAATGAATTTTTTGTGATATTTTGAGAGTTGATATTAATAATTTATCTCTTAGATAATGAAATCGTTGCTCGGTATTTTTTACTTTTTTCAGTAATCGCATCGGATAACTAATTAAATGTTAATTGTATTTTAAAATATGCAAAAATAAATGATAAAGAAATGGAATTCCTTCAAAGGATATCCGAATGATACTTTAGATAATTGATTTGTGACTAGTGATGATGTTATTATTAAGGGGTAGGTTGATTTTGGGTTTATTATCTCCAACAATTAACTTGTAATGTATCATAGACCAGAATTCATCAGTGTTGCAAATTGATTAGACCTCTTGCATAAATTACAAATTAAGAACCCCACCCCGCCAAAGCGTAGTTTTGTATCCCCTCCTCGCAAGCGGGAAGGAGATTAAGGGATGGGGTATTAAGCACTTTTGCAAGATATCTATTGATTAGCAGTGTGAAATGGCTGTGGGTCTGAATATCTAGACTTGATACCAATAAATTGATGAGGTTACAGAGGAGCAAATAACCATGAGCAACTTAACATCTCCACATACCGAAGTTCAAAAAACGAAGAAAAAAAGTTTAGGCGCAGATAAAAAGCCTCGAGCTACAGATGATATTGTGCGTAGTTATCTGCAAGAGATCGGGCGTGTAGATTTGTTGACTCGAGAACAAGAGGTTATTTTTGCCCAACAAGTGCAGCAGATGATGAATTTATTAGCTGCTAAGGAAGAATTGGCTGTGAAATTAAACCACGAACCCACGCTGCAAGAATGGGCAGAGCGGGTGGAGTTAAGTGTAGAGGTGCTAGAACAACAGCTAAATTTAGGACACCAGGCCAAGCAGAAAATGATTCAGGCTAATCTCCGGTTAGTGGTAGCTGTGGCAAAGAAATACCAGCACCGGAACCTAGAATTTATGGATTTAATTCAAGAAGGTACTTTAGGTTTAGAACGAGGGGTGGATAAATTTGATCCCGCTCTTGGTTACAAGTTTTCTACTTATGCTTACTGGTGGATTCGTCAAGGAATTACACGGGCGATCGCTCAACAAGGACGTACAATTCGTTTACCTATCCACGTCTTTGAAAAACTGAACAAAATTAAACGGGTGCAGCGAGAATTATCTCAACAGTTGGGTCGCGTTCCTACTACTGCTGAAATTGCCACTGCCTTATCTTTGACACCTAGCCAAGTTCGAGAGTGTTTGTACTTAGCCCGTCAACCCTTCTCTCTAGAGGCACGAGTTGGTGAACAACAAGATACAGAATTGCAGGACATATTGGAGGATGATGGCCCTTCCCCCGAAGATTATGCCGTTGAAGAATCTCTCCACCAAGACTTACAAGACTTATTGGCAAAGCTGTCTCCCCAGCAGCGAGAAATATTAACCCTGCGCTTTGGTCTAACGGATGGCTATGAACTTTCTTTAGCACAGATTGGCGATCGCATGGGTATTAGTCGAGAACGGGTGCGTCAGATAGAACAAAAAGCTCTCAGTCTCCTCCGACGCCAAAAGGAACAAGTACGTAGTTATCTAGCTAGTTGAGGTTATTTTTCATAATTTAGGGTATTGAAACTCAGGAGATCGCCATAATGGCTATATAAAATTCAGTTATTCTGGGGGAAAATAAACCCAAGTAATCTCTCTTAAGGATTTGATATGAGTACACCAAAGACAGTGCAACAATTGCAGGTACAATGGGTGACTTCTGAAAACTTTCGGCGTTATGGACAGGTAATTTTTGCAAGTCTTGATGGCAAAACTTACGATGGGGAAGATGCCCAGTTAAACCTGCAAAACGGGATTCCACGATTTTATGTTATGCGGTTGGAGAAGATAGGGCGAAAGTTCAGCAAAATTACTCGCCATGTACAATGCACTCAATGTCTGGGTTCTTTGGAAGGGAAGGATTGGTTAATTGCAGTTTGTCCTCCTCATAATAATGTGAATGAACCAGCATTAGAAGAGATTGCTGCTTTCCGCATTCCAGGGAATTGTTTTATCAAGCTAAATGAGGGTACTTGGCACGCTGGTCCCCATTTTGACCATGAAGCTGTGGATTTTTATAATTTGGAACTAGCTGATACAAATATGGTGGATCATTTCACCCATGATTTTCTCAAGAGTCATCAATTAGAGTTTGAGATGGTTTAGGTAATCCCTCTTTTTTACTTTAGGAAGAGAAAAATCAATAAAATATTTAACTAGCAAGAGGAAAACTGACCGGAGAAGCCCGAAAATCGAGCTTCAGTTTGGCGGTGTGAAAGCTTCTGTTCATAGGCTTTCCAACAGAAGGAAAAATTAGTTCAAGTATTACGTCAGTTTGGTTATGATGTATGGATTGTCTAATGTTAGCCTAGAAATCGATATCCTAGCAGAATGGTTGCGTTGAAGTTTCCACTGCCTTTGAAATTTTCTTAAACATTCATTTTATGGCTTCTTCCAATTCTCAATCTTCTAACAAAAGCTTTGTCTACCGCGAATTTGGCAACGATAACTCCGCCGCCACAGAAAGACCAATTCCAGAACTGCCCCCACAACAAAATCTGAAAGTACAGGCTTCCCGCAAAGGACGCAAAGGCAAAACCGTCACAGTCGTTAGCGGTTTTCAAGCGAAACCGGAAACCTTAGCAGATTTGGTGAAGCAGTTGAAAACCCAGTGTGGGACAGGTGGGACACTTAAAGACAACGAAATTGAAATTCAGGGCGAACACAAACAGAAAATTGTCGAGATTTTGACCAAGCTAGGTTACAAAGCCAAAATTAGCGGTGGCTAATCTTAAGTGCGGTTTACCGTATCTTAACCGCTATCTAGATTAAGAGAGGGAATGTTATCTTTGAGAGGTACAAATATGCTTGAACAGTGGTAAATTAGTTTGCCAACAAGCTGTATTTTCTGAGATTAACAGGAGGTTTAAATGGATTTAGTTCGGATTCTGTGTGCCATTTTCCTGCCGTCTTTGGGAGTTTTTTACAAGTAGGTTTTGGTATAGACTTTTGGATTAATATACTTTTGACACTGTTTGGTTACATTCCTGGAATTATTCATGCAATATAGATAATTGCTAAGAAATAATTTTTTGTTTGTATAAGTAGGTTAAGCGTACCAATATCTGTGTTAGTGATTTTTATAGAGGCAATTCATGAATTGCCTCTATAAAAAAGTCCATAAGATTAACTATTTTGTATTCGTAATTTTAATTAAACAAAAATATCTAAAAATACTACTTTATTTTTGAAATATACTTTCAAGTTACCTTGTGCATTCAAACGTTCAATCCGCAGGAGTAGCATCGGACGCGCTGCCGCTTTACGGAAATGTAAATTGCTAAGGAATAAACATTGCGGGTCAGCAATATCGCATCTGTTAATTCAAAGGTGGCATCTTTGGCGAAACCTAAATATTTGTAAGCTACTTGACGAAACTCTTCAAGTCTGGCATTTTTCATGTTGGCAGGTGAGTAATGGTAGTTCTTTTCTCACCTTCTGCCAAAAGGGGGACTGTATTCAATCAGACACCCCTTTTTTCTTGTGAATTCCCCATCTAGTCTCAGCCCAAAGATAATGATAATCAAATTAGGGGAGTGGGAGAGAAACGAGCGTCGCTCGTTTCTCTCCCACTCTTCCCATGATTATAATTATTGTAGTATTTTTTAGTGCGTATATACTACATAATTGTTAAAGGTCGCCGATGCTTTGAAGCTGACTTGAGAATATTTTAATCTCTAATTCCATTTAATTTGCGTTCTCTCATATCGCTTTTAGTCTAAACCCCAGTAAATAAAAATTGTAAAAACAATATTTATCAAGTCTCTAATATAAGCTTTTGTGTGGCAGAAAATACCGAATTAACTCTAACTTTTTAACATGGCATAGAGTCTAAACTCTAGAAGCAAGGGGCAGATGTGCAATTGCCATTGCACAGTTGAAACGTTTAAATCTTTGATTAAACCAGTGCGTATATCTAGTACCCAGCCATGAACCATAGGCGCTTTTCGCTCATAAAGTACCTGACGCATGATGGAAGTTTGGTAAATATTTTTCACTTGCGCTACAACATTGATTTCTGCCAAGCGATTCAGACGTTCTTCTCTTGTTGGCAAGGCATCAATTTCTTCTTGTTTCTCTAAATACAGTTCCCGAATCGGATTTACCCAGTTATCAAGAATTCCGATAGTTCTCCCTTCTAAAGCTGTCTTAATTCCTCCGCAATCGTAGTGACCACAAACGATAATGTGTTCCACTTTCAGGTGTAAAATTGCGTATTCTAAAATGGCTAAAAAGTTTATATCCGTTAGAGAGACTTGATTGGCAATATTACGATGTACAAATAACTCTCCTGGTTCTGTACGGGTAAACTTTGTTAATGCTAGACGACTATCAGAACACCCGATGTATAGAAAAGGTGGTGTTTGTCCACTAGATAATTCTTGAAAGTAAGTTGGATCTAGAGCTAGCTTTTCGGCAACCCAAGCCTGATTATTTCTGAGGAGTTCATGAATGCTGTTGTATTTCATCTTTCGTCAAATTCGAGAGAGAATATCATCAATATTTTATTTTAACTGATCTACAGTTTTGTCTAAATCAAGATGAACTTTCTCAGAACTAAAATCTTATAAAGATGACAATTTTTTTCAATCGGGGGCAACAACTTTGCTACCGTTATGATGGTTGATTGACCAACGGTGATCGATAGTTACAGAGGAAAACTCGCAAATTTCTTCTAGTCGCTTTTGTTGTACAGCAGCTTTACGGAGAGTAATAATTAGCTGATTCACCTGATGCCGTAAATCTGGGTTATCATTTACTGCTAACATAGTTTGTCTTTCTAAGAGTTGAAGTATAAGTTCGTAGTGAATAGGCGAAGGTAGAGGAATTTGCTCCATGAAGTTCAATTTTGATTTCATATTTGGGATTTTGTATTAGTCACAGTTTGTTTCTTGTTAATAAATTGTTACATACTAAATAACTAGTTACTTATGGCTTTGATTTAATTAGCAATGAAGATTTGGCAAAGATATTGATGATATTTGATGGCAAAGTGCTGCGTGTGTACGCATAGTGTGCCCAATTGGTTCAACTCTTTTGTGCAGCCCTGCACATTGTAGGGCAGGTGGGGTGTTTCTTTCAAAAATTCCTCGGTAATATACGGGCGATCGCAGCGCCGGGATCTGGTTGTTTTACCAAAGATTCTCCAATGAGTACAGCAGATGCACCTGCTGTCAGCACTAAACTCAAATCTTCTGGGTTGTGTAGTCCTGATTCGCTGACAACAAAGATGTTTTTCTCTTGCAATTGTCTACCCCTTGCAGCCAAAAGTTGGCAAGTAGTTTGCAAATCAACAGAAAAATCTTCCAAATTGCGATTATTTATTCCTATCAAGGAGACTCCATCTAAGGCTAACACACGGTCAAGTTCTGCCAAGCTATGGACTTCAATCAAGGCTGCCATCTTCAAGTTGTTAGCAATTTTGAGGAAATATTTCAAATCTTGATCGCTCAGGATAGCTGCAATTAACAAAATAGCATCTGCACCCTGAACTCGCGCCAAGTATATCTGGTAAGCATAAATCACAAACTCTTTACACAGTAGGGGCAAATCTACGGCAGCGCGAATCTTGGCTAAGTTATCAAAGCTGCCTTGAAAGAACTTGGTATCTGTGAGTACAGAAAGACAACTAGCACCACCTTGCTGATAAGATTGGGCGATCGCTACTGGGTCAAAATCTGCTCGTAAAACGCCTTTACTGGGAGAAGCTTTTTTGACTTCGGCAATCAATGCTGGCTTTGTCTTACCTTGGCGCAAAGCGGCTACAAAATCACGGGTTGGCGATGCAGTGAGTACCTGCTTAAGCAATTGCTGTAAGGGAACCTTTTCCCGCATTTGGTCATATTCTACTTCTTTCTGCCAGACAATTTCTTCCAAAATGTTGTTTGGCGCAGCATCAGGTACGGCAGCCTGATAACGTAATATAGACACGGCAATAACTGGGTTAGGTGAACGGCGACGGATTTGCATAATTAGTCATTAGTCATTGGTCATTGGTCATTAGTCACTAGTCATCGATCGGTAGTCATTTGTCCTTGTTTATTAGCAAAGGACAAATGACAAACAACAAATAACTAAATTGCGATCGCTCGTTTATAAGCTTCGTCCAAGACTTCCGAGAGTGTCGGGTGGGCGTGAACTAGATGTGCGAGACTTTGGACAGATTGACGGTTTGCGATCGCTGCTGACGCTTCATGAATTAAGTCTGAGGCGTGCAGTCCGAAAATGTGAACACCCAAGACTTCTCCAGTGTCTTTGCGATATATCACCTTGGCAATACCGTCGGCTTCATTTTCTGCCAACGCTTTGGAATTTCCTTTGAAGTAACTCCGACTTGTGGCGATTTCAAACCCTTCGGTTTGTCCCAACTCCTTAGCTGCTGTTTCAGTTAAGCCTACATAGCTGACTTCTGGGTGGGTAAACGCCGCTGCGGGGATACTGCGATAGTCTACTATTCTCTCCCTCCCAACTATATTTTCTACCGCGATGATGCCTTGAGCAGAAGCTGCATGTGCTAACATTATCTTCCCATTAGCGTCGCCGATTGCCCACAGATGCGGCACGACTTCACCTGCTGATAGCACTGCCATGCGATCATCTACTGGGATAAAATTTCGCCGATCAAGTTCTACACCCACTGACTCTAAACCAAGATTTTTGGTCGCCGGGATGCGTCCCGTAGCCACCAAGCAGGCATCTACTTCGATGACATCTACATCTTCCTTGGTTTTGAAATCTGCTAACTCAATCACCACAGGTGAACCGGGAATGACTTTTTTGGCGTATATCCCCACTTTTGTTTCAATATCGCGGGGAGTAATTAGTACCCGTTCAGCAAGTTTGGCAATGTCACGGTCAAATCCTGGCATTAACTGATCGAGGGCTTCAATTAAGGTGATTTCACAACCCAAAGCTGAGTAAATATCCGAAAATTCCAAGCCTATGTAACCACTGCCAATAATTGCTACCCACTCTGGTAGTGATTCCAACTTCACACCTTGGTCGCTGGTAAAGACAGTTTTGCCGTCTATTTCAATTCCTGGAGGCACAAAAGGAATTGAACCTGGCGAAAGGATGATGTCTTTGGCTGTGATGGTTTTTTCACCACCGTCTCCGGTAATAGAGACTTTTTGCGTCCCAGCGATTTTTCCCCAACCCCTGATGATATCGACTCCTAGACGTTTGAGGCTGTTGGTTAAGTCGCCTTGAATTTTTGAGACGAGATCATTAGCATGATTAGCGATCGCTTGGCGATCGAATTCCACGCTACCAATTTGAATTCCCAGTGACTTGAGGTGGTGGGCATTGCGTAACTCCCGCACACGTCCAGATGCTGCCAGCAGCGCTTTAGAAGGAATACAGCCCCGATTAACACAGGTTCCTCCCATATCAACAGCTTCAATAATTGCTGTTTTCAAACCACAACTTACGGCGTGTAAGGCTGCGCCATGTCCGCCTACACCAGCGCCGATAATTACTAAATCGTAATCATATCCTTGACTCACGTTAGTTTCCCCGTGTGCTTCGCCTATTTATTCTCAACTTGACTCGACAATCAGCGCAACCCTTTTAACAGTTATCAGTTATCAGTTTTATCGCTGACCTCTAAATCCCTCACCTTACATTACCCTGACTGTTTACTGTTGACTGTTCACTGATTTCAGGTTCGGGTATTGCTAACTCAAATTATGATTCACTCACTTCTGGCGAAAATATGGATATTTTCATTATATGGGTTGGTTTTCCTACAAAAGCGACAAGAAATTAAGTGAGTATTTACAGGTAATCAAGCTGATTTCAGTTCTGAGCTAGTTAATAAATAGAAATTGCAGTCTCATCTAGACTCCCATTACCCCTTATCCTCAAAGGAGGCCCCAGATTCCCCACTCTCCACACCTTTTTCTTTACAGCGCGTTAGCGTAACACTAAGCTGGATTTAAGATTGATCCAGAAGATTTACGCAGGCGATCGCTCGATGTCTATTCCCCAAATTAGTGAATTTACTATCCACCGTCATGCCAACGCCAAATCTTTCCAGCGGGGCGAGGCATATTATAACGCTGGTGCTGTTAATGCTGTTATCCAACGTGGTCATCTGCTTCAGGCAGATGTTGTAGGCACCGAAGCTAGACCTTATCATGTCAACCTGAATTTCGATAGCAGTGGGTTAACCTCAGTAAAATGCACCTGTGCCTACGACTATGAAGGGTGGTGCAAACACATTGTAGCGACAATGCTCGTTTGTGCGCGTAACTCAGAAAATATTGAGCAGCGCCCCACTCTTGAAGAACTACTAAATCGCCTGGATCATATCGAAACTCAAAGGCTGCTGCAAGAGTTGGTAGCAGAATACCCCCCCCTAATTGAGGCGATTGACCGCCATGTAAGTTGGATGACGAATCCTGCTGACAACCAAACAACCATAAAATTCGTGCGCCGCAATACTCTCGATCCCGCTCCCTTTCGGCGGCAAGTACGGCAGATTCTCAAGGATACCGTGCGCTACTTTGAGGAGGGGTACGAAGAAGACCCGATTGGCGAAGATTTGCTGAGTGTAGTGCAAACTGCGGTTGATTTTAGCGAACGGGGAGAAGGTGAAAATGCGATCGCTATTTTGTCAGCGATTACCTCTACCTGTGCCGAAAATTGGGATGATGTTGCCGAATACGGCGCTGAAAATGATGAAGTTGTTGGGGAATTAAATAATGCTTGGTGTGAAGCAATTCTGATCGCCGAACTTACTCCAGAAGAAAAAGTTGATATTCAAATAAATTTAGAAGCTTGGCAAGATGAGTGGAATGCTGATTTTGGTCTAGTTATGGAAGCTTTACGCCAAGGTTGGGATTATCCACCATTACTACAAGTTCTCCAAGGTAACATTACTGAAAGGGGAGCTTGGGAAGAAGACGTGCCAGATTATGCTGATGATTTGGCATTAATTCGCCTGAAAATTCTCGAACGTCAAGAACGTTATCAAGAATACCTGTATTTAGCAGAAGCGGAAGGGCAGACTCAGCAATATCTGACAATGTTGGGGCGTTTAGGCAGGGTGGAAGAAGCAATTGATGCTGCTCAAACCCAGATGAACTCAATGGAAGAAGCCTTTGCCCTAGCGAAAACACTCAGCGTTCAGGGGGCATTACAGCAAGCACTAGATATAGCCGAGAGTGGATTAAATTTACCAGGTAATTGTCAGTATGAACTGGGAATTTGGACAAGTGATTTAGCTAGTGAGTTGGGTAATAGTAAAGCTGCTTTATTAGCAATCAAGGCGGCTTTTCAAGTAAAGCCCTCCTTTGTGGACTATCAAAAAATGGCAGAATTGGCTGGGGAAAACTGGGAAAGTGTCAAAACAGACCTGCTGAGAATTGTCCGTACTGATAGTGGTTGGGGAACAGAATCAGCCAAGGTGGATATATTCTTGCATGAGGGGCTAATTGATGATGCAATTGCGATCGCTAGTGAACTAAGTTCTGATCGCTCAGAGTTAATTCACTGAGTTATGGATGCTGCTATCCCTGATAATCCTGGTTGGGTGATTGCCAATGCTCGTCGCCGTGCCGAAAAGATTATGGATGCAGGTAAAGCCGAATACTACTATTACGCGGTTGAATGGTTGAAAAAGGCGCGTAATGCCTACCTGGAATCTGGGAAGAAAGCTGACTGGTTAAGCTATCGGGAAAACTTGATGCAAACCCACGCTCGGAAACGTAAATTGATGGGAATGTTTAAAGAAAGCGGTATGGAGTGAAGAATGAGATATAGGACTGAAAATGACGTAGGCACAATACCCTTCTCTTAACAAAGACGCTACGCTAACGGGAAACCTTTGACTACATGAATTTTACCTAGCAAGGATTTTGGGCAATGCATAATTGCTTTCACAAGATACAGGAGTTTGCAAGTAACTGAGGTATAAAATGCAAGACTCACGCATCAGATATAAAGAGTTTTTACTTTTTGCGTCAAAATGCGTAGCTTTGTACTTCATGCAAAAGAAAACTGCTGTATCCCATTGATACTTTTAAGTCTGCAATAACCAGATGATTTAGCTTTTAAATTGAGATTTGCTCAAAATATCAACTTTAGCGACAAAAGATGAAGTAAGATTCACATCTAAAGCAGTCCCCGTATAATCCCATAGTTACTAACAAAAAATAGTCCAGTGCAATGATTGATAAATACCCTCAGAATCTTATAGTGTCTTGCTTACCGCTGAGTATGCTTCTATTACTGGGCAGTACATCTTTAAGTCCACTGAAAGCTCAGGCTGTTGAGACAACAAAATTACCAACTAGTAATTTCATCCTATCACAACAAATTCCACCACCACAGGATATCCAACCACCCATCACACCTTCACCACCTCCCTCACCTGAAGTGCCACAGCCACTCCCCCCACCAGCAGAACTATTTCCACCCTCTGCCCCAACTCCCACACTTGAGGAACCACCCTCTGGCAACTTTCCTCAAACTATTGTTGTTGAGCGGTTTGAAGTTATTGGTAGTACAGTCTTCAGTGCCCAACAGTTAGCCCAAGCCACTGCTGAATTTACCAAACGCCCAATCTCACAGACTGAATTGTTTCAAGCACGTTCTAAAATCACTGAGCTATACGTCAAAAATGGTTACATTACTTCTGGTGCTTTGATTCCACCCCAAAAAATCCAATCTGGTGTTGTGAAAATTCAGGTAATCGAAGGTAAATTAGAAGATATCCAGGTAACTGGGACTCGGCGGTTGAATCCGAATTATGTCCGCAGCCGACTAGCAATCGCGACATCACCACCTCTGAATCGCCAGCGTCTACTAGAGGCACTGCAACTTTTGCAACTTAATCCTTTGATTAAAAACGTGACTGCTGAACTCTCAGCAGGATCGCAACCGGGTACGAGTCTTTTGGAAGTTAAAATCAGTGAGGCAAAAACCTTTAGTGGGCAAATAGTTCTTGATAATGGGCGATCGCCCAGTGTTGGCAGTTTCCGACGCGGGTTAAGATTGAATGAAGCCAACTTACTCGGATTGGGAGATGATCTGAGTTTAGGCTACACCAATACTGATGGTAGCAACTCATTTGATGCCAGCTACACATTGCCTCTTAATCCCCGCAATGGAACTCTTAGCTTAAACTATGGTGTTACGTCGAGTAATGTTATTGAGCCTGATTTCGCTATTTTAGATATCGAATCGGCATCTCGCTACTACGAATTGACATTCCGCCAGCCAATAATCCAAACTCCTACACAAGAATTCGCTCTGGGGTTAACAGCTTCCCGACGAGAAAGTGATATCTCGTCCTTGTTACAGAGAGAAGGGCTTCCCGCCTCTGAACTTTCGCCTGGTGCTGATGAACAGGGACGCACTAGGGTATCTGCGTTACGATTTTTTCAAGAATGGACGAATCGTAACAGTCGGGAAGTCATCGCCCTACGCTCTCAATTCAGTTTGGGCATAGATGTCTTGAATGCCACGGTTAATCAAGATGCTCCTGATAGCCGTTTTTTTGCTTGGCAAGGGCAAGCGCAGTGGGCACGCCTTTTAGCTCCTGAAACCTTACTATTACTTCGTTTAAATACGCAACTTGCATCTAGAACACTTTTGCCTATAGAGCAATTTGGCTTAGGTGGGCAGGATAGCATTCGCGGCTACCGTCAAGATTATCTGCTGACGGATAATGGTACTTTTGTTTCTGCGGAAGTTCAAGTACCAATTCTGCGCTTACCCCAGATAAATAGCACATTACAAGTTGTCCCGTTTGTGGATTTTGGTGTTGGCTGGAACAGTTATGGTAGAAATAATCCCGATCCCGATCCTAATACTTTAGCTGCTGTTGGTCTGGGGTTGCGTTGGGCACAAGGCGATCGCTTCACCGTTCGTCTTGACTGGGGTATTCCTTTAATATCTGTTAACTCAAATGAGAGAACATTACAAGAAAACGGTCTATATTTTAGTTTACTCTATAATCCTTTTTAACCGCTGTCCATGTCCACTCTATTAAGAGTTGAGGGTGGACATGGACAGTAGTCAAGGATCAAAAAACTATGAGTATCTAAATTTTTATAAAAAAGACCCTGGGTTATAATTCCAGGGTGCATACACGTTTTTCAGGCATTAATAGGTTGAATAATAACTTTGTAAAATAGTTATTTCTACTATCTATAGAATGATACAAAAATAGAATTTAGTTATTCCAGTCTATCAATATATCTACCGTTGGGAGTATACAAATATTAGAAGAGGCAAGTTATCTCAAGTCCGGTTAATTACTTATAATTACCGCATCTGTGGAAAAACCCCAAAAGCCTCTTTCACCCTGCTCCCTGCCCCCCTGTCCTCTGTGAGCTAAATGATAAGTCTTTAGTCGGACACAATATTATCCGGCAATATTTTGATTGGATTAACCTTCAAATGGTAGTGTAATTAATCCATATAATTTCAGCTAATTTAATTTTTATTGGGGGCATAAAACACACTTAACAATTCACGCATTCACGCATTCACGCATTCAAACATTTTAGACATTTCAGACGAACGCGAGTGCGTCTCTAAGAGTTGAGAAGTGCCAACTCCTGCGGGGAGACGCCAAGGGCGATGCGCGGGTTAAGAGCGTTGTGGCAACTACGTTCCATTTAAACCCCGACTGAAAATGATTTGGAGGCGGAGT
>NZ_JABXKF010000004.1 GCF_017115165.1 Nostoc sp. LPT | reverse complement strand
TTTAGATCCACTGTTGCGTGCCTGGTTGTTAGAGGATATTGGCAGGGGCGATCGCTTTCCTAGCGCATAAATTCTTTATAGACGGCTTATGTGAGTTGGGGTAGCAAAAAAGAAGGGGAAACCACAAGATAAAGCTAACGACACCAAAGCTTGAGGTCTCCCAATGAATATGGTAGACGGTTCAACCCTGTTGACAACAATTTATGTGCTAGTAGATGACTGGTATCAGCAAAAAGGCTATCGTTATGTACCGTTATTGCCAGGACCATCACCGAGATTTACAGATAGTGAGATGAAAACAAAAGTTAGTGGCAATGGATTTTTTCCCATACCCAGGAGAACAGCAGTTTTTAGAGTTTTTCAGGGCAAACTACTTGAGCCTATTTCCGAAACTGTTAGACCAAAGCAGTTCAATCGGCCAGCCAGACGCTTAGAGGGAATGCTTGAAGAATTGAGACGTTTCTGGGTATGAGAGTTGGGCGCAATCTTTGAGCACACCCTATTGTTAGATATAAAACCAGTACCAGTAGTTGGCTACAAACGTGACAAATGCCAAAGTGATTTTACTGCCAGTGCTGATTATAGGTGGTGTACCAGTCGGAAAATGAATTACTTTGGCTACAAATTGGTACTCATCAGTGCCCTGGCCGGAATTCCCCTAGTTTACTCCTTAGTGCCCGCCAGTACTGATGAACGTCTAGCGGCAGAATCAGTTTTAGGCTGCGTTCACGGCTGTCGCATCTTTGCTGACAAAGGATTTATTGGTGGCGAATGGCAGAGCGATATTTGCAAAACCACAGGCAATCAAATTTTCACTCCCAAAAGAGCCAACCAACTTCAACAACAGCCAAAAGCAATTGATAAGTTTATTAAACAGCCTGCGTGAGCGTGTTGAAGGTGTATTTAACGAAGTACAAAATACCGGACGAATTTGGAACGTTTCCTGAGAAAGAAAGTTGACCGTATCTGTGTTCATGTTACCGCTAAAATGACCAGCCATACTCTGCGTATTTTTCTGCGTCAGCGTTTTGATATTGATGTGCTTACTTTTGAACAGCATCCTGTGGCTTAATTCACATAAGGCGTTACTAATAAATATCTATTTCATTATCAGCCCCAGCTCAATGCTTGACTAATTTGCACTGCTAGTTTCAAGGGACGGAAAGGCTTGGCAAAGACAGCAACTATATCTAAGCCAGTAAAGCTTTGTTGATCGGACTCCTGAACTTTAGCAGTTAGTAAAATTACTGAAATTCACTTGGTGATGGGGTTAGCCTTCAGTTGTTACAGAGTGGCACGCCCATTCATATCAGGCATCATCATATCTAGTAAAATGACATCAAGTTTAGAGTTGGCAGCTATATTCAAGGTTTCCCGACCAGAACGAGCAGTCAATACGTTCCAACCAGCACCCATTTCTAATCCCAATTTTGCGATCGCCTGTACTTTTGCCTAAATTAAGTTTGGTAGCAGTATCCCCAATTACTTTCTTTAGACAGTAGCCACTCATCTTCAAGAAGCTGGGATTGACATCAATAAAACGAGCTTCGGAAACTGTGGCGATCGCAATTGGGTTGGGACTAGAGCGAAAAACTTTAGCAAACTTCTCTGTAGAACCTTTAGTTACACTCCAAACTTTATATCCCTGTTCCGTCAGCATGGCAGATAGGAGATTCAGGTTTTCTGGGGTGTCATCAATCACCAGTATGTTTGCTTTGGGAAAGTTGAGTGCTCTTTGGGCAAGCCACAATTTGATAAACATCTATAGCAAAAACTCTACTTTCTCATCGCCGGATATTGTTTTAATACCTGCTGTAGATATTGCCCAGTATAAGACCTGGGATTTTTTGCTACTTCTTCTGGTGTACCTATAGCAATTAATTCTCCGCCTTTGTCGCCACCTTCTGGCCCTAAATCTATCACCCAATCAGAACAACGAATTACATCTAAGTTGTGTTCAATTACTAATATTGAATTGCCTTTATCTACCAATCGTTGCAACACATCTAATAATTTATGGACATCGTAAAAAGATAATCCTGTTGTTGGTTCATCGATTAAATAAAGTGTTTTACCTGTAGCGCGTCGAGATAGTTCTGTTGCCAATTTCACCCGTTGCGCTTCACCACCAGATAAGGTAGTCGCAGGTTGTCCTAATTGGACATAACCCAACCCAACATCAAATAAAGTTTGCAAACGTGCGATCGCTTTGGGAATATTCTGGAAAAAGTCTAAACTTTCCTCAACTGTCATTCTCAGAACATCAGAAATAGACTTATCTTTATACTTCACTTGCAAAGTTTCGCGGTTGTATCTTGCACCTTTACAAATTTCGCATTGCACGTAAACATCTGGGAGAAAGTTCATTTCAATAACATTTACACCCTGTCCGCTACAAGCTTCGCAACGGCCACCTTTAACGTTGAAAGAAAATTGTCCGGGTTTGTAGCCCCTAGCTTTGGCTTCTACTGTTTGGGAAAATACATCTCGAATGGCATCAAAAATTCCTGTGTAAGTTGCAGGGTTAGAACGTGGTGTGCGTCCAATTGGGGATTGATCGATAACGATCGCTTTATCAATCGCATTTAATCCCTGAATTTTATCCAAATGTCTGGGTAAGGGAACTTTCTTAGTTAAATGGTGTTGCAAAGATGGGTACAGTAACTCGTTAATCAGGGTAGATTTCCCAGAACCAGACACACCAGTGATGGAGACGAGTTTACCTAGTGGAATTTCTACATCTATATTTCTTAAATTGTTGCGATGGGCATTTTTAATTCCCAAACTACGCCCATTTCCTTCGCGGCGTTCTGCTGGCGTGTTAATTATCCGTCTTCCTGATAAGTAAGCACCAGTCAAAGAATCTTCTGCCGCTAATAACGCCTGAAAATCACCTTGGGCAATAATATTTCCGCCGTGAATTCCTGCACCGGGGCCAATATCAACTATGTAATTAGCTGCACGAATTGTTTCTTCATCGTGTTCGACGACAATTAATGTATTACCTAAATCGCGCAACTTAGTTAAAGTTTTGAGTAACCTACCATTATCTCGTTGATGCAAACCAATACTTGGTTCATCTAAAACATAGAGAACTCCTGTTAAACCAGAACCAATTTGCGTTGCTAGGCGAATTCGTTGGGCTTCGCCACCAGAAAGGGTCATGGCGGGACGATCGAGGGTGAGGTAATCTAAACCGACATCCAACAAAAATTGCAATCTAGCTTTGATTTCCCTCAGGACTAAATCAGCAATTTGTAACTGGCGATCGCTCAACTTAAATTGCTCAATTCTCTCTCGACAATCCCGAATTGATACTCCAGTTAATTCTAAAATTCCATATTGTCCTAACTTCACCGCCAAAGCTTCCGGTTTTAACCGTTTTCCCTGACAAAGTTCACACGGTTGATCGATCAAATACTGCTCTAATTTTTGCTTAATTAACTCAGAACCACCTTCATATTGCCGTTGCAAAATTGGAATAGTACCTTTAAAATTTTGTTTTTTATCTGTTTTTGTAGTTTCTTCTTTTTCTCCATACAAAATAGTCTGCTGCTGTTCTTCTGTCAGCTTGCTCCAATTTGTCTGTAACTCAAACCCATAAATCTGTCCGACGCTATAGAGTAATTCCAGATAATAAGAATTATCTTTTTCTGACCAAGGAGCGATCGCAGCATAAACTGGCGCTTCCCAGTCGGGTACGATCAAGTCTGGCGCAAATCTTCTTAAAGTCCCAATTCCATGACAGTGCGGACAAGCACCATAAGGTGAGTTAAAGGAGAACAATCGCGGCGATAATTCCTCCATTACCGCGCCATGTTCTGGACAGGCAAAGTTTTCTGAAAATACTAATTCTTCTTCTTTTTCTTGTCCGTCGTCACCAAGCAGACTCACCAGAATGGCTGCAATCCCACCCGATTGCTTGAGACACGTAGACAGGGAATCAACCAAACGTTCCTGAATATCAGCCTTTTTCACCAAGCGGTCAATTACCACTTCGATAGTGTGGGTAATATTTTTATCCAATTCAATGGAATCTGACAGTTCGCGGATCTCTCCATTGATTCGCACGCGGACAAAACCTTGAGATGCCAGACTTGACAAAAGCTTACGGTGTGTGCCCTTTTTCCCCCTGACAACGGGTGCAAGGATTTGGAAGCGGGTGCGGTCTGGTAATTCCATAATGCGATCGCACATCTCATCGATTGTCTGGGGTGCAATACAGCGATCGCATATCGGACAATGGGGTTCGCCAGCCCGACCAAATAACAGCCGCAGATAGTCGTAAATCTCCGTCACTGTACCTACAGTAGAACGGGGGTTATGAGACGTTGACTTTTGGTCAATAGAAATTGCTGGACTTAAACCTTCAATCGCCTCCACATCCGGCTTATCCAGTTGTCCGAGAAATTGCCGTGCGTAAGCGCTGAGGGATTCTACATAGCGACGTTGCCCTTCAGCGAAAATGGTGTTAAAGGCCAGGGAAGACTTACCAGAGCCAGAAACGCCAGTGAATACGATTAGGCGATCGCGTGGCAATTCCAAGTCAATATTTTTCA
Organism: Nostoc sp. LPT; assembly: GCF_017115165.1. Classification (GTDB taxonomy): domain Bacteria; phylum Cyanobacteriota; class Cyanobacteriia; order Cyanobacteriales; family Nostocaceae; genus Nostoc. The sequence goes on along the minus strand of NZ_JABXKF010000004.1, from coordinate 31,321 downwards.
GATTATGCTGCCTAGCACCCCGAATCCGAATGGTATTCTGGCTGTTGTGGCTGGGGTACGGAAGATGTCCATTCAAGGATGCTGCTAGCTGTTTGTCTGACATATTGGGCGGCGAAGAAGGAGTTTCTGATGAAACAGTCCTTAATAATACTATCTTTAATCTGTTTATAGTAGAACAATCGTACTGTTATAGATAGTTATTACTCCAGATTCATGCCGCAGACATCTTTAAGAGTCTGCTAATTTGGAAGCATCCCGATTAAATATCCTTCTGAGGGCCAAGCTATGGTATCGCAAATCCAACCGCCGACGCAGCCAAAGGTCATCTACCCAGATAGTGACGGACAACCAGTGGCTAATAATACCATACAATTTGGCTGGATTGTAGAAATTAAGCAGAATATAGAGTGGCTATTTGCTGACGATCCAAATGTATTTGTTGCGGGGGATTTGTTTTGGTATCCGGTAGAGGGACGCAATAAAATTGTTAACGCCCCAGATGTGATGGTGGTATTAGGTAGACCAAAAGGCGATCGCTTGTGCTACCAACAATGGAAAGAAGAGGGAGTTGCACCACAGGTGGTGTTTGAAATTCTTTCTCCCAGCAACACTCAAACTGAAATGGACAAGAAATTACTGTTCTACGATCGCTATGGCGTGGAAGAGTACTACATTTACGATCCAGATCGCAATAATTTACATGGATGGTTACGTGGTGAAGATGGGTTAGATGTCATCCCTCAAATGGAAGATTGGGTAAGTCCTCAATTAAAAATTCGCTTTGCTCCATTACCAGAGGGTTTGCAGTTATATCGTCCTGACGGAGAACGGTTTTTAACTTATACAGAAATTTCTCGCAACGCCGAGCAAGAACGGCAACGGGCTGAACAAGAACGGCAACGGGCGGAACTTGCAGAACAAGCCACAAGAGATGCCATACCCCGATTATTGCAAATGAATTTGAGTATCGAACAGATTGCCCAAGCTTTGGGATTGTCAGTGGAAGAAGTGCAAACCCTTGCTCAGGAGTAACGCCGTGTGCAATTTTTTAATCGGGCTATTAGAAATTAAAGTTGTACTTGAAATATTCTGATTATGCTAGCGAATGCAGCCACCCATCAAGTTACCTGGGAAAAGTTACCTGATGATTTTGTTTTAGACAACAAGCCAGTGGATAACATTAATCAGCCACTCTTGGCTGCTGCTTTAACAGAAAGCTTGGAACTTGCTGGCAGATTACCCACCGATGCTTTAACCATTACTAACTACGGTATCTGCGCCACCTTGAATAATCGATTCGTGGTCAAAGCCCCAGATTGGGCTTATGTATCATCTATTCGAGTCTCACGAGAAGAAGTGAAGCGCAGTTATACGCCACGACTCCAAGGTGATATTCCGGTAATTGTGATGGAATTTCTCTCAGATACAGAAGGTGGAGAGTATTCGAGTAAACCAACCTATCCCCCTGGTAAATGGTTTTATTATGAGCAGATTTTACAAGTGCCAAACTATGCCATTTTTGACCCAGACGGCGGAGTTTTAGAAGTTTATCGGAGAGATAATTTAGGACATTATGAACTGCAAACACCAGATGCAAATAATCGTCACTGGATTGCCGAAATGAACTTGTTTTTAGGTGTATGGCAGGGAAGCCGAGAAAACCGCACAGGTTATTGGTTACGTTGGTGGGATGATAACGGCGAACTATTACTGTGGGGTTTGGAGTTAGCAGTAAAAGAACGGCAAGAGAAAAACGCTGCTCAACAGCTTGCAGAACAAGAACGCCAGCGTGCAGAACAAGAAAGTCAGCGTGCAGAGAGATTGGCCGCTCAGTTAAAAGCGCTGGGAGTAGAACCGGAGGTTTAACTCAGAACTTCGACCTTTTTGCTCGGTCATTGGTGTTCGGAACTCGGAAGTTCGACCTTTTTGCTCGGTCATTGGTGTTCGGAACTCGGAAGTTCGACCTTTTTGCTCGGTCATTGGTGTTCAGAACTCGGAAGTTCGACCTTTTTGCTCGGTCATTGGTGTTCGGAACTCGGAACTTCGACCTTTTTACTCGGCGATTCGTGTTCGGAACTCGGAAGTTCGACCTTTTTGCTCGGCGATTCGTGTTCGGAACTCGAAACGCCGAGATCAGAACTGCGATCGCATCTTTAATTTACCAAGCGATGTCTACGACGGGCTATTCGGCGTCGCCTTTGGCTTTACATTTAAGCTTAGAATCACTGCAAAAATTAGGTTATAAAGTGCGATCGCATCTCTAATTTACCAAGCGATCGCCTTTAGCTCTACATTTAAGCTTAGAATTACTGCAAAAATTAGGTTATAAAGTGCGATCGCATCTCTAATTTACCAAGCGATCGCCTTTAGCTCTACATTTAAGCTTAGAATTACTGCAAAAATTAGGTTATAAAGTGCGATCGCATTTCTAATTTACCAAGCGATCGCCATTATGAATATTAAAAGGCGATCGCTTCCTTATCCCCCTCATCTCCCTCATCTCCCTACCGCCCCGGACACACCTTAACCGCATCAGAATGGCTAGCCAAATAACCCTTTAGCCAACTGCAACCCTGCGCTAATAAATCATCAAGATTCAGATTCCACAATTTGATCGTCTTGTCACCACTGGCGGAAGCTAAAGTTTTGCCATCCGGGCTGAAGACGACGCTGTTGACCGCAGCGCTATGCCCAGTCAGGGTGGTAATTTCTTTGCCCGTGTCCCGATTCCACAATTTGATGGTGTTGTCATCACTGGCGGAAGCTAAAGTTTTGCCATCCGGGCTGAAGACGACGCTGATGACCCAATCGCTATGCCCAGTCAGGGTGGTAATTTCTTTGCCTGTGTCCGGATTCCACAATTTGATCGTCTTGTCACCACTGGCGGAAGCTAAAGTTTTGCCATCCGGGCTGAAGACGACGCTGTTGACCGCAGCGCTATGCCCAGTCAGGGTGGTAATTTCTTTGCCCGTGTCCCGATTCCACAATTTGATGGTGTTGTCACGACTGGCGGAAGCTAAAGTTTTGCCATCCGGGCTGAAGACGACGCTGTTGACCGCAGCGCTATGCCCAGTCAGGGTGGTAATTTCTTTGCCCGTGTCCCGATTCCACAATTTGATCGTCTTGTCACGACTGGCGGAAGCTAAAGTTTTGCCATCCGGGCTGAAGACGACGCTGATGACCCAATCGCTATGCCCAGTCAGGGTAGTAATTTCTTTGCCTGTGTCCCGATTCCACAATTTGATCGTCTTGTCATAACTGGCGGAAGCTAAAGTTTTGCCATCCGGGCTGAAGACGACGCTGTTGACCGCAGCGCTATGCCCAGTCAGGGTGGTAATTTCTTTGCCCGTGTCCCGATTCCACAATTTGATCGTCTTGTCATAACTGGCGGAAGCTAAAGTTTTGCCATCCGGGCTGAAGACGACGCTGTTGACCGCAGCGCTATGCCCAGTCAGGGTGGTAATTTCTTTGCCCGTGTCCCGATTCCACAATTTGATCGTCTTGTCACGACTGGCGGAAGCTAAAGTTTTGCCATCCGGGCTGAAGACGACGCTGTTGACCGCAGCGCTATGCCCAGTCAGGGTGGTAATTTCTTTGCCCGTGTCCCGATTCCACAATTTGATCGTCTTGTCACGACTGGCGGAAGCTAAAGTTTTGCCATCCGGGCTGAAGACGACGCTGTTGACCGCAGCGCTATGCCCAGTCAGGGTGGTAATTTCTTTGCCCGTGTCCCGATTCCACAATTTGATCGTCTTGTCAAGACTGGCGGAAGCTAAAGTTTTGCCATCCGGGCTGAAGACGACACTGATGACCGAATCGCTATGCCCTTCCAGACGATTTTGTTCGCGAATATTTAGCAGAATATTCTGTAAATTAAACAAAGGACTATAAGCAGGATAATCTGCTAGAGATTTTTGATCCTTGACCAGAGTTTTTAGTTCTTCCGCACTCTGCACTGCTAACAGCAGTCCCTCTATTTCCCTTGAAGGTACAAACTCCCGCAATGCAGCGGTTCCGTCTCGTTCCAATCGCGTAGCTATTAAAGCAATTTTTCTGTCTGCATCTGCCTTTTTTAGTTCCTCAAGAGAAGTTTTACGGCCATTGACTGCCGCATTCAGAGCAGTTTGAGCTATTTGTAATTGTTGTTGCGCCTGCTGTTGTTCTTGCCTTGCCCGATTTAAATCTGCAACAGCTTTTTCACGTTGCTGTTGTGCCTCTTGTCGTTGTTGAATTGCTTGATTTGCCTGTACTTCAGCTTGACTAGCCTTTGCGCTAGCTGCTGCCACTTTGTTTTGGGCTAATTTCAAGTTTTGCTGTGCCTGATTCACTTCGACATTTGCAGCATTCAGTTTTGAAGTTGCGTTACCAAGATTCTGTTTTGCCTGTGCTGCCTGTTCCGATATCCGTTTATTTTCAGCTGATATACGCTGATTATCTTGCTTGGTTGCTGCGGTTTCTGTCCTCGCGTTTTTTAACTGTCTCTGGGCGTTATTTGTTTCTGCCTTAGCTAATTCTGCCACTGCGATCGCATTCCTGGATGCCTGAAGACTTAGTTGAGTAACTATAAATGATGCTACCGCCCCCACCAGAGCAAAACCTAACACTACAGAGCCAATACGAATCTGTTGATTAGCTTTGTGGTTCGCCTCTGCTAAAACTTACTTTGCCTGTTCCTCTGCTTCCAGCCTTTTCTGCACATCACGCTTTTCCAACTCTTGGCTAGCAGCTAAAAACTGATAGTCCAAATCACTCAAACTTTTACCAACTGCCCATTCTTGGGCATCGTGTAAAGTCTTTCCCCGCAACAAGCGCGACTCATCTTGACGTTCAAACTCTACCCAGGCATTAAATGTATCGGAGTAAGGGCGCAACTTTGCTAAAATCTTGTTGCACCATTCCTGTTTAAACACCTCCTTATATATACGGTTATAAATTTGCAGCTTCCCCTCCCGCTTCACCACCAAACCCGTCAACCGCAGTTGCGTTTGTTCAGGACTATCATCAGCTACTATCTCTCCCTGCTGCAAATGCTGATACAACCCCAACAATCGCCCAGTCCTCTGTTCCCCACTCTGCAAAATTCTGTCACGAATCGTCTTCAAATGCTCCGGCTCATCTTGCGTCTCCCAATTCTCAATAATCCGCCTTCTTACCACCCCTGCCACCAACCCCTGAATTTGGGATTTCTCCTCGTCTGCACAAGACGCGACGCCAGTCGCTACAACGGGGGAAACCCCCGCAACGCGCTGGCTCATAAATCGCGTCTCTACAGGGCATTCCTCAATTAACAACTTACAAACTTTTTGCGTCAAAAACGGCTGTCCTCCCGTCCAATCCAGCACCGCCGCCATTGCCTCTTGAGAATCACCCAGTTCTGCCAAACCCTGCGCCAAGGGTTGCGCCTCTTGCAGTTGAAAGCCGGTTAAATCAATTGCCTGTCCAATATTAAAAGGTGTCCGGCGTTTGTCTTGAATTAAATCTGAAGGTGTAGATACGCCAATTAAAGCAAAGGTGAGGCGGTTATATTCAGGATGGTCTGCTCGTCGGTTATAACAATCGCGGATAACGGCAAAAAAGTCATCCAAGTTGAATGAAAGACTCAGAACGCTGTCAATTTCATCAATAAAAATAACAATATTTTCAGTAATTGTTTTTAATAAAATTGTTTCAATAAACTTGCTCAAGTGCTGCACTGGTGAAAGCAACCCGTTATCAATCCACCAAGTATCTAAATCAAAAGTTGTATAAATATTCAAACTTCCCACCAGAGTATCAATCACCCCGGCATACCACTGTTCTGGGGTAATATCTGCCGTTCCAATAGCTGTAATATCAACAGCAGCACAAGCAAATCCCTCAGTTTGCAACTGCTGCATTACCTGCACCCGCAAGCTAGATTTCCCCATCTGCCGGGAATTGAGGACATAACAAAAATCCCCAGCCTTCAAGCCTTCATAGAGGTCATCGTCAGCTTGCCGTCTAACATAAGTTGGTGCATTTTGAGGAAGACTACCACCGACTTGATATTGGTACTGGATCATAAACAATTCCAAATTTAAGTTGCGCTTCCAGCGCACCAAAGGTGCGACTCAAAATTCAAAATTATGAAATACAACCTGAGTTCAATAAACCTCTCCCTGCCTTGAACTAAAGTTCAAGTCTATTCCTCTCCAATTCGGAGAGAGACGGTTTTACGTAGTAAAACCAGGGAGAGGTCATAATTACAAATTACAAATTACGAATTAAACCAGCTAGATGTTTTAACACTTTTACGACAGTATATAAGTCATCCCCACGATTAAGCGACAGTGTGTAAGATAAGGCATATCTCGGTGTACTCTGTTTCGTCAACTTAATAAATTGAAATTCACTACCATTGGTGATAAACCCAAAAACAGGTTTAGCCGAAGTTGCATCTGCCAACATATAAGCCAATGCTTGTGGAATTGCTGGCACTAATGAGTAATCTGCTCGTTTTGCCTCAATTACGAGAACCCAAAGTGGAGGATGGAACACCAAAATATCAATACGTCCTCTAATAATTGTGCCTTCGTCTTCAGAAGAAATTCTGACCTCTTGTTCCGACGTGATGTAGAAAGGCGGTTGATAAAAACCTGCTAGACGCAATATTGGAGATAGCACCACCATTTTGACTACAGGTTCTAAAATAGGATATTTCGATAGATGCAAATATTCTGCCTTTACTTCGTTGAGAGATTGCTTTTCTAAATCACTCAACTCAGGTAAATCTTGCTGCCACTCTGAAAAAAAATGTTCGTCGTCTGCAAGTTGTAGACCAAATTGATCGATGAGTTGGGCTAAGGTTATATCTCTTCCTTGAATAAATTGAACCATTGTTAATCCTTTTTGTTAAATGCTAATTGGAGATGAAAGTTCTATTGCACTCCTAATATAGTTTTTTAATTTTTCAACCCCAAGCGATCGCAAAAATATTGACGATACAATTCACACAGAGGTATCACTTCATTGCCTTGAAACTTAACTAACCCCATACTGCGGAGTTTAAACGCTTGAGTTGTGCCTACATCCACGGCGCGATTTGCCATCATCACTTGTTTGACCGCAGCTAGCAATTCTCCATCCTCTTGCAAATTCAGCCAATGGCGGCGTAAATGGTCACTGTAAGGGCCTTCTTCAGTTGCAGCGATTTTTTGCAGATTTTCCAGCGTCATCCGACCACGGGCAATTTCATAAAGCGCTACCCGCACTAAATAAGGATGACCACCCACCAGTGTCATTAATTCTTCAATTTGTGAGTTAGACCAATTGAGGCTGTGAAGCTGTACCAAGTTTTGTACTTGTATTTGATTTAAGTCTGGCAACTCAATGGGTAAACCTACATTAAAAGGCGACTGATTTATATTGAGTGGGATATAAACTTCTTTAGAATGCACAATCACCAACCGGAGATTTTTCCAAACAGTCTCATTCTTTGACCGCTCATGCCAAGCTCGTAGTAATCCAAAAAAATCAGCCGCAATCTTGGGATGCTTGAAGACTTCATCGACTTCATCCAAACCCAAAGCTACAGGGCAATTAATGGCGGGTAATAAATACCGTTGAAAGTAATTTGTACATTTATTCTTGCTACCTAAAACACCCTTCCAATACTCGCCTAACTTATCTGGTAGATTCAGTTCATAAGTAATGCTGGCACAGAACCACTGTAAAAACTGATCTAAATTAGCGAGAAATTCTGCATCGGCTGACTGGAAATTTACACGTGCAGTCTTATAACCGTTTTGACTAGCATGATGGAGAACCCGCGACATCAGCGAAGTTTTGCCCATCTGCCGGGGAGCTTTGATGCGAATTAAGGCCCCTGGTTGAAGAATCGCTTCATAACAGTCTACCTCAAGAGGCGATCGCTCGACATAGAAAGCAGAGTTTAGAGATACCTGCCCTTCTGGATTTTCTAAGGAGACTGCTGATTTTATCTCGGTATCTGAAATAGTTTCGTTAGCAGAGATATTACCTTGGGGATGGTTCCGACTTTTCAGCACTGGGGTCGAAGACTCTGGAATACTTTCTAAGTCAATAGCGCTACAGCCAAACTCGTAAGCATCCTCATAAGACCTATCAGCGCCTAGTGCATCATAAAAGCCTACCGCGAATTTAATTGCCGCGCGATCGCCAATTGCCCGATTCATCCCAACCACGCAGTTAATGTGTTGGTAAATTGCCTCAGCTTGCACCTCGCTATAACAAGCATTTAATAATATACACTCAACTTTGTCTTTAAATAACTTAAATAACCTTGCCAGTGACTCTGTACTCACCAGCTGCATTTGCCCTGTATTATTTTCCAAAGCTAAACCTTGATTTCCTCCACCATGTCCAGAAAAATGGATGATATGAGGATTATGATCTAAAAGCGCACGCCGCAAATCGTCAGGCCGCACCGCCCATTTAGTAATCAGTTCAAACTTATCTCGGCTGCGAGAGCGTTGCAACCCTGACTGAATTTCCCTTACTTCCTCGTCCAAGCGGAGTTTGGCTGTCGTTGTGGGATTAGCTGACACAATCAGGATTTTTTTCACAGCGCTATCAACTATTAAATGCAGGCTTTTGACTTAGATGTAGTTTACTACAGCAGATAACTAGACAATTACTGATAGCACGTTACCGTTAACGAGCCTTTTCGCTTCATTAATGAGTCTTTTAGCTCCATTAATGAGCCTTTGAACTCCATTAATGAGTCTTTTAGCTCCATTAATGAGCCTTTGAACTCCATTAATGAGTCTTTTAGCTCCATTAATGAGCCTTTGAACTCCATTAATGAGCCTTTGAACTCCATTAATGAGCCTTTGAACTCCATTAATGAGCCTTTGAACTCCATTAATGAGCCTTTGAACTCCATTAATGAGCCTTTGATACTCATGCAAATTCCAGCAAATTTTACAAGCGTGGAATATACATAATTGTAGGGGCACAATATATTGTGCCCCTACGCGTGTAGTCTATTCAATTGAAAACTGCTGTAATCCTTAGCCAGATGCAACCTAATTAATCTTAATTTCCGATTTTTTCTTGGCAACTTGAGCTTAAATCCAAGCTTTGACATTCTCTAGCTTCCAGCAATTGCCTAACCGTATTACCAGGCTGACAACTCATCAAAGTTCCTGCAACCGCAGCTAATGTAACAACAGTAGCTAGTCCCAACAAAGTGGTTCGTTTTCTAGGTTTGATTGTACTGATGAAATTATCTAACCCAGTTGCACTACCAACAACCTCAATTGGCTCAAGTGCTTTTAAAGCAATAGCCGCATTAGCATAGCGACGTTTTCGGTTACGTTCCACCATTTTCATCAACCACCATCGGAAACGGGGACTGATTTGAGGAACTAATTGCTGGAAATTAAAGCGATAGTTATCATCAATTAATTTGCCAATCTCAACAGAACGGGTATTAGTAAGTAAGCAAATTAGTGTTACTCCTAAACTATATAAATCTGATGCCTCTGTCAGAGAATAACCAAACTGTTCTTCTGGTGGCATAAAACCTGGGGTTCCGGCTATAAAGCTGCTCAGAGCTACTTTCGCACCCTGTATTCTAGCCAACCCAAAATCAACCAGGTAAGCATTTAGTTCTTCATCAACCAAAATATTCTCTGGCTTAATATCCCGATGAATAATTGGGGGAAGTTGCTTTTGCAGATAAACCAAAATTTCTAAGATTGACAGAGCAATTTGCTTAATTTCTTCAGGATGAAAGCTGCGTTTTAATCCCAAGGATGGGGCATTTTTATATTCCTGTACCAAATAAAAAGCCCCTGGCATTTCAAAGGAATCTATATAGCGAGGAATGCGGGAATGATTTAGTTGCTGCAAGATTTCAATTTCGCGCTGATATGCTTTCACACCTGATAAATCAGCACCTGCACGAGCAAAACAAAACTCTTTAATTACCACCTGTTGATTAGAGTTGAGGATATTAGCTAGATAAGTAATCCGTCCCCCTTCTCGGTTGCGTCCTAGTTCGCTGATGACTTGATAGCCAAGTTCTGAAAAATCTGGATGGTGATTTAAGGGAATTACCCTTTTATCTCCATTACGCACATCAAGCTCCATTTCACACACCATACGAGTTTGATTTTGTCAAGGCGCAATTCAAAGATTAAGATCCACTCACCCAGATTGTTAGCCCCATTTTTACCTTGCTTGGGCTAATACATATCGGCAGAAAGGCGAAATTATTACTTTTGCGCTAGCCAATCGACAATCTGGGCATTGACAACATCTGGAACCTCATCGTGAGGACAATGACCGGCATTGGGAATGGGAACAATTTTGATATCTTTGCCATTCTCCCGCGCCTTTTCGTAAATCTTAGCCCCGGTAATTGGTGTCCAGGGATCGTCAGCACCCCAAATTACTAATAAAGGACATTCTACTTTCGGCAAAAGTTCCTCTGGACTGGGGCCAGGAGGAGCTGTGAGAATGGAGGCGAAGACTTGTTGCGCTCCTGGGTCGCAAGAGGGAATATAAAGTAAATCGACTAATTCATCGGTGACGGCTTCACGGTTTCGGTAAACTTGGTAAAGAGTCCGGCGAATTTGGGCTTTTTGGCGGATGCGGTTAAAGACCAATTTACCTGTAATTTGCGATCGCACAAACCGATTAAAAGTTGCCATCACCATCCGTAGTGGCGGGTTCAATTCGTGGGGACGATGACTCAAACCACCCGCAGAGTTAATTAAAATACCGCCAGCAGCAATTTCTGGATGTTCTACCAGTACTATTAAGCTCAGAAGTGCGCCAATGGAGTTGCCAATAAATATAGCAGGTTCCTGGATGTGTGCTGTACAAAAATCTTTCAGCAGTTCCACCCAAACTTCTACACTGTAATCAATAAGCGCTTTATCGGAACCACCAAAACCTAAAAGGTCTATGGCAAATACCTGGTAGCCAGCATTAGCTAAGACTGGGATATTCTTGCGCCAGTGTCCAATGGAAGCACCAAAGCCGTGAACCAGTACCAAAGGGCGTCCTGTACCCATGACAGTGTACTGAATTTTGTAGCCCTGCCAAGTCCAAAAGAATTTCTCAAAGGCGTCTTGGGTTGTAAGCTGTTGTGTAGTTACAGTCATTATTAAGATTAATAAAGTCTTTCTTCAAATATACTAATGTTCTCTGACATAAAATGAAGTTTGAACAAAATGCTATTTTGAAATCAGTTCCAGTTGAGTTAAAGTCTTTGCCCTATAACCTATTTTGAATTGGAGCGTACCCCTTTGGGGAAGCAAGCTACGCGCAGCGTCTCGGAGAGAAGCGACCATGACCCTTTCTGCTAACCAGCTCAAGACCGAAATTATCTACCCCAGCTCTGATGGTAAACCAATGGCAGAGAGCGATCCAGCACGGGATTATCTAATTTATGCTGTAGAAGCCTTAGACATTTATTTCCAAGACCGAAATGATGTTTACGTATCAGGGAATCTATTTGTTTACTACAAAAAGGGCATTCCTAGCGCTGTGGTTGCTCCTGATGTCTTTGTGGTATTTGAGGTAGACAAGAAAAAGCGCGTCAGCTACAAGGTTTGGGAAGAAGGGGGTAAAGTCCCTAATTTTATTTTGGAAATCACTTCTGCAAGCACCCAAGAAAACGATGAAGAGGATAAACCCAAGAAATATTCACTTTTAGGTGTGCAAGAGTATTTTCAGTATGACCCAACCGGAGATTACCTCAACCCACGACTAAAGGGTTCCTATTTATTTGAGGGCAAATATCAACCCATTACATCCAATTTTTTACCCGATGGTGTCTCGTCTTTTCACAGTGAAGTATTGGGTTTAGACCTCAGATTGATTGACGGAGAATTACGGTTTTTTAACCCCCAAACTGGGAGAAAACTGTTAAGTCATAAAGAAGCAGAACAAGCGCGACAGGATGCAATACCTAAATTATTGGAGTTAGGCTTGAGTGTGGAACAGGTTGCAAGCGCTCTTAGTTTACCTGTGGATAAAGTAAGACGCTTTGTTCAAAAGTCTTAGCTAAGGGTTACAAGTAATACGATTTAATTAAGTTGTAGAGATGCGATTAGTTGCGTCTCTAGCTTGCTCAACTGTAAAATTAATTTCCTGACCATAGGAAATTTCCAGGGTATGACCATCTGGATCTCTAAGATAAGCCCAGTAACCAACCGGAGGGGCCCAGTCATTTGGCCCAGCCAGCAATAACCCCTCTGCGCGTGCTTCATCACACAGGCGAGTAACTTGTTCACGATTCTGATAAGCTACCCCTAGATGGGATTGTGGTAACAGTGCGCCTTGTACTTTAGCTTCTTTAATTAGGACAATCACAAAAGGTCTGGTCAGGTCACTAATCCAAGCAACATCTACTTGAGTCGTTTGATCAGTGCGACGATGCACGACTGTCATCTGGGCATACTTTGCATAAAATGAGATACTTGCATCAACATCAGTGACTGCAAGTGCTATGTGGGTAAAACCAAGATCAGACATCAAGAAAACTGCGTGTGTAGACTTAACCGGGCGAATGTAGGTATTGGCCTGAGGGCTTACTAAGAAAGCTGATACCATTGATAATGAAGGTAGGCGTTATCTTCATAAAATTTTATGTTCTTAACTTGGTTAGACAGCAACTCTTGGCTGTTGGAAATCGGTGGAAAACGAATACTAATTGACCCTTGGCTGGTTGGTTCGTTAATTTTCAGTAATTTGGATTGGTTATTTAAAGGGTCGCGATCGCAAAATCGCCCAATCCCAGATAATATTGATTTGATCCTGCTATCTCAGGGTTTAGAAGACCACACTCACCCACCAACGCTCAAGTTGCTTGACCACAGTATTAAGGTTGTAGCTTCTCCCAATGCAGCTAAGGTAGTACAGCAGTTAGGCTATACCCAGGTAACAGTATTGGCTCATGGCGAAACTTTTACTTTAAATAATCAAATTGAAATCAAGGCTTTCCCCGGCTCACCAATCGGCCCAACTTTGGTAGAAAATAGTTATCTCCTCAAAGAATTGGAGAGTGGTTTAACTGTATACTACGAGCCTCACGGGTATCATTCCTCAGAACTTCAGCAAGCTACACCTATAGATGTAGTGATTACACCGTTTATTGATATGACGCTACCTTTGCTTGGGTCGATTATTAAAGGACAAAATAGTGCTTTAGAAGTCGTAAAATCATTACAGCCTCAAGTAATAATACCTACAGCGGCTGGTGGAGATGTGGCGTTTGAAGGATTGCTGATGAAATTGATTCAGACTGAAGGAACTGCTGAAGAATTTCGCTCGTTACTTGAGAAAAACAATCTTGCGACGAAGGTACTTGAGCCAAAACCAGGCGATCGCTTTGAACTACCATTAGAAAAGCGAGCATTAGCAATCTAATGAGAGTAGATGCTGGATGCCGACATCCGACCAATGTTTAAGCTTTATATTCTGTCATTGGGATCGCTCGTCCGAAACATCAATGTCCCAAATCCTCTACCCAAGGAAAGAGAAATAGCAACGAAAGCTGAGGTGAGACGCTTCCCCTTTTTTTCAAGCGAGGAAATTTCAGGCTGTAACTGGGCTTGGGTCAAGAGAGCGCAGTACTGGGAGAGAAATTTTAGGCAGAAGGGCGGGCGATCGCTTATCTCCTTAGTATTCATTAGCCCCAAAATTATTTATCATAAAACTCAACTGGTTGTTTCCTATTTTTGCTTTGATAGCGATACCACCACATCACAAAACCTGTAATCAACAAAATGATGGGAGTGATACCAACCAAACCGTAAATAATTTCTGTTGTGCGTCCGCCATAGTGACCAAAGTGCAGGTTTCCAATCCACTCAATCACTTTATCGCCTCTAGATATTTGACGGATGCTCCTGATCCATAGCACTTTTCCACTGTATTGGTCTACATAGACCTCACTTGAACCTGATGAATTTAAATCTTCAGGGAAATGCTTGCGAAAGCTGTAAATCCCTTCAGGTGTAGTGGGAAGCCAAATAATTGGAGTTGTAGCACCGGGAAGTGCTGTATTTGATATTTGAATTGCTTGTTGAAGTGAAATTGGTTTTTTACCAGGAATCGGCACAGAAACCAGGGTTGGTTCTGGTGGAGAAGGAGAAAAAGTAATAGCATGGATGACTGGATTAACCATGCTTCCCCAATTCATACAGAAGCCTGTAAAGCCTAAAATCGCTAGAAATACAGCTGCGAAGATACCTACTACTTTATGAATATCAAAGTTTGCTCGCTTGGGATGGGTGTTGAGCTTGATTTTGAAGCCAGTTACTAACTTGCGCCAACCAGGCCAGAGAAAGATTCCTGTGATGCACAGAATAAACATCAGCAAACCAATAATGCCATAAACTATCACCCCTGTATCGCCTGCAACTGAGCCAACATGTAATTTACCAGCAATATCGAGCCAGTCACCTGTTGTTTGATGAGTGCCAAGAATTTCACCTGTATAAGGATTGAGAAGTACATCTAAGGATATGCCGTTTTTGTCAACTATGCCTACGGATGCAGGTGAAGTGCCTGTTTGAAAGTAATCAGAGCTAATCCCGCTAACTTTCAAGTCTGGCTGACTACTATATGCAGCTTGGACTTTTTCTACTAGCACATTTAATGGTAGCGGTTTCCTCTGTGGTGTTACCTGCGTCAATCTTTTACCAAGGACAAGACGATAAACTTCTGCATCAAACATCCACAATGTGCCAGTTACACCAATTACCACGATAATTAGTCCCAAAACTAGACCGAGATAACGGTGGAGATAAAATACAAAGTTACGGAGCCTTTTAGGGGTGATAGTGTTGTTTTGGGAAAGTTTGGTAGATGTCATAACGGATTACTCAAGGGCTTCAATTTAACTGTCAAAATATACTTATTAATTCAAACGAGTCACAGTTAAAGACATTGAAAAACAGCAAGTAATAATAGCATCCTAACTAGTTAAAAACGTACCGAAACCGAACCCAGCACAGTTAATGGTTCACCAGGTTGGATAAAACCATCTGTCTCGTAATACCGCTTGTTAAATAGGTTCTTAAAGTTCAGCCCAAGCTGCCAGTTATCTTGTTTATAGAAAATTGCCGCATCAGCACGAACGTAAGATGGAACTGTGAATGTGTTAGGTAAAGTAACTTCTCTATCTCCCACATAAAATACTCCTGCACCAAAGCCTAACCCTTTTAAGTCTCCCTTGGAAATTTCGTAACTCATCCATAAACTCGCTCCTTGACTAGGCGCATTTATGAGTTTGTCACCCACTGGTAAGTCATTGTCTTCGCTGACAAATGTATCGTTAACAAACCAAGAAGCAATAATATTCAGGTTTTGTAACGGTTCTCCAGCTAAACTGAATTCAACCCCTCGACTCTTCACTTCACCTACACCAATCGAATAGTTACGATCTTGTGGATCTGTTGTCGGAATGTTTGTCTTTGTAATTTCATAGGCAGCTAAAGTAGCTGATAATTTGTTGTCCAAAAGTTCGGTTTTGATACCAGCTTCATATTGAGTGCCGCGAGTGGGTTCAATAATTTCTCCAGTTCTGGTACGAGAGTCATTAGGAACAAAAGACCTGCTATAACTGGCGTAGAGTGATACAGGTTCAATGGGTTGGTAGACAATGCCAATGCGTGGGGAGAAGGCATTACTATCAACTTGATCATTGGCATTGTAGACACTCGGCTCCTCAACATTGATATTATTAAACTCTTGAAAAATGTCTCTCTGTTTATTGAAATCATATCTACCCCCAACTAGCAACTTTAAATTTGGGAGTAACGTGACTTGATCTTGGAGATAGAGGGCAATGGTATTCCGTTCTTTATTTTGTGATGATAAATAGTTCAACTCTCTAGGGATAGTCGCACCATAAACTGGCTCGAAGATATCAATTGAATAATCAATATAGTTATCATCATAATTAAAATTACCACTAGATTTAGTCCATTCAAGTCCGAACAGTAGTTGATGCTTTACAGTGCCTGTATTAAACTTCCAGATCAGATCATTTTGCAGGGAGTATAGTTGATTGTCATCTGTGCCTGTTTCTTAGAATCTTGGTGCTAACGAACCGTCTAAATCTCCAAAATCTAGCCGAAATGACGAGCGTTTGGAGTTGGTGAATTGAGTAAAAAAGCCGCTGCGAATTTCTAAATTGTCATTAAAGCGATGGGAAATTGCAAAATTAATATTATGGGTGTCACTCTGCTCGCGATCGCCTGGTTCTCCCAAAAAACGGTTGCGTGGTAATTGAAAAACCAGCGGGTTTGCTGGAAAACCATTATAAGGCGTTCCATCCTGTCTGATGTACTTATAGCCAAAATTCAATGTGGTAGAGTCCCCAATCTTGTAGCTTAGGGTTGGCGCAATTGAAAAGTTTTCTCGATTCACAAAATCAACAAAGCTACCGGAATTTTCATAGCCAATATTGAGACGATACAACAGGCGTTTATCCGTTGTTAGCGGCCCAGAAAAATCGAGTGTGGGGTTGTAGAAACTGTCGCTGCCAACAATAAATTCGCCCGCGTAGTAAGGTGCTTCTAGCGGTTGTTTTGTCACATAGTTCACCACTCCTCCCGGTTCCAGGTTGCCATACAGCACTGAAGCAGGGCCTTTCAAGACCTCAACTCGCTCAATATTATTGGACACCGCTGATGCGTTTGCTGGAGTTGTGGATGAACCAGGAAAAGTAAACCCATTTCTCAGGGTGTTTTGTGTAGTAAATCCTCGAATGACGTAATCAGGTGCTAAACTCCGACGATTACCGCTAGTCACTACGCCTGGTACGTTGCGGAGAGCATCAGATAGGCGAGTGATTTTTTGATCTTCAATCACTCGGCGAGGAATCACTTGGATAGATTGGGGAATGTCGCGTAATGGGGTATCAGTTTTAGTTGCTGTTGATGCATCCGGTACGCTATATCCTGTGTCTGGCTCACCTGTTACCACCAACTCAATTGGTTCATCACCCTCAGCCGATGGTTGCTGTGGCGCGGTGGTTGGTGGCTTTGGTTGCTTTTGGGGTTGCTGTTGCGGCTGTGTTGAGGATGCAGCACTAGCAACGCTAAAAATAATACCCTCGTCTAAACTTATCAAACAACTCGACAATTGGTACACCCGCTTCACCTATCACCGCCACCCGGATAGTATTGGCATTAAAGTTAGTAACTGTAATCTCAGTAATTCCCGCAAGCGGTTTTTCCGAGCGGAATGTAAAGGCATCTTTTTTGGTTAATTGCAGTTGGGCATTGGGAATATCAACGATAAAGCTGTTGTCAACACTGCGGTTTACTACTTGCAACTGTTGACCTTTGTCAGTTTGTAAAATCACCTCTACACCTTTATCAGTAGGATTTGTCTTAACTCCCGTAACTTGTACAACTTCTGCTAAAGGCGCTATTTCTGATGCTGGCGACTGCACTAGCATAATTGCGTGATCGCTTCTTTGCAGTCGTCTTATTGGTTGGGGTACTTCTTTGGCATATGCTGGAATTGCCAATCCCATCCATCCTATGAGCACTAGCAGTTACCACAGTTGCTTCGTATTCATGCTTTCACCTCACACGCGGTTGCACAATTCCCACAAAAAATTATCAGTAACAATTCTCATTACCTGAGAATAGAGGATTTGACAAATTGAAGTGGCTCTTAGCGGAACCGCGATGACTCTAAGCGGAACAATTCAAATCTCCCGTTTTTGTGTTTCCTTGAAAAACTCACTCGGATTTATGCCAAACCATTTGCGAAATGCTGCTGCAAAATGGCTGCGATTTGCATAGCCCACCCCGTAGGCAACTTCTGCTACAGTCATTTGCCCTTCTTCTATAAATTTCCTGGCTTGTTCCATCCGATGACTATGCAAATAGCCGAACACCGTTGTATCAAACTCTCGTCGAAAGCCCTCTTTGAGTTTACGAGTATTGAGTCCCACTTGTTGAGATAGTTCTAACAGAGATGGCGGATGTTCTAAGTTGTGGATGAGGATTTCCTTAGCGTAGTGCAGGCGATCGCGCTCTTGTGATTTTGATGATGATTTTTGCCTTGGCTGTGGTTCGTTCTGGATGTACTGATCCAAACGTAGCGCCATCAGTTCTAGCACCTTACCTTCTAGATACAACTGCCGTGTTAGCCCTTGATAGGGACAATTCAGGATTTGGTAAATGATTGTACACATTGCAGGTGTGTTAACACCCATTTGAAAACAATCTATATGATCTGAATGTTCAAGAAACTGTCTCAGCTTCGGATCGACCAGCTCTAAACAATGGGCGATCGCATTCACAAATGTCTCAACTGTAATATGAATATCAAATTTCAGAATTTGTTGTCCTGCTTGCCAATCAACTAACCCACTAATTCCGGGTTCAAATCCAAGACACAGAAAATTTTGTCCTGCAAGTGTCTGCTCAGTGTGATTATCACCCAAAATCATAAAACTGAACTCCAAATCAAATCCAGGTTTTCCAGGAGCAGTTTCTACAACTAAGTTTTCTTGTAGTGTGTATTGATCAATCACGAGATAAATTCCAGAGCAAAGCAAGATTATCTGTCGCTTTCCCTGGCTATGCTTATGCGGATCATGAATAGGGCTATTTAATTTCCCAAAATTAGGTAAGCTGTTCAAGTACAAATGATTGGGAGAGGATTGTACCAAAGATTCTGGCTCGCAAAGGAACAGTGTCATTATTGATATGGTCAAAGCAAAAACAACTCTTGTTAAGAAATTTTCGCAGAATTTGGTTGAGGATTAATAATTATTGTTAGCATTACACAGCAGGGTTGACCGAGGAATGTTGAGCCTCAACTATGCAAATACTTTACAGCACTGGCTGCTGAAAGTATTGATATACCTTGATTGTTGTCGCAAAGTTAAGAAATTAAGACAAGACGTTTCTTACTTTGGGCTTTCTTCAAATATTTTTATGATCAGCGGTGAAATGCGATGTCTAAGAACAAGCTGCTGCTTCGTCTACGCACCCCATAATACGATTATCATTTTTATGCAGATATATTTATACTTAAAGACGTATTGACAAAGATCACTCTCTTTTAAATTGTTCCCAATCAACCCAGCCTAATTGATATTAAACGCTCTTTGATCGAAAGGAGTACAGATAAAAAATTCTAAAAATCAACCGAAAATACCCTGAGGGGGCATTGCATCTTAATATCAGGAAAAGGTCTAATTAAACGTTGATCCTTTAATTTAGAAGACTTGGTGTAATGAAGACCCTCGCCGGATTGCTATTTGTACTTAGCTTCATGGTAGTAGCTTGCAGTCCATCTCCAGATAAAACAGTGTCTTCCAATCCTGAAGTTACAACCACTCCAGTTCAAGTAGGACAAAAGACACAAAATAAGCCTTTAGTTGTAACGACAGTCGCTCCTTTAACCAATATTGTGAGTAACATTGCAGGCGATCGCTTAGAAGTTAAGGGTATTATTCCAGAAGGAACTGACTCCCATACCTTTGAACCTCGTCCCAGTGATTCTGATTTGCTATCCAAAGCTAATTTGATTATCGCCAATGGGTTGCATTTGGAATCGCCAACAGAAAAACTAGCTAAAGCCTCGAAGCCCAAAGAAACTAAAATCTATGAGCTAGGTAGTAATACCATTACCCAAGATCAATGGCTTTTTGACTTTAGCTTTCCCAAAGAAAAGGGCGATCCCAATCCTCATCTGTGGGTGAACCCCAAGTATGCTGAGGCTTACGCCAAACTAGCCGCCCAACAGTTAACTACTTTAGATCCTGCTGGCAAAGACTATTACGCGACTAATCTCAAAAATTACTTACAACGTCTGGATGCCCTAGACAAGGCAACACGAGAAATCGTCGCCAGTATTCCTGCCAAAAACCGTAAACTTTTGACCTACCATGATTCTTGGGCGTATTGGGCCAGAGAGTATGGTTTTCAAGTAATTGGTGCGATTCAACCTTCAGATTTCAAGGAACCATCTGCTCAAGATGTCGCCAAGCTAATTGACCAAATTCGCAAAACAGGCGTTCCAGCGATTTTTGGTTCTGAGGTCTACCCCAGCAAGGTAGAAGAACAAATTGCCCGCGAAGCAAAGATAAAAACAGCCAACACTGCCGATGATGAGTTACCTGGAACAGGTTCAGCCAATGCAATGGAAAACACTAATCCTGAGCATACTTATATTGGCATGATGGCTAACAATATGCGGATTATCGCCTCTAATTTGGGAGGAAATCCTGATTTGGTGAAGAACTTAAACACTGGAAATGTTGTTGGACCAACAGCAACTAAGTAGGATTAAGAAAATAAGTACAGCAGAATTCAGAAGTAAAACAGGCTTTCTACCTGGCTTTTAGACGAATCGTTATGTATACCAACTTGAAATCTGCTGTATATGCAACCAATACTTGAAGTTAGAAGTTTAACCTGTGGTTATCAAACCCAGCCAGTGTTTAGCGATGTTAATTTGACGCTTTACCCTGGTCAACTTACTGGTTTGGTAGGGCCTTCTGGGAGTGGTAAAAGCACTTTAATTAGAGCGATTTTAGGATTAGTTCATCCTTGGGCTGGAGAGATTTGGTTTCGAGGAAAGCGCTTAAAGCCAGGAGTGCCACCAAAAGCGGTGGGCTATGTGCCGCAGGTAGAAACGGTGGATTGGACTTTTCCGGTTACGGCTCTGGAAGTAGTGATGATGGGACGTTACCAAAAGCAGAAGGTGTTGCCTTGGTCTTCGCGGCGCGATCGCCAAGTTGCCAGCGAACTCCTAGAGCGCGTTGGGGTTGCCCATGTTGCCCATCAACCTATCGGTAGTCTATCTGGTGGGCAACAGCAAAGGGTTTTTATTGCCCGTGCTTTAGTAGGAGAACCAGAAATAGTTCTTTTAGATGAACCCACCAGCAGTTCAGACTTGCACGTTCAACACGAACTATTGCACCTATTGGCTGATTTGAATCAGCAAGGCTTGACAATTATCCTCTCCACCCATGACCTCAACTCGGTAGCGACTCATCTACCTTGGGTGGTATGTTTCAACCACGGTTTAATTTGCCAAGGTCAACCTATCGATGTCTTCAGTCCCGCAAATCTTGAGCAGACTTTTGGTGGAGAAATGGTAGTTTTTCACCAACAAGACCGAATCTTAATCGCTAGCGGCGGAACTTCCCTACGTCATCAAATGCAAGACAACTTGCCGGAAGTATTGCGCCGCTCCAACTCGTCGAAGTCTGCTTAATATAAATGTATATGGATTTTTTACTGGCTCCCTTTCGCTATGAATTTTTTAGCCGTGCGATTTTAGTAGGCATGATGGCAGGGCTATTATGCGGCATTATGGGAGTTTATATTACAACTCGGAGAATGAGTTACATTGCCCACGGTTTATCTCATGCAATTTTGGGGGGAGCCGTGCTGAGTTATGTACTGGGCTTGAATTTCTACATTGGCTCTGGAATTTGGGGTTTTGCAGCTGCTTTGCTGATTCAATATTTGACAGGACGCAAAATATACTCGGATGCAGCTATTGGAATTGTGACAACTGCTAGCTTTGCTTTAGGAGTAGCTGTAATCAGTAGCTATCGCAAGTTTAGCCAAAACTTTGAAGCCGCTTTGTTTGGCAATGTGTTGGGCGTTTCCCCTAATGATTTGTGGGTGGTGACGGGTGTGACGATTGTCTTACTCAGTCTAGTTTTCTTGTTTTATCGCCCGTTGCTATTTTGGTGTTTTGACCGAGAAGTGGCTCAGGTTCATGGCGTACCCGTTTTTGCAATGGATACTTTATTTGCTTTGATGTTGGCGACTTTACTGGTGGCGACACTGAACGTTTTGGGAGTAACTCTGATTATTTCAGCAGTGGTGATTCCAGCATCGATTGCCCGATTAATCAGCGATCGCTTTGGTTATATCATGATTATTTCCGGGATTTTAGGAGCTGCGATTTCGTTTGTAGGTATCTACCTCAGCTACTACCTCGACATTGCCTCTGGAGCAAGTGTAGTACTACTTTCAACTGCCATATTTGCCTGTGTGTTGCTTACCAGGAATCTGCAAGGAAGATATAAACGCCGTTTGCCTCCCCTCTCTATAAAACACCTGCCTTAACAAGATTGGACTTTGGACAAAAAAGATATTATTCGCGTGTGTCATACGCGAATAATATCGGATCTATAGCCATCAGTTTCCCAACGCATAGTAATATCAAGCAAATTGTGTATAAATCAATACTGACAGACTATGCTTAAAATAAATTACAATCAATTCATAGCGAAATTTCAGAAGTTTAGACGAAATCTTACAACTCGCGAACCATTTTCGACTATAAAAGGTCACTTTGAGGGTTTTCCAAGACCTGATTTTTCCGCTGCTTATTTTCATTAATGAAACACTATTGATAATAAGGCTATAGAAAAAACGACGCTGTTTCGTGGTTTGATAACTTCCCGTAAAAAATCAGCCTGATTTTATCCATTTAGGGGCAAAGTAAGCGCTGAAATTTGGCAACTAAACCGATGACCCCTAAAGCGAGAATGCCTAACACGTCTGATGGTTCAGGTACTTCTACCGATGAGGTATTGCTACTTTTTAACTGGACAATTCGGTAGTTGCCAGAATCTGCCACGTAGACGTTGCTAGAAGAGTCTACTGCTACGCCAAATGGAAGATAAAACTGCCCGTTACCATTGCCTTGAGTGCCAAAAGACGTGAATGTACCGCTAAAATTACCGGGATTAAACTGGACGATCCGGCTACCGTTATAAGTATCTGCCACGTAGACGTTGCCAGACGAGTCTACTGCTAGACCACGTGGATAAGTGAACTGCCCGTTACCACTGCCACCACTGCCAAAAGAGGTAAATGTACCGCTAAAATTACTGGGATTAAACTGGACGATCCGGTTGTTACCATCTGCTACGTAGGCTAAACCAGAAGAGTCTACTGCTACGCCATATGGATTGGCGAACTGCCCGTTACCACTGCCACCAGTGCCAAAAGAGGTGAATGTACCGCTAAAATTACTGGGATTAAACCGGACGATCCGCTCATTAGGCAAATCTGTTACATAGACTAAGCCAGAAGAGTCTACTGCTACGTTACGTGGAGCAGCGAACTGCCCGTTACCGCCGCCATAAGTGCCAAAAGAGGTGAATGTACCGCTAAAATTACTGGGATTAAACTGGACGATCCGATTGTTCCCAGAATCTGCTACGTAGACTAAGCCAGAAGAGTCTACTGCTAGGCCAAATGGACTAGCAAACTGCCCGTTACCATTGCCACCAGTGCCAAAAGAGGTGAATGTACCGCTAAAATTACTGGGATTAAACCTGTCTACCTGATTGTTACTACTATCTGCCACGTAGACGTTGCCCGCAGAGTCTACTGCTACGCCAGATGGGAATTTGAACTGCCCGTTACCATTGCCATAAGTACCACCAAAAGAGGTAACGTAGGTCAAATCTGCTGCCCTAGCCGCCAGTGGGGGTCCGATCACCGTTGCAGTCATTACTGCAACTATACCTGTTTTAATGACTGAGAACATAATCTTTCCTTCATACTGTCACCGATCAAACTACTGAAACCTTTATTTTTGCACAAAGGGAGCGACGCTGTAACGAGCCGCCATTCAATCTGCAAAACCGACTCTGTGCAAAGCTTCTAGAAAAAATATATCGCTTTCATCGTTTGATTAAGATTTGGATGAGGTCGGATACCGTGGCAAGGATTTTATTCACTGGGTCGAGCTTGGATTGTGATGTTTAAAAGACGACCCTTACGAGTTGTCTGCTGCATTTGTGAAGGTTGAGTAACTGATAGTTATCCTTTTTTAATACCTGTATTTTGTTCGCGTATAATTACCGTGAACTCATTCTTTTTTGACCAAAGTCCAAAACAAGAGTTAGTCTAGATTTAATGCCGAATTTTTATTTACATTATTTGGCATATAAACCTCTCTGATGGGAAAAGGAATTTGAATTCCTGCTTGCTGGTAGCGTTTGTGTAATTTTTTGACAAATAGATGTTTACCAATACGCTGGTCAAAGTACTCACTTACGCGCATATATAACGTAAAATCTATACTAAAATCATTAAAAGTATGAAATCTGATATATGGTTCACTTTCTTTTAATTCTGGTGCAATTTCTTGCATGACTTCTTTAGCAACTTCTACAGTTACTCTTTCAACTTCTTCCAAATCGCTATCATAACTTACACCCACATCCATTGTTAAAGTAATTTCCTTTGCGGGTAAATGATAGTTTGTGAAAATTGCAGTAGATAACTTAGAATTAGGAACAATGACTACATTATTGGAAATTTCTTTAATTGTCGTATTCCGCCAAGAAATATCTATAACATATCCCTCATGTCCAGCATCTAATTTCACATAGTCTCCGGTTCTCACTTGCTTAGAAATAATTAAATAAAAACCAGAAAATAAATTTGCAAGTGTGTCTTGAAGTGCTAAACCAACTGCTATACCACCAACACCTAAAGTTGTGATTATCGGTGTAATTTGAACACCCACTGTTTGCAATACAATTAATGTTCCCAAAACGAAAACAATAGCCTTAGCAAGGTTAGAAATTAGTGATGTAGAAACGCCTTCGGCTCTGCGAATAAATAAATTAACAAAACCACCAGTCAGTCTGGCTAAGACTAGGGTTACTGAAAACAGCAATGCGATCGTCAGAATTTTTTGCAGTACGATCGCAACATCTGGCTTGAGGGGAGCGCTCAGAACTGCCCAAAAAAAACCGGCGATGACAAACCAAATAAAAGTCATCCGGTGCAGAGAGCGAAATATAATTTTACTCCCAAAAATTCGTTTATTAGTAACGAATGTTTCTAGTTTTTGGAAGATAACTTTTTCACCAATTATTCCAGCTACGAAGCCAGCTAGAATAAACCATATCGGCGTAATCCATTCCATCATATCAATTTTAAATTTGGAGTTTTAGATTTAGAATAACAGCATTTTTGCTGCGATTATGGCTAAATTTTACCTTGTGATTTGCCGGATTACCTGCTTGAGATTTTCTGGAATATGGACTTGCCAATTATTTACCACCCAGATTATGTTGCCCCATTGCCTGAAGGACATCGCTTCCCGATGTCTAAGTTTCGACAACTCTACGAATTGCTGTTAGCTGATGGTGTAGCTAATCAAGAACAATTTCACACCCCCGAACGTCCGCCGTTAGAGTTGATAGAGTTAGTCCACACTCCAAACTACGTTCAAGCTTACTGCGAAGGAACCCTAGATGCCAAAGCACAGCGTCGCATTGGTTTGCCTTGGAGTCCAGCACTAGCAAATCGTACTTGTGTAGCGGTAGGTGGTACGATACTTACTGCTAAACTGGCACTGAGTCAGGGTTTAGCTTGTAATACAGCTGGTGGCACTCATCATGCCTTTCCTAGTTATGGATCTGGTTTTTGTATTTTCAACGATATAGCGATCGCCTGCCGCGTTTTACAAAAATTCGGACTCGTTCAAAAAATCCTAATTGTCGATTTGGATGTCCATCAAGGAGATGGCACAGCTTTTATCTTCCAAAACGACGACAGCGTTTTTACTTTCTCCATGCACTGCGAAGTCAATTTTCCCGGTACTAAACAAAACAGTGATTTGGATGTTCCTTTGCCGGTGGGAATGGAAGATGACGCTTATTTACAAACCTTGGCGAATTACATAGCAGATTTATTATCTAAAGTCAAGCCAGATTTAGTATTTTATGATGCTGGTGTTGACCCTCATATAGGCGATCGCTTAGGCAAATTAGCCCTTACAGATGCTGGCATTTTTCGCCGGGAAATGCAGGTTTTGAGTACCTGTATGAGTAGCGGTTATCCCGTCGCCTGCGTCATTGGGGGCGGTTATGCTAATGATATGAAATCTTTAGTATGGCGACACTCCCTGCTACATCGCGCCGCCAGTGAAGTTTACCAGCAGTACAAACTATAGTTAGTTAATAGGAAATACTACCAAAATCGTAAAGTTTTTAAACGCAGAGGAACGCAAAGTAAACGCAAAGGTACGCAGAGTATTGCCAAATTTAATTTGTAGCGAATGGGACTAAAATAAACTTTGCGCTCCTCTACGCTTACCTCTACGCCCCTCTGCGTTTAAATTTAAACCCTATTTTGTCGGCAAAGGTAGTACTGGATGAACAACGGCAAACTCAGAATTTACGAACTAGCAAAAGAATTGAATTTGGATAGCAAGAAGCTATTAGCAATTTGCGAAAAACTCAAGATTGCAGTCAAAAGCCATACCAGCGCCATCTCAGAATCCGATGCAGAACGCATTCGTTCAGTGGCAAATAAACTAACAGCAAAATCCTCGAAAACTAAAACAAACTCTGAAGATTGGGGCTATATGTTTATAGCTTCAGCAGTTGATAGCTTTATCCGCCATCTTGAAGGTGAAAGCGTCCTGAAATCATATCCTGAATTTAGAGAGCGGCGCGATCGCGCCAATAAGTTGATGTTGGAATGTGTCGGTCAAAAGCCTTCTCTATTTTATGTGCGTCGCAAAGGTGCAGGGAAAGAAGCAAAAGAAGAAATTTGGGATTTGACAATAGCAACAGACAGCAATGATTTTCAGTTACCTACAAGACTTGAGAAGCTCAGAAAAACATTAGGATTTAGAGCAACTGTACCAAAAGATGGACGCGGCGGTTTAAAAATACTGTCGGTTCAATTATTACAACCCTCACGGGGACATGCCGATAGCTATGCTATACCTTGCCGCTTGCGTTTGCTGCCTAATCATCAGCATCATCTCGACATTGAGTCTGCAACATTGAAACGCATCGCCGCCGCGCCAATTTGTGGCGACCATGTACCTACAGAAGATCAACTGAAAGCTTGGAAAGCATTTTTACAAATTGAAGAAAAAATCGCTAAAGCTCGTCAATTTTGTGTGCATTACGTAACTCATAACTATAATTTTAAAAGACGAATCAGTTTTGAAATTGATGTAGCCTCAGCCACCCTTGACGGCTTTTATCAAAATTCCCTCGATGTCGAAAACTTTTGGGAACGAGCAAGACGCACAAAAAACGAAGATTTAAAGCTTTTTGAAACTGCTCCCGTCGGCAAAAATTGGATTAGCGGCCGTCAATTAGGGACTGTTGAGGAAGTTGACCCCAACCGTTGCATCATCAGTCTCAGGCTAGAACGTGACTTAGCTGAATTCATGGCAACAGAGCGTTATAAGTTGCCAGATACAGGATTTTTGTGTTTTGAAGCAGTTGGTGATATTCAGCAGATTCAGCGTAAGAAAAAGGCTTTAGATGA
Source organism: Nostoc sp. LPT (assembly GCF_017115165.1). GTDB lineage: Bacteria > Cyanobacteriota > Cyanobacteriia > Cyanobacteriales > Nostocaceae > Nostoc. The sequence continues at coordinate 4,049 of NZ_JABXKF010000004.1, read as the reverse complement.
TTTGAATAATGGTTACACCCAAAATCCATATTTGGGTAACTTTTTATTCGATGCTTCTCAGGCTAGACAAATTAAAACAACTATTGAACTTCAATCACAAGATTTATTATTATCTTCTGCTAATCCTGGCCAGAAAGCAGCAGTAGAAAAGGTACTTGCTGCTAAGGATCTTGTTCTTATCCAAGGGCCACCAGGTACTGGGAAAACTACCGTAATTGCCGAGATTTGCTATCAAATTGCCCTTCGCGGTGGACGCACTCTAATTGCATCTCAAGCCAATTTAGCAGTAGATAACGCCCTAAGTCGATTAGTTCATAACCCAGTGATTCGGGCTGTACGCAAGGGGAGAGCCGAGAAAGTCGGGGAGGAAGGACAGCCATTTTTAGAAGACCAAGTGATTGGCAGATGGCTAGAAAATACAGCTAATGACTGCGATAATAATCTAACTCAACGGCTGGAAAATATTAAAGTTTTCACTCAATTACTGGCATCATCACAAAGATTCACAGCTTACTTCCAAGCAGAGGAAGAATTTAATCAGCAAAAAAATAAGTTTAATAAAAATAAGTTAAAGCTAGAGATAAACTTTCAAAATCAAGAAAAATATTACAACGAAACTGTAGAAAAATATAACGAGGTTGAATCATTAATTACAAACTTAGAAAATATATTAAATACTGCACCAAATATCAACTGGGAAGCTTCAGAAGTTACAGATTTTTTGCCACTTCTTAAGCCCTACACAGAAGGTAACAGTTTAGTAGAAGAATTTTTAGCAAATGTTCGTCAAACCATCAAATATACTGATGAACTTGGCTTTGTGCGTCCAGCGCTTGGTGCTTTTGGTTTAGCGGCTTGGTTGCGTGAAACTGTAGCAATAGAAATTTCTGGATTTAAAACTGCTTTGACTTATGCTCATGAGGCAAGTAAAGCCATCTTAGAAGTTGCAGCATCAGTGGAGGTTGTCAAACATAATTTCGCCTCGTTAAATCAGTTACAACCAGATTATCAGCAATATCTTACTAAACTCCAAAATATACAGCAAACAATCCAGATATGGCAAAACCGCAAACGGGAAATAGATTACATTATCTCAGCAGTTAAGGAATGGAAATCTACAGCACCTTCTCATCTCTATCAAACTTTAAAAGAATGTCATCAATCAGGTTTACCAGTTACAGAAAATTTAGTTGACTTGCCACTAGGTTTGTTGATGTTTGCTAATACATTAAAATTACCAATAGTACCAAAGATATACAAAATAAACCTACCTGAATGGGAAGTATTAGCAAAGGCGATCGCTTATGAAATAGACGGGGGTTTTACTGACAGGCGGGGTAAACAGCATAATTTTAGCTATTTTTTACAAGAAAATTTTAGTCAGATTCCAATGGTGCTATCAAAGAGCGATCGCACTCAATGGCAAGAAACCTATCAACAGTTTAACAATTATCAGCTACTCAACCCCAAACAGCGAAAATTACTAGTTGAAAATACTCAGATTTTTTTAATTAGAATGCAACGGACTTATGCCGCATCATGGGAATGGAATAACATTGACTCTACTCTCACCTGCATTACACAAGAATTGCTAGATACTATCCTTGCAAATGCGCGTCAATGTGTTTTAAAAGTCAAAACTGAAACCGATCAACAGCTTCAGTCACTGCAACGACAATTAAATGAACTTCAAAAAAATGAAGTTAGCCAACAGCAAATATCTATTACTCAAGCTGAGGCAGAAAAAGCACAGCAGAATGCTAACTTCCAACTTGGAGGAGTGATTAATATATTGCAAGAACTTAATCAAAAAAATCTACCTGATCAATTACGTATTCTAGTTGAAAAATATCTGGCAACACAATCAAATATTTGGCAGCAACCCCAAGAGTTTACAAATCAAGTGAATTATTGGGAAACTTCCATTAATCAGCTAGAAACCTTAATCTCATTATTAGAACCTTTTGCTGTGCTAGATACAATTAAGCATTCTCTAAATGAGCATTTATTAAAGCTAAAAGAAGAAACAGAAACTTCTCTACAGCAAGTTCAAAACCTACAAATTACTCTACGCGAACTAGAACAAAAATCACAACCACAGCCATCAAAAAACTTAAAAGAAGAACGAAACTGGTGGTTGAGAGAATGGCAAACTATACCTGATAAATTTAAACCAGAAAATTCTCAAACCAACTTGTTTAGTATAGAGTTTTTACGCAAAATAAGTACTCAGTTTGATTTTTGGCAGCAGCAACTTCAAAAAGACAAAATTTATCTGAATAAATATCAGATTTTTGTACAAGATTGGATAGGTAAATTAAGACAGCCAAATGAGCGTGACCGCGACGATTTAAGGCGCATTTATTTAGATAATGCTAATGTCGTTGGTATTACCTGTGTTCAGGCTGCCAATAGAGGTTTTTCTGAAGAATTCAAATCTTTTGATGTTGTCATTATTGATGAAGTTAGTAAGTGTACTCCACCAGAGTTACTAATCCCAGCTTTGAAAGGCAAAAAGTTAGTCATGGTAGGAGATCATCGGCAATTACCACCCATGCTTGATACTAGCACTTTAGAAGAAGTTGCTCAAACAATAGGCAATACAAGAGACGAACTACAATTTTTAGAAGAATCACTATTTAAAAGTCAGTTTGAATCTGCTGATGAAAGCATCAAACAAATGCTAACTACACAGTATCGAATGCACCCATTTATTATGGGAGCAATCAATCAATTTTATGACGGTAAACTAGAATCTGGTATTTTGGAGCCAGACACAAAACGCGCACATCATTTAGCAGACGAAATTATCCAAGAATCTCAGCATCTTATCTGGGTAAAAACGCCTATAGAAAATCAGTTTTTAGAGCAACGAAATGGAACTTCTTACTTTAATACTCCAGAAATTGATGCCATTGAACGTCTGTGTCATCAGTTTGAGAAGACTTGGACTTCTAAAGTTGCTAATGGTGAACCAAAAAAAGAAATTGCCGTAATTACATTTTATGGCGCTCAATTAAGAAAAATCGATGAACGCCTGCAATCTGAACTTTTTCCTTCGCTAGAAATTCGTACTGGTACAGTAGACAGATTTCAAGGTATGGAAAGACCGATTGTGATTGTCAGTATGGTTCGCAACAATAGCAAAGGAGATGTAGGATTTGCTAAGAAGCCAGAACGGGTAAATGTTGCTTTTTCCCGCGCTCAAGAACTACTAATAATTGTGGGTTGTCATAATTTATTTACCCATCAATCAGGTAAAGTCGGAAGTATGTATTCTGAAGTTTCAAATATTGTAAGTCTTCATGCAGGTTTCGTTGATGTTTCTCGCTTCTTCAGCTAAACCTGTTGATAACAATCTCAAAAATTTGGTAAATGCGTAGGCAATTTATTTTTTGGAAGTCTCTTAGCGGGACTTAAACATTTTTGAGACACAAACAATCCTCAAACCCATATAGGGCAAGAAAAATACACAAAATGCTCAAAAATGCTTGAAACCCAGATATATCAAGAAACTAGACAAAACGATGTCAAAGTCTTTCTACATATAGATTTGAGGCTTTTTTTAGCTACTTTTTGTCTAAGTCCCATTAATTGAGTTTTAAAGAATTCACCGGCACTTCATCCCAAGAATCGACTGTCCGCAATTGTGCTACCCAACCTGCTGCCTTTTGTGTCTCGGTCAAATTATTCTCAAAAGAATCATGACAATCTTTAGCTTGAGATTCATTACAAGTGGCAATACAGGCATGAATCATCCCAGACGGATCAATTTGCTCATTTACCCAAATAGTCATGGAATATTTCCTCTAAAACTTTAGCGAAAAAGCTATTTGTCATTTTAGAACACTATTAGAGTCGAAAATTGTAGAGCAAAATCGGTAATAAGTAGTGAACTAATTTTAATTACCGATTACCAATTTACATTACCCAGTTCCGCTTCATCTGCTAGGCACAGCACTAATTACATTATCAAAGCGATAAAGCTGTAGCAGGGAGCATCCCAGTTTTTTGCAAAGAGGGGGAAAATCAGTCAGGATAAGTAAGAC
>NZ_JABXKF010000011.1 GCF_017115165.1 Nostoc sp. LPT | reverse complement strand
TTAATGGAGTTCAAAGACTCATTAATGGAGTTCAAAGACTCATTAATGGAGTTCAGAGACTCGTGCGTGATTGTTTTACTTCTTCCACTCCCTCTTTCTCTCACCATTTTTTTATGATGCGAGTTTTCTTCTTGGTGCATCAAGAACAACTTCCGCGACTGAAAAATCACGTTTAATCTGTAAACTGTTGAGATAGGCAATCGGATCGTCGGCGTTAAAGGGAGTACCATCGAACAGTTTGATCGGTTGGCGAATATAGCTAATATCCAAACCTAATTCTCGTGCGGCGGTGCTGAAAACACGCACTTGACACACCCGTTCAACAACTTCTACCCAATTTCTGGGGAAGGGAGTGTCACCCCAACGCGCCAATTGACTCATAATCCAAATTTGTTCAGTGCGGCTGGGGCGATTAATGGCAGACTCAGAATAAAACTGGTGATGGGCATAGTCTCGCAGTGGATGGTCTAAGCTACAAGTGAGATTATCTGGATCTTCGAGTTGGATGTACTCTAAATCAGTGCTGACGTACTCTCGCCCTGCTAAAATTTGGCGAATTTCTTGGGAATTATCAGGATTTGCACAATACTGGCAGGCTTCCAACAAAGCTTTAGTCAAGGCGATATGCGTATTTGGATAATTTTCTGCCCAATCTTCCCGCACACCAAGAACTTTACCGGGGTGTCCCAGCCAAACTTCTAAGTCGGTAGCGATGGTAAAGCCGACATTTTCCACAGCCGCGCGGTAGTTCCAAGGTTCACCGACGCAGTAACCATCAATGCTTCCGGCTTTTAGGTCAGCTACCATCTGCGCTGGGGGAATGGTCTTCATGTCCACATCGGTGTCGGGGTCAATTCCTCCAGCTGCTAGCCAGTAACGCAGCAGCAAGTTGTGCATAGATGCGGGATGTACTACCCCCATTGTATGCCTTTGTTCGCGGGTGAGAATCAGGTGATTTCTGAAATCTGATAAGGTTTGCACACCTTGGTCGTAAAAGCGTTTTGCTAAGGTGATGGCGTTACCGTTGCGGGTCATGGTGAGGGCGGTGACAACAGGCAGAGGTTGGTTATTATGTCCTCCCAAAGTTAGCCACATCGGCATCCCTGAAGGCATTTGAGCCGCATCTAAATAACCACCACTTATGCCATCTTCTATACCCCGCCAGCTACTTTCCCGCACCAGGTTAACTTCATCTAAACCATGTTTGACAAAAAAGCCTTTTTCTTTAGCAACTGCTAAGGGGGCGCAAGCTGTCAGAGGTAAAAAGCCAATTTCTAGGTTAACTTTTTCCAACCCATGACGGGCAATGTCGGCAGTTTTCCTGGCGCGAATTTTCTTAATCCGTTTTTGCTGATTGAGGAAGTAAATCATCTCACTCCGCAAGCTGTAGTAGCTGGGATGTTCTACTACTTCCATCCGCTTGCGGGGTCTGGGAATATCCACTTCTAGAATGTCGCCGATTTTAGATTCGGGGCCGTTGGTTAGCATCACGATTCTGTCAGATAACAGCACTGCTTCATCAACATCATGTGTAACCATCACGGCAGTAACTTCATTTTCTTCGCAGATTTGCATCAGTTGTTCTTGCAAATTGCCGCGTGTGAGTGCATCTAATGCACCAAAGGGTTCATCCAGCAAGAGTAATTTGGGACGAATCGCTAAGGCGCGGGCGATCGCAACTCGCTGCTTTTGTCCACCTGATAACATTCCGGGTTGTTTGTCAGCATGGGGACGCAAACCCACCATATTTATATGTTTTTCGACAATGGCTTTGCGATCGCCTGCGGGTAAACCTTTCATTACCGAGTCTACGGCGAGGGCAATATTTTCTCTTACTGTCCGCCAAGGTAATAGCGAATAATTTTGGAACACCACCATCCTGTCTGGGCCGGGTTTGGTGATTTTTTGTCCTTCTAAGGTGACAAGACCTTCAGTAGGCAAATCCAAACCCGCAATCATATTTAATAGAGTGGATTTACCGCAACCGGAGTGACCAATCAAAGAAACGAATTCTCCTTTTTTAATTTGGAGGTCGATTCCTTTCAGGGCGATATATTTGCCACCACCAGTTAATTCAAAAACTTTTTCAATTTGATCGACAGCTACGAACATACTTATTTATCCTTTGTCTTTTGTCCTTTGTCTTTTGTCCTTTGTCATTTGTCTTTCGTCACTTGTTCTTGGTATCTAGTCATTAGGTCGTGTTTTTAAACCTCTCTTTAAGCACCTTAGTCTTTGAAGATCCCCCCAACCCCCCTTGTAAAGGGGGGCTTTTAGAGTTTCTTTTCCCCCCTTTTTAAGGGGAGCCAGCGCGGTCTTGGGGTCTCCCCAAGTGGAGCGACTGGCGTGGGTTAGGGGGAATCTTCGAGTTTGAAAACAGTCCCTAGTCCTTAGTTTTTTATAAATGACCAATGACCAATGACTAATGACTATTTCTGTTCTGCTGGTAAAATTTTGTTTTGCAGCCAAACCATTGCTTTATCTAGGAGTAAACCAACGACACCGATATAAACTAGAGCCAAAATTACTTCGCTGACGTTGTTATTTTGATAGGCATCCCAGATGAAAAAGCCGATTCCGACAATACCGGACATGACGATTTCGGCGGCGATAATTGCTAACCAAGCTAAACCGATCGCAATTCTCAAGCCGGTAAAGATGTAGGGTAATGCCGCCGGAATCAAAATATTAGTGAAATATTCTTTGCGGCTAAGTTGCAGAACTTTGGCGACGTTGTTGTAATCTTGGGGAATTTGGGTAACGCCGACAGCAGTGTTAATTAAGATCGGCCAAATGGCGGTGATGAAAATTACGAATAAGGCTGCGGGTTCGTTTTGTCGTAAAGCTGCTAAAGAAATCGGCACCCAAGCTAGAGGTGGTACTGTCCGCAGTAATTGAAAAAGAGGATCTAAAGCCTTGGACATGGTTTTATTAACACCAATTAAAATGCCCAAGCCAATACCCACAATTGCTGCAAGTGTATAACTAATAGCGACTCGTTGTAAACTTGCTAAAATCTGCCAAAACAAACCTTTATCAATACCACCTCGGTCATAAAAGGGCCAGAAAATCAGAACCCAAGTGTCTCGGATAACTTGTATTGGGCCTGGTAATGTGGCTCCCGGAGTCCAAGCGAAGAGTTGCCAGATAATCAGGAAGATTGCAATGGCGATCGTTGGTGGTATCAGGTCAGGAAATTGCTTTTTCAGACTGGATATGAAGCTATTATTCAATCTAGGACTTGCAGGACGTTTTTGGGCTATTGTCATGATGCTGTTCTCCTGAAATTTTATTTGTTATTTGTCCGTTGTCATTTGCAAATAACTAATGACTAATGACCAATGACTAAACACTTACCTTTTTAATTTTCAAACTCTTCAAATATTCTTCTGGCTTTTCGGGGTCAAATTTGATGCCATCAAAAAACTCTTCTACACCACGAGATGTATTTGTAGGAATATCAGCAGCAGCAATGCCAGCTTCTTTGGCAGCTTCTTTCCAAATATCTTCGCGGTTGACTTTGTTGATCAGTTCTTTAGCCTTAGCAGCATTATTATCTAGGTAATCTTTTGGTAAAAATCCCCAACGAACATTTTCAGTGATGAACCATAAATCATGACTCTTGTATGGATAAGAAACATTACCTTTTTCATCTTTCCAGTAGTAAGCGGCCATTGATTTATCATCAATTTTGCGACCATCACCCATGTCATATTTGCCTTGGTATGGATCAGCCAAGATTTCTGGTGAAGAAAGATTGAAATAATTTCGTCCAGCCAAAATTTGAGCCGCTTCTTTGCGGTTATCAAAATTATCTAGCCATTGTTGGGCTTCCATAATTCCTTTTAAAATTGCTTTGGTAGCCTTGGGATTTTTATCAACCCAATCGCCTCTGATAGCGAGGTATTCTTCAGGATGATTCTTCCAAATTTCTGCGGTTAATGCTGCTACGTAACCAATTTTGTCTTGAACTAGACGATATGGCCAGGGGTCGCCTGTACTAAAGGCATCCATTGTTCCTGTTTTCATGTTAGCTACAGTTTGCGCCGCAGGTACTGTGAGCAATTTGACATCTGCATCTGGGTCTAAGCCGCCTGCTGCTAACCAGTAGCGAATCCATAAATCTTGATTGACGTGAGGAAAGGTGAATGCAGCTGTGAAGGGGGTTGAAGATTTTAATTCCTTAAACAAAGACTTAGCGCTGGCGAGTTGTAAACTAATACCTTTGCCTTGGTGCTTGTTTGCGATCGCAATTCCATTTCCATGCGTAATTAACTGACATAATACATACATGGGAATTTTTTGATTACCTTTGGTAATTAAACCTTCTGTAATTAAATGTGGCATTGGCATCTGCCATTGACCGCCATCTATCCCACCACCAGCAGAACCAATTTCTACGTTGTCTCTAGCTGCACCCCAAGAAGCTTGTTTGGAAAGGTCAACATTAGTCATCCCATACTTTGCAAAAAAGCCTTTTTCTTTAGCAATAATTAAAGGAGCCGCTTCTACAATCGGAATATATCCTAACTTGACTGTAGTAGTTTCTGGTGTTTGTTCGGGACTAATATTAGCAACTAACTGAGCAGTTGGTTGTGCTTGAGTGCTTCCACCAGTAAGGTTTTCAGGAGGATTACCCAAACAGCCTTTGAGCAATACAGCACCCGCAGATGCTCCGGCTGTGAAGATGAATTTGCGGCGAGAAATTTGATTAAAAAATTCTGTCATAAATATCTCCTGAAAACGTAAATGTTATTTTTTATAGCTATGACAATTTAGGCAAAAAACCTTGTATTTTTTGCGTTAGTAATGATTAATCAAGCTATATTTGACCAAGCGATCGCAGCCATTTCATTAATGAAATAGCTAGCTATATAAAAACTAGGTTAAATTATTGGCTCTGCTTTTCTAGGGTGATGCAGAGGTATCATTCACCTTGTTGAAATCAGTTTACAGCCTTTGAAGCTGAAATTGTCAACTTGGAGTCAGAATTATTAAACAAATATTAGATTGGATGTATAAGGAAAAATTTATCTATTATCCTTAACTGTAGGAATAATTTTTAATATATCAACTCTTATTTATAAAGACTATTATGTTTGCTTTATGATTCACTGTTTTTACGTAAGGATTCAGGCCTAATATTTAGGAAGCAGAGATGGGCGAGACAGATAATTATTAGAATTAGCTAGCAGTGCTTGTGCAAAAAAATCAATCACAGTTCTGCCTTGACGACGACAAGTTTGCACCACTGTTAATAAATGGGCAGTGTGTTTAAATCTCTCCATCAAACGAGAGCCACCACTAACATGAGCGTTTTGTCACAGCCAAACGAAGGGAGCGTTCAGCCTGATTGTTATCAGGAGGAACTTCAGGGTAGTTAAGGAAATACCACCATTGATTAGCTTTATCGCGCAAAGAACGTAAGAGATGGTCGGCTTTTGCTCCTGCGAGGTCAATCCACTGGTGGAGTGTTTGTTGCAACTTATATTTGAATTGATTGACCCAATCGTTGTAACTCAAAACGTTGATATTCTTTATGTGCTTGTAACTTTTCACCTTCTCCCCACCCAGTCCCATAGCACGGAAATATACCCACTGACTTGTTGATTCTCCAACGGTGCGACCCCAAACAACGTTCTGTAAACTGCACATAGGACATGGCGCTTATTGTATACGATTTTTGTGATTTGGTTGGTTGTATAAATGACATCGAAAACCTTATACTATCAGCACTGTTTAAACCTTAACAGAACCGTATTGGGATCTGTGGGAGTTGGATTGGGTCTTTGCCAACGCAAGTTAATCGTAGCTAAATTAAATTTTGAGTAAATCAAACGAGAAAATAAATCATGAGCACACAAATTGGTACTCCTTTTTCTGACAACCTGTTGGGCGGTAGTGGAAATGATAATCTGCTTGGTCGCAAGGGCGATGATAATCTGTTCGGTTATGACGGCAATGATAACCTATACGGTGACGAAGGAAATGATAACCTGTTTGGCGGCAGTGGAAACGATAACCTGTTTGGCGGCAGTGGAAACGATAACCTGTTTGGTGGCAGTGGAAATGATAACCTGTTTGGAGAAAAGGGAGATGACGTAATATTTGGCAGTGCTGGTAATGACATTGTCAGTGGTGGGGATGGCATTGATACGCTTGATTACACTGGTTTAGGTCAAGTAATTACTCTTTTTGCTGATCGTACAGAAAAGGGTGGTGGTCTTGGTAGCGATCGACCTTCAGAGCCTCCTAGTACAGAGATCATCATTGCTGATCCAGGTTTTATAAATGTTATCGATATCTCTGGTACAGATTTAGCATCTTTAATCGACTTGGGTGCAGAAAAATTTGATATTTTTGATGTTCCTGGGGCAATTACCATTAAAAACTTTGTCAATGTCATTGGTAGCAATCAAAATGACACAATTATTGGTAACGAACTAAATAACATACTCATCGGTGGCAGTGGTAATGATTTCTTAGGCGGTAGCGCTGGCAATGACATTTATGATGGAGGAGATGGCATTGATACGCTTGATTACACTGGTTTGGGTCAAGCAATTACTTTATTCCCTGATCGCATCGAAAAAGGAAATCTCGGCACTGATCGGGAAGTCGTTCCAACTGTAATTGAGATAATTATAGGAGATGTTGGTTTCGCCAATACCATTAATGCTTCAAGTCTAGAAAGTCCTGTTTCTGTAAATGTTGACTTATCTAAGGAATCGTTGACTGGCGTTAGTATTTCAGGGGTTGTTAATAGCGTTGGCACTGTCAAAAATTTTGTCAATGTCATTGGTACAAAACAAAACGACACAATTATTGGTAACAAGTTAAATAATATAATCAATGGTTTCGGCGGTCGAGATACTTTATCCGGAGGTGCTGCTCAGGATACATTTGTTTTGGGAGAAAAGGGCAATGTTCTTTATCGCAATTCTGGTTTCGAAGACTTAGCTATCATCAAAGATTTTGTCTCTGGTGAAGACAAAATTCAACTAGCCGGGAAAAGAAGTGACTATTCCTTCTTTAGCCAAGGTTCGAGTAACTTTATTGCTCTAGTAGGCAATGGCAATGGTCAATTTAACTTTGAGACTGATGAGGTGATTGCATCTCTCAATAATAGTTTCAATATTGTTAATGACTTGATATTTGTCTAAAAAGAAAGCTCTTTATCTGCGGCGTTGCACATTTGCGGCATGAAAAAGCATTAGCTAATAAGTATCTCCAAAATTGAACCGAGAAGACAGTTAAATCCGGCGCGCCCGTCGCAGCGAATTTAACTGCCTTAGTTGAACTTGCCCAACCCAGCCTTTCCACAACTCTTAGAAACGCTGCGCGAATGCTGATAGTTTAAGATTTCGGGTGTAGAAATCAAAGAACAAAGAACCATTTAGTTTTTACTTCCTTCTTTTATAACTTCATTTTAGTAGTAATTTGTCAGTCATATAATAGTTGTTATAAATAACAACTATTATGTTATCTCTATAACTTAATCGCGCACTGCGATGAGAGTGAGATGGTAAGGTTAGGGAAGTTGGAGGCTTAAGCAAATACCCCAAATAGATGTATTTCTTATCCAGCGATCGCAACTATCTGCTGTTTCCAACACTAGAAATAAACCCCGTCTCTTTAAGCAGCAGCCGTAGTTCTGTGTGACGAAGTTTCGTGTCCTTGTTGTTATTTGGCCACATATCAGAAAAGAAGTCTTGCATCAGCGCAATGATGCTGCGGTATTTGACGATGCTGGCAACATACAACTCGTCTAACTTCATGACTCCATCAGCATGTATCTGCTCGATATTGTCAAGTAATATAGAGCGCAGTTCATAAGGTTTTAAGCCTTCTTTTATGCCATATTTTTCCATAATCCTGCGTTTATCATTCTCGGAACATAAATCATACGATGCTCGAATAAGATGACCAAGATTCCGCAAGACTTCTCCGTAATCATAAAATGTGTTTTGCTTAAAAAAAGACTCTTCATCTTTAGTCAATGTAAAACTCTTGTCAAGTACCAAACCAAAATCGGTCAAATATGTCTGCTTCCCGTCGGTGAGGATGTTGCGAAAATGTGCGTCAAAATGGATGATTCCCTTCCTTCTCAAAAAGGTAATCGTCGTACGTAAGTCATCCAGGGGTTTTTGAAGTTTGTTGGGGTTTTCCTGTAGCCATGTTTCCAGAATATGCGGTATGTACTCTAGAAACAGAACCAACTCATAGTTGGCGTTTGCTCTATCTAGCATATAATTCCCGGCGTTGGCACTATTCCCCCAGTACTCCACATAATCTTTTAGACGCGACCTATCAACATCCGCACGCCGCCCGTCCAAGGGAATAATCCGATAATGGTACATCAGTGGGAAGGTGGCAATTACCCCTGACAATACCCAGTTGGTTGTCTTAATATGGGTAACAAGTTCCCGGAAGACCCCAAAACCAGTGGAACCGAAGCCGTAATTACAGTAAGTCGGCAGGTTATAAAGGTTTCTGGTGGAGAACAGGTTGTCAAATTCAATGTTTGTAACTGGAACACGTTTCACAAAGACCTTAGATTCCCCAAGGACGATGGTGTGATTTATCCCCCAACCCGTGCTAGATTCATTCGACTCACTATTGTCAAACAGAGAACGCAATTGTGCATTATCCAACTGAGCGATTTGTGAACTTAGCTTGAAGTACCTTTTCCTTCTAAGTTCTATATGCTTCTTAGCCATTTTCCCCCGTCCAGCCACAGCATGAGAAACTGTAAGACTATTCTGATACCAATTCAATTAATGATTGCAACACATCCTTAGGTAAAGATGCGATTCATCGCGTCTCTACAGCGCAAACAATTGGGAGTAGTTCACGTAGTGTATTCGGCGTTAATCTTCACGTAGTCATAACTCAAATCACAACCCCAAGCCTTACTCACACCATAACCATTGCCAATATTAACGGAAATTAACACCGTATCCTGTTGCAGATAAGCACCCACCGATGCTTTTTTCAAATAAGCACTTGCTGCTGCTCGGTCAAATTGTAGAGGTTGTCCATTTTCTAACATTAAGAAATCCCCCAGCTTAATTTGCAGGTTTTCTTGCTCAAAGGGTACACCTGCACGTCCGGCGGCGGCGGCGATGCGTCCCCAATTTGGATCGCGTCCAAAGATTGCAGATTTAACTAAGGATGAACCAGCGATGGTTTTAGCTATTTGTCGAGCTGAAATTTCATCATAGGCCCCTGTCACTTCCACTTCAATGAGACAGGTTGCACCTTCACCATCACGAGCGATCGCTTTGGCTAAATGCTGGCAAACTGCTGTTAACATCGCCTCTAATTTCTCTGCTTCTGCACCCAATTCTGTAATTGCTGGGGTGCGAGATTGACCATTTGCCAAGGCAATCAAGCTGTCGTTGGTGCTGGTATCACCATCCACAGTAATGGAATTAAAGCTTCGATCAGCTGCCCTTGCTAACATCTGTTGCCAAAGGTGAGGCGAAACCACAGCATCACAAGTCACAAATGCCAGCATGGTTGCCATATTGGGGTGAATCATCCCGGAACCTTTGGCAATGCCGCCAATTCGTACCGAGCGGTCGCCTATAGTTGTCTCTAGGGCAATAGATTTTGTTACCAAGTCTGTAGTGATAATCGCCCCGGCGGCCGCATCTGATCCTGTTTCTGATAGTGCTGCTACTACCTTGGGAATCCCGCTTCGCAAAGCATCCATCTTAATTCTTTGACCAATCACACCAGTGGAAGCCAATAATACAGATTCAGACGAGATGTTTAGAGCTTGGGCTATTGCCATAGCAGATTCTAGGGTATCAAGGTAGCCTTGAGTTCCTGTAGCGGCGTTTGCTTGTCCAGCGTTGCAGAGGATGGCACGAGCGCTTTGTTTGGCTTGCAAGCGTTGGCGACAATATTCTACGCAGGCAGCTTTCACTTGGTTGGTGGTGAACACACCCGCTGCGATCGCTTCCACCTCTGAGAATATCAAAGCTAAATCTGGCAACCCCGAAGGTTTTAATCCTGCGGTAATTCCCGCCGCCTGATACCCCCTTGGTGCTGTGATACCACCTGTTATTTCTTGCCAATCTGCCATTATTCTTCACTCTAAACTATTGAGGGATTTGAACAACCTCTCAATAGTTTAGAGTTTTCAGGGTAAATTTTAATTAGTCAATTTCCCATTGCTGAGATGAGAGACAACAAGCTACTCAAATCGCTGTAGCTGCTGCTGAAAAAGCACTGAACTCAGAGCGTGATTTTAATCACCTTATTCGCAATCAGCTAGATATTTCAAAAAATATAACCCTTGGATTTGAAGACCTTGAAGACCAAATCCAAGACATAGACAATCAACTACGAGAAATTAAAGCTTATCTAATTCGATACGGTGTTATTCCAGATACAGAAATACTGTGTAAGAGAGACGATTGACCCTAACTCTCTGGGGATTCTGAGTAAAGAAGTCAGATTCCCAACTTCTTTACTCAGTACTCCTACTACCCCAGTCTCTAGTACAACACGGCGTAAATAAACCACCCCTTCGGGTTCGGCAGTTCCTCATGGGGGGAACCCCCTTGGTGCTAGCCTCTCCCTTTGGGAGAAGACCGGACTGCCTCACCATTCCAAATCAATAAAACGCTTATGCTGTATTCATTTTGACTTTTGACTTTTGACTTTTGACTTCCGCCTTGCGGCACTAGTCTCTAGTCCCCATCAGCCTAACCAATTAATTTCTGCCAACTAGCAGGCCCGATAATTCCATCAGCATCTAAACCATTTTGCTTTTGAAAGTTCTTAACTACAACCTCTGTTTGCGGGCCGTAGACACCATCATTATCAACACCTAAACGGTATTGTAAGTATCTGACAACTGCATTACCAGCATGGTTTGGTCTAAGTATTCGTTTTGCCAAAATTTGATTTATGGCATTCCATGTAGCTTCGTTAGCAATTCCAGTCGACTGAACCCCAATAATAGTCTGAAATTTTTCTACAGCAGATTTGGTGTTAGCCCCTGTGAAGCCATCTTCCACTAACGCCTTACCATTTTTATCAGTTATTTTTAGTCGATTTAAGGCTTTTTGCAGTCTGAGAATCGTGGTATCTACATTATCTTCTTCATCTGGTACAGGGTTAACAGGAACACTTGGCACTTTACCAGTTAAGCCTTTGACAATTGCATTAGCCATTGCTTCAGGATTAAAAAGATTCATATCTTTTTGCGAATCGACAAAGCAACCTTCTACCAAGATAGCAGGCATATCCGTATTTTTTAGAACAAACAAGTGGGAACCACTCTTAACACCGCGATTAAAAAATCCTAACTTGACGATTTCATCTAATACAGGTTTAGCGATTTTTCTACCTGTATCGCTAGTTGCAAATACTTCTGTGCCATTAGCTTGCCCGTTAAAAGAGTTAAAATGAATCGAGACGTAAATATCTACTTTACTCGCATTAGCTGTAGAACATCTTTTTGAGAGTGATTCACGTACTGTACTAGCACTACTTGGTTTACATACTACGACTTCATTTCCTAAAGCTCTTAACTTGGCTATAACTCTATTACCTACATCTAGAGTTAAATTATCCTCAACTTTGATTCCTCTAGCTCCTGTATCTGGTGGACAATTGTGCCCGCTATCAATTCCGAATTTCATTATTTCATCCTCAATTTACTTGTTTTTACACTAGTTCAAAACTCTTATAATTATATAAACAAAGTCTGGTTAATAGCTTTGTTTAAATACTTGTTAGCAATGGCTGCATTATTTTCAGCATTACTACGCTATTAGACCAAATAAGTTTTTCTGCAACCTTGAACAGGAACTTTTATTTGGTAAAATCCACTAATTTAAAGTTATATTGTAACCAAAAACACAACTATTATAAGTTATCAATATCGAGAATAACCAGTAAATTTTTGCAATAAATTGAAATCTAGTAATTGCCTGCATTCTTTAGATAATAACGCTTTGTAAAAGTGGAAAGCCATGACAAAAGTACTTAGTTAGATGCCCAAATCCCGAAACCGAACGCACTCCCTGATGTGAATCCGGGTTTATAAGGTCGTAAACCCTTGACAGACTCTACCCTTGGCTTCTTGTTAACCCTGAGCAGCTTAACACATAATGCTTTACAGTATTAATGAATACGCGATCGCTTCTAGACACCTGTGCCAGATTTATCAAATAAACTGCTCAAGAAACGAGGCTCAACATGGGATCTTTAAATTTTGTGAAGCTACTGGAGAATTCCATCAATGAACCCGGCTTAGGGTGGACTCTCTGCTTTATAGGGGAAGATCAATCTAACAAACTTGCAGAACTCACGCAGGAATTGAGAGGAGAATTTTCTGCGACAGGCGATGGAAAAGAGATTTTGTCAGGTTTTTCCTATTGGGGAATAGGCCCAACGATCGCCTGGGATCATGCCTGTAACGATCGATTCTATCTTGTGATGAAAGAGAGTATAGAGTCTTTTAGATATCGATGGCATCAAATTAATGCGAATAATATCAAAGATCAGAAATATCATTATGTAAGTTTGGGCGTTGGCACGGGTGAAAAAGACCAACACATTTTAAGTTTATTGTTTAACGCAAATCCCGATCTCCTCTACTTTCCAGTTGATATGAGTTCGGAGATGTTAAGGTTAGGTGTACAACGGGCAACGAGAGGAGCGCAATTGCAGGGTAGCCTTGTGCTGCCAATTCAAGTTGACTTTTCAATTGAGAGAAATGTTGACGAGTTACGAAAACTACTAGATAGAGTTATCAATAACAGTCCTGTGCTATTTTCGCTCCTAGGGAACACATTAGCTAATTTTCAACAAGATACAGAACTGTTGCGAACTATTTCTAAGCTAATGCGACGTGAAGATAGGCTACTCTTAGAAGTAGCTATCACTGAGGAATTAAGCGAAGAAGCGGCACAAAATGCAGCGAAAGAATATGCAAAAACTAGATCGTTTAAAGAGTTTGTCACCAGTGCATTGCTGCAAAATACTGACTTACATATCGACTTAGATAGTGTGTTTTTTGATGGTACCGTAGAAACTGATAGAGGAATTTTGATAAAAATTCTCTATCGCAATCTAACTGGAAATAAAATTGAAGTCATGTTACCTGACCGATCAGTAATGAATTTTGAAGACCAAGATACGATTCGTTTATATCTGACTCGGAAATATACTTCTAATGGCATCGATCAAACTATATCAGACTGTAACCTGGTACTTGTTGATAGGCTACACACAGTATTAGAACCACGTTTAAAGAATGGATTTGGCATGGATTTAATTTTAATTGCCCCTGACTCTTCAGGAATTAACAATAATTCTTCTGTAGCGAATGATATATGGTCTAAACGGTAAGATGTAAGACGAGTATGAAAAACCTAGTGACCTTTATCACGTTTTTCCCTCTACTTCTGGGATTTATTCTAGCTGCCGTCTGGTGGACTAGAGATGAAAAAAATTTGGAACCAATACTAACAGGTCTGGGATTATTAGCAACAATTACCGGGATTTTTGGCGAACGATGGGCATCAGCGAACGAAAAGAGGATAGAATTTCTGCGGGCTTTACTGAATGAGTGCAGATCGAATGAGGTAATTCTATCTGATAGCCGCTTCAACCCCAACTCGCATAAGCCGGGACGACCAATAGTCTTTCCGCGATTAATTATATCAGTGACGGAAACCGCGATCGCATCTGATGTTTTTGCAGAACGTCAAGATAGGGAGTTGTTTTCGCTTCTACATCAATGGCGGCATACTGCTAATGAGTTTAATCGGAGATTAGATATTACCGAGTTGCGTACATTCACAAACCTGTCAGCACAAGAAATTCGTTCGCTATATGAAGCGCTACAGGAATCGAAAGAGTTCAATGAGGCACTTAATTTGACTCAACACATCACAACTTTTTTGAAATCAAAATATCCAAAAGGCAATGGTGATAGTGAAGTCCTCACCCCTTCAAGGAACTACTGACCGGAATCTGTGGGTAGATATTTAACAATCAGCCTGAAAGCACGTTTAAAATTTAAGTAAAGAAATATTTCGTAGCTTACAGGCATGAAACGCATCGTCTTGATTGCTGGGTTTGAATCATTCAACGCTGACTTGTACAGAAAAGCAGCCTTTTTGGCTAACTCTCGCTGTCCTGAGTTGGATATTCGGGTATTTAGCGATCGCGATCTTACCAGTCAACGTGCTGAGGTAGAAGCAGCACTTGATGACGCTGATGTGTTTTTCGGTAGCTTACTATTTGATTATGACCAGGTTGTGTGGCTTTGCGATCGCATTTCTCAAATTCCCATTCGCCTAGTCTTTGAGTCAGCCTTGGAATTGATGAGTTTAACCAAGCTGGGTGACTTTGCCATTGGCGACAAACCCAAAGGAATGCCCAAACCAGTTAAATTCATCCTCGACAAATTTAGCAACGGACGAGAAGAAGACAAACTTGCTGGTTATATCAGCTTCTTAAAAATTGGCCCCAAACTACTGAAATATGTCCCAGTGCAAAAAGTCCAAGATTTACGCAACTGGTTAATTATCTATGGTTATTGGAATGCTGGCGGCCCAGAAAACGTCGCTTCATTATTCTGGACACTGGCAGAAAAATACTTAGGTTTAAAAGTTGGCGACATTCCCCCGCTAATTGAAACCCCCAATATTGGATTACTCCATCCCGACTATCAAGGGTTTTTTGAATCACCCCGCGAGTATTTAGAATGGTATAAAACCTATTGTAGAGACGCGATGAATCGCGTCTCCCCAGTTATCGGAATTCTCCTCTACCGAAAACACGTCATCACCAAACAACCATACATTCCCCAACTAATTCGCAGTTTTGAAAAAGCTGGGTTAACTCCTTTACCTATTTTCATCAACGGCGTAGAAGGACACGTGGCGGTACGAGATTTAATGACAACCGACTATGAAATTCAGCAACGACAACTAGGTAATATAGAGACTCCCTCACTTTCTAATGAAGCAGTAAAAGTAGATGCGATCGTTTCAACAATTGGCTTTCCTCTAGTGGGTGGCCCGGCTGGTTCAATGGAAGCAGGGCGTCAAATAGAAGTAGCAAAACGCATCCTCACTGCCAAAAATGTACCTTATATTGTTGCAGCACCACTATTAATTCAAGATATTTCCTCGTGGACGCGCCAAGGTATCGGCGGATTGCAAAGTGTCGTATTATACGCATTACCAGAATTGGATGGTGCTATTGATACTGTTCCTCTCGGTGGTTTGGTGGGCGAAAATATTTATCTGGTTCCCGAACGGGTGCAGCGATTAATTGGTAGGGTAAAAACTTGGGTGGCTTTGCGGCAAAAACTTGCATCGGAACGCAAGATTGCCATTATATTATATGGGTTTCCTCCTGGTTATGGTGCTGTGGGGACAGCTGCATTATTAAATGTGCCGCGTAGCTTGCTGAAGTTTCTCCACGCACTTAAAGAACAAGGTTATACCGTGGGAGATTTACCAGAAGATGGGGAAGAATTGATTCGCTGGGTGAAAGAAGCAGATGAAATTGATCATACAAAAAATATCCCCGCGTCCGTTAGCGCCCGTACCCTAGAAAAATGGCTGGGATATCTGCAAACCTCTCGCATCGAAAAACAATGGAAATCTCTCACGGGAACTGGAATTAAAACTTATGGCGATGAATTCCAAATTGGCGGCGTGCAATTAGGAAATGTGTGGATAGGTGTACAACCACCTTTGGGGATACAAGGCGACCCGATGCGCTTAATGTTTGAACGAGATTTAACGCCCCATCCGCAATATGCCGCTTATTATAAATGGTTACAAAATGAGTTTCAAGCTGATGCTTTAGTTCACTTTGGAATGCATGGGACGGTGGAATGGTTGCCTGGTTCTCCGTTGGGTAATACGGGTTATTCTTGGTCGGATATTCTGTTAGGAAATTTGCCTAATCTATATATATATGCGGCGAATAATCCGTCTGAATCGATGTTGGCAAAACGTCGCGGTTATGGTGTGTTGATTTCTCATAATGTACCGCCTTATGGTCGTGCAGGTTTGTATAAAGAATTGGTGGCGTTACGAGATTTGATTTCGGAGTATCGTGAAGATCCACAAAAGAATTATGTCTTAAAGGAAGGAATTTGTAAAAAAATTGTAGACTCTGGGTTGGATGCTGATTGTCCGTTTGAAGATGCGAAACGGTTGGGAATCGCGTTTACTCCTGAAAATGTGCGGATGTTTAGCAGTCATGCTTTTGATGATTATTTGGTGGAATTATATGAATATTTACAAGTTTTAGAAAATCGGTTGTTTTCTTCTGGGTTGCATACTTTGGGAGAAGCACCTAATGAAGAGGAATTGGCTTCTTATTTGGAGGCATATTTTGGAGAGGAGGAAAGAATAAACGAAGAAAGAGAAGAAGAGGAAAGGCTAATAAGGGATTTGTTGATGCAATCTACGGATGAGTTAACGAATTTGTTAAAGGGGTTGAATGGGGAGTATATTCCGCCTGCGCCTGGTGGTGATTTGTTGCGGGATGGGGCTGGTGTGTTACCGACTGGGAGAAATATTCATGCTTTAGATCCTTATCGGATGCCTTCACCTGCTGCTTATGAACGGGGACGAGAAATTGCTCAAAAAATTATCGCCCAGCATTTGGATGAATATGGTAAATATCCCGAAACGGTGGCGGTGATGCTTTGGGGATTGGATGCGATTAAAACTAAGGGTGAATCTCTGGGGATTCTGTTGGAATTGGTGGGGGCTGAACCTGTTAAGGAAGGAACTGGCAGAGTTGTTCGTTATGAGTTGAAGCCGTTGGCGGAGGTGGGACATCCCCGCATTGATGTGTTGGGTAATTTGTCTGGGATTTTCCGGGATAGTTTTGTCAATATTATCGAATTGTTGGATGATTTATTTCAACGGGCGGCTGATGCTGATGAATCGGAAGATCAGAATTTTATTAAAAGACATGCTTTAGCTTTAAAAGCCCAAGGTGTGGAAAATGCATCGGCGAGATTGTTTTCTAATCCGGCGGGTGATTTTGGTTCTTTGGTGAACGATAGGGTGGTTGATGGTAACTGGGAATCTGGTGAGGAGTTAGGCAATACTTGGCAAAGTCGCAATGTATTCAGCTACGGAAGAGAAGATAAAGGTCAAGCTAGACCGGAAGTATTGAATACGTTGTTAAAAACTAGCGATCGCATTGTTCAAGAAATCGATTCGGTAGAATATGGTTTGACTGATATTCAAGAATATTACGCCAATACGGGCGGTTTGAAAAAGGCAGCAGAAAAACAAGGTGGTAAGAAGGTTACAACCAGCTTTGTGGAAAGTTTCTCCAAAGATACTACACCCCGCAAGTTAGATGATTTGCTGCGAATGGAGTACCGCACTAAGTTGGTAAATCCCAAATGGGCGCAAGCAATGGCTAATCAAGGTTCTGGTGGTGCGTTTGAAATTTCTCAACGGATGACGGCGTTGATTGGTTGGGGTGGTACTGCCGATTTTACCGATGATTGGGTATACGATCAAGCCGCGGATACTTATGCATTAGATGCAGAGATGGCGGATAAATTACGTAAGGCAAATCCGGAAGCTTTTCGCAATATTTTAGGGCGAATGTTGGAGGCGCATGGGCGGGGTTTCTGGGAAGCTGATGGTGAGAAGTTAGATAAGTTGCGCCAGTTGTATGAGTTGACAGATGAGGAGTTGGAAGGGGTGGTGGTTTAATTCAGTATTTATACTGGATTAATATTTAAATTATCTAAATAGAATAATTAAACCAATTTATATGCAGAATACCTCCCTAAAAATAGGCTGTTTCTGTATATATTTTTGGATGACAACAAATATTATTCATAATTATGATTATTCAAAATTCTCTAAATATATCTACACGTCTTGAAGATGTCTCGCGCGAACTATGGCAATTTCTTGGTTCCTATGAATCTTGCCTAAACGATCCAGCCAAGTGCAAGCATATACACCAGAGGCTCTCACACTTCAACCGGACTCATTCAGACAACTCAGACCATATCTATGATGTTATCCAAGGCTTATCAAAAGGATTTTATCTGATTAAATCTGGTTTAGAATGGCAGGAGCCGGCTGTTGGTCATAGCTTCGTTGACAAACCCAATGATACACATAAAGCACGTGGTATTCAGTGGCGACTTGTGATGACCTGGGGTGGATTTGAAACAATTACAAAAACATTGCTATTGAAAACAAGTAATGGAGGTCTAAAGACAGAAAATATTAAATCTTTCACAGTTAAATGTGATTTACCAAACAATTATAATCCATTAAATCCACCCGATTCAACAAGAGTCAATCTTGAGAAATGGCTTAATAAAAATCCATCAATTGAAGGAAAGAGCGCACTTGCAGATTTTCTCAGTCTGGGAAATGGAGATCAAGAAATTATCGAAAATTGGATAGTGAAATCTCAACCTGTTTCTACCTGGGTTGAAGCTGTAAGACTCGCGAAAGCACTGCGGAATGCAACGGCTCATGGCGCTCTTTCAGCAAGTAAAGTTAAAGAATGGGGACTCCAAAAGCCGCTTCTAACTTTATCAGATAACCTGGCAGAAATTGTTGTGGCTGGAATGCAAAAGCTAATCTAGTTATAGACTTGAAATGAGGTATTTGGGGTTGGGTATGGAAAATTCTTTCACTGCTGTATATGAAAAGTTAGATGACTGGTATATCGGCTATGTTCAAGAGTTACCTGGCGCTAATGTCCAAGAGAGAACTCTGGAAGAAGCTAGAGAAAGCCTACAAGAAGCGATAGAGTTGATTCTAATATCAAATCGGGAACTTGCAGAGCAACAACTCTCCGGTTTTTAAGATTTAGAATGCATCAATTTAGCTGTACCGAGCTACTATAAATACTTAGATTTTTTCCGCTTGAGACTGTGAAAATTTAAACCTTTGCAGCTAAGATTACTTCATTTATAAGAAAGGCTTAAGTTTTTCTGGCAAATATATAAGCCCTTCCTAGAAAGGCTTAATACTTTGCAACAAATGTTCTTCCATGTATAAGAAAGGCTTAAGTTTTTCTGGCAAATATATAAGCCCTTCCTGGAAAGGCTTAATACTTTGCAACAAATGTTCTTTCATATATAAGAAAGGCTTAAATCATTGCAGCAATTGTTGTAACGAACTTATAAATCTATTTAATACCTGCGATAAAGTATAGTCTAAGTGAAATCAACTAAGCTTTTCGAGATGCGATCGCAACTGATTTGCTATATTTTCTCATGACAATCAGAAATATAGTGGTATAAAACAGTACTATTAACCTAGTGGCAGAGATGGATTATGGCACGTCGTAAAAGAAATTCCAGCGTTTTAGAACGAGCCGATCGCCGGATTGAAAGTTTACAATCTATCAGTGTAAAACTTGACTTTGGTGAAGGATTGACTATACAAGCTTACACCACGACAATTAACGATCTCCGGTCTAAGCTTGCTGCCTACAACACTGCATTATCTACCATTGACAAACTTACAGATGACGTGAATAACGCAGAAAAGGCTGTAATAGCGATGTCAGAAAAAATGTTATTAGGAGTTGCCAGCCGTTACGGTAGAAACAGCCAACAATACGAGATGGCGGGTGGTGCGCGACGAGGTAATAACAAGAAGAAGCAAAGCGTACTAGGCAATTCTAAATTCACCAATTCTTTAGCAGCTGATTCTGTTAAGGTTTCTTCTGCAAATGGATCTATGAATGGGGTGTCGGGTGCGATCGTGAGTTGAGTAAATTCAATAGGGTTTAGTGTCAACTTAAGCTCAAACACTCAATTTACCCTGGTTTGAGATCCCCCAACCCCCTTTTTAAGGCTACCGTGTATACACAAGTTAAATTACCCCCCTTAATCCCCCCTTATAAAGGGGGGAAATAAGAAATCTTGTTCCCTCCCCTTTCCAAGGGGAGGGTTAGGGTGGGGTAAAACTGACGTGATAAAACCAGGTGAGTAAACTATTTTAGACTTGTGTATACAGCGTAGCCTTGGCAAGGGGGGTTAGGGAGAATCAAAAATCTAGGTAGTACATCGAAAAATTTTGAAATGCTTACCAGATATTCTTCAAGTTGAGCGCAGCCCGCCAATTACTTCGTTTGTAGGATGGGCATCATAAAAAGGATTGAGCGTTTTATTGTGTAGTATATAAAAGAGCGCTTAAAAGTCCTCGGTCAATTGACTACTATGGTTGCAGACCACAGCATAGATTTTTATACGTATCTAGAATCTCTGAGCGAGGATGACACATATAGCGATTGGCAAGATTTATACACGCCAACTGATGCCATAGACCGTCAAAGACTTGAACCCAAAAAATCGCGCAGACGCTTAGATTTGAGTTTGATGGTGCAAACAGTACCACAGCAACAAGAAGGTGAAGCACCAGATAAAGAAAAAATTGAACGGTTGAATATCCTCGAAGGGTTACGGAAGTATGCACCCGTCCATGTATTGTTAGTAGGAAAACCGGGTTCAGGGAAATCTACAGCTTTAGAACGTTTGTTGTGGGAAGAAGCCGAAAAGTGCAGGGGAGCATGGGAGCAGAGGAGCAGAGAAGAAGCAGAAAAGCTGACAAGGATTCCCGTGGTAGTGGAGTTAAGGCGCTACAAAACTTCGGTGCTGGATTTAATTCGGGACTTTTTAACTCGTTATAACTTAGACCTCAACAGCATAGAGATTGAAAATCTACTGTTTACAGGGCGATTTTTGTTACTTGTAGATGGTTTGAATGAATTACCCAACGAAGAAGCTAGACGAGATTTAGACGGATTTCGGCAGAAATACCACCGAGTCACGCCGATGATTTTTACTACGCGGTATTTGGGGGTGGGGGGTGATTTAGGTATTGAAAAAAAACTGGAAATGCAACCCCTCACAGAAGCACAGATGCAGCATTTTGTCCGTGCCTATTCAGAGGTGGGTGATGAAATGCTGCGACAGTTGGCTGGACGCTTGCGAGAATTGGCGGAAACGCCACTGTTATTGTGGATGCTGTGTGAAGTATTCAATGATGCTAAACAAATTCCTACTAGTTTAGGTGAGTTGTTTCGTTGGTTCTCTGGAGAGTATCACAAACTAAAGGGAGATGTACCAATTGCTGAAGGGTTACGTAACTGGCAGGCTGATTTATTACAGCATCTAGCATTTGTCATGATGCAAGGCGACAATTCGACTGAGTTGCGATTAACTATTTCTAAACAGCAAGCGAGGAATGTTTTAGCGACATTTTTACAAAACAAAGTAGCTTTTAGTGAGAATCGTGCAAGAGAATGGCTAGAAGATTTGCTCAAGTATCACTTAATTCAATTGCGAACAGACGACCAGATTGAATTTCGCCATCAGCTAATTCAGGAATACTACGCCGCAGAATTTCTACTCCCACAGCTTGACAATATTGGTGATGAGAAACTAAAAAAGGATTATCTGAATTATTTGAAGTGGACAGAACCCATAGCTTTGATGTTGGGATTATTGGGTGATAAAAAGCAGGCTTTACGAGTAGTGAAGTTAGCCTTAGATGTTGTGGATTGGAAGTTAGGGGCAAGATTGGCAGGAGAAGTAAAGCGGGAGTATCAGAAAGAAACAGTCGATTTAATTTTAGAGTTAGACCTTCATAAAGTACTTAAAGTTGAGTTGTTGGGTATAACTCACTCTGAAAATTCCATTACTTTTTTAAGTAATTCGTTGCAGGATGAAGATTCCGATGTTTGTAGGAGTGCCGCAGAGGCGTTAGGAAAAATCGGCAATGAAGCAGCGATATCTGCCTTAATTAAAGCTTTGCAAGATGAAGATTCCGATGTTCGTTGGAGTGCCGCGGAGGCGTTAGGAAAAATCGGCAATGAAACAGCGGTATCTGCCTTAATTAAAGCTTTGCAAGATGAAGATTCCGATGTTCGTTGGAGTGCCGCGGAGGCGTTAGGAAAAATCGGCAATGAAACAGCGGTATCTGCCTTAATTAAAGCTTTGCAAGATGAAGATTCCGATGTTCGTTGGAGTGCCGCGGAGGCGTTAGGAAAAATCGGCAATGAAACAGCGGTATCTGCCTTAATTAAAGCTTTGCAAGATGAAGATTCCGATGTTCGTTGGAGTGCCGCGGAGGCGTTAGGAAAAATCGGCAATGAAGCAGCGGTATCTGCCTTAATTAAAGCTTTGCAAGATGAAGATTCCGATATTCGTAGGAGTGCCGCGGAGGCGTTAGGAAAAATCGGCAATGAAGCAGCGGTATCTGCCTTAATTAAAGCTTTGCAAGATGAAGATTCCGATATTCGTAGGAGTGCCGCGGAGGCGTTAGGAAAAATCGGCAATGAAGCAGCGGTATCTGCCTTAATTAAAGCTTTGCAGGATAAAGATTTTGATGTTCGTTGGAGAGCCGCAGAAGCGTTAGGAAAAATCGACAATGAAGCAGCGGTATCTGCCTTAATTAAAGCTTTGCAGGATGAAGATTCCGATGTTCGTAGGAGTGCCGCAGAGGCGTTGGGAAAAATCGGCAATGAAGCAGTGGTATCTGCCTTAATTAAAGCTTTGCAGGATAAAGATTCCGATGTTCGTAGGAGTGCCGCAGAGGCATTGAGAAAAATCGGCAATGAAGCAGCGGTATCTGCCTTAATTAAAGCTTTGCAGCATGAAGATTACTCTATTCGTTGGAGAGCCGCAGAGGCGTTAGGAAAAATTGGCAATGAAGCAGCGGTATCTGCCTTAATTAAAGCTTTGCAGGATGAAGATTCCGATGTTCGTAGGAGAGCCGCAGAGGCGTTAGGAAAAGTCGGCAATGAAGCAGCGATATTTGCCTTAATTAAAGCTTTACAGCATGAAGATTACTCTGTTCGTTGGAGAGCCGCAAAGGCGTTAGGAGAAATTGCTGGCTCTGAAGTTTTGCGTCAAATCTGGGAGTTACAATTAAAAACAGCATCATGGTATCAAAGCAATGCAATTTCTAAAATTCAAGAGCGGTGCAAATTTTATAATCATGAAATTTGTTATTCTGTCTTGAATGAGGAAACAAACAACGCCGATCCTTTAACTAGTGTTCTAAGCAAACTTAATAAAACACTCATAACTGTGTCAGAAACTCCTAAAAATGATTTTACAGGTGCTACCTTTGGCCCCATCGTAGGCAGTGTTACAGGAAATATCCAAGGTGATAACATTGGCACTCAAAACAATTACGCGTCTACAAAAGATATTGCTAATTTAGAAATTGTGCTTGAGCAGTTGCTTGAAAAAATGGAGCAGGATAAACCAACTGTAATCGATGCTCAACCTATTGTTGCTCAAGCTGTTGAGAGTCATCCAGTACTTAAAAATAGGCAAGCGATTGAGCAAGTAATCAAAAATAATCCAACGCTCAAAGTACGTTTGCAAAGAGCTTTGACAGCAGCAGGTATTGAGACTGTAAAGATTTTATTTGCCCCTGCTGGGATTCCGATTGAAGCGATTAGGGCTTGGAATGAACCTAGCTAAACTGCCCTGCTATTCCTATTTCTTCAACTGCTGTACAAACGCATCATGTTCCGGTGACTTCAACCCCGCTTGCACCACCTCCAACACCCGCACCATCTGATTGTTTAACAGCGCCTCCACCGCTAACCACAAACCCGGAAATACCTGAGAGCGAATAATTCCATCTGCACCAGGAGATAGCAATCGATAGTCGCCATCAACTAGGCAAAACCATTCAATTTGATTCTCGTAAGATTGCCAGATTACGTACTCTAACACCCCATTACGGCGATAAACTTGCTTTTTGCTGCCCGTATCAATAGCGGCACTACTCGCTGCAATTTCAACAATCAATTCGGGAGATCCTTCAATGTAACCGTCGCTGCTTAAACGGGTTTGTCCGCCTGCGTCTGGTTCAATAAACAACGCTGCATCTGGCTGGGGTTCATTGTCTAAATCTAGTCTAACTGTTGCGGCATTGCTTAAGTCAACGCCAGGAGTCAGTGATTGGTAGACTCCTAACCAAGTTATAGCCCGACTGTGGGGTTTGCCATGTTGCTCGTGTCTTACAGGAGATGCGACGTAAACGATTCCTTCAATCAGTTCTGCTTTCTTGATATGGGGTGCAGCCGCATAACGCCGTTCAAATTCAGGGCGAGTTAGGCGATCGCCACTTTCAAGCGGAGGCAGATGTCTCTGGGGTGAGTACTCTCTAACCATTTGCTAATCCTTGGAGTTGCCGGATATTTCTGACTTTAGCAAACCTCAGTTATCAGTTAGAATTTATTGATTTGCTGCTTTCCTCAAATTCCAAAAATCATAAAACGTAATCTTAATTGTCATCTTGTGTTTTACTGTGCGATCGCTTACTCGCCCAAGTTAGGCATCGCCGACAATTGATGCTGCATAACAGACGCGAAGTAGCTATCATTAGCTAAGCGGTATGCCAGATACATCGACGGCAATACCATTTAGTTAGCAGTCTTTGTCAACTGCTTACACTCGCACCCATAAAAATTAGTTTGATCTACTTTTTATTTCCTGCTCTCTATTGTGATACGCATTAGCTAAAAGTACTCTAAGTAAGTACGGGGTGCAAAAAATACAAAAAATTCCTCAAGAATCAAGATTAAGGATAAGGCTATGGCAACCGAACAGTTAACTAGAGACAGCGACAATCTAGATTTAAATCAGCTGTTAAGAACGCTGAATGCTGTTAAACAGGGTGACTTCTCTGCTCGGATGCCCATAGACCATACTGGTGTAGCAGGAAAAATCGCTGATACGCTCAATGATATTATCAATCAAAATGAGCGGATGGCAGCAGAACTACAACGGATTGGTAACGTTGTCGGCAAAGAAGGCAAAATTGCCGATCGCGCCTCTCTCGGAGATGTTCGGGGTTCTTGGTCAGATTGTGTTACTTCTGTCAATACTCTAATTACAGATTTAGTTCAACCAACAGCTGAAACTACGCGGGTAATTCGCGCTGTCGCCAATGGTGACTTATCGCAAACGATCCCCACAGAAATTGACGGCAGACCTCTGCAAGGTGAGTTTCTCCAAACTGCTAATATTGTCAACACGATGGTAGATCGGCTTGGTTCTTTTGCATCGGAAGTAACGCGGGTTGCCCGTGAAGTAGGAACTGAGGGTAAATTGGGTGTCCAAGCCGAAGTGCAGGGTGTGGCTGGCACTTGGAAGGATTTGACTGATAATGTTAACTTGATGGCGGGTAATCTCACCGGACAAGTTCGTAACATCGCTGAAGTTGCCACTGCGATCGCAAATGGTGACTTATCGAAAAAAATCACTGTCGATGTTAAAGGCGAAATTCTCGAACTCAAAAACACCGTCAACACGATGGTGGATCAGCTTAATTCTTTTGCGAGTGAAGTAACGCGAGTTGCCCGTGAAGTCGGAACTGAAGGGAAGTTAGGCGTACAAGCAGAAGTTAAAGGTGTCGCCGGAACTTGGAAGGATTTAACTGATAACGTTAACTTGATGGCAGGAAATTTAACAGCCCAAGTCCGTAACATTGCGGAAGTGACAACGGCGGTAGCGAATGGCGACCTTTCCAAGAAAATCACTGTTGATGTCAAAGGCGAGATTTTAGAGTTGAAAAACACCGTCAACATCATGGTGGATCAACTTAATTCCTTTGCATCGGAAGTAACAAGAGTTGCCCGTGAGGTGGGTGCAGAAGGAAAATTGGGCGGTCAAGCAGAAGTTCGCGGGGTAGCGGGTACGTGGAAAGACCTGACCGATAGTGTGAATTTCATGGCGGGAAGCTTGACGGCACAAGTGCGGAATATTGCGGAAGTGACCACGGCTGTAGCGAATGGCGACTTATCTAAGAAAATCACTGTCGATGTCAAAGGCGAAATTCTGGAGTTGAAAAACACCATCAACACAATGGTGGATCAACTTAATTCCTTTGCATCAGAAGTGACGCGAGTTGCGCGTGAGGTGGGAACTGAAGGGAAGTTGGGCGTACAAGCAGAAGTGCGGGGAGTAGCGGGTACTTGGAAAGATTTAACTGACAACGTTAACTTAATGGCGGGTAATCTCACCGGACAGGTGCGAAATATTGCCGAAGTTGCGACTGCGATCGCAAATGGTGATCTATCTAAAAAAATCACCGTCGATGTCAAAGGTGAAATTTTGGAACTGAAGAATACCATCAATATTATGGTGGATCAACTCAGTTCTTTTGCATCGGAAGTAACAAGGGTTGCCCGTGAGGTTGGCAGTGAAGGTAAATTGGGTGTGCAAGCCGATGTGCGCGGCGTGGCTGGCACTTGGAAAGACTTGACCGACAGCGTGAATTTCATGGCGGGAAGTTTAACGGCACAGGTGCGGAATATTGCTGAAGTTACTACGGCAGTTGCAACAGGCGATTTATCTAAGAAAATCACTGTCGATGTCAGAGGTGAAATTTTAGAACTCAAAAATACCATCAACACAATGGTGGATCAACTCAATTCCTTTGCATCGGAAGTGACGCGGGTTGCTAGGGAAGTGGGGAGTGAAGGTAAGTTGGGCGTGCAAGCAGAAGTGCGTGGTGTGGCAGGCACTTGGAAGGATCTCACCGACAGCGTGAATTTCATGGCGGGAAGCTTAACAGCACAGGTGCGGAATATTGCCGAAGTGACTACTGCTGTAGCAAATGGCGACCTATCTAAGAAAATCACCGTTGATGTCAAAGGCGAAATTTTGGAGTTGAAAAACACCATCAACACAATGGTGGATCAACTTAGTTCCTTTGCATCGGAAGTGACGCGGGTTGCCCGTGAAGTGGGTACAGAAGGCAAACTGGGTGTACAAGCAGAAGTGAGAGGAGTGGCAGGTACTTGGAAAGACTTGACCGACAACGTAAATTCAATGGCGGGGAACCTCACCGACCAAGTGCGAAACATTGCCGAAGTTGCAACTGCGATCGCAAATGGTGACTTATCTAAGAAAATTACTGTTGCTGTCAAAGGCGAAATTCTGGAACTCAAGAATACCATCAATATAATGGTAGACCAACTCAATTCCTTTGCATCAGAAGTGACAAGAGTTGCGCGTGAGGTGGGAAGTGAGGGTAAATTAGGTGTACAAGCAGATGTGCGCGGTGTGGCTGGCACTTGGAAAGATTTAACTGACAGCGTAAACTTCATGGCGGGAAGCTTAACGGCACAAGTGCGAAACATTGCCGCCGTCACCACCGCCGTAGCTAATGGCGACTTATCTAAAAAAATCTCCGTTGATGTCAAAGGTGAAATTTTAGAGTTGAAAAACACCGTTAATACAATGGTGGATCAACTCAATTCCTTTGCAAGTGAAGTTACAAGAGTTGCGCGTGAGGTGGGAACTGAAGGTAAGCTGGGCGTACAAGCAGAAGTTAAAGGTGTAGCCGGAACTTGGAAAGATTTAACTGACAGTGTAAACTTCATGGCGGGAAGTTTGACGGCACAGGTGCGGAACATTGCCGAAGTGACTACTGCTGTAGCAAACGGCGACTTATCTAAAAAAATTACTGTCGATGTCAAAGGCGAAATTCTGGAACTAAAAAACACCATTAATACAATGGTGGATCAGCTAAATTCCTTTGCATCGGAAGTTACCAGGGTTGCCCGTGAGGTAGGAACTGAGGGGAAATTAGGCGTGCAAGCTTACGTCAGAGGAGTAGCAGGCACTTGGAAAGATTTAACAGACAACGTTAACTCAATGGCGGAGAACCTCACCGGACAAGTTCGCAACATCGCCGAAGTTACCAAGGCGGTAGCAAATGGCGACCTTTCTAAGAAAATTACCGTCGATGCCAGAGGCGAAATTTTAGACTTGAAGAACACCACCAACACAATGGTAGATCAACTCAGTTCCTTTGCCAGTGAAGTAACGCGGGTGGCGCGGGAAGTGGGAACTGAAGGGAAGTTAGGCGGACAAGCGCAAGTTCAAGGTGTTGCAGGGACTTGGAAAGATTTAACAGATAACGTTAACTCGATGGCGGGGAACTTAACGGCACAAGTACGCGGTATCGCCAGAGTTGTAACCGCAGTTGCTAACGGTGACTTAAAACGCAAACTAATGTTAGATGCCAAAGGAGAAATTGAAACCTTGGCAGAGACAATCAACGAGATGATTGATACTCTAGCAACATTTGCCAATCAAGTAACCACAGTGGCGCGGGAAGTGGGAATTGAAGGGAAGTTAGGCGGACAAGCTAGAGTACCTGGGGCGGCTGGAACTTGGAAAGATTTGACAGATAATGTGAACGAACTTGCTGCTACACTGACAACTCAGTTGCGAGCGATCGCCGAAGTTGCTATAGCTGTAACTAAAGGTGATTTAACTCGTTCAATTGCCGTTGAAACACTAGGGGAAGTAGCGATACTCAAAGACAACATTAACCAGATGATTGCTAACCTGCGAGAAACAACGCAGAAAAACACCGAACAAGACTGGTTGAAAACAAACTTAGCCAAGTTTACCCGAATGCTCCAAGGTCAACGAGACTTGGAAACCGTATCTAAACTCATTCTCTCAGAACTAGCACCCTTGGTAGGAGCGCAACACGGCGTATTTTTCCTGATGGATTCTGTTGAACATACACCATATTTGAAACTAATCAGTAGCTACGCTTACCGCGAACGCAGACATCTAGCTAACCGCTTCCACTTGGGTGAAGGTTTGGTGGGACAATGCGCTTTAGAAAAAGAGCGAATTCTGTTGACAGAAGTACCCAGCGATTATGTCAGAATTTCCTCTGGTTTAGGAGAAGCCACGCCTCTGAATGCCGTAGTGTTACCTGTACTTTTTGAAGGACAGGTGACAGCAGTGATAGAATTAGCATCCTTCCGTCGCTTTAGCGAAATTCATCTGACATTCTTCGACCAGCTTACCGAAAGTATCGCGATCGTCCTCAACACGATCGCAGCATCGATGCGAACTGAAGAATTACTCAAGCAGTCGCAATCTTTGGCTGAAGAACTGCAAACCCAGCAAAGCGAACTCCGCGAAACCAACAAGCGTTTAGAACAACAAGCTCAATCACTCAAAACTTCTGAAGATTTACTCAAAGGACAGCAAGAGGAACTGCAACAAACCAACGCCGAATTAGAAGAAAAGGCAGAGTTGTTGGCGATGCAGAAGAAAGAAGTTGAGCGCAAAAATCAAGAAATTGAACAAGCGAGACTGTCTTTAGAAGATAAAGCCGAACAACTGGCCCTTTCCTCAAAATACAAATCAGAATTTCTCGCCAATATGTCCCATGAACTGCGGACACCGCTAAACAGCTTGTTAATTTTGGCGAAATTATTAACAGATAATATCGATCACAACCTCACCGCCAAGCAAGTCGAATACAGCCAGACAATTTACTCAGCCGGTACTGACTTGTTAGCCTTAATCAATGACATTCTGGATCTCGCTAAAATTGAATCTGGAACCATGTCCATTGACATGACCCAAATGCCATTGACAGACTTGGGCGAGCAGATTGAGCGCACCTTCCGACAAATCGCTCACAGTAAAGGACTTGCTTTCGCAATTGAATTTACTCCTGAATTGCCAAACAGCATCTATACAGATGTCAAACGCATACAACAAGTGTTGAAAAATCTTCTCTCCAATGCTTTTAAATTTACAGAGCAAGGGGAAGTACGCTTACGGATTGCGGTAGCCAAGCTAGGATGGAGCAACGACCACGAAACCTTAAATAATGCCCAGATTGTGATTGCTTTCTCAGTCAGCGATACAGGCATTGGCATTGCCCCCGAAAAACAGAAAGTGATTTTTGAAGCATTCCAGCAAGCCGATGGCTCTACCAGTCGCAGATACGGCGGCACCGGATTGGGCTTATCAATTAGCCGCGAAATCGCCCGTCTCTTCGGCGGCGAAATTAAATTAATCAGTCAACCTGGTGAAGGTAGCACCTTTACATTCTACTTACCACAATTGAGTCCTGAGTCTAGATCGACACTCCCCACTCCTCACTCAGCACTCAGCACTCAGCACGGGCTAAACCCTAGCTATCCGCTAACAGCACTCATAAATGACGATCGCACTACCATTGAAAGAGGCGATCGCGTGTTACTAATTGTCGAAGATGACGTTAATTTTGCGCGTATCTTGCTAGATATGGCGCAAGAACAAGGATTCAAGGTGATAGCTGCCCAAAACGGTAGTACGGGTTTGATGTTAGCGCAGCAATTCCTACCTTCAGCCATTTTGCTAGATATCCGGTTGCCAGAAATGGATGGTTGGACGGTATTAGATCGTCTCAAACATGACCCCAATACCCGTCACATTCCCGTACATATCATGACCGTTGAAGAAGGGAAACAGCGCGGTTTACAACTAGGTGCGATCGCATATCTGCAAAAGCCCTTAACCAGCGAAACAATATCCGAGGCGTTGACCAAAATTAAAGGTTTTGTTGAGCGCCAAGTGAAAAATTTATTGGTAGTCGAAGATGATGATACTCAACGGCTGAGTATTGTTGAGTTGATTGGTAACAGCGATGTTTCGACCACTGCTGTGGCTAACGGTGCAGCAGCTCTAGAAGCTATTCGCACCCAGCATTTTGATTGCCTGGTTCTCGATTTAGGGCTACCCGACATGACCGGGTTTGAACTGATTGAGCAGATAAAGCTTCTACCTAACGGTAAAACCTTACCAATTATTGTCTATACAGGTAGAGAAATTAGTAAAGCTCAAGAAACAGAACTCAGACGAATTGCCGAGACAATCATTATTAAAGATGTGCGATCGCCCGAACGTCTTCTTGATGAAACAGCATTATTTTTACACCGAGTCCAAGCAAATTTACCTGCACCCAAACGCCAAATACTCGAACAACTGCATTCACAAGACTACTTACTCACTGGCAAAAAAGCGCTAATTGTAGACGACGATATGCGGAATATCTTCGCCCTGACCAGTATGCTGGAGCGTTATCAAATAGAGGTTATATATGCTGAAAATGGCAGAGAGGGAATTACCTTGTTAGAAAATACACCAGATATTGATGTCGTTTTGATGGACGTAATGATGCCAGAAATGGATGGTTACGAAACAACACGCGTAATCCGTCAAAACGATCGATTTAAGTCTTTGCCGATTATTGCACTGACTGCTAAAGCCATGCTAGGCGATCGCGAGAAGTGTATTGAAGCTGGTGCATCAGACTACATTACTAAACCCGTAGATACTGAACAATTACTGTCGCTGTTGCGTGTTTGGCTATATCGTTGATAAGCTATTACGCAAAGAAAATTGCACATTAACTAGTGTACCCCTCTGGGGAAGCTAGCTAGCAAGAGCGTCTTTTTCAGGAGAGGATTGTCAATAGTCAAAAGTCCTTTGTCCTTAGAAACACAACTTTTTCTGCCGCCTTATTCTCCGGACTTAAACAAGATAGAGAAATTTTGGGCGCGTTTGAAAAATCAACTTTACAAAATCGTACATCAGTTTGAAAACTTTTGGGATGCGGTTAATTTTGCTTTCAAACTTTTGTCCTAACTATCCCTTCATTTGCTATATCTGCCCCCAGTGTCAGATATCGGATTTATGAAATGCTGATTACTGCGTGAAAAAGGAGAGTGTAATAAATGCTTACAAACTTCTAAAAGCCTTTAATGTTACAGTTTACAAGTCGCAACGTGAGAGAAGAACTGGAACAACAGGTTTTCGGGTTGGTGTTTTCCCCACTCCCCCAAAAAAGTAGTAAATCCCGAATTTGATTTTACTATAGTATTAACGTTAGGTAATGTTCCCTTATTACTTTCAAAGTTATATTTTATACCAAACATTAGTATATCATTGCTCACGAAACTACCGTTGTCACTATCATACCATCCCACTGCCTTGGCAAACCGAAGATAATTTTCGGTATCTTTGTCAGTCCAGTTTGATTGTTTTATTCCCAGCCTATTGCCAGTGCCGATCCATATTTTCTTTTGCACACTAAAGCCAAAACGTTTGTCTGAATTGTTGACCCAAAGCTGGTCTATTCTTTGCAGGTTTGGACAGGAAAAACTATTAATCTGGTCAAAATCTAAATATCCTTCTTTTTCTCGTTTAGCAATATTGACCATTAGTTGGTATGTTCGCTCATCAGCTACCTGCCAATTTTTATTCTTTAAATAGTATTCAAGTTGAGTATACAAATATTGAGTCAGAGATGCTTCAACCTGTTTCTTAAATTCTGTATCTTGAGGGGTTAACTCAATTAAATTCTGATGAATAGATTCAATATCTGTATTGTCAATAATTTTTAAGTCTGGTGATTGTAAGAAACTAAGTTCAGAATGCTTTTGAAGAATATTGAACGCTTCTTTGTAAGCTTCTATTGCTTTTTGATTATTTTGTTGGCGAAGCAAATTGCCTTGAATGTTTAAGGCGAATATTGCAGTCTGCAAGAATTCACTGTCCTCCTTATTTTCTTTGTATCCTCTATAAAAGCTCATACTCTGTTTGATAGATTCTTCTGCCGAGTTCCAATTTTTGAGATATTGATAAGCTAATGATTTAGAAGCGTGGAGATACACTTGTTCAATTTGAACGTCTTTGATTTTAATAGCTGCTTTTTGGGATATCAACTGAGCTTCTTCTGGGTTCGGAGCTAATTTTTCTGCCAATTCTCTTAGCTGTTGGGAGTATGCTACATATGTATATGTTTCTTTAAGTTTTTGTTGCGCTTCTTTAAGTTTTTGTTGCGCTTCTTTAACTTCTTTTCCAGCCAGTATCACTGAAACTACTGCTCCCAATACAGTCAAAACTAAAATAAAAGTTCCATTACGAATCCTTTGCCTAGCTTTCCTATTAGCCTCAGCTAGTGCCTTATTTATCTGCTCCGTCGCTTCCCTATCTTTCTTCTCTCTCTCTAACTGCGCTTCTATTTCACTTGTAGCAATCTCTTCTTGAATTTCTTTTTCTTTACTAGCTGCTAAAAACTGCTTGTCCTGATAACTTAAATTCTTATCTTGCGCCCATTCTTCTGCCTCTTCTAATGCCTTTCCTCGTAGTAATCGTGATTCATCAGTTTCTCTAGATGCTACCCAGAAGCGAAAATTTTCTGAATATGGGCGTAGGTTATTTAATTGATTTTCAATCCAACTAGAGTCAAATATTTCCCGATAAATCTGGTTATAAATTCTTAGCTTACCTTGCTGCCTAAGAACTAATCCTGAAAGCTGTAACTCGCTTTGCTCACTTGTATCATCTGCTATAACCTGCGATCGCTCCTCAGTCAACCGCACTTGCTGATATAGTTCTAGTAAATACCCTGTCCGTTGTTCATCTCGCAAAATCCTGGCTTGAATTGTCCGTAAATGCTCAGGCTCATCAAGGGATTCCCAGTTTTCAATAATCCGTGACCTCACAACTTGCTTTACTGAACGGGGATGTTCTTGCTCTGATTCCTCAACCATAAACTGACACAGCTTTTGAGTCAGAAATGGTTGCCCCCCAGTCCACTGCAAAATCTCCTGCATTATCGCCTGGGGATTACTGAATTTTTTACGTAAACCCTTTTCTAATGGTTCAGCTTCGTGGAGTTGGAAACCTTTGAGGGAGATTGCTTGACCAATGTTAAACGGAGTACGCTGTTTATCTTCAATCAAATTGCTAGGTGATGCAACCCCTAACAAACAAAAAGTTAGACGATTGTATTCAAGGTTATCAACTCGCTTGTTATAACAGGCACGAATCAATGCAAAAAAGTCATCTGTAGGAAAATTCAGACTGAGTACGCTATCAATTTCGTCAATAAAAATAATGATATTTTCTCGAACTTCAACAAGTAACACTTCTTCCAAAAACTTGCGAAATATTGTAACTAGCGAATTTAACTGATTCGCCTCCCACCAATCACCAAAATCTAAATCTAATCCAAAACTATCAATGAGCGTGTCAATTAAATCTGCATACCATTGTTCGGGAGGGACATTCTGAATACCTCCAGCAGAAAGGTCGACGGCTGCACACTGTACGCCATCATCTCTCAATCGCTGCATGGTTCGCACACGCAAGCTGGATTTTCCACTTTGGCGCGAATTTAGTACGTAACAAAACTTCCCCGCTTTCAGTCCTTCATATAACTGTACATCAGCTTCTCGTATGACGTAGGTGCTGGCATTTTCAGGTAGACTTCCAGAGAATATGTATTGTTCAACCACGATTTACCTACTCCAAACGAGTTGAGAAATACTGACGATACAAATCACAACTAGGAACGCAATCATTACTGGAGAGTTTTACTAAACCCAAGCTATGTAATTTAAACGCAACTTCAGTATCTAACCTTACGGGTGTATTCGTCGTCACTACTTTTTTATACCCTATCTTAAGCTGGGGATTATGTTGTAAATGCCACAGTTGTTGCCGCAAGTGGTCACTGAAGATTCCTTGCTCTGTTGGCGCAAGTCTCAAGAGTTTTTCTAAGGTCACTTGCTGGCTTTTGAGATGGGCAATTGCAGATTGTACCAAGTAAGGATGTCCCCCTAGCAACTCCATCAACCTAGTTAAGTCCTGTTCCCCCAGCCTTAACTCATTCTGCTTGGCGAGGTTTGTTACTTGTTGCAGATTAAATTCGGGTAAGTCAATCGCCAATCCCACATTAAACGGGGAATGATTACTGTCTAAAGAAGGGTAAGATTCAGTTGAATGAACTACTACTAACCGCAACTTCTTCCAAATATTACCAATCTTGTCTCCCTGTTTCGCTGCTTCATACCATCCACGCAGTAACAAGCAGAATTGAGGGAAAATTTTTGGATATTCAAATAATCGCTCAAAGTTATCTATAGCTAAAACTAAGGGAGTATCAGTAAGTGATAATAAATATTTTTGAAAATAACGGCTACAGTTTTTATTCAGCCCAAAAACCTCTTGCCAATGTTTATCTAGTTGCGGTTCTAGTTCCAGACTGTCAGCAACATCAACACATAACCATTGTAGAAATGTTTTTAAGTTAGCCAGAATATCGATATCAGCGAGTTGTAAATCCAATTTCGCGGTTTGATAACCCTGGTGTCTTGCATAGTCTAGGGTTTTCTCCAGCAGTAATGTTTTACCCATTCTCTGCGGAGCTTTGATGCGAATTAAGGCTCCGGGTTGCACGATTGCTTTATAGCATTTGTCCTCAATGGGTGGTAGTTCAATATATATATTTGTGTCTGCTTCTACCCCATAATCATCAGTAGCTTGCAACTGTTGTTCAATTGCATCCAACTTGTCACCAAGCTCCTTAAGTGTGCGCTCCTCTGACTGAAGCTGTTGTTCGTATTGAAACTTGCGGGATACATCAGTTTCAATTACCAACGCTGTTCGTATCTTTGAAACTTTCTGGCTTTGGAGGGTGTAAGCTTTTTCAAGTGAATCTTTTTCAGAAAGCGATCGCTGGCGTTGATTCTGCGATTGGACTGAATTACCTGATGCCACCGTATGCTGCCCAAGGTGAATGTTGTACATGTCGCCGCCAATTTGCCCAGCGTTCACTGTGCCAGCGTTAATCAACCCACCGCCAAATTGAGAATTTCGTAAATTGTTGCTGGAGACTTGCTTTGGGTCTTCTGAATCGGGCATTGGTTTGACTTGAGCGTTCTTAAGCGTCGTTGTTCTAAATGTTACCACCTATCTGGTCTGCATCAACATTGTTAGCATGGTTGTGTTGCAAAAACTAATTAAGGACAAAAAACTCTTTCGCAAGGAGATTGATTATGCTATCACTCCAAAAATTTCAGATATAAATTTGATCCGTTCTTTGACGGCTCCTTTGTTGACTGTTTCAATTTGACCTTTCTTGAGCATGTGCATAATTTCGTAACTCTTTATCGTTCGTCTTGCTGTGTCAAATGATTTGAACCCCATTCCCGGTTTGACTAACCATTTGATAAATCTGTGGTCCTGCTCGATTCTCTGATTGAGAGACTTATTCTGCCGCAGTTCCACTTTCAGTAACAGTTCTTTTTTAGCTTTGAGTGCATCTATCGCTTTCGGATATGCGGCATTTTTATCGACATTAATTATTCGAGGTTCAGTAGTATGGAAAGCCTTCAAAACCTTGCACAAAAATCGTTCTGCCGCTGCGGTATCCCGTTTATCTGTAAGCAAAAAGTCCAAAGTATTGCCATTTGAATCGACGGCTCGATACAAATATTTCCACTCATATCATGTCCGGGTAATTAGTTACGATTAAACTCCAAATTGAATCCACCAGTGA
>NZ_JABXKF010000079.1 GCF_017115165.1 Nostoc sp. LPT | reverse complement strand
CAATTGCGTACCCCGAAATAGCAATTGCGTACCCCGAAATAGCAATTGCGTACCCGGAAATAGCAATTGCGAACCCCGAAATAACAATTGCGAACCCCGAAATAACAATTGCGTTGGCGTAGCCCGCCGCAGGCATCGCCAAATCTATAAATGCATACGCGGAAATCACAGATTAAAACAATTCGCAATTCGCAATTTGCAATTCGCAATTACGTTTTGTGACGGGGATTTAGACCCCGACACAAAACAGAAGTGCCTGTAGAGACAGGGGACTTAAACCCCACCACTTATTAACTTTTGATTATGAAAGTAAAATGAAATTATCCTCCACCTGAGCTACATCATGATTGTCCCAGAACTCGAACAACAACTCCTTCAGCTTTCACCTGACGATAAATTGTATATTATCCAACTCCTGGCACAAAGCCTGACTACACACAATAACAACACCCAATCTGTGCAAATAAGCAAAATCTCAGAATTATTCCGTCAATCCCTCGTGGCTAAATTACCCGAAGAATTTGACGTTACTCGATTACTAAAAACCCTCATTGAGTCCCTACAACCAGCAACTTCAACCGAAATAACAGAATATCCCCTGCCTCAATTTTATGGATGTATCCAAGATGAAACCTTCTTCCGTCATCCCCAAGGACAACAACCAGAACGCGAACCAATCCTGTGAAATTCCTGCTCGATACTAACACCTGCATTATCTATATGCGAGGTAAAAATTCCACTTTAAAACAGAAACTAGAATCCACTGCTACTAAAGATATTGCCGTTTGCTCAATCGTCAAAGCTAAACTATTTTATGGTGCAATGAAAAGTGCCAATTCACAACGTAATCTTACTTTACAACAACAATTTTTAGCCCAATTTACATCACTACCCTTTGACCGGAAATAAAAAGGTACAAGCCGCTAAATTTATTTATGGGGTTCAAAATTTTTGACTTTTGACTTTTGACTTTTGACTTCCCCAAAGGGGCTGACGATTTAGCAGCAACGACGTTTGGAACAATTCGCTCTCAATTAGAAGCATTAGGTACTCCCATTGGCGCGTATGACTTACAAATTGCTGCCATCACGCTAACAAATAACTTAACCCTCATCACCCATAACACTAGAGAATTCCAATGCATTAATAACTTGTTGATTGAGGATTGGGAGATATAGCGATCGCCTAAATAATAATTGCGTTTGCCAAATCGATAAATGCGACTGCCGAAATCACAATTGCGTTGGCGTAGCCCGTCGTAGGCATCGCAAAATCTATAAATGCGTTGACGTAGCCCAACCCAGGCATCGCTAAAATTACAATTGCATTCTCCAAATCGATAAATGCGTTGGAGTAGCCCAACCCAGGCATCGCCAAATCTATAAACGGAATCACCGAAATCACAAATGCGTTGGCGTAGCCCACCGCAGGCATCACAAAATCATTGCGCCTACGTTATCGCTCAACCCAACCTACGCAAAAATCAGGTCTTTATCTCTAACACCGAGCGTATTGGGATATTATGCAGGAGAATAGAGATGGTTCAATTAGCGTGTCTAAATTTTCATGCAGTTTGAGTGGGATGAGGCGAAAAATTTAGAGAATCTTCGCAAACATGAGATTGATTTCGCCGATGTTCCTGAGATGTTTGAAAGTCCAATGCTAATTGAGTTAGATGATCGTTTTGATTACGGAGAAGACCGTTGGTTCGGTATAGGTTTCCTCGGCAACGGTGTAGCCGTTGTAGTTTGGACAGAACGCAAAAATAATGTGATTCGGATCATTTCAGCACGAAGGGCAAATCGGTATGAGCGACAAAGACTTGAGAAATACCTCTCGTACTAACTGGACAGCATTGGAGTCAATGAACGATGAAGAAATTGACTACTCTGATATTCCACCATTGACAGAAGATTTTTTTCAGAAAGCGACTCTCCGAGTTCCCGCACCTCAAGCACAGCAATTGGTACAGATTGAGCCAGATATACTAGAGTGGTTTCAAGCTCAAAGCGGAGAATATAAAACCTTAATCAACTCTGTTTTACGTCGTTACATCAAAAACTGCGACGAACACAGAGCAGTGTAACAATTTAAAAATAACAAATGCGTTGGCGTAGCCCGCCGCAGGCATCGCCGAAATCATAATTGCTACTCGCTAAAATAACAAATGCGTAGGCGTAGCCAGCCGCAGGCATCGCCAAAATAACTACTGGGAGCGATAAATTTATGACTCAAGCCTTACGCAAACTAGTTACATTCGATGAATTCGTTGCCAAATACCCAGACAACTCTGGAAAACGCTATGAGCTTCATGATGGAGTAGTTATAGAGATGTCTCA
The DNA here is from genome assembly GCF_017115165.1 of Nostoc sp. LPT. Lineage (GTDB taxonomy): Bacteria > Cyanobacteriota > Cyanobacteriia > Cyanobacteriales > Nostocaceae > Nostoc. The sequence goes on along the minus strand of NZ_JABXKF010000079.1, from coordinate 34,070 downwards.
GCCTACAGGTGAACACGAAGAAGTTATAGGTTTTTTGGCACTGAATATATCTATAGAAATTGGGCGACTCAAACTTCCCTACTTCATTCCCAAAACAGCATTGGTTAAACCGCTTGAGAGTGAATCAGCTTACTTGCCAGATGTGCTGGTATTAAACCGCCCCAATTTAGTCAATGAACCACTCTGGAAAAAAGACTCTACTGTAAGCCTAGCTAAATCTATACCATTGGTAATTGAAGTAGTTAGTACGGCAGTTGCTACAACGGGGGGAACCCCCGCAACGCACTGCCTCACCAACTGGCGTGATGATTATCTTACAAAAGTGGCTGCTTATGAAGCAGTCGGCATCCCCGAATATTGGATTGTAGATTATGCCGCTTTAGGCGGTAGGCGGTTTATTGGCAATCCCAAACAACCGACAATATCAGTCTATTCATTGGTTGATGGTGAGTACCAGATCAACCAGTTTTGTGAGAGCGAACGCATTATTTCACCCACATTCAGAGAATTGAATTTAACCGCCGAACAGATTTTTCAAGCAGGAGGTGTGCAAATCTAGGCACAACCGCACACAAAAGAGAATATTGAATTTTTGTGATCGCTACTCAATAGCACAAAATCACAAATGCGTGCGATCGCCTAAATAGCAAATGCGATCGCTAAAATCGCAATTGCGTTGGCGTAGCCCGCCGTAGGCATCGCCAAATCGATAAATGGTTGGCGTAGCCCACCGCAGGCATCGCATCCATCCTCTTTTTACCTGAAACTGGTAGTGGGCGATCGCAAAATCACTATATTGTCTGCTCACAAGTAAAAAATACTTATCCACGAGATTCTTTCATTGGCAGACATACATCACCTGTGATGAAAATCTATCCGTTTCTGGAATCTAGGGCGCTGGTGTTGAATTTCTTTGATAATCAAATATGTGCGACTCTCTCGCCCTCATCCATGAACGAACAGCGTCAACAAGCCTATTTCAACCTTATTCAAAACCTGTTGAATTGCCGTAGTGACGATGAAGTACAAGAAATTTTGGCAGCAAACCAAGATTTAATTGATGCTGGCTTAGTACAAAAGATGCTGGAAATGGCAAGTAATCTACTAAGGCAAGGCGAATTAGACCAAGCTAATCATTTAATGAATATAGCAGGACAGCAACTTGGGGTTTCTAGTAAATTATCATCGACTGCCACAGAAAAAGAATACTTAGATTTCTTAGAGCAAGTGCTGAAAGTAATAGCAGATAGTAGAGGTAACGCACAGGTAGTTTACCCCTTGCTGGCAACGAATACAGACAAACTCAACGGAGTGTTAGCAGAAATATTGCGCCGTTGGGGGATAAATAGCCTTGGGGAAGCGACAGTAGATGAAGCGGAATATTTAGCAGCATTTATTTTTGTATTTAGCAATCTAATAGCGCAATTCCCTTTGGGTGGGAAAGCCAGCAATATGGAAATTGCCATTACTGGCTATGAAGTCGCGTTAACAGTCTACACTCTTGAAGCTTTGCCTTTTGAATGGGCAATGACACAAAATAATCTCGCTGCTGCCTACAGGCAGAGAATAAAAGGAGACAGGGCAGATAACATTGAAAATGCGCTCGCGGCTTATACTGCTGCTTTAACTATCTACACTCTTGAAGCTTTGCCTTTTGAATGGGCAGGAACGCAAAGTAATCTCGCAAATGCGTACAGCGATAGAATAAAAGGAGACAGGGCAGATAACATCGAAATTGCGATCGCGGCTTATACTGCTGCTTTAACTATCTACACTCTTGAAGCTTTGCCCTTTGAATGGGCAATGACGCAACATAATCTCGCAAATACCTACAGGCAGAGAATAAAAGGAGACAGGGCAGATAACATCGAAATTGCGATCACGGCTTCTACTGCTGCTTTAACTGTCAGAACTCCTGAAGCTTTGCCTTTTGAATGGGCAATGACGCAATATAATCTCGCTGCTGCTTACAGCAATAGAATAAAAGGAGACAGGGCAGATAACATCGAAATTGCGATCGCTGCTTGTACTGCTGCTTTAACTGTCTACACTCTTGAAGCTTTGCCTTTTGAATGGGCAATGACTCAAAATAATCTCGCTGGTGCCTACAGGGATAGAGTAAAAGGAGACAGGGCAGATAACATCGAAAAAGCGATCGCGGCTTTAACTGCTGCTTTAACTGTCTACACTCTTGAAGCTTTGCCTTTTGATTGGGCAATGACGCAATATAATCTCGCTGCTGCTTACAGCAATAGAATAAAAGGAGACAGGGCAGATAACATCGAAAAAGCGATCGCGGCTTCTACTGCTGCTTTAACTGTCTACACTCTTGAAGCTTTGCCTTTGGAATGGGCAATGACGCAAAATAATCTCGCAAATGCCTACAGCGATAGAATTAAAGGAGACAGGGCAGATAACATCGAAAAAGCGATCGCGGCTTTTACTGCTGCTTTAACTGTCTACACTCTTGAAGCTTTGCCTTTTGAATGGGCAGGAACGCAACATAATCTCGCAAATGCCTACAGCGATAGAATTAAAGGAGACAGGGCAGATAACATCGAAAAAGCGATCGCGGCTTTTACTGCTGCTTTAACTGTCACAACCAAAGAAGCTTTGCCTTTTGAATGGGCAGCAACGCAAAATAATCTCGGACTTGCCTACAGGGATAGAATTAAAGGAGACAGGGCAGATAACATCGAAAAAGCGATCGCGGCTTTTACTGCTGCTTTAACTGTCACAACCAAAGAAGCTTTGCCTTTTGAATGGGCAGCAACGCAAAATAATCTCGGACTTGCCTACAGGGATAGAATTAAAGGAGACAGGGCAGATAACATCGAAAAAGCGATCGCTGCTTCTACTCCTACTTTAACTATCTACACTCTTGAAGCTTTGCCTTTTGAATGGGCAATGACCCAAAATAGTCTCGGACTTGCCTACAGCAATAGAATAAAAGGAGACAGGGCAGATAACATCGAAAAAGCGATCGCGGCTTATACTACTGCTTTAACTGTCTACACTCTTGAAGCTTTGCCTTTTAATTGGGCAATGACTCAAAATAATCTCGCTACTGCCTACAGCAATAGAATTAAAGGAGACAGGGCAGATAACATCGATCAGGCGGTCGCGGCTTATACTGCTGCTTTAACTGTCTACACTCTTGAAGCTTTGCCTTTTGAATGGGCAATGACCCAAAATAATCTCGCTACTGCCTACAGCGATAGAATAAAAGGAGACAGGGCAGATAACATCGAAATTGCGGTCGCGGCTTATACTGCTGCTTTAACTGTCTACACTCTTGAAGCTTTGCCTATTGATTGGGCAGCAACGCAAAATAATCTCGCAAATGCCTACAGGGATAGAATAAAAGGAGACAGGGCAGATAATATCGAAATTGCGGTCGCGGCTTATACTGCTGCTTTAACTGTCAGAACTCCTGAAGCTTTGCCTTTTGAATGGGCAATGACCCAAAATAATCTCGCAAATGCCTACAGCGATAGAATAAAAGGAGACAGGGCAGATAACATCGAAAAAGCGGTCGCGGCTTATACTGCTGCTTTAACTGTCCACACTAGAGAAGCTTTGCCTTTTGAATGGGCAGTGACCCAAAATAATCTTGGACTTGTTTACAGCAATAGAATAAAAGGAGACAGGGCAGATAACATCGAAAAAGCGATCGCGGCTTATACTGCTGCTTTAACTGTCAGAACTCCTGAAGCTTTGCCTATTGATTGGGCAATGACGCAACATAATCTTGGACTTGTTTACAGCAATAGAATAAAAGGAGACAGGGCAGATAACATCGAAAAAGCGATCGCGGCTTATACTGCTGCTTTAACTGTCAGAACTCCTGAAGCTTTGCCTATTGATTGGGCAGCAACGCAAAATAATCTCGTTGCTGCCTACAGCGATAGAATAAAAGGAGACAGGGCAGATAACATTGAAATTGCGATCGCGGCTTTAACTGCTGCTTTAACTGTCTACACTCTTGAAGCTTTGCCTTTTGATTGGGCAATGACGCAATATAATCTCGCTGCTGCTTACAGCAATAGAATAAAAGGAGACAGGGCAGATAACATCGAAAAAGCGATCGCGGCTTATACTGCTGCTTTAACTGTCAGAACTCCTGAAGCTTTGCCTATTGATTGGGCAATGACGCAAAATAATCTCGGACTTGCCTACAGCAATAGAATAAAAGGAGACAAAGCAGATAACATCGATCAGGCGATTGCGGCTTATACTGCTGCTTTAACTGTCTACACTCTTGAAGCTTTGCCTTTTGAATGGGCAATGACGCAAAATAATCTCGCAAATGTCTACAGGGATAGAATAAAAGGAGACAGGGCAGATAACATCGATCAGGCGATCGCGGCTTATACTGCTGCTTTAACTGTCAGAACTCCTGAAGCTTTGCCTCAATTTTGTGCAGAAACTTTGTGGGGACTGGGGATTACTTACCAAAACGCAAACCAGTTTGCCTTGGCGTACAATACTTTTAAGTCTGCCATTGCCACTATAGAATCTTTACGGGAAGAAATAGTATCTGGAGAAGAAAGCAAGCGTAAACAAGCGGAATACTTTAACCAAGTTTATAGCCGCATGGTAGAAGTTTGCTGGCAATTAAATAAGATTACTGAAGCGATTGAATATGTTGAACGTAGTAAAACCCGCAATTTAGTTGAACAAATCCTCGAACGCGACTCTAAAACCATCTTCCCTCCAGAAGTATTCACTCAATTAGAAAAATATAGGGATGAAATAGCCGTAGGACAATATCAAATCCAAAATGGCAAAGCTGAAAATCCCAAAGTCCTTGCACAACATCTCCAACAGTTGCGAAACCAGCGTAATGAATTGCAAAACCAATACTTACCTGTTGGTTATGGTTTAAAATTCGACTCCTTCCAAGGTTCTTTGGATGAGCGTACAGCCATTATTGAGTGGTATATTCTCAACGATAAAATTCTGGTGTTTATTGTCACAAAAAAGGGAGAGGTAACAGTTTGGCAATCCCAACCAGAAGACCGAGAAGCTTTGGAAAATTGGATAAATCAATATTTGCAAAATTACTACAATCAAAAAGACCAATGGCTAAATAGCTTAGGGGAAGAACTCAAAGAATTAGCTTCGATTCTCCACATTGATGAAATATTAACCCAGATACCAAAGCACTGCGATCAACTCATCCTAATCCCTTATACTGCCCTACACTTATTCCCCCTTCATGCACTCCCAGTAAATCAAAATTCGGAAAATTCGCATTGTCTTTTGGATTTATTTGCTGGTGGTGTGAGCTATGCACCCAGTTGTCAACTACTGCAACAGGTACAACAGCGCAAACGTCCTGATTTTCAATCTCTATTTGCAATTCAAAATCCTACAGAAGACCTGAATTACACCGATTTAGAAGTACAAGTTATTCAAAGCTACTTTAATACTTCCAACGTTCTGAAAAAAACAGCAGCGACACTCACAGCTATTAATAATACTGACTTAAACACTTACCACTGCACCCACTTTAGCTGTCACGGGTATTTTAACTTAACAAACCCCGGTAATTCAGCCTTAATTTTGGCAAATGCACCCATCGCAGACACCCCAACAAAACCCGACTCCGAACGTTACCTGAATTTACGAGCAAGAGAAACCCACGATTTAGAAAAATGCCTAACTTTAGATAGAATATTCAGTCTCAAATTAGAAAAATGTCGCCTCGTCACCCTTTCCGCTTGCGAAACTGGATTGATTGATTTTAAAAATATCAGTGACGAATACATTGGTTTACCTAGCGGTTTTCTATTAGCTGGGAGTAAAGCTGTAGTCAGTAGTTTGTGGACTGTCAGCGATTTATCTACAGCGTTTTTGATGATAAAATTTTATGAAAACCTGCAAACAATAAATAGTGTCTCTATAGCACTCAATCAAGCGCAGCAGTGGCTGCGAAATTTAACAACCGAGAAATTTGAAGCATTATTAAGTCAATATCAGCTACAAATAGAAGAAATTTTTGCTCAACTCCCACAAGAAAAGCATCCAGTAGCAAGAGCGATATTAAAAAGAACCTGCAAACGTAAACCCCACCCTTTTGCAGCGCCATTTTACTGGGCAGGATTTACAGCTACAGGGCTTTAGGATTCAGGTTTGGCAGTTTCACAAAACTTCTTCACGCCGATTTTGGCAACATAAATTACCACTGGAGTTGCCAGGGCTACGGGAATATTACCACTTGCTGCTAGAGTGGCGATCGCAGCTGTCAATACTCCCGTCATCAATTCGTCAAATTCTTCCTGACAGATGATTTTGCTGAGTTTTTGGGCTAATTTCTCTAAATAATTAGAATCTCCCCTCAAGCTAACTTCTACGTCGGTTGTCTCAACAGCAATTAACTGTGCTGCTGCTTCCAGATTTCCCTTACACTCTTCTATGGCATCCAAAGCTGCTAAAGCCTCTGGGCTATCCACCAACTGGCTGCGAAACTGAGTAATTTCCTCTGGTGTAACGGTAATCATTTAAATAAATACACGAAGCATTCAGCAATTATACATCTAATGTCTAATCTACAGATGTGGCGATGTCAAAGACGGGCTACGCCTACGCGATGGTACGACATCAACAGTAGGAATAATTCTGCTGTGCGATCGCGCATTTTCGACAACCAGAAAAATTCACGTAATTTTCGGTTGATATGCGATCGCTCCTTCGAGTGAAAGCCTAGAATTATTCCTCAAACTCAATTTCGCAGAAAGCTTTTAACAAATCAATACAATTAGCGATCGCCATCGTCGGTAGAGACAACCAAAAACTATAATGAATGCATAAAGCAACCAATCATAGATAGGCAAGATTAGGAGAATCTAAACAATGCAGGCTCATAGCAGTTCAGAGCAAAGGCTACTTGAAAAAATTCGCCAGTTACCTCCCGAACAAGTTTTGCTAGTTGAAGATTTTATTAATTCTCTGGAGAAGCAAAATACAGAGTATAGCCTTACCTTTACAGCAGCAAAACTTTCTGAACCAGTTCTGTTTAAAATCTGGGATAACCCTGATGATGCAGAATATGACACACTATGAATTTGGTGATGTTATTTTAGTGCCGTTTCCCTTTACTAACCAGATTACTGCTAAAAAACGTCCAGCAGTAATTGTTAATTCTAATAGCTATCAACGTGAGCGTTCGGATTTAATATTGATAGCCATTACCAGTCAAGCAAATCCAGCAAGTTCCTTTGGTGAAATCACAATTACTGGATGGCGAGTAGCTGGTCTTCTCAAACCTTCAATTATCAAACCAGTTTTGACTACCATAGATAAAGGGCTAGTGATTAAAAAGTTAGGGCAACTTCAGGAGCCAGACTTTCAAGCTTTGCAAAACCTTTTTCTGGCTATTTTGGGTTAATATGCGAGATTGTTCCTTCAAATCAAAGCCTCTAGATATCACTCAAACTCAGTTTCGCAGAAAGCTTTTAACAAATTAATACAGTTAGCGATCGCTCCTAAATGAGCAATTTCATATCCATGTGTATTTTGGGTGGGAAATGCCAAACAAGCAGCACGCCCAACATGACCAAATTTCATCGCAATCGAAGCATCACTACCAAACCCACTCAGAGTTGTTAACTGCACTGGCATATCGAGTTGCTTGGCAGATTGGCGCAGTTGTCCATTTAACCCCTCATCATATATTCCATAAGCATCTTGAGATAAAAGTACAGGACTTTCGCCATCTTCAACAGGATATTCCTCAGATAATGGACAAATTTCTAAAGCAATCAACGCATCCAAACGTTGATTTTGGGTGAAAAATAGCGCCCCAATTGCTCCCACTTCTTCTTTCGCCGACGCTACTAAATAAACATCGACTACTGGCTGTTTGAGATTTTCAGCCAAAGCTAGCAAAATCGCAACAGAAGCTTTGTTATCCAAAGTGTAACCAGCAATATGATCCTTTAACCGAATTGGACCCTTGCGATGTTTGCCAATCACCATTCTAGTTCCAGGCCGAATACCAGCTGCCTCTAATTGAGCAGATGTCAGCTTCGTTTCAATCCAGGCATTTTCCCACTTCACAGTAGTATCTTCCTGCTGCACTTTTTGGGGTGATTCGTGGGAAACATGGCGGGAACCAAAGCTGAGAATACCGTTGATAGTTTCGTTATCTCCCAGTAAATCGACAACGCCTTCGCCGTAAACCCACGGGAAAGAACCGCCAAGTTTGCTGACTTTGACACGACCTTGATCACCAATACTCTTGACAATTGCACCAATTTCGTCCTTGTGTGCCGTGATCGTGATCGCTCGGTCTGGATTTTTTCCTGGAATCTTGGCAATAATATTATCGGCGCGATCGCACCAAACTTCCACACCCAGCGCCGCAAATCGTTGCATTAACAACTGGTTGATTTCGGCTTCTGCACCACTAGGGGAATGGTGCATGACCAATTCTTCAATAATTTCAAATAAGCGATCGTAATCCCACATCAATTAGTTTAATTTTCAACTGTTATATGAGACTATTGTGCATCAACAACCCGACCTGCTGATACAAGTGCTGACCTTTTTTGTTGACGCTTCAGCACTCCTACCGCACCAAAAGCACCGAGCGCTAAAATTCCTAAGTTTATTGAGGGTTCAGGAACAGACTTAGCCTCAATCGCCGCCAGTGCAGTATCTGCTATCACCTTATGACCAGCGGTCGTTGGGTGATAATCGTCCCAGATGAGAAACTTGTTGTTAGCTGGGTCACATATATCTTCCCTATCTAGGCAAGACTCGGTTACATTCGTAAAACCCAATGCGCTAGCCTGATTCAATAAGGAATAAGTATCAACAGAGATGATGTTGAGATTTGGGTTTTGACTCAAAGCGCTCACAGTTTCTGCTAAACCCAAGTTAAAGTCACTAGTTGATTTGCTTAAGGTTGTAGGGTTGCGATTACCATTTTTAGCTGCTGGTATCTGTCCCAAATCTGGCAAGTTAAATACAAGAATATTTTTCGCGCCGACTCCTACCAGAGTATTCAACGCCAAGGATATATTATTGATTGGCGTGGTAGAGTCTTCAGGGTTAAGAAAAAGGAAATCATTCGCACCTCCCCACAATGTATAAAGTGCATTTGGGTCAGCAGTTTGATTATTTGCTTGCAGAGTTTCGGCAAAACCGAGGACTTGTTTAAGCACTCCTGGTAATCCTAGATTGTCAACAACAGCATTATCTAAACCAGAACCAGATCCACCAAAGGCAAAGTTTATCCCTTGGGTAGGAAAAGGTGTGGGAGGAATAGTAGTAAATAAAGTAGGCTTTAACCCTAGCTGATCTCCAAGATAATCTACCCAGATTGGCCCATTGGAAAAACGTCCATCAAAGTAAGGTGGGCTTGAAGGGTATGTTTTCCCAGTAGCATTGTATATATTGCCTGTATCGGAAAGACTATCGCCAAATACATAAAGCTGATCAAAACTTACAGCCGAGGCTTTGGTCGGCAACATGAAAGAGAATAGAACAAATCCTGCCGTTACAGCTTGTTTTTTCATATTTGTTTTACCTGTGGTATATATAATTTGTTTAAAAGTAATGAAAGAGCGCTAGTCTAACAACTTGTCTTTTGACTTACTTCAAAACTAAGTACGCCTATTGAGTTCTAGCAAAGTGCTGAGTGCTTAGTGCTGACTAAAAAACCAGTTTTTTCAAGCCTTTGAGCAATCAACACTGTCCTCACCTATGTGACTACGGCTATAATTTAAGTTTTTTACTTAACTATGCCTCAAAAGTTCATCAAGCACAGCTCAAAAGGCTATAAATACTTAGATTTACATTTTTTTGATCAAAAAAAGTATATTACAAATAAATAGCAAACTTTCTATGCTAAAAGGTAGATATTATCCAGCTTTGTGCTTGCTATCAACTGACTGTGATGGAATCAAGGCTGCATAAGCGTAACCCGTCGTAGGCATCACTTTAGTTTTAACTTCGCTTTAATTTCAAAGCCTCACTAGCTGACACACCCTCACCCTGACTGCCGAAATACCACAAAGCCGTTGCAGCCTCAGCACGAGTTACAGGTTTTTTGGGTTGAAACAGAGTCGTATAACCAAACACCCGTCGAATATTCGATTGTTCGCTATTTTGGTAATCAGCCAACACTGCTCTCAAAGCCTTGGGGTCAATTCGCGCTGCATCTTGAAAACCCCAGGTTTGTTTGACCGCATCTAAGTTAGCAGAGGGTAAAGCTTGGCGAGTATCTAAAGGTAATTTCCATAGCAGTAACTGTTCCCGTGTCAAGGCTGCATCAGGACGAAATAAAACTACTGTAGTATCTCCAGACAAAGGACTAGGAATTAACCCAGCTTCGGCTAATCCCTGAATTGCTGGAAAATCTGGGTCTTTTGCCGACACATCACTAAAAGCTGGTTGAGTACTTTCTGATGCCAAGCGAATTTGTTTAGCTGGATTGTTGGCATACACAGCATTGTTAGCAGCAATCAGCCAACGAGCGTATTCCCGATGTGTAACGATTTTACCGGGTTCAAACTGGTTAGTTGTGTTAGTAGAGTTGCTCTTAGTTGTCTTTGCTTCTAAAGACAAAACACCTAATGCAGCCAAGTCTTCGATATGTTGCCGCAATTCTGGCGATACCTTATTCAGATCGTTAAATACCTGAGATTTATTTGTTGTAGCTGTAGGGATTGTTTGGTTATTAGTTGTGCTTGGTGGCTGTGCTGCCAAGTTTGTGGGTGGTATTGGGCCAATGAACTGTGAATTTCCCGGTTGAGGAACGGCGTTAGTAGTTTCGTTAGGATTTGTATTTGGGGTAAATTGTGCTGTTGCAGTACTATTCGGTACGTAATCAATCAGTAATTCAGTGGCTGTTTGGGGTTGATTAGGTGTGGCGTTAGTAACTGATTTGGGCTGAATGGAAACCTTCAACAGCAAATCGTTGCGACGTGCCTCAAAAGATCCTCCTGTATCATCTGTTGGCTGTTGTAAAATCTGCCAGTTATTTGTTTGAAACTGGCTGCGATAAAAGCTAGCAATAAAATTACTGGGGTCAGAACTTAACCAACGAGTTGAGATTTTGTTTTCTGAGCCGCTAGCAGGTGTAACTTCCTGTAGTTTGGCATTGGAATATAAGGGTATATCTTTAGGAAAATCAGATGGTAACTGAACTGCTGATTCATTTTGCTGTGCTTGCGGTTGATTACCTTGAGATTCTCCAAAGACAACTCCATCGCTTTGCAGTTTCGGATCTGCCGCCAAAGATTCTTCAAGGTTTTTGGCGACTGGACTATTAGCACAGGCTGTTAACGAAGTGAGTAGAACAGCCCAAATTAAAAATACAGCTGGACGTTTACAGGGAAGCACAGGAAATCACAAATTGAGTTTCAATTCCTACCCTAGCGCAGACTGTTCATTAAATGGGAATGGGGCATTGGGCATGGAGAAGAGACAAGAGACTTGTTCAATAATTTCCCCTTGTCCGTCTTGTGCGCTTGTATCCTTTATCTCCCTGCTCTCCTCTGACTTTTTATATCACCAAAAGACACTACCGACTCAGTACGTCTTCTTCGTAAATGTCTCTGTTGATGATGATCGGATCTCCAAAAATGAGTAAACGGTAGCAAAAGCTACCGTATTGTCTTCGTTTTACAGCCATTAGGTTTTGATAATTCCCATGCTTATTTATAGAGTTCCCTAAAATTCTGAAAAACTAACATTTTTGAAAAAAAAACATCAATAAACCTGAAACCCCTGCTAAATAAGAGTTTTATGATTTGGGAGTTCGTAGTAAGGACTTTAGTGCTTAGATGAGGACTAGAGCCACAGACTACAAACCGATCAATACTAGATTGTGAAGCAATTTTTCAGATAGTTATCTAAATATCCAAGTTGTAGAGCAGATAACTAATTGAGAACTGGTCAAAAAACAGTTTAGCTAGCAAAAGCTTGAATCTACTTCCAGATGCGCTACTTGTAATGCGATCGCCAAGCAACTGAAGTGATAAACTAGGAACAAAGCCCCCCTTAGCCTCATCCAAAGAGGGGAATAGATCGAGTTCACTAACACTGGCTGACAATCGATTCTGGAAATTATTCATCTGACGATGGTAAGCTGAGTAAGGCAATAGCTGGAAAATGCCAGTGTTAATCAATTCCAGGAAGTTAGCGTAAGTTCGTTATTCTTGGCGACTGGGGTAATAGGTAAAGCAGTCAAGTGTCGCAGCAGTTTCCCTAGTATCTCTAAATTGATTTTCTAGAGAAAGTGCTACTTGTACTGTAGTCAAGAGTTTCTTGACAGCCAAAAAAGCAGTGAGTGCTGACTCTAAAAGTGCGTAGTTTACCGCCGTAGGCATCGCCTCTTATGTTATCTAAAACTTTCCCTCAATCACAACCCATCCCCTGTTATTCTTGGATAGAGCTGTGGTTCTTTTAGGAAAGCTGGAAGGTGCGCTTCGCAAGTTATAGAAGTAGTACAGAGTTGGCTTTAGCTGCTTGTCCCAATCCTAGTTAATGATTGGCTAGAAGTGAAAAAGACACTTCATCAAATGCACTGGCGGTTGAGAAAACACTCTACAAACTTGGTCTGAACAGTTAACAGCTTCCTGATATATTAGATACAATGAGTATCTGTGTTTTCTTGGGCGATCGCTTGCTCAAAGCGAGTACTCAAATTAACATAGTGCTGCACTAGCCGATTTGACATAGTATTAAACCTTTCACCTGCTGGCTCTGGCGAAAATTTTTGATTCAGGGCAAATTAAGACTTATATTCAAGGGACAAGGGTGTTTCTTGGAGATGAAGTTAACCAAAAGGGAGCAAAAGGCTGAAAAAGATATGTCTGATGTCAAAAACGCAGATCGGGTAGGAGTATGAAAATCTAAAATAGATATTAAGAAGAAAAAACAACGACCATCAACAACCGTCAGTCCTTTTTACTTTCTGTAAAGCGTCACCGGGTTGTTACCAGTGCTGAAACACGATTACATGCAAGTTTCCCAGGATCAGCCTACTTATTCTGAGGCTCCACTCCAGCTGTTACTGTTTGTCGATGGACGCCCCAAGTCCCGTCAACAGGTACAGCGAATACGTGCTTACTTAAAAGAATTACAGGTTGAGTATAGTTTTGAACTTCAAACTATTGATGTTGGTCAACAACCTTACTTAGCAGAACACTTTAAGTTGGTAGCAACGCCAGCTTTAATCAAAATTCACCCGGAACCACGACAGGTTTTGGCTGGGAGTAATATCATAGCGCAATTGAAAAACTGGTGGCCTCGCTGGCAGGCCGCTGTAGACGCTTATTTGAAATTACAGGAAGACTTACAAGAACGGATAGACGATACTGTTAGGGCGACATCACCCAAATCCACTATCCGTTCAGTTGCTGTTTCTGCCGAACTCATCCGACTCTCAGACGAGATTTTTCGCTTAAAACAGGAAAAAGATAACCTCCAAGAGCAGCTACAGTTTAAAGATCGGGTGATTGGGATGCTAGCACACGATCTCCGTAATCCGCTAACTGCTGCCGCGATCGCCATCGAAACTCTTCAATCTAACTACAATTTAGAGACAGGCCAATTTCAGCGCCTCAAACCATCCTTGACAGCGCATCTATTAAAACAAGCCCGTAATCAAACTAAGATCATCGATCGGATGATTGCCGACCTTTTGCAAGTAGGTCGTGGCAAAGATACAGAATTTCCTATACTACCACAAAAGGTACAGCTAGGTAAACTGTGCTTAGATGTACTAGAAGAATTGTGCGATCGCTACACCGCCAAATCCCAAGAGGTCGAAACAGATATTCCGAATGACTTACCTTATGTATATGCTGACCCAGAACGCATCCGCCAAGTGCTAGTAAATCTGTTGGATAATGCCATCAAATACACCCCAGAAGGTGGCAAGATTAGCATCGCCGGATTGCACCGTACTACCCAAAAAGTTCAGTTTAGTATTGGCGATACTGGGCCTGGTATTCCTGTAGAGAATCGCAATCGCATCTTTGAAAACCACTTCCGCCTGCAACGGGATGAAGGTACAGAAGGTTACGGCATTGGCCTTTGTTTATGCCAACGCATCGTTCTGGCACACTATGGCCAAATTTGGGTGGATTCTGCACCCAATAACGGAGCATGGTTTCACTTCACACTGCCAGTTTATCCTTCTTAGGTATTGGGGCATGGGGCATTAGTAAAAAACTAGCAACACTTAATGACAAATGACAAATGACTAATGACTAATGACAATTAAGAATTTAAGACAAAGCGATCGCGTCCCCCAGCCTTTGCTTGGTAGAGTGCTTTATCTGCCAGCACAATCAACTCTGAAGGTGAAGATTCCCAAGTCGGGACAACAGTTGCCACGCCCATACTGAGAGTGACGTGCTGACTCACCGCAGAACCGTCATGAACAATTTGCAAATCTTTGATTCCCGCTTGGATCGCGGCGGCAACGTGAAGTGCGCCAGATGCAGAAGTGTATGGCATAATCACAGCAAATTCTTCGCCACCATAACGCGCTACTAAATCCTGATGTTTTTGTGCCTTAAGGCTTAAGACAGCACCTACCTTTTGTAAACATACATCCCCTGCTGGATGTCCATATTTATCATTATAAAATTTAAAAAAGTCGATATCACACAAAATCATTGACAAGGGAAATTCCTCTTGTGCAAGATTAATCCACTGAGTATTGAGATAATCGTCAAAGCGGCGACGATTAGCCAATTCAGTTAAGCCATCTACATTGGCAAGGTGATGCAAAGCTTCGTTTGCCGCCTCTAACTGTTTGTACACTTGTGCCTGCTGTAGCAGTCGGCGCAACCGCTGGCGTAATACAGGCCAGTGAATTGGCTTAGTGACGTAATCAGTTGCTCCCGCTTCAAAAGCACGGTTTACAGATTCTTCATCGTCCAAGCATGTAATCATCAAGATGGGAGTGCGTTCCCATAGCTTGGAAATAACCGTATTGTTAAGATTCGAGTCAGTATCAAAAGTGGCAAGGGCTGAGATTAAATTATTCCTGGCAATCTGGAGCAAGTGCTTACAGCAAGTAAAGCCATCCATCACAGGCATTACAGCATCTAGCAAAACTATATCCGGTTTGATAGTGTCGTAGGCATCTAAACATTGCTTACCATCATTGACCTCGACCACTCGATAACCTTCTTGTTCCATTGCTTTACGCAACAATACCCGGATGGTCTTGTCATCATCAGCCACTAGAATCAGTGGTGGTTGCTTAGAAACAGTAAATGGGCTTATGCCTGACATGAGTTGCCTTCTACTTGCGGGACTATCTTCAAAAAGGCTGTGCAACTCAATCGCATAGGGGCGATCGCTATTTTCATCAATGCCAGGATTTGCGGCAAAGGTGTATCTGGCTTCACAATCAACTGTTTTTTGACAATGGACTGCCCAATGTTGTTGGGCCAAGCAAGCGGTAGATAAATAAGTTGCATAGAATCTGTAATTGGAACACGAAGGCAATTGCTACCTTTTTGTTCAGCGATGGTTATGGGAGGAAATGTTACTTTTATATTTCCCTATTGTTAAAGTCAAATTACGATTTTTTTGAAAATTACAAATACACACCTTAATTCTTTAGTTGTGTAGTTAGTTGAGAAACATAGCGATCCAGTGCAAGGCAATTGCCAAAGTACCCTCATAAGATAGTTAATACTAAATACTAATATCACTTGACTAAAATTTCTTTAGTCTATTCGATAAGACTTGCTGAGGTTTAGTATAATTACATAAGATTGAGATTTAATTTAGTTTAAAGCTTTATTTTCAACTGACTCTATAACAATTTCGTTCTAGCCATAAATCCCCCAAAACTACAGTTTTGCAGATCATACTCAATTCTGTTTTAACGGACTATAACCTTTTATCAGTCGTTTTTAGACGAATTAGTGCTATTAGACCCAGAATGAATTCTGAAGCAGATGAAAATGAAATCGCGCTGCAAGTCGTTTTGGGCTAATAAATGAAGTTAAATTTTTATTTAATTAGGTTCAGTATATGTAGTTATCTAAAAAATAGACTGTTTTTTTGGAAAAAAAGCAATTTAGTAGCGAAGATTATATGTTACTACCATATACTAAATTAAGATTAATATTTTAAACAAATAATCCTCTAACTGCTTTACAGACAGCATATAAAACTGCTATATTTTTGACTATACAAACAAGGAAAAGTTCTTACAAAAATAATCTAAACCTATCGACATTCGCTAACTCTTTAAAATGCCAGACTCATTAATGTATCAGCAGGATAATTTTGTTGTTCTCGAAACAAATCAACCAGAACAATTTATGACACCATCAGAGTTATTAGAAAAGCTCAAAATAACTCTTCAAAAACTCATAATTCAAGATTTACCGCCTGACTTGCAAAAATTTGATACTGTGGAAGCTCAAGCCCAATATTTACTTGACACTAGCTGCAAATTAGATATTAGCCCTGGGCAATATTTACAGTGGTACGCAGTTCGTTTAGAAAAGTAAGTTTTTGGTTAAGTGCTTAAGAGAAGCCCAAAAAATTTTAAGATTTTAAGTAAAAGTTGCTGCCCAGATTCCCGACTTCTTGAAGAAGTCAGGGATGTAAATCGTGGTTAAGGGAATTCCAAAAAGAATAATTACTAATTCATAATTCATAGTTAAAGACACTGTACAGTAGGCCACATACTCATCAAAAATTTAGTGGTCAACAAGAGAATGGAGAGTACAGGAGTTAACACTAATTGTAATTATGAATTATTAATTATGTTGACTGTTGTAAAAATATGGATAACAACAAGTCATAAAGGAATGAAGTTTGGGTAACAATAATTTTTGCTCTTGACCAGAAAGAAAAAGGTACAAACCCCTAAATTTATGGAAAAATAAAAAATGTATTTCGAGACGCACAGCGCAATAAATACAGCGTCCTTGTTACAAGCCCCATTATTTATGGGGTTCAAAATGTTTGACTTTTGACTTTTGACTTTTGACTTTCGACTTCCCCGAAGGGGTTGACTATTGACTACTGACTAGTGATTCTTTTTGAGTATTGATTAGCGCTAGCTCAATTGTATTTTCAGATGGCTGCGTTATTTGAATTTCCAATCCAGGACCAAAATAATTGGTCATTTTTTCATGCTTTTTTTGCCACACATCAATTGGTATTAATGGTGAATCAAATTCTAAAATTAGGGCATAGCTCCCATTAACTTCTGTTTCTCGTAACCCTGTGACTATTGGCCGTTCCTGGTCAGTGGGACTCAAACCCAGAAAAGAAAGTGTTGTATCTAGATGAGCATCTTGACCATAGCAATATCGGGTGATGTCTTTGCGAATTTTATTTTGTGTATCAGTTGCTTGCTGCTGGCGCAGTATCAATGCTGATGGTGACGTAGTTTGGGTAAATGGTACTGGCTTAAGTTCATTAGCTTTTAGTGCCAGCCCTCCCAGTAATAGAGGAATCCCGTAAAAAAATCCGACAAGATTGAGTGTGGCATTATTATCAGCATAGGCGACGAAGCCAATGATGGTTAATATGCCACCGATAGTTAGACCGAGTGTTCCTAAAGAGATTTGGCGTAGCATGAGCTTAAATTAGTATAAAGTCTGAATACCTTAGTTTTATTATCATCGGCTATGAGCAACAAATTAGGAAAGAACATCGTCCTCAAGCGCTAGTATTCAACTAACCCTAAATTGCCATATTAAGGCGGTTAAAAACCGCACACCAGTTGCTAAAGAGCGGGAAGGGAACACACCAAGAGCGAACAAGTCAGGCATTGTCGACCAAAACACTGGTTTCGTTTAAACGAGACTTTACTCACCTTTGTCTTTGTGATTTTTAAACACTCAATTTTTCCTTAGTCTACATTCGTGCAGCATCTCGTAGGGAAGGCAAGTGGCTCTAAGTACACAGTTTCGTAAATTCGTTACCAATTGAGGGTTTGAGTTTAAACGCAGAGAGACGCAGAGTATAGCGCAGAGGAGCGCAAAGTTTGTTTGAGTCCATTCGCTACGAACTTCAGGATTAGCTGTACTAAGTTGACTACTGAGGGCGTATAGTGTCCCAGAATATTAGATTTTGAGTTAACTTTAAATTTAAAGGTAGTTAAAGATGGGAAAAAAATAATGGATTTACAGACTATAAAAGAACGAATTGTGGTAGTTCAAAGTAAACGCGATTACTTATTAAGTTTACTGGAGCAACCAAACCTGGGAACTTTGAGAATTGATGTAAATCAGGCTTTGGAAGAACTGGATGAACTAATTGATGAATTTAGACGCACCATTCCGGTAGAGTAGAATTTATCAAAAATTACGTCGGTTTAACCTCAACTTCAGGCTAGACCGACGTTATTCAGTAGTATCATGTCTTTAAATCCCCAGAATTGAACTAGCCTAAGTTGGCGAAGCAATAATCATTGCATCATTTATCCTGCCACTGAACCATCTCCTGCACGTTGACCCAGCCGCCTAACTAAGGCAATAAGTTCGCTTGTCGGTACATCTTTCTTGCAAATTTCATCAAAGCTAGACATTGCCTTTGTCCCGTGAAAATTTACGTCTTCCACTGATGAGTAAGCAAGTATCTGGGTGTTCGGAGATATAGCTTTAATGTGACTAGATGCACTCCAACCATCCATGACTGGCATCTGTAAATCTAGAACAATTACGTCAGGATGGCAACGTTTAACCATTTCTATAGCTTCTTCACCATTACTGGCTAAACCTACTACTTGAATATTTTCCTGGCAAGAAAAAACCAACTGTAAGGTTAAGCGAGTCAGTTCGTGGTCATCAACTACTAAAACACGCAAGGTAGAAAGCTCGCAGGATAACATTAACATTGAGGGGAAAGACAAATTTCTTTAGAATAACCTCTCTAGTTTATGAGAACAAGTGCCAGCACTAACTCTATCCTATGGTTGAATAACTTGTGTGAACCTATGATGAGAAACAACTTAGACAACTGCTCAAAAAATTCAATTTTTCCAAAAAAACTAAGTTGAGCTAGTTGTCAAGGTATAAGAACTTATTTTTTAATCAATCAGGTTGGGACTACACCAGTTGAGCGTAATGCCATGTTCATGAGAATTTTTTGTGAATTAGCTTCTGGAGAATCATCATAAGGACGCCGTTGAATGTAAGTACCATCAGCTTGTAATTCCCAAGCTTGGCGATTATCTGCGAGCATAATTCCCATAATTTCTTGCAAATCTTTAGCAATATCTGGGTCTTTTACTGGGGTAATTACTTCGACTCGGCGATCCAGGTTGCGGCGCATCCAGTCAGCACTGCCGATATAAATTTCCTCCTGTGTATTGTTATGAAAATAATAAATCCGAGAGTGTTCTAAAAAGCGACCAACAATGCTGATGATGCGAATGTTTTCACTAATGTCTTTGATTCCTGGGCGTAAACAACAAACGCCCCTGACAATTAAGTCGATTTGCACACCGGCGCGGGAAGCTTCGTATAAAGTGGCAATAATTTCTGGATCGACTAGGGCATTCATTTTGGCAACAATCCGTCCAGAAAATCCATTTTGAACATTTTCAATTTCGCGGCGAATTAGTGCCAAAAAGCGATCGCGCATATTCACAGGCGCAACCAGCAACTCTCGATAAGATTTTTGTAGAGAATATCCTGTTAAGAAATTAAATAAATCTGTGATGTCAGCACCCAATTCTTCACGGCAACTAAACAATCCCAAATCTGTATACAATCGTGCTGTTTTAGAGTTATAGTTACCAGTCCCAATATGCACGTAGCGACGTATCCGGTCTTTTTCGCGCCGTACTACCATGACGGTTTTACTATGGGTTTTTAGCCCGACTAAACCATAGACGACATGAACTCCAACTCTTTCTAGTCGTTTTGCCCAGTAAATATTATTCTCCTCATCAAATCGCGCCTTTAATTCCACCAGCACAGATACCTGCTTGCCATTTTCAGCAGCGGCAATTAAGGCGTTGACGATGGGCGAGTCACCAGAAGTCCGGTAAAGGGTCATCTTGATGGCTAACACATTCGGATCGTAGGTGGCATGGGTGATAAAGCGCACTACTGTAGCCGAAAAGGATTGATAGGGATGGTGTACTAGTAAATCCTTTTCTCGAATTACAGCAAAAAAGTCTTTTCCTTCGTCCGTCTCCAGCGCATCTGGATCTAAACTCGGTTCTCTTAGCCTTTGCAGGCGTAGCGGTACAACAGATTGACGTGGTGGATCTTTGAGTTCCGGCAATGGTAAGGACATAAAGTACATTAAATCCCGCAGTCCCAAAAGACCATCTACCTCGTAAACATCACTTTCTGTTAATTCCAAATCATGTAATAATCGCGATCGCACTATTTCAGGAGTCTGAGATTGAATTTCTAGCCTGACTGTATCCCCACCCAGGCGCCGTTTTCGCAATTCCTGTTCGATCGCTAACAACAAATCATCTGCTTCATCTTCTTCTAAGACCAAATCGGCATCACGGGTAATGCGGAACGGATGATATTCTTGAATGTTCATCCCTGGAAATAGAGATTCCAAGTTATGAGCGATCGCCTGTTCTAAAGGAACTCCAGTCCAGTGGGCAGGTTTTTCGCTGTTCTGATCTCCCAACTCAGGCGGTATCGGTAAAAATCGTGGTAGAACACTAGGGACTTTGATTCTGGCAAAGAATTCTTCTTCAGTATCTGGGTTCTTGACCACAACAGCCAGATTCAGACTGAGATTAGAAATAAAAGGAAAGGGATGACTAGGATCAACAGCCAGAGGAGTCAAAACTGGAAAAACTTGTTCCTCAAAATAGCTGTTGAGATGAGTCCGCTGCTTTTGATTTAAATCTATGTAATTCAGAATATGAATGCCATGATTTACTAGTAGAGGACGAAGTACTTCCTCAAAATGTTGATGCTGTTTCTTGACATGGGGAGTGAGGGTAGACCTAATATCGTCTAGTTGTTGTTGTGGTGTGCGACCATCGGGAGTTAACAGGCTAACTTTTGCCTCTACTTGTTGCTTTAAGCCAGCAACGCGCACCATGAAAAACTCATCTAAATTAGAGTTAAATATTCCCAAAAACTTAAGACGTTCCAGAAGTGGGGTGCGATCGTCACAGGCTTCATGTAAAACCCTAGCATTAAATTCTAACCAGCTTAACTCCCGGTTAAGATAATATTGTGGATCGCTGAGATTGATGGGGGTAGCACTTTTCTTAGATTTCGCCATAATGACCTAAAGGCAGGCAGATGTAGCCCATTCAACTGGGGGACAATAAATATAGTAATTTAAATGGTGCTTGAGCAGAACGCTGAAGCAATTTTTGGCTATATTGATTCTCTATCTCGCTACTAATAATGAACAGACATCATATTTAAATCAAAAATCTATTTGTATTTAAATAACTTTAGTCAAAGACTCAAAAATTAACTTGTGTAGGCACGAAAGCCAACATTTCTAAGAAATTTTTGGGTGCTTTGTGCGATCGCCTTGGGTATTTTCCAGATAATCACCCTACCCACTCAACCTATAACTAGATTTTATAGCCGTTTTCAATTTTGTGGAATATGGTATTGGCGTATAGTTATGTGCCCTTTCAAAATATTGTATCCATACAATAACTGCGATCGGTCTGGGATTCAAATCGTTGCCCACAGCATATTAACCATAAAGATGCACTTAAGATTTAGCAAAGATATGACATAGCCATATTTGACAAGTTTTAACGAATTATTAAGCAGTGTTTATAAAGGATCGGGGTGTTGCAAGCAGTCTAAAGCCTTACCTCCAGTCTTTTCTGAATTTAGTTTTCCAAAACCTGAAATTTAGTAATCATCGCCACAACTATCATACAGACACTGATTAGGCATACGCCTTGCTGTAACTCAACTTTTATAGGGTTTTTGAAGCTTTTATTTCAGATGCACACTAACACTTCTATTTATTAGTTTTTTTAATTTCTGACCTCTGTAAATTAAAATTTCAGTATTATTACTGAAATTTTTTTGGAAAAGAATGGTTATATTGAAAACGTAAAGAAAAACAACACGGAGAGTTTGTTAACCATGAAAATTTCTGCGATCATTAAAGGAAGCATCTGCTTGTTAGGTTTGGTTGGCGTTGGTAATATCCTGGCTGCACCAGCAAATGCAGGTCAAGCAACAGCCCGTGGTGCTGTAACTATTGTTAGAGCTTCAGGCGCTTCTGTTAGTGTTAGTGGTGAATTAGCCTTGCCTCAAAATGGTTACTACGACCAGGCTCTAACCATTACACCTACCTATGGCGGCACATCAGCTGCAGACAATGAAACCATAACTGATTTAAAAGTAGATCCAAGCACACCTAACGTTACTTTACTCTCTGCTAGCAGCAATCCTTTTGTTAATTCAGCAGCATTAGCTTTAGACGCAGCTGTAACAGCTAACGACATTGGCGCACAAGCAGCGATCATTCGGGCTGGTGCTGGTGCTAATGGTTTAGGCGGTTTGGAGTAGATTGAATTTTTGCTTCGTAAGTACTTACAAAATTTTTAGCAACTGACACAACAGTTGAATAAATCAATAGTTCATAGGGAGGAGAAATAGCAATGCTATATCTGTTCCCTATATTTATATTTGTATATATAGTATGACGCTTCTTTGTGGCTCAGATTCCCGACTTCTCTAAGAAGTCGGGAATCTTGTTATATAGGTTTTTGGGTTAAGAAAAATAAATGTAGGTTGGGTTGAACGGAGTGAAACCCAACAATAGCAAGGTTTTCGGTGGTTGGGTTGAGGAACGAAACCCAACCTACGCTAGATTGATAAAAGTCTGGAAAAATAAGGGTTTTGGATTTTTATCTAGCGAGAGTGATTAAAGAGGGTTAATCAATAACATTTCCTTCTGAGACCTGGAAACGAGATTTTAAAGCAAATGGAATGAAAGCGTTAATGATTTACTATGCGACTCCTCATCATCTTTTTACATAGCTTTAGTGATATCAATATAAACCCTGAAACTCTGACTGAATATTGAATAGAGAGCTTGCGTAAAAATACGAAGTCTCAAAATGTCCATTTTTCACAAAACGCTGCCAACAAAGGTTTTATATTTTTATACACTGAAAGAATAAAAGCCAGATAACAAAAGGTTCTGTCTCGACTTCTGCTGGCCGATGCATATTCTGCATTTCTAAGCAAAATCTGGAAACGAGCCTAAGGCGAGAAACATAAGGAGTTTATAAAATATGAATAGCTTATCCAATAAATTATCTATAATTCTTCGGGGAAGTATTTGCTTGTTAGGTTTAGTGAGTGTAGGAAATTTTTTAGCAGCGCCAGTAAATGCACAACAAGCCACTGCTGTTGGTGCTGTTACTCTTATTAGACCTTCTGGTAGTTTTCTCACTGTCACTGGCGAGGTATTTTTACCTTCTGGCTCTTACTATGACGGAGGTTTAACAATTGCACCAACCTATGGAGGAATAGCAGGTGGAAATGACGAAACCATAACTGGTCTAACTATAACCCCAGGAGTAGTTAAAACTACTATACTCTCTAACCCAAACACATTTATTGATACAGCAGCAAATTTATTAAATAATAGTACTTCTGTTGAAGATGCAACAACTATAATTCGAGCGGGCGCTGGTAATAATGGCTTAGGTGCTTTAGATTAGATTTATAAATTGAAAACCTTAGAACCTCAACTTCTCAAAGAAGTTGGGGTTCTTCGACATTGTTATAACAACTAAATTATCTTGCTTACCGACATACCGCCAGGAAATAAACTTCCTGGCTAATAGTTAAAGTCCACTGAAGTGGACTAAAATTTTATCTTTGACAGAAGATGGGCATCTAGATTGATTAAAATCTTGTATTTAGTACTCTTGATAGAACTTTAGCTATTAGCTTCGGAATTGATTCCGAGGCAGGATGACAACGAAGTGGAAGATTTAAAAGATGTTGGGAATGACAAGAACTTTATTCTGTGGATATTTAGTGCGCTACATTAATGCCATCAAAATCGATAACCACCTTGAAGCTTTAAATCAAATCCGTTCTCGCCTGTACCAATTTTAGTTTCTATAAACACACCATTATCTGGAAAATTGTGCCTGAGAATGACTCCATAGTTGTAGCCAGAAACTCGGCTGCTCAAACCCAGATTATTAACACTATAATTTTTTAGATAAACACCAGCAGAAATATTTTTACTAACTCTGTGTAATCCTTGAAACTCAAAGAAAAATTCTTTCCCCATCTCTAGGTTGGTCTTCAAATTCAAACCATGACTAGTACTAAATTCTCCATTGAAAAGACCTAAAAATTCCCCATTGCTATTATTCTCAATAAAAGCAATACCAGGAGCTAAGGAAAAACCAAAATTTCTTTCTTGATGCTGATATAAATAACTTAAGTAAGTAGAAAAAGGATTATTTTTATTAGAGGCACTATTCCAGTCAAGTCTCAAGTAGGGTATGTGAGTATTAACGGCTACTGGTTTTTTGGCTGAATTTAACCGTATATCAGTTTTAATATAGTTGAGAAGTATATTAGTATAGATACCTAAAGTTGGTTCTTCTATTCCTAAATTATTATTGGAAACACCTGGTGCCGAGTTAGCATCTACATTAAACCACGTTCCTAAATTGGCACTATAGTTAAAATTTCCAGAAGAACCCGCTGCTAATAATTCAACTGTCGGTAAAGATAGATAACCGTTAAAGTTATTAAAACTAACACCTATTTTGTCAACTCTAGTAAGTTCCATGTAATCGAATGCTAAATCAGCTGCTCGCACCTGGAGCGGTACTATCGTAGCATCTGCTGAATTAAATTTTTGTACAAATTGTTGTCCTTGGGGGTTTGTCAAAATTACTTCTACAGCAGAGGATTCGTTAATAGGTTTAATAGAAGTATCATTTAAAGGAATTGGGTTCCCAATAAAGGTCAAAGGTCCAAACTTTTCATTAGAAAGTCTGAGATCGGAAAAAAATGTATCACCTTCATCTAAAATAGAAATATTTCTTTCAAGAAACTGAACTGCTCGTTTGTGGTTTCCCGTTCTTATTTGCAAGATGCTGGAGTTATTAGGAGTAACTTGACTGGGAAATGTATAAGTTCCAGATACCTGCTCTAGTCCACTGGCTGCATTGGCATAGGATAAAGTACGATTCAACCTGTTATTGATTTGTCTTCTTTGGTTAGCCGTAGCAGGTGTATTTAAAGGAGTAAAACCTTCTCCATTCTTAAGTTTTTGTCTAGCTTCTTCTAAACCTTGTTGAATATTATCGATTTTAATAGCTTCAAAAACTCCACCTAATAGCAAACCTAATGTAGAGTTGACTGATTGAATAGTATCAATACTAGTATTGCTGAATTTAGCTGTTAGAGATAATCCTGGAGCAGAAAAAATATTAGAAAAAGTAGCTTTAATTGCCACTGGGTCATATTGAATTAAACTGCGATTATGAGAATGGCTAACATAAATTCTGTGCCAATCAGAAGTTTCTTGAGTTTGAGATAATGTCTCAAATACAGGATCTCTTCTTCCTAAAGATAGCCACTGTAAAGAGTTAAGATAATGAAAGTCTTTTTCGGGTTGAGAAAGAAAAGGATTGACTGCTACATTTAACAAATCAAAATTATCAAATTTTCCAAGTTGAGCAACTTTAATACCTGGAAAGGAAGAGACAGGAGCAGTAAAACTAAAACCTTCTCCCGTCAAAATGTCTCCCCAGAAGATACCAGCAGCTTCTAGAGCATTCTTAGGAATAATTTCACCCACCTTGAGTTGAACATTTCCATCATCTAGCAAAGGTTGTATATTGGTCGTTGGAAAGCCTTGTAAAATTTTAGGAGCATTCGTAGCATCTAAAGCTTGAAATAAAGCTTGTCCACCGTCAACGCTCAAAGTAGAGCCACTACCAATAATTGGAATAGGATTTTTTAAAACAGTGACATTAGGATTGTTTACGTCAATCCCACTATTAATAATAACTCTGCCAGCCGATATACCTTCAGGATTTATCAATTGTCCTGCTATTGAAATTACAGAAAAATTATCAGTATCAACTTCTCCAGCTAAACTTTGAAAATCTGTAGGTATGGCGAACAGAGTTTGCAATCCCCAAAATGCCTGTTGTGAGGTAACATTTTGGGTAATATAAGTATTAGTTTGTCTTCCTTGAGAGAGGATGCCGACTTGGGAGCCTTTAGTTTCAACTACTATTCTATTGCGATCGAGAACCCAGTAAAACTGGTCAGCCTTAGGAAATTTGGCATAAGTAAACTTATCAATAATCTGATTGTCTTCAGAAAATCTTACTCTTATATCCGTATCTATATAATTTTCATTTTCATTTGGCTTAAATAATTCTGTGGAAAAAGTAAGGTTATCTGTAGGGTTAACAATCCAAGGATACTTATTGGCACTAAATGTTAGGGCATCAAGAATTATTGTCTTTTGGATTGCTTGTGGTTGCTTTTTTGTTCGACGTAGTTTTTCTATTAGTATTTGTTGCTGGGGTGTGTATAGTTTTGATGGATTTGATGGTTGAATTGTATTTGGTTGAGGCTTTTCTTCATCTTCTTCAGGTAGCTTGGGAGGTTTGTCTTTGTATTCTTCAATTGGGATAACGTCAGCAATGGTGAATTTTCGTAACTGTTTTGGTTTCTCTAAGTTAGAGTTAGACTTTCTTAAAGTCTGTTTTAACAGTTCTTTGCTTTGGAAATTGTTTATTTGGTGGTCGGAATTGATTAATGATCTGTGATGATTAGTGATTAAAACAATATTGTTTGGACTGCTTATGCCTAGAGCGATCGCAGATAATTTAATAAATATAATCTTATATATAATTGTTGAAGACAATAAACAGATCCCAAGAAGTTTTACATCTTTTTTGAATCTCATTAGGGAGATATTGATAATTTTTCGATTTAAATTTTTCAATGTTTTCAGAATAAAAATTTGGGTAATTCAAACTATCTATAATTGACTAATGCCGAAAATTAACCATCATTTAATACTTAATTTTTGAATTTATTATTGATTTATTTGATTCGATGGATTCAACAGTGTTTCAGTAAATATAGATAATCAAAAAAGTTTGATTTCTTATCCTGTCTGCAAATAAAATAGGATTAAGCAGATTTACTGCAACAAGAGTGTAATTCTTGAGCAAAAATTCAACCTCAGCAAAATCACCACAACTCAAAAATTGGGCTATTATTTGCCCGTATAAATACTTGATTTAAGTTGATTTAATAAAAAAATGGAGTAAAAAATATACTTCAGGCGACTCGCTGCCTTCTGTCAATTTGATACACTTCCGTGACTGCCGTATTACTACTGCTGTTTGCTAGTGAAGTTTATTTATACATCCGCAGTACACTGATTGAGCGAATTGAGGATACCCTGAACCATGTAGTGGAAATAGTAAAGCGATGTCTGACAACTAGCCACTATGAATCTATGGTGATATTTCAGCTAATTAATGCTATGGAGATAAATTTCGCATTAATGTAGAAGCCAGTTTTCTTAAGAGTATCGACACAGTAGAAGACGATCGCATTGACCTAGAATGGTTTAGTGCGACTGGTAAATTACTCTGTCAACTCACTAAATCTCCTATGTCTAATAACTAAATCTAATCATGCACAGTAAATAATATCAGTCCTAAACTTGTCTACACTAGGATTAGTGCGATGTCTACGACGGGCTACGCCTACGCAATAAATTTGTGGCGTAGACAGGCAGTGGCTGATAAGAGTTTGTTTAAAAAGTTGTAAAGTATACTCAAAACCCCTCTTCAAACCTCTCCCTGAAACGCCTACGGTGTACACACAAGTCAGTTTTACCCCCCTTAATCCCCCCTTATAAAGGGGGGAAACAGGAATCTAGTTCCCTCCCCAATGCATCGGGGAGGGTTAGGGTGGGGTAAAACTGACGCGAAAAACCAGGTGAGTAAACTATTTGAGACTTGTGTATACACCGTAGCCCTGAAACGGAGAGAGGCTTTGAAACGACCATTCTCTTGGAGGGAAAGGGGGCTGGGAGAGTAAGGTTTCTAAGGCTTAGATGTTACGAAAAATACTTTTCAAACATCCTTTAAGAATCGCTTTTAAGAGACTTTCCCGAACAGCCAAAGGTGAGGAAAGGATTAACAATTATTAAAAAAGGTTAAGCTCCTTTTAAGATAATCACGCTGACGATTGGATATCACATTTAGATTTATTAAAAAAAGTTAATGAAACCTAGACATATTGATACAGAAGTAAGGAGGTTAGAAGCCCTCCGCCAGTATCAAATTCTTGACACAGAACCCGAAGAAGCATACAACAATCTTGCTCAGTTAGCGGCTTTTATTTGTGGCACTCCCATATCCTTGGTAAATTTTATTGATGAAAACCGTCAATGGTTTAAAGCAAAAATAGGTTTAGATATATCAGAAATGCCCCGGAGTGTTGGATTATCTTATCTTTGCCAAGAGCAGCGTAATGTTGTGGTGGTTCCTGATACCCTAGCAGATGAGAAGTTGGCAAGTAATCCGGTAGTAACTGGCTATCCATATATACGGTTTTATGCAGGTGTACCCTTAATTACTCCAAAGGGAGATATGTTGGGAACTCTGTGTGCAATTGACCAAGTTCCACGACAACTAAGCCAAAAACAAGTGGAGGCGTTTGTGGGTTTAAGTCGCCTGGTAATCGACCAACTCGAACTCAGGCGTCATGTAAGTGAGGTATCTAAAGTTACTGATAAACTAGTGGCACACGAGCAAGCAGCCCGCGCCCAATCTGAAGCCGCCAAAACCCGCATCACCAATCTTGTCGAAAGTATCACTGATGGTTTTTTTGCCTTGGATCAAAAGTGGCAATTTACCTATATTAATGGTCAAGCAGAACGGCTGTTGCAAAAAACTCACAATCAGCTTTTGGGTAAAAACATCTGGGAGGTGTTTCCAGAAATTATCGGCACAACATTTGATTGTGAATATCGCAGGGCAATCTTAGAACAGGTTAGTGTCGAATTTGAGGAGTTCTATCTGCCACAGCAGCAGTGGCTTAAAGTCCATGTCTATCCGGCAAAAGACGGCTTGTCTGTTTATTTGCAAAACGTTACTGAACGACGGAAAACAGCAGAAGCACTACGAGAAAGTGAAGAACGTTGGCAATTAGCATTACATGGTAATAATGATGGTATTTGGGATTGGAACCTCAAGACTAATGAAGTGTTCTTCTCAACTCGATGGAAGGAAATGCTCGGCTATAAAGACCACGAAGTTTCCAACCGTTGGGATGAATGGACAAAACGAATCCATCCCGATGAGCGAGATTGGGTACTTCAGACTTTCCAAGACCACTTTGCCAAGAAAACACCGTTTTACGTCTGTGAATATCGAGTCCAGTGCCAAGACGGCAGCTATAAATGGATTCTAGATCGAGGACAGGCACTTTGGGACGCATTAGGTGATATAGTGCGGATGGTTGGTTCTTATACTGATATCACAGATCGCAAGCGGGCAGATGAAGAATTAAAGCGGCAAAATTTGCGATCGCAACTATTTGCCGAAATCACCCTGAAAATTCGAGAATCTTTACAAATAGATGAAATTCTTCAAACCACTGTCATAGAGGTACAAAAATTACTGCAAGCTGATCGGGTGTTAATTTTTCGACTGGAACCTGACGGTTCGGGAACAGTGGTACAAGAGGCAGTGCTGCCTGGTTGGCCGGTAATTTTAGG
Organism: Nostoc sp. LPT; assembly: GCF_017115165.1. Taxonomy (GTDB): domain Bacteria; phylum Cyanobacteriota; class Cyanobacteriia; order Cyanobacteriales; family Nostocaceae; genus Nostoc. The sequence continues at coordinate 4,355 of NZ_JABXKF010000079.1, read as the reverse complement.
AGAAAATCTTTTGGACTCCTGCTTTAAAGAAGAATATATAGAAAGATATCGCCACGGAAGAGTAAGTGCCCTTGAAGACATTGAAGCTGCTCATATCCAACCATGCCATCGAGAATTTCTTCAGCAGTTTGCTGTCAGGGCTAATCTGGTAGTGCCGATTCTTGTCAGGGACGATATTTGGGGCTTATTACTAGCTCATCAGTGTGGCGCACCTCGACAGTGGAATCAGTTTGAGATGGATTTGTTACAGCAATTAGCGAACCAAATTGGGATTGCTTTATCTCAGGCACAACTATTAGAAAAAGAAACCCAGCAAAGTCAAGAACTTACTCGTTCTAATGCGGAATTAGAACAGTTTGCCTACGTAGCTTCCCATGATTTACAAGAGCCGTTGCGGATGGTAACTAGTTATTTACAACTGCTGGAGCGGAGATACAAAAACAAACTGGATGCCAATGCAGATCAGTTTATTGCCTACGCAGTAGATGGGGCCAGCCGGATGCAGACCCTAATCAACGATTTGTTAAACTATTCCCGCGTCAGCACCCGTGGACAGCCTTTTGTGCCAGTTGATTGTAGTATTGTCTTAGAACAGGTGCTTATTAATCTTCAAGTTGCGATCGCAGATAGTAGAGCAGTTGTCACTTATGATACTCTACCTCAATTGATAGCTGATGCCACCCAATTGATACAAGTATTTCAAAACCTGATCGCCAACGCGATCAAATTTTGCCAGAATCAGCAGCCACGAATTCACATTGGAGTAGAGAAAAGAGATGCAAATCCAGATGGGGAAGATTTGAATTCTATCCCGTTGGCAGATGAATGGCTGTTCTGGGTGCGTGATAATGCAATTGGTTTGGAATCCCAATATACTGAACGTATTTTTATAATTTTTCAGCGCTTACACGGTAGAGACAAGTATCCAGGTACTGGAATTGGTCTAGCAATTTGTAAGAAAATTATCGAACGCCACGGCGGCCGGATCTGGGTTGAGTCGAAACCAAGTCAAGGCTCGATTTTCTACTTCACAATTCCAGATAGAACTCTTAAGCAATCGTGAACACCATAACAGCGATTATGCCTATTCAGGTTTTGTTAGTAGAAGATAATCCTGGCGATGCCCAACTAACACGTATCGCCCTGGAAGATAGCAAAATTTCGATTCACTTAAACGTGGTCGAAGATGGTGTAGAAGCAATGGCATTCTTGCGAAAACAGGGAAAATATGCTAGATTACCTCATCCAGATATTGTACTACTCGATTTTAACCTTCCGAAAAAAGATGGACGAGAGGTATTAGCAGAAATAAAAGGAGATGAAAACCTCAAACGGATTCCTGTAGTAGTTTTGACTACTTCCCAGGCTGAAGAAGATATTCTCAAAGCCTATAACCTTTTTGCCAACTGTTATATAACTAAGCCAGTAGATTTCGATCAATTCGTTAAAATTGTCCAATCAATAGAAAATTTTTGGTTTGCGATCGTAAAACTGCCACCGGAGTAGTGGAAATGGCAGGTGAAAATATTATTAAAGTCTTGTTAGTAGAAGATAACCTTGGTGATGTCTTATTGTTACAAGAGTTATTCAAGGAAGTTACCACAGTTGTAGTTGAGTTGATGCCCGTTGAACAGCTTTATGAAGCAGTCAACTACCTAACAAACGAAATTTTTGATGTTATTTTATTAGACCTCTCGCTGCCAGATAGCCAGGGACTGCAAACCTTTGTCATCGCTCACAATCAGGCACAAGCAACTCCAATTATTGTGCTGACGGGTATAGACGATGAAACCCTGGCAATTAGGGCAATGCAGGAAGGAGCGCAGGATTATTTAGTGAAGGGGCAAGTAACTGGTGACTTGCTAGTGCGTTCTATGCGTTACGCCATCGAACGTCAACGGGCAGACAACGCACTGCGGCAGAGTGAGGAGCGATTTCGGGTTGCTCTTAAAAACTCTCCAATCTTTGTCTACAACCAGGATAGAGATTTACGGTACACCTGGGTTTATAATCCCCCATCTGGATTGACAGTTGAGGAAATATTGGGCAAACAAGATTTAAATATCATCCCAGTTGAAGATGCTCAACATCTGATCGCAATTAAACGTGGAGTGCTGACTACAGGCATAGGAACGCGAGAGGAAGTATCAATTACTATCAAAGAGACAACGCGATATTACGATTTAACTGTCGAGCCACTACGGAATGAAACCCAAGAAATTGTCGGGGTGACATGCGCCAGTATAGATATTAGCGAACGACAAGCTGCGTTACGCGATCGCAAATTGGCAGAAGAAAAAATTCGCGAACAAGCAGCATTACTAAATGTCACTACAGATGCCATTTGCGTCCGAGATTTAAACAATCAAATTATCTTCTGGAACAAAGGTGCAGAAACACTTTATGGCTGGCAAGCTACAGAGGCTTGGGGCAAAAATGCTAGCGAGCTTTTGTATGATGAACCTTCACCGGAAATTGAAGCGGCTCTATTGCAAGTTATTAGTAAAGGTAAGTGGCAGGGCGAATTAACAAAACTTACTAAAATGAACAAAGAAATCCTTGTTGCTAGTCGCTGGAGTCTGGTTTGCGATGAACGAGGGAAACCCAAATCAATTCTCACCGTTGACACAGATATTACCGAGAAAAAGCACCTAGAAGCCCAATTGTTTCGTGCCCAACGCCTGGAAAGTATTGGTACTTTAGCTAGTGGTATTGCTCACGACCTCAACAACATCCTGACACCGATTTTGGCAGGAGCGCAACTGCTACCCCTGAAATTTCCCAATGCAGATGAGCGAACTCGCCATCTACTAGAAATTTTAGAAATCAACGCTAGACGCGGTGCTGATTTGGTCAAACAGGTGCTGTCCTTTGCGCGGGGTGTAGAAGGGAAGCACATCACTTTGCAACTCAGACATATAATTGTGGAAATTGCCAAGATACTTAAAGAGACATTTCCCAAATCGATAGAAATCAGTACCGATGTACCCCAGAATTTGTGGATGGTTTCTGGAGATAGTACTCAACTGCATCAAGTGCTGATGAACTTCTGCGTTAACGCCCGCGATGCTATGTCCAATAGCGGTACTTTGAGTATCTCTGCCGAAAATATATTAATTGACGCAAATTATGCCCGCATGAACCTAGAAGCCAAAGAGGGGCCTTACATAGTGATTACTGTCTCCGATACTGGAGTTGGGATTCCTAAAGAAATGCTAGATAGAATTTTCGAGCCATTCTTTACTACAAAAGATGTTGGACAAGGCACTGGTTTAGGACTTTCCACAGTATTGGGGATCGTTAAAAGTCACGGAGGTTTTGTGAACGTGTATAGTGAACCGGAAAGTGGCACTAGCTTTAAGGTTTACTTGCCAGCAGTGGGAGGAATAGAAACACTCAGCCCCGAAAATTTGCCACCACAGACAGGACATGGAGAATTAATTTTGGTTGTGGATGATGAAGCCGCCATTCAAGAGATTACGATAACATCATTAGAAGCTCACAACTACAAAATCTTAGTTGCCAGTGATGGCATTGAGGCGATCGCGCTATATGCTCAAAATAGAGACAAAATTAGTGCCGTCCTCATGGATATTATGCTGCCTTCACTGGATGGTTTAACTGCTATGCGTACCTTGCAAAAAATCAACCCCCAAGTCAAAATTATTGCCAGCAGTGGACTTATGTCTGACAATAAGCTCAGTGCAGTAGCAGCTATTGGTGTCAATACATTTTTGTCGAAGCCCTATACTGTCAACGAATTATTGCTTTCTTTACAGAAAGTACTATCGGGAGTCAAGTAATTACGTAAGTATACTGTTAGCTGTGAGTACAAAAAGCTGCTTTATTGATATGGGTGCAAATTCCTTGGATTTGATATGATTGAGCATTCGTTAACACACTCATTTTACCGATACTCACAGCTTGGCTAAATCAATATGCCTCGGTTTCTTAGGTTAATCATCAATATAGTAGTCTTAGGTGCATTGTTACTCATATCCCAGCAAGTTTGGGCGCAAGATTGGCGTCCGGTTCGCGGTGGCATCCCTTTCGGTATCAGTGGTATAGCTTTGATAGAGCAACAAACCAATAGGCTCGATTTTCTGATTGTCCATGACAACAAACAAAAAAACCAAGGTCGTTTAGCAATTATTACCATTAAGGGTAAAAGGCAGCCTGAATATTTCCCCTTGAATTGGCCAAATAATACAGAATTGCCCATCGACTTAGAAGCTTTAACATCTATTCCAGAGAAAACAAAATCCTCTTTTATCGCTTTAAGCAGTTCTGGGAAAGCTTATCATATCATGTCCGGATAATCGCTTACGATAAAAGTAGTGAGTGCAAAGATGAGT
>NZ_JABXKF010000075.1 GCF_017115165.1 Nostoc sp. LPT | reverse complement strand
TCTTTGATACTCGCGGACGAGTCTTTGATACTCGCGGACGAGTCTTTGATACTCGTGAATGAGTCTTTGATACTCGTGAATGAGTCTTTGATACTCGCCGATGAGTTTTTGATACTCGCCGATGAGTTTTTGATACTCGCTGATGAGTCTTTAATACTCGCGGACGAGTCTTTGATACTCGTGAATGAGTCTTTGATGGTTCTTTTACTTCTTTAGCCGTTTTTTACGCGACTTCTCCAGCTTGAAAAATCTGTTCAGCAGTTAAATTCAACTCTGGGAACGCTGGCGACTGAATGCGGTCATTTCCTCTAAATTGCCTAACCTGATACTCACTTTCAATTAATTGGTAAAGCGAGATAGTTGGTTGTTTAGGATTGCCAATAAAGCGCCTACCACCTAAACCTAGATAGTCTACAATCCAGTATTCAGGTATTCCGACCTCTTCGTATTTACCTGCTTTGGTAAAATAGTCGTCTCGCCAGTTGGTACTTACCACCTCAATTACTAAAGGAATTGATGCCGCTTGGCTTACAGTAGATTCTTTTTTCCACAGAGATTCATTTACTAAATTAGAGTTATTCAACAACAGTACATCTGGTGAGTAAGCTGCTTCGCTCTGAGTCGGTTTAATGAAAGCTGTTTTGGGGATGAAATAAGGTAGTTTTAAACGTTTGTATTCTGTAACTATTTCCCCAACTAAAAATCCAACAATCTGTTCATGTTCACCTGTGGGAGGAGCCATTTCAACAATTACCCCATCATGCAGTTCATAGCGTCGTTGTGAGTTTTCTGGATACCAAGTAATAAATTCATCAAATGTTACTAGTTTGCGTAAGGTTTGAGTCATGCTTTCCTCTTGCTTTATGTCAAATTTGACCCCTCTCCAAACCTTTCCCTGACACGGAGAGAGGCTTAATCAGCGAACTGAGGTTATTTCGCCGCCGCAGCACTTGGTAAACTCACTTTCAATCGCTTAAACATCGCTTCTCGTGCTTGTGCAGCGAGGCTGTCGTCAAAAGGTGTTAAGGTGATTTCCTGCTGATACTTTAGCCGCAGCGCTGTTTGAATTAACCAATCGGCGACAAAAGGATTTTTCGGTAACAATGGCCCGTGGGAATAAGTAGCGATCGCATTCTGATAAAATGCTCCTTCTGTCCCATCTTCACCATTATTTCCCAAGCCGTACACCACTCGCCCCAAAGCTTCCACTTTTCCCAGCTTGGTACGTCCGCCGTGATTTTCAAAGCCTACCAAATATGGTGTGCTACCCGTCATCTCTTTTAAATCTCGCGCCAAACGGGAAGCTGTCACTTCAATTACTAAGTTGCCAATACAGCGCTTAGTATTTTCACCAGGATGCACGGAAACTAAATCGAGTATTCCCAAACCATCAATCCGTTGTCCCAAGCCTGGTTCATAATAATGTCCCAGTAATTGGGGTGAACCACAAGTAAATACTCCTGGTGTTCCATTTTCGATTTTGTCGCGCATTGCATCAGCTTTCGCACCTTGCAAATCACGCATGACAATTTCTTGCTGACGGTCTTGTGCGCCACCACCAACGATTACATCTACAGTTTTAATATCTGCGGCTGTGGCATTTTGATCTAGGGATAATACTTTCACATCGTATCCCCGCCACTGAGCGCGACGTTCTATAGTAATTACATTACCGCGATCGCCATAAGTACTCATCAGCGTCGGGTACAACCAACCTATCGTTAATTCTAAATTTTGAGAAGTCATAAATTTTGGGAATGGGGCATGGGACATGAGGCATAGAAAATAACTGATGAAAAATAACCAATGACAAATGACAAATTTAAAGAATTTTACGACCAGTGAGGACTTCTCGCACTTCTAGCATGGCTGAGTAGGTAGGCAGAATATGCAGAGTTTCATTCTCTGGTGTATGCTCTAATGCAGTAGCGATCGCCTGTCGCAAATCTTCTTCGACTATCAAATTTAAGTTACTCTCAGGGGACTTTTGGCTGTAACGTAGACGTAGTGCCATATCGTAGACGCGATCGCCACTCACTATTAAAGTCCCACCGCGTTCGACTAATTTCTCGGTATCTACGTCCCAAATCCAGGATACATCAGTGCCATCGGGCGTGCGATCGTTCAATACTAGCAGTGTAGTTTTATCTGTGCTTTGAGTAACTACGCGAATGGTTTCATTCGTTCCTACAGGATTTTTGGATAACAATATTCGCACTCGTTTACCATTAATTACTAAATCTTCAGCCCGACCAAAAGCAGCTTGGAAATTGTTAATAGTATCTCTGATTGTTGCTTCATCAACCCCTAACTCAATAGCCGCAGTTGCAGCCGCCAAAGTATTGTATTTGTTGTACAAACCAACCAGAATTTGCGACCATTCACTACTTTCCAGAGTCGGCTTACTTTTACTAAAACCACACTTGGGACAAGTAAAATCTCCCAAATGAGACAAATAAACACCCTTGTAATCTAGAGAATGCCCACATTTGGGACAATAGATAGAATCAACAGCGTGAGGAATAGCTTCTAGATAATGTTTTGGTTCATTCAAGCCAAAGAATAACACCCGTTGGGGTAACTGCTGACCGAGGTGAGATAAAGTCGGGTCATCAGCATTGGGAATTACCACCGTTTCTGCTGGTAGTGTAGAAATAACTTTTGTCCAACGCTTACTAATTGTGTCTACTTCTCCGTACCTATCGAGTTGGTCGCGGAACAAGTTTAAACAGAGAATAATTCGCGGTTGGAGTGGCGTTAATACTCTGGGGACAATATTTTCATCAACTTCCAAAATGGCGTAATCAGTATTTAGCGTTCCTAACAGGTTGGTGCTTTCCAACAGCGCTGTCATCAAACCATTTTCCAGATTTGCACCTGTAGAATTATGAGTGATGCGAAAACCGCTGCGTTCTAATATCGTGCATAAAAGCAGCGCTGTAGTGGTTTTGCCGTTAGTACCAGCAATTAAAATCACTCCGTTTTTAACTTGTTGACTCAATAATTGTAAGAGTCGGGGTTCTATGCGACGAGCAATCGAGCCTGGTAACACACTAGCAGCACCCAGACGGAGCGATCGCACAATAAAGGTCACACTTTTTGCCACTGACACCGCGAAACCCAATCGCAGTCTATCTATGAATTGTATTTTTCCCACATCTATACCCTAGTCTTCTGGCGGTTGCTAATTAAAAGTGAAAATTTAATCTTGTGAGTTTAACGAATCCTGACTGAAAAAGCCAGTCATCGCAATTTTGAATTTTAGATTTTAGACTTAGACTACTCTTTGAGACGCTGTTCGCGTTCGCTCAGTCAAACGATTTTGGATTCTTGAGCCTTACGGTTGCGCTACTTTATCTCTGTTTTGACTTGCGCGTAGCGATACCAGCCACTTGCGAGAGATAATCTCAGTAAGCGTTATCTTAAAGAATAGTGCGTGGGCGTAATTACATATCTAGTCCCAGTTGCCAAATTAAGCACATCACAACAAGTAGTAGCTTGCAAGGTTCCTTTTGATGAATAGCACAAAGTTTCTTTTTTTACATAAACAAATTACTGGCTGGCAAAAGTGGTTGTCCAAATGCCTGTTGTTGCTTGCAAGTCTTTTCATTATAAGTATGCAACCTGCATCTGCTGGTCTTAATAATGATTTATATGATGGCAACATCTTTGTCGTTTATGCAGGCAATGGTTCATTAGTTCCTCCCAGGCAGACACTGGCACAAACTTTAGCGGAACATAAACCCGTATTTTTGGCTTTTTATCTGGATGATAGCAGCGATTCCAAAAGATATGCCATTTCTATTTCACGGGTACAGGAATTCTATGGTCGGGTAGCAGAGATTATGCCGATTAATGTAGATACTATCCCGCCGAAAGAGACCTACGACCCAACAGAACCAGGATATTACTATGCTGGGAGTGTTCCTCAAGTAGTGGTGTTAAATAAATCAGGTGAAGTAGTTTTGAATAAAAAGGGTCAAGTAGCTTTTGAAGAAATAGACGATCAATTTCGTAAAATCTTTGATTTATTACCACGCACTGAAACAGCACAGCTAAAGCGGCGAGCCTTCAATGAGTTTAGTAGTGAGTTAGCTAAGTAACCTATGGGGTAGACCAAATTGGTCTACCCTAATTTTTAGTGATATCTGTTACTACATTGCCGCCGATGTCAAAGCATAATATTGAAATATCTGTGTTAACAATTGAGGAAATTAATCCATAGTCTATAGTCCGTAATCAATGCCCAATGCCCAATAACTAACTAGAGTGTATTCTGATGTCAAAGGTTTACACCACCCAAGAGCTAATTCAAATTTTGGCAGCCGAACGCCAAGCTTGCCTCAAAGGAAAACGTCTAAAATTAGAAATAACAGTCTCTGGCAATCCTGTAATTGACCAGTTTATCAGAACTGATGGGCTGCAACAATTCACTGCCTATCAAGATTTCAAAACTGCAATTCACGAGTATCAGAGAGAAAATCGAGTTTCTGGTATTATCTGGCGGGAAATGACAGTTAAAGGAAAAAGCTTGCACTATCCCGAAATAGATACTGACTTAATTGCCCTCGCTAGTGACTTAGAAATATTAAAAGCTGCTAAGAATTCCATCGTAGAATTTTGGTATGAAGTCTCTATGGGGATGGATTTATACTTGAGTTTTAATAATAGTAAACAACACCAACAAATTGTCACATCTGATGTCGAAAGGATTGTTCAAAGAACAGAGTGGGCAAGTTTGTGCAAGTGGGAAAATTCTAGCTTTTTGGAAATGATTTTGCAGCTAGGATGGGGTAAACCAGAAGAAGCTTATTATAAACGAGGAAGACCGCGATCGGGTAGTGAATATATTCATGCAGTCAATCCTGGAAATCGCCCTATTGGTTGACTTCAGGAGGCAGGAGGCAGAAGGAACCCACATTTAAAAACGTGGAATTGAAGCAAAGACGCTTTGTAAGTCGGTGCAATAAAACCAAACTGTGTGAAGAAAAGTAAAGAAGGCTCAAACTCTTTCTCCCCAAGCTTTGAGCTCCCAGCAAGAACTGCCTTATCCCAACAATAATTATTTACGCCGACCTACTTATCTCGTGCTACACTCTCAAGTAGAAAGGTGCATTACACTTCGTTAACGCACCCTAAAAAATATTTTTGAAATCAGTAAATTACCCAAAAATAAGAAATATTATTGACTTTTGACTTTTCAATTACCGACTCTATCTGTAACAGAAATTTCAAAGATGATTTTAAGCTTCAGAAATACTAGTGCTGTGTGTGCCGTATTTTTATTAGTCAGTGTCAACAGCTTTCACAAGTCAGCCATAGCCAATATAAACAACCAGTACCAACTGATAGCACAGCAGAGTAAAATTCAGCCACACCCAGTTTTTAAATCTATTCTGCCTAAATTAAAGCAAAAGACTCAAATTCGGATTCTTTTACCGAAGTTTATTCCTGAGTCAGATGGAGAAAATCCAATTTACGCAATTGTAGAAGCTGCTACGCAAAAAAAGTACGAAATTTTACTGGGTTTCAGTCCAGACTGTACTGGTGGAACTGCGTGTCGTTTGGGTGTCCTATCTGCTGAAGCCGTAACCCGCAAAACACCCCGTCTGACTGGTAAACCTGTATCCTTAGCTAAGGGCATCACTGGCTACTTTATGGATTTTACTTGTGGTGCTAATTGCTCAGATGCTACCTTGACTTGGAGACAACAGGGTGTGCAATATGTTGTGGGGTTGAAAGCAGGCGAACACACTTCTTTAGTAAAAATGGCTAATTCTGCGATTAATCCCTAGCTAGCGTCATTTGATTGTACTTCCCAACGAAACAGCCGCGGCAATTGAGATATATCTATGGCGTAGTTAACAATCCACATCACCAATTCAAAAATCAATAAATATCGTACCCACTGCAACTCGCTTGTAGAATCCAAAAGTGTCAAACCCTCATACAACTGCCAGAAACGGTAAGGGAGATATATATAAGGAACCATCACCCACACGACATTTTGCAACTGCCTAAGCGTCACTCTTTCAGAAATGATTTGCAACCCTAAGACAATAAAATACCAAGCAAGAATAGTTAAGACCGTGCGATCGCCCCACCATACACCCCACAATAGCATAACCACTAATGGCGGCACTACTGCTAGCAGTTGCACCGAGCCAAACCAGATTTTATACCAACCGGGAAATGGTAAAGGTAGAGTATAAGGCTTTGCGTTTTTCCATCCCCAGTTCACAACCACAATAAAAAGTGTGGCAATAAGGAAAAAGAGGAGATTTTCTAGGAACAGATAGAGGTTAATGTTTAAGGAAGTCACGTCGCTTCGCTCCGAATTCAAAATTCAAAATTCAAAATTTTTATAAATAAATTTAGTTGTTCTGTATCCTTTTGTTTGTCGCTCATGAGCGTATGATCAAGCTCTGATGTTTATGGCTTCAGTAAATCAATATACTTGTTTCTACAATAAAACATCTACTAAGGAGCTACAAAAAATATTTCAACTTTTGTTTGCTCTATTTTCTTGTACCAAATGAAGAATCGATGGTACTAAAGAAATTACTATAATTAATCCAATAATCGGTAACAAATACTTATCTACCTGTTCAGGTGGTAAAGATTTTCCTAAGAAAAACCCTAACATGGTGATACCGAATGTCCAAATAAAGCCACCGATTAAGTTGTAAGACATAAATGTGCGATAATGCATTGCACCAATCCCGGCCACGATGGGCGCGAAAGTCCGTACAATGGGTAAAAAGCGTGCTAAAACAATCGTTTTTTTACCGTGCTGTTGATAAAAATTTTGGGTTTTAATAAGATGTTTTTTATGAAATAACCATGAATCTTCCTTTTGAAAAAGCCTTCTGCCAAATTTATGTCCAGTAAAATAGCCAACATTGTCACCTAAGACTGCACAAATAAAAGCACCAAAAATCAAAACCCAAATGTTCAGTAAATTCTGAGATGCAACAAATCCAGCGGTGAACAATAAGCTATCCCCAGGTAGAAAAAAACCAATTAATAAGCCAGATTCAGCAAAGACAATCGCCCAGACCCCAAAATAGCCGAGTGATTTAATCAGTTGTGGTAAATCCAGATGCATAGAATTTTTACTTTTCAACAATAGATCCACAACATCTTAACGTTCAGCAATTTTATTGAATAAAAAGTAATATTAAATTTATGTAACGTTATTATATAATCTGGGGAAATATAATGACAGATGACAGGTTTTGGGTTATAGGTGCAAAAGACAAAGATATTTGAAAGTACTAAGAATATTTTGGGGTGCTGCGATCGCAGTAAAGTTGGAATATCGTGTTAACTTTTTCATAGCTACACTTAGATATATGAAAAGCGATCAAATTCCTCCTGGAAGCTTTGGTATACCTGTATTAGGTGAAACACTCTCCTTTGTTTTCGACCGCGATTTCGCTAAAAAGCGCTATCGCCAGTACGGGCCCATCTTCAAAACTCATCTGCTTGGCAGACCGACTGTAGTGATGGTCGGGCCGGAAGCATTAGAGTTGGTTTTGTCAAGCCAAATGGAGAATTTTTCTTGGCGCGAGGGATGGCCTGATAATTTCAAGACATTACTGGGTGAATCACTTTTTCTGCAAGATGGAGAAGAACACCGCAGAAATCGCCGTTTGATGATGCCGGCATTGCATGGCCCAGCATTGGCGAATTATGTCTCCATAATGGAAAATATTACACGTAGTTATCTGCAAAAGTGGGAGAAGCAGCAGGAATTTACTTGGTTCCAAGAATTTAAACAACTGACATTTGATATTGCCAGTCAATTACTGCTGGATACGCGTCCTGGCCCTGAATGTGTGCGTTTTAGCAAGTTGTTTGCAGCCATGACAAATGGACTGTTTGCGATTAATCCGTTGCCCTTACCATTTACAACATTTGGTAAAGCTATAGCTGCTCGTAATCAGATTTTAGAGCATCTAACTCAAGTTGTCAGAGAACGTCAGCAAAATCCAACAAAAGATGCTCTGAGTTTATTAGTGCAAGCCCAAGATGAAGAAGGGAACCGGATGAGTGAAAAAGAACTCATCGCTCAGGCGTTACTATTACTATTTGCTGGACATGAAACTACTACTTCGATGCTGACTTGGTTGTGTGTAGAGTTAGCCCGTCATCCAGAAGTACTCGAAAAAGCAAGAGTTGAACAATTGCAACTTGCAAGTAAAGGTGATTTGGATTTAGAACAATTAGGGAAAATGCCCTATTTAGAGCAGGTTTTGTGGGAAGTTGAAAGATTGCATCAACCTGTCGGAGGCGGGTTTCGTGGCGTAATTAAAGACTTTGAGTTTAAAGGTTATCACGTTCCTGCTGGTTGGCAGTTATACTATTCAATTGGAGTTACTCACAGAATTGAAGAAATTTATTCTGAACCAGACCTGTTTGAGCCAGACCGTTTCAGTCCCCAACGCCAAGAAAACAAAAAATACCCTTTTAGTTTAGTTGGTTTTGGCGGTGGGCCACGCATTTGTATTGGTCTAGCCTTTGCCAAAATGGAAATGAAGATTGTTGCTGCTCATCTTCTCCGTAGTTATCATTGGGAGATATTACCCAATCAAAGTTTAGAGGTAGTTATGATTCCCACTAATCGCCCGAAAGATGGGTTGCAGGTTAGATTTCAACCTCGGTGAAATGTTTTATGGCATCCCAAATAGACGTACCTTTACCTAATGGAGTTTTACAACGCTGGCAAAATGTGAAAGATTTTGTGGGCGGAAGCGTTAACTCTCTAAGTAACTCAGCACAACAAGCTGGTGAGTCTTTAAAGACAACAGCCACTACCACAACTGATAGAGCAATTGATACAGTTACAACAAGTTTAGAGCAAACTTGGCAAACAGCAGAGCAATTTAAAAATACCACATCGGGAGCAGTTAAAGATGCGATCGCATCTTCTGTAAGTGATTGGTTAATACAACACCCAATATTTTTTCGGTTAGTTCAAATACTAGGTTGGGCGGCTAATCATCCAATTATTAGTGTAATAATTTTGCTGTTTGCACTTGCTCTACTTTGGAGCATCATCAAAGCAATTGTCCGCTTAATTGAAACCGCTAGTTGGTCAATACTCAAAGTTCCGTTAAAATTGCTTCAGGCTTTGATTAAAGTTAGTTTTCTATCCTTAACTCAAGTTGGGAGTTTTGCTGTTCAAAGAATCACAGGTGCTAAAACAACTGATAGCCTGCCTACTTTACTACCTGAAAGTTTTCAACAAAATAAACAACAACGATTAGCAGAAATTTCTAATCGTTTGGAAGCAATTCAAAAAGAACAACATGAGCTTTTACAAGAAGCGGCAGACTTGATTGCTACCGACACAATTGATATAGAAATATCAAAAATTAAACAGCTAAAAAGCGCTGAATCACATCTTGGCTAAGTTCGGCTGTGGAACCGGAGGCGACAATACCACCTTTTTGCATGGCATAATAATAATCAGCCTGACGGACAAAGTGTAAATGTTGCTCTACTAATAACACCGAAATGCCTGTGGTTTCGACAATGCGACGGACTGCGGCTTCAATTTCGAGGATGATGGAGGGTTGAATACCTTCAGTAGGTTCATCTAAAACGAGTAATTGAGGTTCTCCCATTAAAGCACGTGCGATCGCTAATTGTTGCTGCTGTCCTCCACTTAAATCACCACCCATCCGCGAAAGCATGGTTTTTAACACCGGAAATAAACTAAAAACTTCCTCTGAAATTTCTGCTTTTTTTACTGGTTTGCGTCTAGCTTCCAACCCCAGCAGTAGATTTTCTTTAACTGTTAACCGAGGGATAATCTCTCGTCCTTGAGGGACATAACCAATTCCCAACTTTGCCCTTTGGTCTGGGGATTTAGAGTTGATTAATTCTTCAGCTAAATTAATAGTACCGCTGCGGGGTTTGAGTAAACCCATGATAGTTTTTAGTAGGGTAGTTTTTCCGACGCCATTGCGTCCAATTAGGCAAACCATTTGCCCAGATGGTACGCTCAAATCTACATTGCGGAGAATATGGCTTTCGCCGTAATAAACGTCAAGATTAGAAATTTTTAGCATAAAAAAAATTTTAACTGTTTAGTTTTGATATCAAGTCTCTAATACCAATTCTCTATGAAGATGCGCCTAATTATTTTGGGACATAGCGAATTATCTTCAGAAAACCTCTGTGTACCTTTGCGCTAACCTCTGCGTACCTTTGCGTTGAAAAAAAGCTAGAATTTGGCGCAGCTTTACAAAGTGAACAAGGATAAAATGTTGGGTTTCGTTCCTCAACCCAACCTACATATATTATAAGTGTTTAACCGGACACGATATTACTTATTCTCTGCAAGAATCGCTATTGCTTACCAAAATGGCTTGCATTAAATAATCGAATGCAAGATGCTAAAAATAGCACCTCGCAAACTGTACTGCTTGGCTCTCAAAGAGCGCTAATTCCGATTAAACAACCACAAAATTGTTTTCGCTGACTGACAATCCAGTAGATAGTTGTGCAAATTTTATCTGAGTAAACTCAGACGCACTGCCATCAAGGTCAAAGAACAGTCCACCTGTAGCACTGTTATAGATAAATCGTTGATTGCTTGTCGTTGCAGATGTTCCGAGGGTAAATTGATTTGTGTTAAGTGAACCTGGTGATAACCCGCCGCCAAAGCTAGCAGCCGATACCTGAATCAGTTCATTAGTCGCGTTGAAGTCATAAATACTGTCAACACCTTTATTGTAATTATTGAAAACAAAGGTATCAGTACCAGTTCCTCCATAGAGGGTGTCATTACCAAAACCACCTATAAGAATGTCATTCCCACTCCCACCATAGATTGTGTTCTTACCAAAGGCGCTAGAGGCGGAGATATAATCATTGCCAGCGCCACCATCCAGTAAGTTATCGCCTTTTGAATTACTAGCATTCAAGTTATCGTCCCCAGTGCCGCCGTTAAGAGTGTTTTTTCCAGACGAGCGAGAGTCGTATGTGATGGAGACATCGCGGGGTGAGTACGGGTCGCTAGGAGTGTATTCGTAGTAGCCAGAGATGGAGAGATAATCATTGCCATCACCCCCAGAGAGCAAATTATCGCCTGTTGAACCGCCAGCACTCAAGGTATCCTTACCTGCACCACCGTTGAGGGTGTTCTTACCAGACGAGCGAGAGTCGTAGTTGCTGTAGTTATTTCCTTCGTAGTAGCCAGAGATGGAGAGATTATCATTGCCATCGTCCCCAGAGAGCAAATTATTGCCTGTTGAACCGCTAGCACTCAAGTTATCGTTACCAGCGCCACCGTTGAGGGTGTTTTTACCAGATGACCGAGAGTCGTATTCGTAGTCTGGGTATCTAAAGCTCTGGTAGCCAGAGATGGAGAGATAATCATTGCCATAGCCTCCAGAAAGCAGATTATTGCCAACAAGGGAGTCATTACCCGTACCACCAATGAGGGTATCATTACCCGTACCACCAATGAGGGTATCATCACCCGCACCACCTCGCAGTAAATCGTTTCCACTCAAGCCATCGATTTTGTCATTACCGCCTTGACCATTAACTACATCATTTGAGTCCTCTAAACCCGTAATGTTATTATTGAGGTCATTGAAAAAAGTTACTGTGTTCTTGATGCCCAGGCTAGTATCAGTAGAGTTGGAATCGAGGACATTAAAGCTGTCGGTGATACTATTTTGCCCGTCAAATAGGATATTACCAAGAGCTGGTTTTGCTCCAGAGGCTTTCAGATTCTCCAAGTTTTCTAGTTTGAAGTTTTCCAGGATAACTATGGTATTAACATTCCCTTCAAAGGTGATTTCCAGATTGTTGTCATTCTGGGTCAGCAGTAAATTTTGAGCAGTTAATCCTGTACCCTGGAATTTGATGGTGTCCACTTCAGCAATAACCGCTGCTGTCGGGTTAGTTCCTTTACCTATGCCACCGAAATCAGTGATTGTATCAGTGCCATCGCCCAAGTCGTAAACAAATTTATCCTTGCCACCGCCACCAGTTAAAGAATCATTCCCAGTATCACCAATGAGAGTATCATTCCCAGTACCACCCTGTAGTAAGTCGTAGCCGCTGGTTCCAATGATATTTGCCATAATTTTTACCTACCTGATTCCATTTTTTCAGTAATTTCAGTTTTGAACCTGTTTTGCACAAAGGTAATATCGGGCACACGGATGATGTTACCAGAAATTGCATCACTAGCGTTGATATCGGCGCGATCGTTACCCTCTAATTTTGCTCTTTGGAATATAATCCAGTAGTTAAGAGGTGAATTTTCTACGACCTTCAATCATCAACACGGCTATGATTGACCTAGCGATCGCAATTTTTTCAAGAATTCTCGATCAAAACTTGCAAGTCCCATCTTGCTTGGGTTAGCAACAATCGACTTCAGGACTTACGCAACTGGCACACTGCGATTGCCTCTAGTAGTACATATGTATTAAATTGTACAAAAAGTGTGTAAGCTGCGATGGAAGGTTGAGTCCTGTTCATAGAGAATTAAAACAATTGACTGGTATTGAATCGTGTCAATGTCGCAAGGGTCGTATTCAAAGAAACCATGAAAGCCTCGCGCTATTTTAGTCTGGCTTCGACTTAAAGATTTAGCTTATAAAAGTGGTCAAACAATTTATCAAATTAAGCATGGATTGTTGTCAAATTATTTAGTTCAACAACTAAAACGTCCCAATGTTACCATGTTTGCCTTTTAAGTTGTTTGGCGCTCGGCGCGGCGTAGCCGCACCATTACTTGTGACAGTTGCGTAAGTCCTGATCCGGTTTGCAGAGGAACAAGTCTCGTCTCAGCCAGAACGCTGCGCTCGATTTATTGCTGGTGCGATCGCCCAACTGACGGGCAATGAAACTTATCGTCAGAAGCTACTTCATGTAGAGAAGGTTACTCCTATGCGTCAGTGGTCTGCACGTCAAGCTTCCAAATTAAAGAAAAATGATTATCGTCAAGGCTATCTTGGTCAGAGAAGAAACTAAGGATATAAAAAAATATTTAACAGTTAAAATCAGCGGCAGCATACGACTGAAAATAAAGTAGAAAGCATTTCTACATGTCCGCTGCATTTGAGTTGTTAGACCTGTCATATAAGAAATCACAGATGTTTTAGGATTTAGAGTGATAACATTCTTACGTAACATCTTTTTCCTCGTTTGTAATACCTAGGAGCAATCGCTGCACAGGATCAGGGTCATTTTGCCGAAAATCTACTACTCCTAATCTGCGGAGATAGACTGGAATTTTTGAATCATCTACTTGTGCTGCGCTATTAAGAATGACCGGAATAACTTTACGTTTTTGTAATCTAAAATCCACTATAATGTCTTCTATTAATTCCTCTTCCCAAGGACCGCCATTACTACCAATAAAAACTGCCATCGACCAAATTCGAGGTAGATGTTTATCGAACTCTCGAAGTACGGAACTTTGAAGATTGGAATAACTAATGCCTTCTTTCCACAAAGTTATGTCAGCTGTTTTAAGTTGCTGTCCAATCTCACGAACTTCAAACATATCTTCATCCTTATAGCAAAGGAGAATATCAAAGAAAGGTTCGATGTTCTTGGATTTGATACTAGCTTCTAGTTTGTCTAATGCTTGCTGATTTCCTTCGCTAAAGGATACCCAATTACGTTGTCTGATAAATCCTAAGTCTCGCGGAATCTCGGTAATTCCAGGCAACAAAACTGGGATGAGAGGTTTATTTGACTGCCTGCATTCATCCAACAGAAATTCAATTTCTTCTTTCTGCCAATTACCTAGACCGCTTTCTCCAATGAAGATAGCAGCAGATTTGACATTAGTAATCGCCTCCTGGATCTTTGTCTGAAAAGACTGCCCTCCTAAAATCTGATCTTTATCTATCCATGATTTAATATCTCGCCTTTTTAACTTTCCTGCTATTCTTTCAACCTGGATTTTATCATGACTATTATGAGCACAAAAAACATCAAATTCTAGTTCATTCATGCTCAATTCCCCTCTTACCATTTTGTGAAATGAGATGAATTAGTTGGCGAATTCGTTCGTCAGGGTTGTCCCGTAAATCAACTATCAATTGCTTACGAAGATATGGAGGAAATTTCGGATCTTGTATAGTGTCAGGTAAGATGACAGGAATAACAGTGTGTCTATCTTCGATATAATTCCAAATTAGATTTTCAACTTCCTCATCTTCCCAAGGTGCCCCGTTGTTGCCGAAAAAAATAGCTAAAGAATTGATTTCACCTATCAATTTTGTAAATATGTCTCGCCACTCAGTATCAGACTCAAGTTCCCATTGATTTGGATAGAAGCTAATATTATGTACTTTTAGTTGTCCTGCGAACTGTTTCACTTTAGATTGATCTAAATACTGATAACAAAGAAGAACATCATAATGCTCAGCAGGATTAACTGGTTTAGGCTGCGGTTTCTGACCAGTTATTCCCCAAACCAGCATATCTATAGCTTGCTCTTGTGTACCTTGGTTGAAATCAACCCATGCAATCTGATTCAGAAAAGGAGGCACGTTGTCTGGAGCTTTACTGGCACCTGTCAAGATAACTGGGATAATAGGTATTTGAGCATCTATGGATACTTTTACAAGACTCTGTAGCTCGATAACCTGCCACTTGGAAAAGGTGTCTGAACCGATAATGATAGCAACTGCCCTGACATTATGTATTACTTTTTGAATCGCTTCTTGAAACGATTGACCTGGAAAAAGCTGCTCTTCATCTAACCATGGCTTCAAACCACGGTGCCTTAGTTGCTTAGCAATAGCTCTCACTTGCGGCTTGTCTTTGCTGCTGTAAGACAAAAACACATCGAACTGAGGATTAGTCATGACTTGACTTGTGCCACCAACGTCTTATTGTACCAATTTTTATTTTTGAAAAACCAAAGCATCGTCCAGCTTATCTTGAGAAATTGAATAAAACTCACCGCATTGGAAGTCTAACTATTTATTATACGAAAACTTTCCGTATAATCTTTTTCTCAATCCTAACATTGGCATAACAGCCAATAATACTTCTGCTTATCAAGATTATTCCATTTGGCATCTTGATTGATGCAGTGTAGGGCAGCAGTGAGGTTTATCTCAATAGGGTACTTATCCTTTAAGCCTAAGATTATCTCTACTGCTGCGGTATCAACCCCCAAAGCCATGCCTGAATAGAACTGGATGCGTTTGTAACCCCACTCAATGGCGCGATCGCAAGCACCTGCTTCCATCCTTCCTCATCAAATTTTTTGTGACTGTTTCCTGTAAATGCCACTTTTAGGGTTGGTTTATCTTCTATGAGGAAATCAACAAACTCCAGGGGCAACCAGATATTAGGAGGAAGATTGAAATTGCTAATCAGGAAAGCTATCTCTAGGTTGGTGTATTCTGCAAGGTTGCATCCAATCCTAGTTGTTAGGAATTCTAATTCAGGATGAGTCTTTGCATATTCGACTAGTTTCTCAATTTAGAATTTTATTTGGGGAAGGGGAATTGATCGGATACCCTTATTTAGGTCTTTGGTTGCGATCGCCCTGTGCCAGTTGCCTCCGTTATTCAATACATCTGTACTCAAATTTAGCGATCGCCTGTGCCAGTTGCGTAAGTCCTGGACTTCTTGGAATTGCGGGGAAAAGTTTTTTCTTCTTCAACATTTATACTTTTTACTTTTCAGTCTAGTAAGTTAAAGCGGACTTTTCCAAACCCCTAAAATTTTTTGAGAAATTAATCATCAATTAAATCTCCAGTTATATAACCATTGTCACGGTTATCTAACTGGAGATTCGCTATATTTAACAGTTAACAGCTAAAAGGAGTTAAAGAGATGGAAATTAAGCCAACTGACCCATCGCTAGCACTCATGGAAATTCCCCCAGGCTATCTCAATATTATGGGTTACGTCGATCAATCAGAAGTTAATGGCCCTGGTTGTCGTGCAGTCGTCTGGGTACAAGGTTGTCTGCGTGAGTGCCCTGGCTGCTTTAATACTAACTCCTGGTCTTTTGAGGCTAATCAATTGATTGCTGTTGATACTCTTGCGGAAAATATTCTCAGCAATCCCCGCAACACAGGTGTAACATTTTCTGGTGGAGAACCCTTTTGGCAAGCAACTGCACTAGCGTCTTTAGCTCGGAAGGTAAAAGCTGCTGGTTTAAATGTAATGTCTTTTACTGGGTTCACTCTTAAGCAGCTACAGTCCCAATCCGCACCGCCAGGTTCCCAAGCATTGTTAGAACAACTCGATATTTTGATTGACGGGCCTTTTGTACAATCTCTGGCAATTAATTCTCCCAATTCTCCAGTTTCTTCTAGCAATCAACGGGTTCGGGTGTTAAACCCGGCTTTCCAAGACCAGATTACTTGGGCTAGCGACCAGATAGAAATCCACATCCTCAAGGATGGTGGACGCATTGTCACTGGCTATCAAGGTGGACTAGAACTAACATAAGGGCGCGCCCAATGAGTGGGCTGTTGCCTATTAACTTGCGGCAGCAGCCCAATGAAAAGTATTTCCAGCCTCTGGCTGGAAATGAGGTTCTAAAGGGTTTGTGCTGAAGTTGACACCAATGCACAGCCGTGTCTCCCTACCAAAGTTTGGTATTTCGTGAACTGACAAACGTAATTTTATCTTTAACAACCAAGAACGCTGGTTATTTTGTGTTTAGGTAATCTACAATACTTTTATATTTAAATAGGAAAATTCCTAAAAATAGAGATTTTTCATAATTCGTCTCCAGAGCCATCTCAACTAGGAATTAGCAGCTATAACAAGTTGTGTTTAATTGCTCTAAGCTAATAACTTCCTGTTACGAAAACTGTAATAGTCCCATTTTATTTATTAGAGCAAATGCAATAGTTAATCATTGACACAGTATCTGCGTCAACTCTGAACACAGAACAGGAATATTTGGCAAGTGAGGTGGTAAAATGAATCGGCATAAATTTAGTAGAGTGAAAGAAAATTTTATGCAAAAACGTTATGCTCTGGTAGCTGCAAGTCTTGTTCTATTTGGTGTATTAGGGTATTCTCAAATCGATAGTAATAAAAGTGCCCTTGCCAAATCTAGCTTACCTCAGCTAGAAACTCCATTGCAACAAAAGACAGCTAAAACTGATACAAACATCGTTGCGTCTAGCAATAAGTTTGGCTTCAAACTATTTTCAGAAGTTCAAAAAGGTAATAAAGGTGAGAAAAATGTTTTTATCTCACCTTCGAGTGTTGCGATCGCTCTAGCTATGACCTACAATGGCGCAAGCGGCACAACTCAACTAGCGATCGCAAAAACCCTGGAATTACAGGGGATGAATCTACAAGAAATCAACTCTTCTTACGCAGCGACATTAAAGCAGCTTGTAGACAATTCCGATCCGAAAGTGCAACTGAATATTGCTAACTCACTTTGGGCAAATCAAAATTTTAGCTTTCAGCCAGACTTTCTCCAAAGAATACAGTATTTCTATAAAGCTAAGGTCAGCAATTTAAATTTTCAAGATCCCGCAGCACCTAATATTATCAATAACTGGATCAAAGATAATACTAATGGTAAAATCAATAAAATCGTTGATAAAATTGAGCCAAGTCAGGTGTTGTTTCTGATTAATGCCATATATTTTAAAGGTAAATGGAGCCAAGAATTTAATAAAAATAAAACTGCTCAATACCCTTTTTACAGCACATCTGGCAGACCAAAACAACAGCCGATGATGTCACAAAACGGTGACTATAGATACTATGAAAGCAAACAATTTCAGGCAGTTAGTTTACCTTACGGCAAAGATGGTAAATTCAGTTTTTATATTTTCCTGCCGAAACAGAACTCTAATCTGAAAGCCTTCTATCAAAACTTGAATGTTGAAAATTGGGAAAAATGGATGACTCAGTTCAGCAAACAAAAAGGGTTTATTCGCCTACCCCGCTTCAAAACAGATTACGACGTTACACTCAATGATTCCTTGAAAAGTTTAGGCATGGAAGAGGCTTTCAGCGACAAAGCCAATTTTTCCGGTATGGGTAAAAATCTTAAGATTAGCGAAGTTAAGCATAAAACTTTTGTCGAAGTGAACGAAGAAGGCACGGAAGCGGCTGCTGTGACTTCAGTTGGTATATCAATAACAGCTTCTATTGATATAAACCCACCATTCCAAATGATTGTTGACCGTCCTTTCTTCTGTGCCATTAAGGATAATCAGACGGGAAGGGTTTTATTTATGGGTTCAATTATTGACCCACAATGAAGAGTGCTGAGTGCTGAGTAATGAGTTAAAAAACCGCCCACAAGGGCGGGGCTTTTACGGAGTACATAAGTACTGAGTTAAAAATTTAAAATTTCTTCATTTTTAATTGAACTTGAGGATAATGTCACTTCAGAGATGCTCGGAGTGTTTTTAGCGTCAGCTTTTGGGGACTAGTTTGGTGCAATAGGTGTAGCACTGTCGTCTGTCTTGCTACTTAGGCTCCCAAGACACAAGGCGCTTAAGGTCGAAAAGTAGACCAAATGGCATACTTATTTTTACTTGATACCTAAGGGCTGATGTTATCCCTCTTCTGTCACTCTCCGGGAGGGCGATTGCTAGAAGCCTGATGAGGCAATCAATACAAGCTATACTATCAGAAAAAAATGGGTCTTGTATTTGTTATTAGAAAAGAATCGCGCGATGCCTGCGGCGGGCTACGCCTACGCTTGCTATACAAAAGCTCTAGAATCCAGAAATGGCAAATGTTTTCGGAGAGTGACAGAAGAGGGTTATAGCCGTAGCCACATAGGTTAGGACAATGTTGATTGCTAAAAGCCTTGATTTAACTGGGTTTCTACTCAGCACGGGCTAAACGCCCCGCTGACGCTAACAGCACTCAGCACTTTGCTATATATAGGTAGATAAAATTAACTGGGTGACGAAGAAATTTTGGAAGCTCAGGCTGACTGTTTTGGAGAAAGGATGGCGAAATTTGACTAAACCATTTCAGACCATTTTTACTGAACACCGCGTATTTTGGGCTGTTTTACTCTTTGGTACAGCATTGGTGGTAACGCTAGCACTGTCGCTTTCTCAAGGAGCAGTACCTTTAAATATGTCGGAATTTTGGCAAGCCATTCTCCACAAAGGTGATCCGGTAAAACAGACAATTCTCTGGGATTTACGTCTCCCGCGCATTACGGCTGCGATCGTTGTCGGCGCAGCTTTGGGAATGTCAGGAGCTTTGCTGCAAGGAATGTTACGTAATAGTCTTGCCGATCCATTTATTTTGGGCATTTCAGCAGGTGCAGGACTACTTGTAATTCTGATGATTGTCTGCCAAATATTCCCGATCGCAATTCCTTTAGCAGCATGGATAGGAGCAATTTTAACTGCCGCCATCGTAATTTTACTCGGTCGTTCGGGGTCAGGAATTTCTGTTGAGCGGTTGATTTTAGGTGGAGTGGCGGTGAGTTCTTTATTTGGTGCTGTACAAAGTACATTGCTGCTTTTGGCTGAAGATGGGCAAATTCAAATTGCACTCAGTTTCTTAGTTGGTAGTCTTAATGGACGGGGTTGGCAAGAAATTGCTACGCCTGCACCTTATATCATCGTTGCATTGATCGGAGGATGCTTGCTGGCGCGATCGCTAAATATACTGGCTTTGGGAGATGATTTAGCTGTGAGTTTAGGGCTTTCGTTGACGCGAACGCGCCTGTTAATTGGTGGTGTCGCCACTTTATTAGCCGCAGGTGCAGTCAGCATCAGTGGCTTGGTTGGATTTGTTGGTCTTGTTGTTCCTCACGGTGTCCGCCTGATTGTTGGTACAGATCATCGCTTTGTTTTACCACTTTCCGCCCTTGCAGGTGCATGGTTACTCACTTTTGCAGATTTACTCTCTAGACTAGGAACAGTAGAACTACCAGTAGGTTCCGTCACTGCTTTGCTGGGTTCACCCCTGTTTATCTGGTTACTTTATCGTCGTTCTGCTGGAATTAATAAATTTTGAGCTATCAGACGGATCGGGTTTTTTGCGAATTCTGATAAACTGAGACTAAAGCCTTCTTCAACAACTTCCTAAAGAGCGATTGCAGTGGGTTTGCGATCGCTATGGCCATATTGACATCATCGATTCTGGCAGTGGAATTCCACCTGAAATTAAAACCCGCATTTTTGAACCTTTCTTCACCACCAAATCAGTGGGGCATGGTTCAGGACTGGGTTTGCAAACCGTTCGCCGGATTGTAGAAAATCGCCATCACGGTACACTTTCATTTGAGTCGCAGCCAGGCAGAACTTGTTTCACTATTTGCTTGCCCTTATTGAATCAATAAGCGATGGGATTAGAGATAAAAAAAATGGGAACCATTGGTTCCCAAAATATAGCAGCAAGTGAATATTTCTGTTAGACTTCTAGTTTCTTATACCCAACATTTTCAGGGCTTTGTTGGATTTCACTCCATTCAACCCAACCTAAAAATTTTCTTAACCGAGTAGTATTGGGATTACTCCTAATCAATTAATATCTGATAGTTTTGGTGTTTTGGGCTGTTGTTCGGAGTTAATGAATTCAGTTTTTGTTGGTCTTCCATTATTAGGAGGTTGTTTTTTTGTTTTGGATTGTGAGTTATTATTCTCGCTCATGTTAATTTATCTCCTTAATAGCTTTAGTTATTTGGCTGTTTTCAGATTTCTTGCTTGGAGTTAGGTCAAGCAAAAAGTTCAGTGAATGCAGTCAGTTTGTGTTCCGATGATTATGACTTCAAGCGATGTCATTGCAATTCCGTAATCCTGTAGAAAATTTTGCTCCATTCTACGTTGAATACTATTGTAAAAGAGATAAATAGTGGAAAAAACTCCTTACTATCTACCTCTTTAACCTTAGTTTTCTACTCAAACTATTTTTGTAGCCAGACCGATATTGAACCACCTGGACATGGGAAATTTCCCCATCCGTCGTTATTGGTGTGAATGATATCGTTTATATGTCCCGTGGCATCGTAAAATTCCTGATTGGGTCGGAATACGTTCATCCACTTGTTCCCTGCTGAGCTATTGGTCAGCACTACAGCCATTGCACCCGGATGTTCCCTATTACCTAAGCGCGTCCAACCGATAGTATTGGGATGGTCAAAGTAATCATGCTGGTCGCCAAAACCGTATTCTCTACGCGCTTTCAAGAACTTGTCAATCAAAAAACGGTGAGAGTAAAGGGTATTATCACGTCCTTTATCTTGATATTGTGCCCCATAATAATCTGCATAGAAAACGCAAGGATAGCCTTCGTGACGCAGTAAGATTAGTGCATAGGCTAAGGGCTTAAACCAAGGTTCAACAGGCGACTCTAGGGATTGACAAGGTTGGGTATCATGGTTTTCAACAAAGGTAACAGCTAGGGCAGGTTGTTCTTTAACTAAGGTTCTATCAAAAATCGATCGCAGATCGAAACTACTACCTTGGCGACTAGCTTGGTGAAACTTGAAATGTAGAGGCACATCAAATAACGACAAACGCCCATCGCTAGAAGCAATATAACCGTGTAAGGCATCGATATCTTGAGACCAGTACTCGCCAACACTAAACAGTTCCCGCCCACCAAAATGAACTCGCAGGTGATTTAACCAATCACGGAAAAAAGTGGAGCGGATATGTTTCACAGCGTCAATGCGAAAGCCATCTACACCTGTGGTGTCAACAAACCAACGCCCCCAATACATCAACTCACCGCGCACGAGGTCATTACCTGTATCCAGGTCGTTGGCCATTAAATAATCATAGTTGCCATGTTCGTGGCTAACTTCTGTCTCAAAATATTTATCTTTAAGGCGGTAGAGCTTGTCTGCATTTTGGGTATCTGCGTTATATGATAATGAATCAAAGCACCACCAATACCATTTCATACTGGAGTACTTATCTCCACGACCAGAAAAATTGAACTTTGTATAAGCTGCAATTTCGTACCAATCGCTGACTGGACGGTTGCGGTCATTCCAATCCATTTCTTGGGCCGAGATGCGTTCTATTTCATCCCCACCATCTTTGTGGTTGAAAACCACATCGGCATAGATTTGAATACCTGCACGCTGGGCCGTTTTAATAGCCTTTAAGTATTGCTCGCGTGTTCCATATTTTGTCCGAACAGTATTTTTTTGATCGAACTCACCCAGATCGAACAAATCGTAGACTGCGTATCCAACATCCCATGTTCCACCACTGCCCTTATAAGCTGGCGGCAGCCATAAGGCAGTGAAGCCTGCATCAGCTAGCTCATTGGCTGTTTTATCCAGCTTGTCCCATAACGTACCATCATTGGAGATATACCAATGGTAATACTGCATTATTACACCGTTGGTCATGCGATCGCCTTTGTAGAATCTTTGATTTTACAGATTTCTGTCAGAAATCTCTGATGCTAGGATATGTTACTTTTGTCACACATCCTCACTTCATCCGAATTTATTTAGGTTTCAATGACGACTTCACAAAGAGCAATTACGAATTACTGGGACGGGATAATTGCTGATTTGCCTTGATAAGGTTAGTGAACTCTTGCAAATTTTGACGATATTTTTCTTCAGCTATCGAGAATAAATCGTTATGATTTGCCTCTTCAACCCACAAATAAAGTTTTGGAGATGTTGCAGTATTAAACAACTTTTCTCCATGAGTAAAAGGAATTATGTTATCTGCTTTTCCATGAATCACCAATATCGGACATTTGACTTTTTTGATATTGTCCAGATTAGGAAACTTATCAAAAGGTAAAATCCGAAAAGGTACTATTACTTGAAAAGCCGAAATAAACGAGCTTTCAAGAATTAAACCAGCTACTGGTTTCTGCATTGCTAAATTTACCGCCGAACCACCGCCAACCGAACGTCCCAAAACTATAATTTTTTCAGGTGGGATTTTTAAATTTTGGGTCAAATAATTGTAAGCGCTATTGATATCTTCGTATGCGTGACTTTCTGTCGGCTTTCCTTGACTCGTACCATAACCGCGATAATCAAAAGCAAAGACACTAAAACCCCATGCGTGTAATTTTTCTAGGATCTGTTTGATATCTCCTAAATCTTCAGAATTACCATGAGAATAAAGAATAGTATATTTAGCTTGAGTATTCAATAAGTATGTAGCTGAGATATTCGTATTTTCCCCACTCCTTAACTTCAGAATTGTTGGATCATCCTGATAGCTAGAAGCTTGAGATAGAAAAATCATGCTATCTGCCCGAAAATATATAAATGCGGCAAAAAATAGATAGATAAAGATTAAAGATTTAACCAGCCGTTGCCAAGTCAAATCACCAATTAGCAGTTTTATAACTTGCTGTTTATCCATTAGTTTTTATTTATCGGGTAAAACTTTATTTCCAGGTTGCCCGATTTCTGATGTTTCCTAACTCTAATACAACTTCATCAAACTTCACGCCAGCTTTGTCACAAATGAGTATCTGGAGTTAAGCGACTGAGTAATTTACTTAACCCGGATTATTGAGCCGATACCAACAAACACTGTGATATTCCCTAATGCTAGATGGGAATGGTTAGTGTTGTATAAATTACAGTTACCAAAACTGAAACGGTTATCAAATCCCAAGCTGCTCAGGACTATTCTAGGTAAATAGTCAAAAGTGACAAAAAAATTTAGTGTGAGGATTTAGCCATGTCTTACCCGATTCCATCCAAAATGTGGCAGCGAGTCAATATTGTAATATTGTTTTTATTGATACCTTCAGTAGGAATTGCTGTTTTACGTCAGTCTGCTACAGTTGCGATTCCAGCCAATCAGACTCCTGCCAGTTCTACTCCAAAAACTTCCATTCTACCCAATCACCCTGACTACCAAGCACTCCAGGCACTAGTACAACAGTATAGTTGTGTCGTCCCCGTCCAAAACTTTGGCACTCTTCCTGTAACCCGGACTGAGTTTGCCACAGTCTTGAATGCCTGCGTGAATCGCAGCAATGAGCTAATAGCGACCGATCCCAAGATCGTTACCCCAGCAGATATAAAAATTCTCCAACGCTTGCAGTCAGAATTTGCACCGGAGTTAGCAACCTTAAAAAGTCCGATAGATGAATTGGAAGCTCGTCGTCCCATCACTCCGACTACCAGAGAACGGACTCAAGCTGAGTTTACCCGAAAGACTCAACCTTTACCCACAGCCCTACCCCTTAGTATTCCGTCTGGCTCATCTATGCAGGATCAAGTTGTTAACCGTGCGAATATGCCTAAACTCCAAACTCGTGGCAGTATTGGAAGGGTTGCCCCGGAACCACAAATAGGTAGCAGATTCAATACAGAAAACTACAATCGGATTGAAGATAATCCCTTTCATCGCGTTAGTAATGACCCTCTTTCCACCTTTTCCATTGATGTAGATACAGCATCTTACAGCAACGTGCGACGGTTTATTACTCAAGGGGAATTACCACCCAAGGATGCAGTGCGAATTGAGGAATTGATCAATTATTTTACCTACAATTATCCCCAACCAAAAGGCGAACGTCCTTTTTCCGTCACCACTGAAGTTGCTGCTGCTCCCTGGAATCCTCAACACAAGCTGGTACAGGTGGGTTTGCAAGGTAAACGCCTAGAGAGCGAAACCTTACCACCCAGCAACCTAGTATTTCTGATTGATGTCTCCGGTTCTATGGATGACCCGAACAAATTACCCTTGGTGCAACAGTCCCTGAAATTGCTGGTGAATAAACTGCGTCCTGAAGACCGGGTAAGTTTGGTAGTCTATGCTGGGAATGCTGGATTGGTTTTACCTGCTACTCCTGGTAATCAGAAATCAACAATTCTGGCGGCGATTGACCGCTTAGAGGCTGGAGGCTCGACTGCTGGCGGCCAGGGTATTGAACTCGCCTACAAAATAGCCAAACAAAGCTTCCTCAAGTCTGGTAATAACAGAGTAATTTTAGCTACCGATGGAGATTTCAACGTTGGGGTTTCTAGTGATGGCGACCTGACGCGATTAATTGAACAAAAGCGAGACCAGGGAATTTTCCTGACGGTGTTGGGATTTGGCACAGGCAATTATAAGGACGGAAAAATGGAGCAACTGGCTGATAAGGGTAATGGCAACTACGCTTACATCGATACCCTATTGGAAGCCAAAAAGGTTTTAGTTAACGATCTTAGGGGAACTCTGTTTACTATTGCCAAGGATGTGAAAATTCAGGTGGAATTTAATCCGGCGAAAGTTCAGGCATATCGCTTGATTGGTTACGAAAACCGCCTGCTGCAAAACCAGGATTTCAATGACGACAAGAAAGATGCAGGGGATATTGGGGCTGGTCATTCTGTGACAGCGCTTTATGAAATAATTCCCACTGGCACAAAAAGCGATGTGAAACTCCCAGAGATAGACCCTTTGCGGTATCAGCGTTCTGGTGAAACTGTCTCGGATGCTGCTGGTAATGAGTTGATGCAGGTGAAACTGCGCTATAAGTTGCCCCAGGACAGCACCAGTCAACTAATTACCCAAACCATCCAAGATGATGATTTGAGAACCGACCAGATACCCTCCACAAACCTGAGATTTGCTGCTGCGGTAGCTACCTTTGGGATGGTGCTGCGTGACTCTGAGTATAAGGGGGATGCTAGTTATGATTTGGTGATGAAATTGGCAAGCCAAGGGAAGGGGGAAGACCAGGAGGGCTATCGGGGTGAGTTTATTCGCCTAGTGGAGCAATCTAGAGGGTTGATTACAAGAAAATGATTTTAGACTACAACTGAGATGGGGACTAAGGAGTCGTGAGTTCAATTACTTAAAAACCGCTGTAATATCTTGGAGATATTCACAATCCACATCAAAGGCGATCGCTCTCCACTGTATTAAATATCTGCAATCAATATAGCAATTTAATTTCAGAAAAGAGCATTGCGATCGCCAGAACTTCCAACTGTACAGACAGGCTATTAATTCATAACTCATAGCTGTCAAAAAGTTTTGCGTTCCTCCAAGTGTGCTAATACTTCTTTCCGAGTTCGCCAAACAGGACGCAATTGCTTCTGAGAAAACAGTGGTAGTTGGTCGGTAATATGGGGCGAACCGGGTTGAGTAGCGTTACCGTAGCTGATAAGAGCCATTGCTTTTACTGGTTGCGAAAACTCAATGGCTGCAACATAACTATCACCAGCGACGGCTTGAAAGCGTTCATTGTTAGCTGGAGCAAAATCGAGGACGCGGAATATTCCTTCATCGCCATCGCCACCATTGGCAGGTAAATCTAAGTTTCCGCTATGCACTCGGAAGACTTCACCCCAAGCAACATCTAACTTTCCATAAGCTTTTTCGACTTTTGTTGCTGCTATTTGTAGCGCTTTCACCGCACTTTCGGGGTCTTTTAAACCATCGGGTGTGGTGCGCGGGGAGTTGTTACTCCAAGGAATACTAAAGGTTTGCTTTTCATCCATTTCTTGCCACCAAAAAGAAAACAATACCGCGCCTCGACTATCAGCATTAGCATTCCGATCCCAAGCAGCCAAAATTTCAGCAGCACGACGGGCTAATTCATCACCATAAGTTTGAGCAGCAGGGATTAGGTCATCAAGGATGCGTTCTGCAAGTTCCATTTTGGTGGAATGTTTGTACTTAATCATGTTCTCAAAAGAAATTTTTGGATCTTCAGCCAACATTTTTGCAGAACTTTGTGCCCGAAAAGACATTTCTCCTCGTGGAGCCATATAGGCAGGGTAATCATCTGCTTTGATGGCAGGGGGGAAAGTTGTTGTCCAAGGTGCATCATTAGCATTTTGCAACCAACCGCTAGGCGGGTCAATTACACGCGGTAAATCTTTGTATGGGTGCATTTTTGTCCATAAAGTCTTAGATGTGTCGCCAGGAATTAAGCCTTCCCAGTATTTAAAGTCTCCCTGTTGACGAATCGGCACTAGACCGTTGAATAGGTGCATGATGTGTCCGGCTCGATCTGCATACATGACGGTAAACATCGGTAGTTGCAAGCGTTTCAATACCTTTTGAAATTGGCTGAAGTTTTGAGAACGTGCCATATCCCACCACTGTTCCAACACACCGGGACGGTCTGCACCAACAACCCGCAGCGCTACAGCGAACCCATCTTTTTCTTGAACGACTGCACCGTGGACAGAACTTTTGATTAATAATGGTTGTTCGACTAATGAGCCATTTTTTTGCTTGACCTTTAACAAAAACTTTGATGTTGTAAAAGGACGGACTTTGCCATCAAAAAGATAACCATTATCAGCCAATTTCAACTTGTATACATCCCAACCATCATGGGTATTGACGGTATGAGTCCAACCCAAACGATCGTTAAAGGCGATCGCTAAAACTGGAATTCCCACTAAGGCTGCTCCAGAAGCATTCATCCCTGGCGCAGTAATTTGTGCTTCGTACCAGACAAATAAATCTGACCATAACAAGTGGGGATTTGCCAACAACATCGCCTTTCCACTGGCAGAATGTTTGGGTGCGATCGCCCAACCGTTAGAACCAGCTTTCGATTTAGTATGAGTAATATCTGCTACCTGTCCTTGATTGACGACAAAAGTAAAATACAGCACTCTTTGCAAATGTGCCAACACATCCTCTGGCTTGACAGGTAATACTATTTTTACTTGCTCGTCAATTAAATCAGCATGGGCTTTGGCATACGTATTTATCCCCGTTGCAAAGGCATTTATATAGCTACGAAAAGCTGGACTTTGTGCCTGATACCAAGAATTAGCACGATTGGGCACTCCCATTGTCAGTACCCATTTATCAGATTCTAGATACTCTTCTCCCCAGTATTCGGCTGCTTTTCCCCTAGCTTGACCATAGAGGCGCAACAGCAAGTTAGCGTGACTTTGCATCTGTGCCCAACCAAATGCCTGGAAAGCACTGGGAGTATCTTTTCCGTATATATGCGGTATACCGTAAGTATCCCATAATATATCTGTAGTTTTAGGCGCAGTTGCAAAACTGTTATTTGCCAAAACTACAACTAAAATGGTACTGAGGATAAAAGCTAAAAATCTAAATAATTTTCTTTTCAGTATTGGCTGGTGAAATTGCCACAAATACACCCTAACATTCAACATAATGGTTTGATTAAATTAATTTGACTGGAAAAATTTAGTGCCCTTGGTTTATATTCCGTAACAAACAGCCTTTTAAGTAAAGGCTCTAGTTGCATATTGATACTCATTCTCACAGTGCGTGAAAAATGTCACGTCTGATATTAATGACGCGATATATTATCAATAATGCTTGACACTAGCTCTAGAAATACTCAAAATCTATCTGCGACTATTTGCATTTAACTCTAGTGCTATTAGGAGACATTATCATAAAGGTTACACCTGAGCAAGTTATTAAAACTTCTAAATTTTATAAATCTGACTAGCGTTGTGTGAAAAATTTTTATAAATAAGTCTTTTCAAGATATAATTACAGTATAAATCAACTTAAATTTATCTAAGTTAGACTTAGTAATCTATCTTTTGATATATTTTATATAAATTATTTTTAAGCAAAAGATAATAATGTTTTTAATTAAAATTTGCTTGCTATATTCGCTAAGTTGCTTTAGAGTCTTAAATAATTGCAAATTAATAGCAATAATATTTTAAATAGAACGCGGTTAAAGTTTGTCATTCTTTTAGCAAAGGCTGCAACGGCTTGATCTTCCAGAATTCTTTGTGCATCAGGATTTTGAAAGTGCAATGACTGATTGTGTCAACGATTTAGAAGAAATGGTCTATAAGTTTTCTACAGTTGTGGAGCTACTGCGTTACAGGTCGGTAAAGCAAGGAAACACTGAGGCTTTTACCTTTCTGCATAATGGATAAGCGCAAGCAGTGGCTCTAACTTATGGAAAGTTAGATCGCTATAGTAAAGCGATCGCATCTCAACTCCAAATTTTAGAATTAACTGGAGAGCGGGCGTCTGTGCGCCTGCTTCTAAGAAACCATATTTTCTGAGGAATGAAAAAATTGTTCCTCAATATGCCTGTTCAGTGTATTTTTTATTTAATAGTAATTTTTATAACATTTTTTAACATTTTATAAACTAGATGATAGTCATTCATATAATCGCAAGCTTGACTCTGATTGCCATCAAAGAAGATTGCCGCAGTTATTACCATTGTCATAATTTATGCATCACTCATATCTCTGCAAGTACTATTCTAAAGTTTTCATAATTTTCTGATTTTTAACTGATACATAAGTAAGGTGAAATAAAACGATGCTTAGAACTGTGCTGCTGTCTCGTATCTACTGTACTTTTTTTGGTCAAAGCTTTTATGGACGATCGGGATGAACACCTGCGCCAATTGATTGCAACAGTGTGCCAACACCCGGATGGCAGCCGAGAATGGCGAAAAGCTATGAGTCGGCTTCTGATTTTTATTCAGGGGCTACCAGAATTTAGAAAATACTCAAGCTTGGACTGTCCCGATTATTTTTTAGATGCCCTGAACCAAACTTTAGAGTGGTTCAGCCAAAATATTAGAAACTTTCAGCCACGTACATCTTCAGTTCGAGATGATTTAATAAAATGGATCAAAAGCTACCTTTACTGGCGCGTCAAAGATTTAAATTCACCATCTTTCCCTTTAAGAAAAAAATTTCATTTGTCTTTGGATAAAAGCATTTTAGATCCGGATGGAGAAATAACAACTTGGTTGGAAGGAGTGTCACAACAAGGACAAATATTAGGAACAACATCTAATCCATATATTTTGAGCGGACTAGAAATTTATCTTGAAAATTTACAGCAACAGTCACAACAACGTCTAGTAAGTAACTTGGCACTTTACATTGAGCAAGACCCAGACAAGCAATTACGAAATTGTTATCCTCGTAAACATCCCGAATGCAACTGTCAAGCACTAAGCCAAAGGTTGTTGTTCATCTTTAAGAACCCACCAGATACACTTGCTGAGATTGCTCGCGACAGCCAAATCAATTACCAAACTCTGGTATCTCATTGGAAATTAAAAGCAATACCGCTCCTACAAGATATTGCAATTCAACTTGGATATCAATCTAATTAACAATCATGAGTAGCACAGAAACGCTTTGTTTAAAAATTCCACTTGGACAACAAGCCCATGCGATCGCCCGCCAGTTTGCTCTTGAACAAACTACACCTCAAAAAGGTAAACAAATCTATTTGAATACACTAGCAGTTTATGCTGTTTATAGTTACTTGAAATGGTTGCAGATTGATACTGCTTTAGAGAAAGGTGATAGTTGGCATCCCCTGAAACGAGCTTTATTTGATGTTGCCGATTTAGTTATTCCTAACATTGGTAAGTTAGAGTGTCGTCCAGTTAAACCTGGAGAAACGGCAATTTACTTACCCCCCGAAGTAATGAAAAATAGGATTGGTTATGTGGCTGTCCAATTTAGCGAACGCCTTCAGGAAGTGCAGTTGTTGGGATTTGTGAGAACAACTACTATTTCTACTACTTCAGAGCAAATATCACTAGCAAGCCTTAAACCCCTTAATTTCCTTTTTGACTGTATTCCTAACACTGTCGCTCACCCTGCACTTAGAGCAAGCCAGATACAGGTAAACTTAAGTCAATGGTTCGAGAATCTATTTGAAAACAGTTGGCTGCCTTTAGAAGAAGTTTTCGGCAATATAAATGAGAAAAAATTTGCTCTCAGAAATGTTTCATCGTTGGCTGAAGATAGCGTAGCAAGAGCAAAAATCATAGATTTAGGACTACAACTAGGAAATCAATCACTAGTGCTGCTTATAGCGCTCGCACTATTCTCTAAACAGAAAGTAGAAATACTAGTACAAATACATCCTTTATCTGAAAAACTCTATTTGCCATATAACCTGAGAATTAATTTACTCTCAGATACAGGAAAAATTATTCAAGAAGTTGTATCACGAAGTAATGATAACTTTATTCAATTAAAACGGTTTCGAGGGGATTTTGGAGAAAGCTTTCATATCCAAGTGTCTCATGGTAATTTCACAATTAAGGAAACTTTTGTCATCTGATACTTTTTTGTCGGAGTGTAATGAGTAAGTTAGTTGTCTTGAATTTAGGTAAGGGCGACCTTCATAAAGGCTTTCCTGATGTCACAGTTCAACTTGGGTTAATAAATGACCCACGTGCGATGGAATTTCGCGGGAGTTTACCACCAGCGCCAGAAATTTCTCAACTTTATCGAAATTGGCAAATACTATATTCGGCTCTCTACCGTCACTATGGATGGTGGATACGTCTGGAAATCGAAGATAGTGATTTCACAAATTTTTCGGAATTGGAATTTCACGATTTATGTCAGCAATTATCATCTAGAATCAATATTTGGCTCAATTGTGAGCAGTTTCGCAAAATAGACCAAAAATTACGTACGCAATTAAATCCCAATGAAGAAATTTGCTTTATAATTGCAACTTATGATAACTTACTACGACGACTTCCTTGGCATTTATGGAGCTTTTTTGAAGATTATCCGAATGCTGAAGTCGCACTTAGTCTTTTAGAACCACAAAGACCAAATGAAATATATACTCAAGAAAAAAAAGTCAAAATTTTAGCGATTTTTGGCAATCATCAAGGAATTGATATTAGTAAAGATAAGTATTTATTAGATAAATTATCAAACCAAGCTCAAATAAATTTTTTAATTGAGCCACAACGAAAGGAGTTAAGTAACGAACTTTGGGAGAAAGGTTGGAATATTCTATTTTTTGCTGGACATAGTTCTAGTCAAGAAAGAGGAGTTCTGCAAATTAATCAAACAACAACAATTACTCTAGATAAATTAAAACATGGACTTAAAAAAGCAATTGAGAGTGGATTGCACTTAGCAATTTTCAATTCCTGTGATGGTTTAGGTTTAGCAGAAGCGTTAGAGGATTTACACATTCCCCAAGTCATTGTCATGCGCGAACCAGTCCCAGACTTGGTAGCACAGGAATTTTTAAAACATTTTTTAGGTGAATTTTCTAGCGGACAATCACTATACTCTGCACTGCGCGAGGCGCGAAAAAGGCTGGAAGGAATAGAAGATAAATATCCTTGTGCAACTTGGTTGCCAGTAATTTGCCAAAATCCCTTGTCAGCGCCAATGATTTGGCAGTCGCACCGAAAGATGATCGCCACCAAGAGTGTTTTAGTAATATTGCTGGCTAGCTTGTTGATAACAAGTTTAGTCATGGGAGTGCGGTATGGGGGTTATCTGCAAACATCGGAACTACAGGCTTTTGACCATTTTATGCAGTTGCGATCGCATCTTGTCACCGAAAAGCCTGACGAGCGGATTTTAATTATCACAATTGATGAAGCAGATATTCAATACCAACTCAATAAAGGAATGCAAATGCGATGGTCATTATCTGACCAAGCCCTTGCTCTACTATTAGATAAATTAAATAAATACCAACCACGAACTATCGGTTTAGATATTTATCGTAATGGGATTGTAGATCCAAAATATCCAAAATTAGCTACTCGTTTTCAGGAGGATAATCGTCTATTTTTTGTATGCAAAGTTGCTACTACTGATGATGATGGCGATAGTGATGGTATTCCGCCACCTTTGGGAGTTTCAAGAGAACGCTTAAGTTTTAGTGATTTTGTTGCAGACGATGAAGATATTGCTCGTCGTCAGCTTTTAGATTTGACTCCTCCCCTAACATCTCTATGTACCACAGAATACGCTTTTAATCTCCAACTAGCACTTCATTATTTAGATAAAGAAGGCAAAACATCAAGTGTTACAAAATCAGGTGATTTACAAATTGGTGATATTGTGTTTCAGCAATTAAACGAACACACCAGCGGTTATCAAAAAGTGGATGCATCTGGTTATCAAATCTTGTTGAATTATCGTTCTCTTGACTCGGTTGAAAAAATTGCCGAGCAAATTAGTTTGAGAGATGTGTTAGATGAAAAAATCCCATTAGAATCAGTTCAATTACTCAAAGACCGCATTGTGATGATTGGTCTTTCTGCCCCCACTAATACAAATGATTATTGGAAAACACCTTTCAGTTACAATGCAAAACCGAAGCAAAAGCAAACACCGGGGGTATTTGTACAGGCGCAGATGCTAAGTCAAATCCTCAGCGCAGTTTTAGATAGCAGACCTTTGTTGTGGTGGTGGTCTGGATGGGTAGAGGCACTTTGGATATGGGGATGGTCATTAGTAGGAGGTATTACAGCATGGTATTATTCAAAACCGCTGCACCTGGGATTAGCGGTGATAGTCACACTTTTAACAGTATTTGGGTTATGTTTTGGTATTTTTACACTAGCTGGATGGGTGCCATTTATCCCCTCAGTATTAGCGTTGCTAGCTACCCAAGTAATGGTAATCTCATGGTTTAGACGTTCGTATCTTCGCAAGAGAAAATAATTAAATTTTGATCGTGATTAAAAACAAATTACTTTATCAACCAATTCAACGTGCTTGCGTAATTTATTTGGTATTTATTGGTTTGATGAGTTACTCGCAATCAGTGCAGGCACAATTAACAAATTCGATTCCAAACACTGTTAAAAATTCGCCCTCCCAATCCTTTGAGCAACCGAAATTGCCCAGAAACGGCGCACCCACAGGTCGGCGCAGAGCAGGGGCTGGGCGGAGTCCTGATTGTCCTAGCAATCTCACACAGCTTACTGCTCTAGTACCTGGTGATGCAGGTGAATCAGTCTTGGCATCAACAGTTGCAGAAAATCCAACTTTTTGGTTTTATATTCCTCAATTACCACAAACTACACGTTCTGGAGAATTTGTGTTACAAGAAGTGCTAGATGGGAAAGATGTAAAAAGGGTCTATCAAAAACCTCTTTCTCTGTCTGGAAAATCGGGGATCGTCAGCATTACTTTGCCAGCACAACCGCAATATTTTTTAAAAGTAGATAAAAAATATCATTGGTACTTTCATATTTATTGCGGCGATATAGAAAAAACATCTGACAACTTTTATGTAGATGGGTTTGTGCAAAGGCAAGTGCTGACAGAGGCTCTTAATAGTCAGTTGAAGTTAGCAAAACCAAAAGAGTACATTGTTTATAGTGCCAATAATATTTGGTACGATGCCCTGACTAATTTAGGTCAACAACGCCGTATCAATCCGCAGAATGCAACTCTTAATCAAGATTGGGTGGACTTATTAAATGTAGTTGGCTTGCAAGACATTGCTAAAGAGCCAATTGTACAGGATTACAACTTGGAAAAATAAGACTAGTACTGCAAGGCGGAATTCAAAATTCAAAATTCAAAATTCAAAATTCAAACAGGTATACAGTGTAAGCGTTTCATTGATTTGGAATGGTCTGTTTGTTTCCGCCGTGTTGTACTAGTCACATGATGCAGTACTGATTTACGTAATTGCGAATTGCGAATTGTTTAATGGGGGTGCTATGTCAGGGATTCAAAATTGGCGGTGTTGGTGTAGTAGTTTGGTGATGGCAAGTGTGTTAATTGCTTGTTTGCAAGAGCATACTTTTGCCCAAATTACCCCAGATAACACCTTACCTAATAACTCTAGTGTTGCAAAAGAGGGTAACACCTTTAATATCACTGGAGGAACGCAAGCAGGAAGTAATTTGTTTCACAGCTTTGGGGAGTTTTCTGTGCCTACTAATGGCATTGCTTCTTTCAATAATGCTGTAGATATTCAAAATATTATCA
The DNA here is from genome assembly GCF_017115165.1 of Nostoc sp. LPT. Classification (GTDB taxonomy): domain Bacteria; phylum Cyanobacteriota; class Cyanobacteriia; order Cyanobacteriales; family Nostocaceae; genus Nostoc. The sequence goes on along the minus strand of NZ_JABXKF010000075.1, from coordinate 1,997 downwards.
GTCGGGTAACAGGTAAGTCACTCTCTAATATTGATGGGTTAATCCATGTTAATGGTGTAACCAACCTGTTTTTGATTAATCCTAATGGCATTATTTTTGGTTCCAATGCTTCTTTGAACATTGGCGGTTCATTTATAGCGAGTACGGCGAGTAGTTTGAACTTTGCTGATGGGATCAAGTTTAGAGCCACAGATCCTCAAACTACACCCCTATTGACAGTAAGTGTTCCCATTGGTTTACAATTCGGAGCAACTGCGTCTCCGATCCGTAATCAATCCCGAGCAAATAATCCAGATGGCACAAAAAATATCTTCAACCAACCAGTTGGTCTACAAGTGAAGCCAGGTAAAACCTTGGCATTAGTGGGCGGTGATATCACGCTGGAGGGCGGAAATTTAACTGCAAAGGGAGGACAAATAGAGCTAGGAAGTGTTGCTGGCAATAGTCTGGTCAGCTTGAAGCCAAAGGATCAAAGTTGGATATTGGGATATGAAGCTGTCCAGAATTTCCAGAACATTCGATTGATGCTGCGAAATTCTCAGATTCCATCTCAGGTAGATGCTAGCGGTAAGAGTGGTGGTAGTATCCAGCTATGGGGAAATTCCGTGGAACTAGTTGGTTCTCTTGTGCGCTTAATAAGTCAGACTACAGGTAACACAAAAGGTGAAGACTTAAACATTACCGCCAGCAAGTTTATTGTTTCGGATGGCGCACAAGTGCTGACTTCTACTAGTGGCACGGGTAAAGCGGGAAATTTAAACGTAAACGCCTCCGAGTCTGTGGACTTGATTGGTAGTTCCATTTTGCCATTGACTTCTCGTCCTCTAGCTAGTTCATTGGCAAGTGCAACTTTTGGTGAAGGAAATGTAGGTGACCTTACGATCACAACTAAAAGGTTGCGTATTCAAGACGGAGCAAATGTATCATTAGAGGCAAGTGGAATAAGGATAGCACCGTTTTTTATTATATTAAGACCAGCTACAGGACAACAAGGTAATTTGAAGGTGAACGCCCTTGAGTCCGTAGAGATTGATGGAACCACTGCTACTTCTCACATTTTCACACAGAATCCTATTGGGTGTCATGGTAGCTAAAGTTACTCATATTTTGGCAGCATCTTGCTTGCTTATAGTTACTAAATTATAAGGATTGTTATGTTAAGAATAACTCCAGATTGGCGGAGTTGGTGTAGTAGTTTGATGGTGGGAAGTGTGTTAATTTCTTGCTTGCAAGAGCATACTTTTGCCCAAATTACCTCGGATAATACATTATCCAAGAACTCCAGCGTCGCCAGGGATGGAAACACCTTTAATATCACTGGAGGAACGCAAGCAGGAAGTAATTTGTTTCACAGCTTTAGCGAGTTTTCCGTTCCTACTAATGGCACTGCTTCTTTTAATAATGCTTTGGATATTCAAAATATCATTACTAGAGTCACAAGTGGGTCTATCTCCAATATCGATGGATTAATCCGAGCCAATGGCACAGCTAACCTATTTCTGCTTAATCCCAATGGCATTATCTTTGGAGCGAATGCGCGATTAAATATTGGTGGTTCATTTTTAGCAACCACAGCCAGCAGTTTCAAATGGAGCGATGGTAGCACCTTCAGTGCCACCAATCCTCAACCTCCCTCTGAGTTACTAGCAATCAATCCTTCTGCACTATTTTTCAATCAACTGCAAGCTGCCAGAATTGAGAACAGGTCAACCACCGATGCGGGAAATAATCTCAAAGGGCTGAGAGTCCCAGATGGGCGAAGTTTGTTGTTGGTGGGTGGAGATATCGTCCTTGATGGTGGCTCGTTGAATGCTTTAGGTGGACTAGTGGAATTGGCAGGAGTCTCTGGTAATGGGACTGTGGGATTAAATATTGATAGTCAAGACCTGAGTTTGAGTGTCCCTAATGGTGTACCAACAGCCGATATTTCTTTGAGTAATGGCCCTAGCTATCTAATTGGTATACAAAGCAGGTAAGCTGAAAACTTGCATCTAGCA
>NZ_JABXKF010000067.1 GCF_017115165.1 Nostoc sp. LPT | reverse complement strand
CCTACCTTAATGGATTATTGTCGGTTTGAGGCACTTCAAAAACTGAGATGCTCCCTTCAGATTATTCCTACACCAGAACAAAAAACACAGTGCTACATATTGTGCTGCTGGTTTACTAAGCTTTACTTGCCTATTAATATCGTTCGTATGGATGAAAGGACAAAAAATCTATTTTTCTTGGCAGGTGAGGAAAATATTATAGAGAGATATCCTAACGGTAAATGGAGATACATAGGATGAGCAAGCCTAATTTTCATGCAATGAGTCAGAAAGAGTTACATGATTACGTTCTTGCTCATCGGGAAGATCGGGAAGCCTTCTACGCTTATGTAGATAAGCTGCATATCGAAGGTAATTGGATTGAAATGCCACCGTTACAGTCAGAACAGGATTTAGAAAATTATCCTCAGTTCATTGAGCGTATTCGCAGCAGTTCTGAACCACAAGATGGAGTAGTTTAAGGCTACATTGTAGTTACAGCAGCTTTTGGGCTATCCTCAGTTTGGCCGATCGCGATCGCGGATTATGACTAATTTCCTCTTCTTGTGCAATAATCGGCTTTTTTGTCAATACCTTTAATAAAGGTGAATTTCTTAAACCATGCTTCACTGGGCGGTCTTCCAAACTGTGGAAACTGATAATCGCAATTCTACCGCCAGGGACAAGGGCATTTGGTGCTTTATCCAAAAAGGTTTCTAGAGATTTTAACTCGTCGTTGACGATAATTCGCAGAGCTTGAAAAACACGAGTTGCTGGGTGAATTCTTCCATAACGGTATTTGGGAGGAACTGAAGAAGCGATCGCATCAGCTAATTCTGTAGTGGTGTGCAACGGTCGCCGTTCTACAATACGTCTAGCAATGCGCCGCGATAATCTCTCCTCACCGTACTTAAAGAAAATATCTGCTAATTCTGCTTCATTCCAATTATTAATCACATCAGCAGCAGTTAGCGATCGCCCTCGATCCATTCGCATATCTAAATTCGCAGCTTGACGAAAGCTGAAACCCCTTTCTGCTCGATCTAAATGGTAAGAACTCACCCCCAAATCGGCTAAAATACCATCGAAAGTGTTGGGGGAAAATTCGTAGTCAGCAAAATTGCTATAAATAAATTGTATGCGATCGCCAAACTCAGCTAATTCTTTCCTCGCTGCTGCTAAAGCATCCTCATCTTGGTCAATCGCCGTTACCCGCACATCCGCAGCAGCTTCTAAAATTAAGCGACTGTGACCACCACCACCTAGCGTCACATCAAGATAATGACCTCCTGGAGATACCGCTAGACCTGCAATTATTTCCTGCGGTAACACTGGTAGATGAGAAAATATCGGTTCTTCGATAGCTAGCTGACGATTCATGAGACTTAGGGCAAAAAACCACAGATGAATGAACTTTAATTATGTATTCTTTTGTTTGTGTCTTTATGGTTCCTAGCTAAAAAATAGTTTTTAAACCACTAAGACACAAAAGAAAATATCATAAACTCAACACTCAGCGTTAGCTTTGGATGTTGAGCTTTAAGCATCTGTGTGCTATTTTTTACCTTTGTTCTGGTAAATTATCGAATTTGGTATCCGTTTTAGTTTTTTCTCCATATTTAAATGGTTATTTAAAATAAAAATGAATACATTTCCGAGAAATTCGTTTTCCTGTAACAAGCTGTTCACAAGTTTGGAGTGATCTGTTTCATGAATACCTTCTAAAAAGCTCACTTTTCGCTTCAAAGCGAGAACGTAAAATGGTTGTTCAGGAAAAAATTGCAATGTTTTTTGCACTAAGTAAGCAGTTGCTATCTGCGGGTGATGAGAAAACTGCTGACGAAGCTTATTTACCTCTAAATCTGAGATATTATGAGATTCAAATTTATCATTTTCTCTCACATGGGAACGCTCTTGATCTGCTTTCAAAATTAATTCATGATAATTTAGGGCACGTTCTTGATAAGATTTTGCTTCATTAATTTTTCCTTGTTGTTGAAGAAAATAGTAAATTGTCTGACAACCTTCTATGACTATACTTGAGTCTTGCTCTATTGCCCTCTCAATGTATTCTATTCCGGTTGTATCCTGTTTATTTAATAATATTTGCCCTAGTAAATAATTAGCTGAGGCATGGTGAGCATGACGATGAAGAATTTCTTCTAATAGTGGTATAACCGCTTCTTCACCATCAAACTCAAATGTTAAAAATGCTCGTTGAGTAGCTTCCTCTAAAGTTAGCTGTTGTGTTTTTGCTTTTTGATTTAAATCTTTTAAAGTAGCTATTGATTGTTGAAAATCAGCATATTTTTGTCGCCAAGGTGTTGCTATCTCTTCTCGCCAAGCTTGACTAAAATGTGCGATAAATTTTTCTAAACTATTTTCCAATAATTTTTGAGCAGCACTGATTTCAATTGGTGCAAATATAGCTAATTCCTGCTGAGGATTGAAGATGTATCCCAAGGCTTTTAGTCTATCTGTCAGACAAGGATGAGTATCAGCATTACTAGTTTTTTTTGTTAAAGCTTCCATTAAATAACTACTTGTTATTTCTTGATGAAGTCTCTGACTTAAAGCCTGTTGCATAGCCATATAAGTCATTTTTGGTGGTTCGATTTCTGTTTCAACTTGTTTATAGATGCTAGACCAAAAATATCTTTCTAAAAATCTAGCTTTTACCTCTACATTTATCAAAGCTTCAGCAGCATTTTGTTCTCCAGTTAGCTCAACGGCACATCTATCTGCTTCATATTCATCCTTCCGTGCTAACACAAAAGAATAGGCATTAAAAAACGGGCTGTACCATGTCAAAAACCGATCAAAGATTAACGATGATACTTCATTTCCACCTTGTTGTAGCCCTTTAATAATGCGATACCAAGTTTCACGTTGGCGATAAATCCAACCACTAAAACGGCTGTGATTTCCTGATAAATGTCCTAGTTCATGAGCTAAGACAGCACGAAATTGGTCGGGTGGCAGTGCTAACATCAGTGGTAAACCCACAATTAAGTAATTTTGCTGCCATCCCAGCAAACCTAAGCGTGGTCTTTGGACAACCCCTGCATTAAAATCGTTGGTCAGCAGGATGTGGTGAAACCGTGGAGCTTGTAGCTTCGATGAGATTTCGTTAATTAAAGAATAGAGATTGGGTACATCCTTGGGTTGTAATGGTAAACCTGTAGGTGGGGGAAAAGAAACCCATAGCGATCGCACTAACACCAATGCAAATGCCAACAAAAACAGAACACCTTTCACAGATGAGGCATGAATTGAGTGAGCGTTAAGCATCAAAAAGATAATACCTACCAGCAGAGTCAATGTTACAGCTAGAACCAACAATATATATGCGTAGCCCAAAGAAGCCAAAAAAGCAACGTGCAATTTATAAAGATGCGGTTGTTTATTAGCAAAAACTTCTAACTTCTGAATTAGCCTATCAAAACGCTCTTGATTGAAAGTCATAGATGTGTATCAGCGTCATAAAACTGTAATATAACTGACACAATATCTCTATGACTTACGTAAAAACTCAGAAATCATTGGACATTATCCATTGGGCATTGTCCCTTTGTTTGAGCACAATGAGGTGAAAAAAATCCGATGCCTCAATTAAGTGGATATCGAGCTTCCATATAATAGTTGAAGAAGTGCAACAAACTGAAACATTCTGGTTGGCATCTTGGCGGTTCAATTCAAAATTTGCCTTCAGCACGCTACACGAACACAACAGGAGAACACGAAATCTATGACCAGACTAGAAACCCGCACTGAACCGATGGTGCTAAATATGGGGCCACACCACCCCTCAATGCACGGGGTTCTGCGGTTAATCATGACTCTGGATGGCGAGGATGTCGTTGACTGTGAACCAGTCATCGGCTATTTACACCGGGGAATGGAAAAAATTGCTGAGAACCGCACTAATGTAATGTACGTCCCTTACGTTAGTCGCTGGGACTACGCTGCGGGAATGTTCAATGAAGCGGTTACTGTTAACGCCCCAGAAAAGCTTGCAGGTGTCGCTGTCCCCAAACGTGCTAGCTACATCCGCGTCATCATGCTGGAGTTGAACCGCATCGCTAACCATTTGCTGTGGTTTGGCCCCTTCCTCGCTGACGTAGGCGCTCAAACTCCCTTCTTCTACCAGTTCCGGGAACGGGAGATGATTTATGATTTGTGGGAAGCAGCTACAGGTTATCGGATGGTGAATAACAACTACTTCCGCGTTGGTGGAGTAGCAGCTGATTTACCTTACGGTTGGGTAGATAAGTGTCTGGAATTCTGCGACCACTTAATACCCAAAGTTGATGAGTACGAACGCTTAGTAACTGATAACCCTATCTTCCGGCGACGTGTTGAGGGTCTTGGGACTATCACCCGTGAAGAAGCAATTAACTGGGGACTTTCTGGCCCAATGTTACGTGCATCGGGCGTGCAATGGGATTTGCGGAAAGTTGACCACTACGAATGTTACGATGACTTCGACTGGGATGTGCAGTGGGAAACTGCGGGTGATTGCTTTGCCCGTTACGTGGTGCGGATGCGGGAAATGCGCGAATCTGTGAAGATTATTCGCCAAGCAATTAAAGGACTTCCTGGCGGCCCTTACGAAAATCTGGAAGCCAAGCGTTTAGCCGCAGGTAAAAAATCTGAGTGGGATGGATTTGATTATCAATTTATCGGTAAAAAAGTTTCCCCCACTTTTAAGATGCCCAAGGGTGAAATCTATGCCCGTGTAGAAAGTGGCAAAGGTGAATTGGGAATTTATTTGGTAGGCGAGGATAATGTCTTCCCTGCACGCTGGAAGATTCGTGCAGCAGATTTCAACAATCTCCAGATTGTCCCCCATTTACTGCGCGGGATGAAGGTTGCAGATATTGTGGTGATTCTCGGTAGTGTTGACGTAATTATGGGGTCTGTGGATAGGTAGAGTAAATATCTATCTAAGTATTTTTTAGAGCAGTTGTATTACAGTGCAACTGCTCTATTTTTTTAGCGTTGGGTAAAACTACTGACTATATTACAATACGCTTGGGTTAAAGCAGGAGACGCGATGATAAATCGCCGTCTCTACAATAATCAGTCCTTCGCAGAACCACTCCTTCTCTAGCTATAAATATTTTTTACTCATATAACAGATGTACAAAATATTTATAGCGTTTTAAATAATGCCCCGCATCTTTGACAACATTGATTTACAACTGCTACCGATTTTACGAGAAACCCTCAAAATCTCTTATCGGGCAGATTTTTGCGTTGGCTACTTCAACCTTAGAGGTTGGCGAAGAATTGATGATTTAATTGAACAGTATGTTGGTAGTGAAAATGCTTGTTGCCGTTTGCTAATTGGGATGCAAAGTTTGCCTAGTGATGAAGTTCATGCGGCATTTTCCCTTAGTAGTAGTGATGGACGGATTGACAATAGTAGCATTGTGCGGTTTAAAAAACGCATGGCGGCAGAATTTCGCCAGCAGTTGACTATCGGTGCGCCGACTAATCAAGATGAAGCGGGGTTAAGGCAGTTAAGTCATCAGTTAAGAACTCAGAAACTAATTATTAAACTGTTTCTGCGTCATTCTCTCCACGCCAAGTTATATCTTGTGCATCGCCATGATCCCAACACTCCCACGGTGGGATTCTTAGGTAGTAGTAATTTAACCCTTCCCGGACTGGCGAAACAAGGAGAGTTGAATGTTGATATTTTAGACCACGATGCTTGTAATAAACTGCAAAAGTGGTTTAGCGATCGCTGGCAAGATTACGGTTGTGTAGATATTTCCCAAGAATTGGCAGAAATTATTGATCAAAGCTGGGCTAGGCAAGATTTAGTCTCACCTTACTACATCTACCTGAAGATAGCTTACCACTTATCCCATGAAGCGATCGCTGGACTTTCAGAATTCCGTATCCCCCGCGAATTTAACAACTTATTTGACTTCCAAAAAGCCGCCGTACAGCTAGCAGCACGTCATGTAACAAGGCGTGGCGGCGTATTAGTGGGCGATGTGGTCGGTTTGGGTAAAACTTTAGTTGGAACCGCCTTAGCCAAGATATTACAAGAAGATTGCTTTTTAGAAACACTAATTATTTGCCCGAAAAACTTAGTACCAATGTGGCAAGAATATGTAAATAACTATCGGCTACTTGCGGAAGTTATGCCAATTAGTCAAGTACAAAATAAGTTACCAAAACTCCGCCGTTATCGAGTTGTATTGATTGATGAAAGTCACAATTTACGTAACCGCGAAGGTAAACGTTATCGAGCAATTACAGAATATATTGCTGCCAATGAAAGTAAATGTATTTTATTATCTGCTACTCCTTACAATAAAAGTTATCTTGACCTTTCCGCCCAACTGCGGCTATTTGTGCCAGAAGACCAAGATTTGGGATTAAGACCAGAAGCTTTAATTAATGAACTTGGTGGCAGTTCTCTAGGAGAATTAGAATTTATTAGAAAGCATCAGTGTTCTGTCCGTTCTTTAGCGGCTTTTGAGAAAAGCGAACACCCTGATGACTGGCGAGAATTGATGAAGCGTTACATGGTGCGACGCACTCGCTCTTTTATTAAAGATAATTATGCCCAAACAGATGAAACCGGGCGGAAATATTTAGAATTTGCTGATGGAAGACGTTCTTATTTTCCTCAGCGTTTACCTCGTAGTCTCAAGTTTCCTTTAGAAGCTTCTAACACAGACTTTTATGCTCGTCTTTACTCTGAGTTAGTAGTAGAAGTTATTAATCAACTTAACTTACCTCGTTATGGGCTTGGAAATTACGTTATTACCAAACATAAACAGCCGCCTACAGACACAGAACAACGCTTTATTAATAGCTTATTTCGTGGTGGTAGGAGATTAATGGGTTTTTCTCGCACTAATTTATTTAAACGTTTAGAAAGTAGTGGTATTGCTTTTATTCAATCAATTGAACGCCACATTTTACGGAATTTTATTTATTTATATGCTTTAGAACAGGGGCTTGATATTCCGATTGGAACTCAAGAAGCTGAGTTATTAGATACAAGTAATAATGATGAAGATGCCGATTCTGTAGTAGCAGCTTTGTTTGATACAGAAACAGAAGAAGATGATTCTACCACTTTACTGCAAGTGGAGACAGAGGAAGGAAAAGTAACTTATTTTGATAAAGAGAATGAGAAAACATCTAAAACAGAAAAAGTTTTTCGTCAAAGAGCAAAATCAATTTACCAAGAATATACAACTCGATATCAACGAAGATTTAAATGGCTGCGGTCTACACTTTTTGATATTAAAAAACTGAAACGAGATTTGTTAGAAGATGCCAAAGCACTGATTAATGTGCTGCAATGTGGCGAGTGGAATCCTCAAAAAGATGAAAAACTTGCTGCTTTAATCAAACTGCTCACAAAAACTCATCCTAATGAGAAAGTGCTAATTTTCACCCAATTTGCCGATACAGTCCGCTACCTTGAAGATAATTTGCAATCCAGTCATATTACTAATGTAGCTGGGGTGACAGGTCAATCTAAAGACCCAACAGTAATGACGGGAAGATTTAGTCCTGTGAGTAATGGAAAACGCGAACAAATTTCATCATCAGATGAGTTGCGTATTTTAATCGCCACCGATGTTTTGAGTGAAGGTCATAATTTACAAGATTGTGCAATTATCGTCAATTGGGATTTACCTTGGGCGATTATTCGTTTAATTCAACGCGCCGGAAGAGTAGACCGCATTGGACAAAATGCTGATAAAATTCTCTGTTATTCTTTTTTACCAGCTGAGGGAGTAGAACGGATTATTAATTTGCGAGAACGACTCCGTAAACGACTGCAAGAAAATGCTGAAGTGGTGGGAACTGATGAAGCTTTTTTTGAAGATGATGATGCACGGGTAATTCTTGACCTCTACAATGAAAAATCTGGAATTTTAGATGGTGAAGAAGATACAGAAGTTGATTTGACATCAGAAGCATTTCAAATTTGGAAAAAAGCCACTGATGGTAATCCAGGTTTGAAAAAAACGATTGAGGAAATGGAAAATGTAGTTTATTCTACTCGCGCCCATACTCCCCAACCTGTGCAGCCGGAGGGAGTATTGCTTTATATGAAAACCACCGAGGGAAATGATTCTTTAATTTATGTTGACCGCGATGGAAATAGCGTTACTCAATCACAATTAGCAGTTCTTCGAGTGGCGGCGTGTGAAGAATCTACCCCAGCGATACCCAGAGATAAACAGCATCACGAGTTAGTATACAAGGGTGCTGAATTGATTGCTGAAGATGAGAAAAATGCAGGCGGTCAATTAGGGCGACCATCAGGTGCAAGGTTCCGCACTTATGAACGACTGAAAAGTTATGTTCAAGAAATGAAGGGAACGCTATTTGTCAGTGAAGAACTTTTAAAAGCAATTGATGAGATTTACCGTTATCCTTTGCGACAGTCAGCCATTGATACTCTCAATCGTCAACTGAGAAGCGGTATTAATAATCAGCAGTTGGCTGAGTTAGTTGTGGCGCTACGGATGGATGACCGTTTGTGTATTGTCACAGAAGAACTGGAGAAGCGAGAACCTCAGATTATTTGTTCTTTAGGATTATTTTCTAATTCGTAATTCGTAATTTGTAATTTGTAATTAAAGGAGTAGGGTGCGTTACGTTACGCGATAACACAACCTACAAAACTGACTTTTCTAAACAGGCGATTGATCGCGATCGTCAGAGATAAATATTCTACGCTGTTTGATTTGCTTTTAACCAGTTAAGTAAATCCTCAATGGCTGTAAAATCCAATAAAGCCTCGCCAAGTGCTTCTAATTGCTCTAGGGAAAGAGTTTGAATGCGCCCCCGAATCTCTTGTGATAACTCTCCTAGCCGTTTTTGTAGTAACCGTAACACGAGTGTTTGTCCTTGTTCTTGTTTTCCCCGCTCGTAACCAATGCGCTCGCCTGTGGTAATGTAGCTCACAGTCCGCTCCTGCTCAAATTGCTTAAACTCTTACCAAAATTCTGCTTCCAAGGCTTTTGGTAACTTGACCTTTGACCATTGACCCTTGACCCTTCACTCTTATATCAGAAGATATATGTGCCAGTTTCGTAAGTCCTGAACTATTTCCATTGAGAAATTTTCTATGCTGTTTGATTTGCTTCCAACCAGTTAAGTAAATCCTCAATGGCTGTAAAATCCAATAAAGCCTCGCCAAGTGCTTCTAATTGCTCTAGGGAAAGAGTTTGAATGCGTCCCCGAACTTCTTGTGGTAACTCTCCTACCCGTTTTTGTAGTTGCCGTAACACAAGTGTTTGTCCTTGTTCTTGTTTTCCCCGCTCGTAACCAATGCGCTCACCTGTGGTAATGTAACTCATAGTCCGCTCCTGCTCAAATTGCTTAAACTCTTGCCAAAATTCTGCTTCCAAGGCTTTTGGTAAAATCATAACCCAATCAATAAATCGATAAAGGTTACGAATATCTTTTTCTTGCAATCCTAATTCATACAATCGGCGAATCAAGCTAAATTTCCAAGCTTTACGTTCTCCGGGCTTTTTACTTGTTTGCTGCGTCTTCAAATGCGCCATTACTACAGTTGCAAATGGGTTGTCGCTGACTTCTAATTCCGTCCAATTTTATTCTTCAAGCATGATAAATTATGTCGCTTAATTTTCAACGAACACGTGATTTACTCTCTAAGTTCAAATTTAGTGATTTATTTATAGAGGAATTAGGTTGGTCTAAACCCTCAAGACAAAAACCTGAAACCTTAAAGATTGAGAAGAAGACGTATCAATACCAAAAAATTGCTGAACTCTCAGGTGTTGCAATCTTTGAAGTCACCGCAGCAGATGGGAAAATCCCAGAGGCTAAAGTTAGAGATGAGATTTACAAAGAAATTAATAAACTGATAGCTGAAAATCTCCTAATTTTTATTACCGCAGAACGCACGCGTAGTCTTTGGTATTGGGTGAAAAGAGAAGGGAGTAAAACTTTTGTTCGTGACCATTTATATGTGAAAGGTCAACCAGGAGACTTGTTTTTAAGCAAGCTTGGTTCTTTAGTCATTGATATTACCGAATTAGAACACGGGGAACCGACTGTTGTCGAAATTGCTTATAAACTACAACGCGGTTTCGATGTTGAGCCAGTAACCAAGAAGTTTTATAAAGAATTTCAAGAGCAACACCAGAAGTTTTTGCTATTTGTGAAAGGAATTGATAATGAGACAGATAGACGTTGGTATACATCAGTAATTCTCAACCGTCTGATGTTTGTTTATTTTCTCCAGCGTAAGGGTTTTATTGATAATGAGGATTTAAATTATCTGCAAAATAAGCTTGAACAAAGCCAGCAAAAAGGTGAAAATCATTTTTATGGTGAATTTCTCAAGGCTTTGTTTTTTGAAAGCTTTGCAAAACCTGAGAGTGAACGCGATTTATCTGTACAAGAATTGGTAGGAAAGGTTAAATACCTGAATGGTGGACTATTTCTTAAACATCATATTGAAGAGAAATATCAAATTTCTATAGTTGATGAGGCGTTTGAGCAAGTTCTAGATTTATTTTGGCGTTATTCTTGGAATCTGGATGATACGCCAGAAGGGAAAGACGATGAAATTAACCCAGATGTTTTAGGATATATTTTTGAAAAATACATTAACCAAAAAGCTTTTGGAGCCTATTATACTAGACCACAAATTACAGAATATCTTTGTGATAGAACTATTCACAAGTTAATTGTAGACCGCGTAAATGATGTGCTGTCTGATAAGTATAAGCCATTTGAGGATATCAACGAACTTCTGATCAAACTAGATACAAACGTTTGTCGTTCACTAATGGAAGATATTCTTCCTAATTTATCAATCCTTGACCCAGCTTGCGGTTCGGGTGCTTTTCTCGTTGCAGCGATGAAGACGCTAATCCAAGTTTATAGTGCGGTAATTGGGACAATTGAATTACAGGGAGATCAGAAATTAAAGGACTGGTTAAAAATTGAAAAAACTGAGCATCTTTCTATAGAGTATTTTATTAGGAAGCGCATTCTTAGGGATAACCTCTATGGTATAGACATCATGGAGGAAGCAACAGAAATTGCTAAACTGCGTCTTTTTTTAGCGTTGGTTTCTTCTGCTCACGATGTTGAAGAACTAGAGCCATTGCCTAATATTGATTTTAATATTATGGCGGGTAATTCGTTGATTGGACTGATTAAGGTAGATGACACCGCTTTTGATACAGTAGGAAATACTAAACAAGGTAATTTATTACAGCGTCTCACAGCAGATAATTACAAGGCTATTTTAGAAGAAAAGAATAAATCTATTGAACTTTACAAAAAACACGCTTTTATTCCTGGTGATGAAAAACTTCCTGGTGGAGAACTGGGAACGCATCAAGATGCAAGGTTGTTGAACTTACGTAAATCTATTGACAACCTTAATAAAGAATCACAAAAAAAGTTAAATCTTTTATTATTGGATGAGTTTAGTCAAAAGCTGGGTATTAAATACGAGGAAGTTCAGTTAACTGGAAAATCACAGAAGCGTGTTTTGAAGGTTGAGGATATTGCAGCCTTGAAGCCGTTTCACTGGGGTTATCATTTTGACAAGGTTTTAGAACGCGGTGGTTTTGATGCGATTATTACTAATCCACCTTGGGAAATATTTAAGCCGAACGCAAGAGAATTCTTTCTTCAGCATAATGACCTTGTGAGAAAGAGCAAGATGGATATCAAAGCTTTTGAAAAAGAGCAAAAGCAACTTTTAGCAAGTTCTGAAATAGCTACTGCTTGGCTAGAATATCAGAGTGAATTTCCCCATGTAAGTGCTTACTATCGTTCAGCAGAATATTTTAAAAATCAGATTTCCATTGTTAATGGTAAAAAATCAGGTACTGATATTAATCTCTACAAACTATTTTTAGAACAGTCCTTTAACCTGCTATGTAAGGGTGGACAGTGCGGGATTATATTACCTTCTGGTGTTTATACTGACCTGGGAGCCAAGCAGCTAAGGGAAATGTTATTTTCCCAGACTAATATTGATGCAATTTTTGGACTATCAAACGAAAGATTTATTTTTGAAGGGGTAGATCATCGTTTCAAATTTTCACTTTTAACTTTTGAAAAAGATGGTGTCACTGATTCATTTACGGCAGCTTTTCGTATCAATCCACATGAAGCTATTAGAGTAAATCAGTTAGAGACTTTTTTGAAAAATCAAGATGAACGAGTTAAAATTTCAGTTCCACTTATTCGCGGTTTGTCTCCTGAATCTCTATCAGTAATGGAGTTTAAGAACGAGATAGACATCTACATGGCTGAAAAAATGGCTAAGTTTCCCTTGCTAGGCGAAAAGATTAAGGGTAAATGGAATTTGCGCTTAACCCGTGAGTTTGATATGACGAATGATAGCCATTTATTCAAGCAACAGTCTAATAAAGAAAGATTACTGCTTTACGAAGGTAAGATGATTCATCAGTTCACTCACTTATATGCTGAACCTAAATATTGGGTGGATGAACAAGAAGGTAGGAAAGCTTTATTAGGACGGAACAAAACTGATAAAAACCAGGCTCTAGATTATCAAAACTATCGACTCGGTTTTCGCTCAGTAGCATCAAGCACCAATGAACGATCGCTGATTTCAAGCATTGTACCAAAATCAGTATTTTGTGGAAATTCACTTTTAATATCGCTGAGGTATTCAGAAGATAATCAAATCAATATAAATAACTCAGAGATGTTATTTAGTACAGCCGTATTCAATAGTTTGGTGATTGATTACTGTTTACGACAGAAGGTAACTACAAACCTCAATATGTTCTATGTCTACCAACTACCCGTCCCACGTTTAACAAAAAACGATCGCTACTTCAACGACATTGTACAACGCGCCGCTAAACTTATCTGCACCACACCAGAATTTGACGAACTCGCGCAAGAAGTCGGTTTAGGTTCCCATCAACAAGGCGTTACCGACGAAACAGAACGCGCCAAACTTCGCGCAGAACTCGATGGCATGGTAGCACACCTTTACGGCTTAACCGAAGATGAATTTAGCTACATACTCACTACATTTCCAATTGTGAATGCAACCGTAAAAGAAGCAGCATTAGAAGCTTATCGTACCTTTGCTCCAATATATGGAGACTCACAAGTAGCATTTTGAATACTAATGGTGAAACCATGAAGGTTTTTAATTATATAGGACTCATATTTGATTGCGTAAAAAAAACTCAGTACACCTTTATTCCTTCTTCCCAGTCCCCAGTCCCCAGTCCCCGGTCTTTACGAGTAATTCAGGAATCAAATCGGATTGCTATATTGGTTTATAAATATCTGTAACTAGGAATACAAACTGACTTGTTCCATTACAGTTTGAAGTATATTTATTGTCTCAAACTATAGAAAAGTTCAGCATATTTTTTGTAAATTTCAAAAATTTTAACTTTAAATTTATAATTTTGAACTTTCTCTGGTGTAAATTAAAAATTGCAATTTCTTAATGATTTATTTTAAATCTTACGAAAATGTTGACTAGTAAGATGTTCAGTTAATCTTGAATTGCAGTTATAAATACAATAATGTATTTAAATAAGGTCTAATAAATTACTATATAAATTCGATAGGATTTACTTAGTCGTAATTTTAGAACCGTGCAAATTCATTCTCACTCCGAATTTCACCAGAGTAGCGATCGCCGTCAACAGGGTTTGCAAAAATTGCTTGCTCGCCTTGTCAGAACAATGCAGCGCGATGAGTTAGTCCGCCAAACAATCAATCAACTCAGAGAATCGCTTCAAGTCGATCGGGTGGTGTTGTATTATTTTTACGGGCAGTGGCAAGGACAGGTGACTTTTGAATCTTTGAGTTCTAAAGAACTTTCAATACTGGGTTCCACTGGCCCAGATGATTGTTTTAACGACGAGTATGCTGCTTTATACTTAGCAGGACGGGTAAAGGCGATCGCTGATATTGAATTAGAGCCAATCCAACCTTGTCACCGAGATTTTCTCCGCAATATACAAGTTCGCGCCAACCTGATTGTACCAATTTTGATACCTAGAGGATTATGGGGATTGCTGGTGGCACATCACTGTCAAGGGCCTCATTATTGGTCGCCATCAGATATAGAAATGATGCAAATAGGGGCACAAACTCTAGCAACAGATCGTAACATTCTGGAGAGTTAAGTAACTGTGTATTTAAATCGCATACAGTTAAATAGGAGAGATACTCACCAGCACTGATTTTTCTAATAAGGAGAAAGAACTGTGAAATTTGGTTACACGGTGATCTGGGTAGACGATGTGGTTAAGACGGTTGAGTTTTACGAAAAAGCTTTTGGTTTAGTTCGTCGCACTCTCCTGGAAAAGGGGCAATCTATCTGGGCCGAAATCGAAACCGGAAACACCACACTAGCTTTCTCCTCTAGTAGCGAAGCACAGAAGTTATTTCCTGGTGGCTGCCATCCCAACGACGCTACACAACCACTGGCATCAATCCAGATATCATTTATTACTCCTGATGTTGGCAGTGCTTACATGAGAGCGATCGGGGCTGGTGCAAAAACACTAGATGCCCCTAAATCTCAGCCTGGGGGACATACTATTGCTCGTGTCCGCGATCCTAATGGTGTGCTAGTGTCATTGGTAAGTGGTTAGGTAGTAAATTGACTTTTAGCAGATGTCTTGAGCTTGATGACTGCTTCTAGATTTGGCTTACACTGGGCATAGGAAAACAGCACTGCCCAGAATATTAAAATGCTACTTATTCCTATTGTTACCCCGATTCCCCTTGTAACTGATGCAAATGGCGTTGTTAAAGTTAGCAAAACCCGTATCACTTTAGATACAGTCGTTACAGCTTTCCTTGAAGGGGCTACAGCAGAAGAGATCAGAGAACAGTACCCATCGCTTCATCTTTGGGATATCTATTTGGTGATTGGTTATTACTTACAACACCAAGGTGAGGTTGATACCTACCTTCTAGAGCGTCAAAGACTTGCCACGAAAGTTCAGCAGGAAGCTGAAAAGCGTTTTAACCCTATTGGAGTGCGCGATCGCCTTTTAGCAAGACGAAGCCCACAAGGGTAAATTACGATGCTGCGTTTCTTGGCTGACGAGAACTTTAATAATCAGATTATCCGTAGTGTTTTGCGTCGTAACAGTAACATTGATATTGTCCGTGTTCAGGATGTTGGATTGACTGAAGCAGACGATCCAACTGTATTAGAATGGGCAGCGCAAAACAGGCGTGTGGTATTAACTCATGATGTAGCGACGATGACAACTTTTGACTATGAACGATTACAAGCAGGCTCGGCAATGCCTGGTTTATTTGAGATCAGTCGTCGTGTTTGGGTTGGTTTAGCGATCGAGGAAATTTTGTTGCTAGATAAATGTAGCTTAGAAGGAGAATGGGAAGGACAAGTCCGGTTCTTACCTTTGCGTTAACGATTGGAGGCGACCCGCCGTTGGTAAGCATTTGTTTTTTGTAGTCCCCAATCTAAAATCTGAAATTTTATGGATTCTAATCCAGCGTTGTGTGCAGTGATCGCCAACCACATTACCACTAGTCCCCAGCAACGAATTACTTTCGCCCAATTCATGGACATGGCATTATACCACCCTGAATATGGCTACTATTCTAGCGATGCACTCAAAATTGGCTTTAAAGGTGGTGATTTTTTCACCTCTCCTAACCTCTGTGCTGACTTTGGTGAGTTACTAGCAGAACAATTTTTGCAAATGTGGGAGATTTTAGGAAAACCTGTACCCTTTTCTCTGGTAGAAATGGGAGCAGGTCAAGGATTGCTGGCATTGCATATCCTTAAATATCATCAACAGCACTACCCAGATTTTTTTACCGCCCTGGAGTACATCATTGTTGAAAAGTCTTTAACTTTAAGACAAGAACAGCAGCAACGCTTGCAAGATTTCCCGGTGCGTTGGTGCAATTTAGAGGAGATACCACCAAATGCGATCGCTGGTTGCTTTTTTTCTAACGAGTTAGTTGATGCTTTCCCCGTCCATCAATTCATCTTAGAAACAGGAGAACTCCAAGAAATTTATGTAACTACACGGAATGAAAAACAAACCAATGCCCCATCCCCCATGCCCAATGCCCCATCCCCATCATTTGTAGAAGTCACAGGAGAACCTTCAACGCCCCAACTAGCTAAACATTTGGATTCACTGGGAATAAACTTAACCCAAAGTGCATATCCAGATGGCTTCCGTAGTGAAATTAATTTAGCTGCTCTAGACTGGTTGAGTATAGTAGCAGACCGCTTGCAGCGCGGCTATGTGTTAACAATTGATTATGGCTATCCCGCTAGTCGTTACTATAATCCCAGGCGATCGCAGGGAACATTACAGTGTTACTACCATCATCGTTTCCATGACAACCCTTATATTAATATTGGGCGACAAGATATCACTGCCCATGTTGACTTTACAGCTTTAGAACGTTGGGGTGAGAAGTGTAACTTAAAGAATGTTGGTTTTATCCAGCAGGGATTATTTTTGATGGCGTTGGGGTTAGGCGATCGGATTGCAGCCCTTTCTTATCAAAAGCAACCTCTCTCGCAGTTACTACAGCACCGGGACGCACTACACCAACTTCTAGACCCCACAGGACTCGGCGGCTTTGGAGTCTTAATTCAGAGCAAAGGTCTGGATAAGACAGAAATTTCTCAATCATTAAAAGGATTGACCCTGCCAGAGTCAGCGTAAAGAAAGAAAAGTTAAAACTCTATTTAAGAATGCAGTATCAGTCTTATTTGGATTAGCATAACAGTGATTACTGTAAAGTTAAACACACTACCAAAGTAATAATTATGTCCACTCATGACCTGTTAATGTTAGCAACACTACTTACCCCCGGTATTTTACTTTCAGTAATAATTATGTTGACTTTTGCTGCCGGTGGTTGATTGCCAGAGTTAGGGAGTAGAAAAACTGGGATTTAGGATTATATCTTAAATCTCAAATAACTACTTGCCAGCTAATTTGAATCAAACAATGCAAACGCGATGTCCGATGAACTGCGATCCTCAAAGACTCGCTATCGGTAACGCTGTATTAAAGGAACGTGAAAAATGAAGGTGGCATTTCTGGGAACTGGACTGATGGGACTACCAATGGCTCAAAGGTTATTAGCCGCAGATATACAGCTAGTTGCCTACAATCGTACCCCAGAAAAATTAGCACCACTACAAGCAGCTGGGGCTGAAATTGCTACACATCCCCGCCACGCCATTCGTGCTGCTGAGTGTGTAATTCTCATGCTGACTAATGCCCCGGCCATTTATAATGTGTTGCTTTCAGATACTGCTTGGCAAACTCTGGAAGGACGCACAATTATCCAAATGGGAACTATTACACCCACAGAAAGCCAGGAAATTAGAGATGCAGTTGTTGCTGGTGGGGGTGAGTATTTAGAAGCACCTGTATTAGGGAGTATTCCAGAAGCAAAAGCTGGCAAGTTGAGTGTTATGGTAGGGGCCGAGCCAGAACAATACGAACGCCACTTGAAGTTACTCCAAAATTTTGGGAAAGAACCTTTACTTATCGGCCCAGTAGGAACTGCGGCGGCGCTTAAATTGGCACTAAATCAACTAATAGCTTCTCTAACAACTAGCTTTGCTCTGAGTCTAGCTTTTATCCAGCGTCAAGGTGTCGATGTCGATGTGTTTATGCAAATCTTGCGCGACAGTCCACTCTATGCACCTACCTTTGACAAAAAGCTACAACGGATGCTAGATGGCAATTATGCCGATCCCAATTTCCCCACAAAACACTTGCTTAAAGATACGGAATTATTTATCTCAGAAGCGAAATCTCGGAATTTGGATCTTAGCAGTATTAAAGGAGTGCGGCAAATCTTGCAAACAGCTGTGAAAATGTCATTTGTTGATGATGATTACTCATCACTATTTTCAGTCATTAAGGAATGGGGAGATTAACAATTCACGCATTCAAACATTTTAGACATTTCAGACGAACGCGAGTGCGTCTCTAAGAGTTGAGAAGTGCCAACTCCTGCGGGGAGACGCCAAGGGCGATGCGCTCTTTAAGAGCGTTGTGGCAACTACGTTCCATTTAAACCCCGACTGAAAATGATTTGGAGGCGGAGTTGTCCGAAGCTCCGCGCTACATATAGATATAGGGGTCTTAAACCCTTGAATTTACGATAAATTTTTGTAGAGTGTACAAATATACATTGGTGTCAGCTTAATGTTAAAAGGGCGGTTGATAACCCAATAAGGTTCAGTTAGCGCCAAAAGTTTTAAACTGTATAGGTTAGGTTGAGGAACGAAACCCAACATTTCTGTAGCTTTGTTGGGTTGCACTTTGCTTAACCCAACTACAATTTTTTTTAACTTAACGTTAAAAGGGCGGTTGATAACCGCCCTGCTTGTAAGTTGACACTTGAAAAATTTTGTAAATTCAGACACATTGAAGAAAGCTTATTCCTACACCCTGGCATTCCTGATATGCTTTTGAAAATGCTCAATCAAAAGGTTTTAACTGAATCGTAATCGTTAAAAGGATAAGCTAATCGGCATTTAAGTTGCATAAAAGCAGGGCTGTTCGCGAAGCGTTCCCGTAGGGTAGCCTTGACTACGAGCGAATCATTCTGGAAAAATGAATGACGATTAGCTTATTACTGACCATTAATAGTAGTCGATCGGGGAAATGGCAAAGATTCAGGCTGAGGCTGAGGCACAGACGAAGGCTGAGGTTCAGGTTGAGGATTGAGAAATTCCTGCCAAGTCTTAATTTGCTCTTGCGCTGCACTGTAAGCAGCACTACCGCGTGGAACTGATTTGGCAATGTCAATGCCTCTAGCAATATCAGACTGACCTTGAGTGCGTGCTATTTCTAACAATTGCTGACTCCATTGGTCAATAGCCTGATTTGCATCCATACGTAAGATGCTATTGTTTGAAACTCGATCCGCCAGTCGTATTGCCTCAACCAAGGCTTCTGGAGTGCCAGCCACCCCCACTTCCTGGGCTTTTTTCCAGTTTTCTCTAGTGCGGATTTGCCCTTCCCAGTCATTGATCGCAGCTTGTGCTTCTTGTGAAAGCGCCCTTCCCGATGAAGCAATTTGTTGAGCTGTGCTAATGGCGGCGGTGAGATTTCCACTCTGGGCCAATTCTTGTGCTTGATCTAAGTAAGGTTGGTCTTGAATTCGCTCAATCTTTCTTACCCAAGTACGAATTTTTTTCCGTGCTTCTGGATATAGTGCACGACCTCTACGAATTTCGCTGGCCTGGGCGATCGCAGCTTGCAAGGAGTTAATATCCTCGAATATTGCGATCTGTTCGGCGCGGTCTAAGTAAGGTTGGTCTTCAATTGTCTCCACTTGGGCGTTCCAGCGACCTATCTCTTGTCTAGCTTCTGCGCCTCTAGGGTTACTCGCAGGAATAAGCTGTACTTGGGCGATCGCTGCTGTTAAATTCGGGACTGTTCCCTGGCTAGCCAATATTCTTGCTTTTTCCAGATGAGCAACATCTTCAATTTCCAACTGCCAACGAACAATTAGTTGCTGTGCTTCGTTATACACTGGTCTGGAAGGATCGATTTGTTGTGCTTGAGCGATCGCTGCCTCTAAACCAGAAACATTACCGATCCAAGCACTCCTTTTGGCATCTGCTATGGCAATAAAGTCATCAGTTTCGCCTTGCAGTTTCGCACTTTCCGGTATTTCCCTAGCAATATTCAGCGCTTCATCCGCATCCTGCTTGTCTAGTTTTGCCTGTGCCAATTCCAGCATTTTGCGTCCAAATGCCGGAATCGCTTCCTGAGCTTTTTGGTAAATGTAACTTTCCTGCCCAATCGACTCGGCTAACTTGATCGCTTCTAGTATGTTATCGACTACTTTGCTGTTTGCTAAACTTTCGGCTTTTCCTAACTTATCGCCATCTTCTCGCGCTGTGGCAATGAGACGATTCAATTGGTCGTATTTAGTACCCGCCCAGAATTGATTGTCTACACGTAGCATTTTAGCGGATAACATGAACGCCGATTGCCAGCGTCGTTCTTTTACTTCGGCGATCGCACCGTTGTATGTGGCTTCAGCCTTTGACCAAATTGACTGCCATTTGTCAATTTGCTCATTGACTAATTTATAAGCTACTAAATCTTCGGGTATCTTACGAGCAGTAGCGATCGCTTCCTCTAAATTCCCTGTTTGGAAACTTTGATCAGCTAGCTTCAAAATATCCCGCGACCATTCCTCGATGAAACGATCGATTTCTCCATGCAACGGGTGATTTTGTGGTAGTTGCTTCACCAGAGCGATCGCTTGTAATAGGTCGTTCACTGTTTGCTTAGAAGCCGCTAACTGAGCGCAATGTAGCCGCACAGAAGCACTAGCTAGCGGCCAGAAAATCGATGGGCAATTAGGGGCAGTTGGCAACTTTAGCAGCATTGCCATTGCCAAGAATCCTACACTGCTGGGAATCAACATTAGTAGTACTAGCCACAATGTCCAGCTTTTCATCCAGCGTGGCCATTTCCCAGAAGTACTACTGAGTTGGGCAGTTTCTTCTGAATTACTATTTATAGGTAATCCTTTCGTATGGTTTTTTTTTCGCCGCTTCACTGACTTGGAGGTAGAACCAGTAGCTGGGACATCAAATGGCTGAGTTTCACCGAATTGTTCTGTTCGGGATAATCTTTGGCTTTGATCTGGCTTTCTTCCACTGGCTCTTGACCAACTGTCTGGAATATCCCGCTCTGTCATCTCTCACACCAAAATAATTGAATAGCGCTCTGTTTTAGGTTGATAATTCCATTGTTGACATAGTAACTTTCTCGTCATTAAAAAGCTACTTTTTTGATTATCTCTCTCCACAGAGTACCATGATCAATCTTAAAAATCAGTGCTATTTTATACTTTATTCTCAAACAGCAGATTCGGCTTGCAAATCGGAAATTAGTTGAGCTAACTGATCGCTACTTGCCTGGTAGACGTTGCCGCAAAAGTCGCAAGTTGCTTCAGCACCATCATCCTTAATAATCATATCTTGCAGTTCAGCTTCTCCCAAAATCTTCAGTGCCCCCAAAACGCGATCAAAAGAGCAACCACAGTGGAAGCGCAACATTTGGCGTTCGGAAAAGATTTCCAACCCCATGTCTCCCAATAAGTCACCAAAGATTTCAGGTAACGTTTTCCCAGCTTGCAACAATGGCGTAAATCCTGCTAGACCAGCAACCCGTGATTCCAACGTTTCTACTAAGGCTTCGTCTCTGGCGGCTTTGGGCAATATTTGTATCAGTAACCCTCCAGCAGCAGTTACTCCTGCTGCTCCCACGAACACACCTAAAACTAAAGCCGAAGGTGTTTGTTCGGAATTCACCAGATAATGAGCTACATCATCACCAATTTCGCCAGAAACTAGTTCTACCGTACTAGAGTAAGGATAACCATAACCGATATCTCGCACAACGTAGAGGTAGCCGCTACCCACAGCACCACCAACATCTAATTTACCTTTGGGGTTGGGAGGCAATTCTACAGATGAATTCCCAACATATCCGCGTACCGTACCATCTAACCCTGCATCTACTAATATGCCACCCAAAGGCCCATCGCCCTTAACGCGGATATTCACCCTCGATCCAGTCCGCTTCATACTAGAAGCCATTAACAAGCCCGCCGTCATAGTCCGACCCAGTGCTGCCGTTGCTACATAAGAAAGCTGATGACGCTGCCGTGCTTCTTCTGTTAAACGTGTGGCGATCGCACCTACGGCACGAATTCCACCTTCGGCTGCTGTTGCACGAATTAACTGATCCGCCATGAATAACCTTACATTTCTTAACAAGTTCACTTTTTCTATTCTAAGTTCTCTGCTGCAAGAAAAGTAACGTAGTCGGGTGTTACGCAAATAAACGGCTGTCATTGGTCATTAGTCATTAGTTATTTGCAAAGGACAAAGGACTGATGACTAATGACAAAAACTATTTGCAATATTAGAAATAGCGATGTCTTATCTTTAGGTAATCCGAGAAAAATGCTGGGTAATTTTCAACAAAGCCAACTGCGGATTGAAATCGAAGCATCAACAGATGCAATTCGTGACAGTCTGCTGCATCCCGTGCAACTAAAAAAATGGCTTTTAGGTCAACGTTTTGCGCCAGGAATGCCAGAAGAACTGCTTCCCGGATTTCAGTTTACAACCTGGACTGGGCCAGTCGCGATTCATCATCAAGTAAACGTTGTCAAATCCAACTGCCTCCGCTTAGTACTCAGTGGAGGCATTGACGGCTTCCACGAATGGT
Source organism: Nostoc sp. LPT (assembly GCF_017115165.1). GTDB lineage: Bacteria > Cyanobacteriota > Cyanobacteriia > Cyanobacteriales > Nostocaceae > Nostoc. The sequence continues at coordinate 15,137 of NZ_JABXKF010000067.1, read as the reverse complement.
ACTGGGGAGAAGGTTGGGTACAGTCCCGCTTGGAAGGAATTTCAATTTTGCCCTTGAATTTGGGTCAAACACTCAGCTTGTTGAGCTTGCGTCAGTTTTTAGCAACTCCAGAACGTTGAATTGACTGAACGTAGAAAAGGGATTTTCCTTGTCTCTATGGCTAGCTCTTTCAAGGTAATTAGAAAAATCTCTTTTTTCTCTCTACGCCACGGACACTTTGCTCAAGTAGGGAAACCCGCTCATGCAAGTGTCCTCCTCTGTGTCTCTGCGGTTTAAAAGTAATTTATCTAACGACTTTCTAGACTCATGGGAATTAGTTTTCCCTTGACCAATAGACCTCTTGTAAAAGTCCCCTAACACCCCACCCCCAGTTCCTCCCCGCAGGCGGCGAGGGGAGACTTTGACGTAAGTCAAAGGCGGGGTGGGGTTCTTTTTTTGATTTATGCAAGAAGTCTAATTTATAGCGGGTATCAGTGCTATCATCATATTTCAGGTATTCTTCAAAGGTTAATTTTGGGGTGGTTATAGCCATTGCTTCCCCTTGCAAATCTTTACCTTGGTTTTACGACCAACACTGAACAATTAGCTTCTTCCACAACTTGACTGCTAACAGAACCCTGAACAATTCGTTTCATCCCCATCAAGCCCCGACTGCCAATTACGATCAAGTCAGTTTTATAAATATTGGCAAGACGAATAATCTCTTCAGCGGGATCGCCAGTTACTAACTCTAACTCACTTTTGGCTGATAACTTTTCCTGATATAATTGCAGTTGCTTTTCAATATGAAAATAAGAAAACGTTGGGGACTCTGGTTGAGGGCGATCGGCAGGTAGTTCCATTTCTGACTCTGGTGTGAGAAACACATGACACAGAATAACCTTGGCGTCTTTTGAAAACACCAAATAATCTAAAGCTTGAATTACTCGTTCTGAAATATCCGAACCGTCCAGAGCTACCAAAACACTATTTAGCACTGCTCTCGTCTCCTAAAGAGTAGACCCCTTACATACATAAGTATCTAGCAAAATTAGTCGGCAATGACACTAAACTAATTTTTTATCTGACAACTTAGTTTATATATTTAAGGCTACGCCATAGGTCAGCTAGTTTTACACCACTTTCATGCTAACGGGTTGTAGCAACTTTTCTGGAGAAGCTTTTCACAAGTTTCTGGGAGAAGAAAACCTCTCCCAGAAACTACAGTCGGCAATGCCCGACTTGTGGACGCTTAAAGGGTGATTCAAGTTAGGATAGTAAATGGCGTGCTTTAGCATAGCTTACCGTAGGTATCGCTATCCAAATTTTGAGTTATCAGAAAAAATTAAGCATTCCAAATCACTCTTCTTGTTGAATTCGGCGTCGTACCGAATCAGCGTGAGAAGGTAAACCTTCTGCTGTTGCTAGCACATCTATGGCACCAGCCACATTTTGCAATGCAGTTTGGGAGTATTGAATAATACTGGAGTGTTTAAGGAAAGTTTCAACACTCAATGCCGAAGCATAGCGGGCAGCACCAGAAGTTGGCAAGGTATGATTAGGGCCTGCCAAATAATCTCCTACAGCTTCTGGTGTTGAGTAACCCAAAAAGATTGCCCCAGCGTGGCGAATCTGTGGTAGGAGTGCCCAAGGGTCTTTGACTTCTAATTCCAGGTGTTCGGGGGCAAATTCATTTGAGAGTTCTGCTGCGGCTTGGAGCGATTCCACAACGATAATCAAGCCGTAGTGAGCGATCGCTTTTTCTGTGTCTATTCGCCGTGGATGATCCACTAGCTGTCTTTCCAAAGCTAATTGTACGTTTTTCGCCAAAGCAGCATCTGTGGTCAGCAAAATTGCTGCCGCCATTGGATCGTGTTCGGCTTGGGCCAGCAAGTCAGCAGCTACATGTACTGGATTTGCGGTTTCGTCGGCAATCACCAGCACTTCGCTGGGGCCTGCCAAAGAATCAATACCGACGGTGCCATAGACAAGTTTTTTCGCTAGGGTGACATAAATGTTACCAGGCCCAGTAATCACATTCACTTTCGGAATCGTTTCTGTACCATAAGCTAAAGCGGCGATCGCTTGTGCGCCCCCAATGCGATAAATTTCTTGCACCCCTGCTTCTTGGGCAGCTACCAAGACTGCTGGGTTAATAGCACCCCCTGGCCCTGGTGGTGTTACCATCACCACGTGGGGTACAGCAGCAACATGAGCCGGAATTGCATTCATTAGCACTGTACTGGGATAGGCGGCACGGCCACCAGGCACATACAACCCGGCTCGGTCTACAGGCGTGTAGCGTTTGCCCAGTACTACTTCATCGTCACCAAAGTGTACCCAGCTTTTTGGTACTCGCTGACGATGAAACGCTTCAATTTGGCGGCAAGCTCGCCGAACTGCGCCCAACAACTCCTTTGATACCTGCTGATAGGCTGCATCTAGTTCCGAGCCTGTAACTCGGAGTTCTTCTGCTTTGAGCGTTTGTTTGTCAAATTCGTCCGTGTAATGCAATACAGCTTTGTCGCCTTGGCGCTTCACTGCTTGCAAAATTTCCCGCACCGTTGCTTCTTTGTGAAGTACCTGTTCGTCATGGGTGCGCTCGCAGATCCGTTGTAGTTCTGCTCTAACGTCTGCCTGCTGAGTAATAATTCGCAGCATGGAGTAAGGACAATGCCAAAATTATAATATTGCCACCTGAGATTTAGTATTGCTCTTGACCCACTGGGGTGTGCAAGCTGACTCTAATTCTCTTCTCTAGCTTAACCTGGATTTTTTTGATACTCTCAAGGCTACCAGCGTATAGTTTGCTTGAGAAGGCGACTTAATTGCTCAATCCGACAAGCCTTGATTGGCTAGTGGCAGGAAGCAGGTGTGCCATTTCCCACTCCCCTTACACCCTTTCCTTCAATCCTTGTGGGGTGCAGATGGTATGTTTACACATCCAATCCCCTGAATTTACAGGGGTTAGGGTCTGAGTATAATTTTTACTTATTTCCCTAACTTTTACTAGTTAATGTGTGTACAGGACGATATATCGGTTCTATACTTGAGAATCCCTGAGATTTAGATCTTTACAGTTCCTGCTTTTAAATAATACATCTGGTTTACGGACAAATTATATTTATTGGCAATCACATTGCTTAATCAGGTTGTGATCAGTTAGGGTGACAGTTATTTAGATGTATTTTATTTTAACGCATTTCCTAAATCGACAAAATATTGAATTGGCTAGTAGAGACTATTGATTTTCATTCATGCCCAATACCTAATCCCATAATTTATTTAGTAAATTATAACATTGGCAATTTGGATGCTATATTAGTAAGTCTAGTAGTGTGTGTACATAATTAATAATCGTATTTTTGGAATTGACTGTGGCGAATACAAAGTCTGCTCTCAAGCGTGCCCAAATCGCAGAACGTAACCGACTGCGTAATAAATCTTACAAATCAGCAGTCAAGACGCTGATGAAGAAATACCTCTTAGCTGTAGCTGCTTATACAGCTAATCCTAGCCCAGAATTAAAACAAGAAGCGCAGGCTCGGTTATCCGAGGCTTACGGCAAAATTGATAAGGCGATCAAACGAGGTGTTCTTCACCCAAACAATGGGGCAAGGAAAAAGTCAAGATTGGCTCACAGACTAAAACCCCTCACACAAACAGCTGAATAGTCATTGGTCATTTGTCCTTAGTCATTAGTCATTGGTAACAAAACAAACGACAAATCACGAAGGACAAACAACAAAGGACAAAAGATGCAACTAATAGACACTCATGTACATCTTAACTTTGATAGTTTCCAGCCGGATTTAGCGACAGTGCGATCGCGGTGGCAAGAAGCAGGTGTAGTGCGTTTAGTGCATTCCTGTGTTCACCCGGAGGAGTTTTCCAGTATTCAATCCATAGCCCAAGAGTTTCCTGAAATTAGTTTTGCTGTAGGATTACATCCTTTAGATGCTGATAAATGGAATAGCGAGACAGCCGAGAAAATCAAAACTTTAGCGAGTTCTGACTCAAATGTGGTAGCAATTGGGGAAATGGGGCTGGATTTTTATAAAGCTGATAACTATGAGCAACAGTATATGGTGTTCGAGTCCCAGTTGGCGATCGCATCTGAACTAAACTTACCAGTGATTATCCACTGCCGTGATGCTGCTGTGGCAACCAAAGAAGTGTTGCAAAAATGGCGGCAACTCAAAGGAGAAACAGTGCGAGGTGTGATGCATTGCTGGGGAGGAACACCTGAAGAAACTCAATGGTTTTTGGATTTAGGCTTTTATATAAGCTTTAGCGGTACGGTAACGTTTAAAAATGCCAAAGCAATCCAATCCTCCGCTGCAATGGTAAGTAGCGATCGCCTACTGATTGAAACAGACTGCCCATTTCTGGCTCCAGTTCCGAAACGGGGCGAGAGGCGCAACGAGCCTGCCTACGTACTTTATGTAGCTGAACAAGTAGCTAAACTGCGTCATGAAACGGTAGAGGCGATCGCCCATCAAACCACCCAAAATGCCTGTGAATTATTCGGTTTGTCAATATTAAGTGTGTCCTAGTATCTTTTGTTAAGTTGTGTAAAAAAGAATAAACTTATAGGGGGACAAAAATATGCTAGTATTATTCCCTCAAAAACATTTTGCTTGCGCCATAATGATAAAGGAAGGAACATAAAACTTCTCATCCTGATTTCCATGCTGTTATGGCTTAGCCATCCTCAAAATCTCTACAAGCGGATGCCCTCCCCAGATGACTAACTGTGCCAACCTAAATTGAGCTAGCCTTTTGCACAACATCGGTTTAGTTTGTATTGAACCTATTCAAAATCGTTAAACAAAAATTGCCTTGTGAGTACAATCCAGCAAAATGAAGTGATTCTGATTCAAAATCGACAAGGTGCGGATCATTCCCTCAGTCTTAGGATATCTAAAATATCACTGAGACTATCAATAGCGGGGTGGATTTAAAACACACTGTGTGGAGCTGCGTCAGCAAATTAACGCGCTTTTTGGAGGGGAAGTGAAAAAAGTAAATCAAATTCAGGAATATTTTAACTGGATATTCTATTTGAAATGGGCATTGGGGAGCCAGCGTGTTGGGCGGCTTTGCCGACTTTTGCCCCTACTCTTAAGCAAGCTATGCGTAGCGTGTTTGACAGGAAAAGCGAATGGCTCCATTGGGCATGAGATGCAGAGGGGAAAGACTTTCAGCAATTTTTCCCATGCTCCCCTAGTGCCCAGTAGCCAGTACCCATTAACTTAGTCCCTATTAAGGGCAATTTTCCTTGTGAAAATTGCTCATTCCAGCCAGATTTAATCGCTGCGTTTGCCCACAGATGTAAATCACCAGTGTGTAAGAAAAAGTTCCCAAACAGCTAAGGACACTGGCTAGCAGTGGGAAGTGTCAAACAGCAGTGTCCAAGGGAAAATTGTACCAGGTTGACAAAGGAAGAGGCATGACTAAAGAAACATATATGGAACCCGCCTTTCTGTTGCCCGACTTGATTGAAATCCAGCGGTCAAGCTTTCGCTGGTTTTTAGAAGAAGGGCTGATAGAAGAACTGAACTCCTTTAGTCCTATTACAGATTATACGGGTAAATTAGAACTGCACTTTTTGGGTCATAACTACAAACTCAAGGAGCCAAAGTACAGCGTCGAAGAAGCTAAACGGCGCGATAGTACCTATGCTGTCCAAATGTATGTTCCCACACGTCTAATTAATAAAGAAACCGGGGAAATCAAAGAGCAAGAGGTATTCATTGGAGATTTGCCTTTGATGACCGATCGCGGCACGTTTATTATTAACGGAGCCGAGCGGGTAATTGTCAACCAAATAGTGCGATCGCCAGGGGTTTATTACAAATCAGAAATCGACAAAAACGGGCGACGTACTTATTCGGCTAGCTTAATTCCCAACCGGGGAGCATGGCTGAAATTTGAAACAGACCGTAACGATTTGGTGTGGGTACGCATCGACAAAACCCGCAAACTCTCAGCGCAGGTACTTCTAAAAGCTTTAGGTTTGTCAGACAACGAAATCTTTGACGCTTTACGCCACCCCGAATATTTCCAAAAAACCATCGAAAAAGAAGGGCAATTCTCTGAAGAAGAAGCCCTAATGGAGTTATATCGCAAACTGCGTCCTGGTGAACCACCCACAGTCTTAGGTGGACAACAACTCCTAGACTCCCGTTTCTTTGACCCGAAACGTTATGACCTTGGTCGCGTCGGACGATACAAGCTCAACAAAAAATTGCGCCTTTCTGTCCCAGACACAATGCGCGTCTTGACTGCCGGAGATATCTTGGCAGCCGTGGATTACCTGATCAACCTAGAGTATGACATTGGTAACATTGATGACATTGACCACTTAGGAAATCGGCGGGTGAGAAGCGTCGGTGAATTGCTGCAAAACCAAGTGCGGGTGGGCTTAAATCGCTTAGAGAGAATTATTCGGGAACGGATGACCGTATCCGATGCCGAAGTCCTGACCCCCGCTTCCTTGGTAAACCCCAAACCACTAGTAGCAGCAATTAAAGAATTTTTTGGTTCCAGCCAGTTAAGTCAGTTCATGGATCAAACAAATCCTCTAGCAGAACTGACCCACAAACGTCGTCTGAGTGCCCTTGGTCCTGGTGGTTTAACCCGCGAACGCGCTGGATTTGCAGTGCGAGATATTCATCCTAGTCACTATGGACGCATTTGCCCGATTGAGACACCAGAAGGCCCCAACGCTGGATTGATTGGCTCCTTGGCAACCCATGCGCGGGTTAACCTGTATGGGTTCTTAGAAACACCATTTAGACCTGTGGAAAATGGGCGAGTCAGATTTGATCTGCCTCCAGCCTATATGACAGCCGATGAAGAAGATGACCTGCGGGTTGCTCCGGGAGATATTCCTGTAGATGAAACAGGGCACATTATTGGGCCACAAGTGCCAGTCCGCTATCGCCAAGAATTTTCCACAACAACACCAGAACAGGTTGACTACGTAGCAGTATCTCCCGTACAAATTGTGTCGGTAGCAACCAGCATGATTCCCTTCTTGGAGCATGATGACGCTAACCGAGCGCTGATGGGATCGAACATGCAAAGGCAAGCAGTACCCCTGCTCAAACCAGAACGTCCTCTGGTAGGTACAGGTTTAGAAGCGCAAGGAGCAAGAGACTCCGGGATGGTGGTTGTATCGCGTACCGATGGCGATGTCACTTATGTGGATGCTACAGAAATTCGCGTCCGTCCTAAACCTAATACCCCAGAAATTAAGTACACCCTTTCCAAGTACCAACGTTCTAACCAAGACACGTGTTTAAATCAGAAACCTCTCGTCCGCATTGGTGAACGGGTTGTTGCTGGTCAGGTATTGGCTGATGGCTCCTCCACCGAAGGCGGTGAATTGGCGCTAGGACAAAATATCGTTGTTGCCTATATGCCTTGGGAAGGCTACAACTACGAAGACGCAATTTTAATTTCTGAAAGACTGGTGCAGGATGATGTCTACACCTCAATTCACATTGAAAAATATGAAATTGAAGCCAGACAAACCAAACTGGGGCCAGAAGAAATCACCAGAGAAATTCCCAACGTCGGGGAAGATGCATTGCGTCAGTTGGATGAACAAGGAATCATTCGTATTGGGGCGTGGGTAGAAGCTGGTGATATCTTGGTAGGAAAAGTCACACCCAAAGGTGAATCTGACCAACCGCCAGAAGAAAAACTGTTGCGGGCGATTTTCGGTGAGAAAGCACGGGATGTGCGGGACAATTCCCTGCGAGTCCCAAACGGTGAGAAAGGTCGCGTAGTTGATGTGCGCTTGTTTACTCGTGAACAAGGCGATGAACTACCACCGGGAGCCAATATGGTAGTCCGAGTGTATGTTGCCCAAAAACGCAAAATCCAAGTTGGGGACAAAATGGCAGGCCGCCACGGTAATAAAGGGATTATTTCTCGGATATTACCAGCAGAAGATATGCCTTATTTGCCCGATGGTTCACCAGTGGACATTGTACTTAACCCCTTGGGTGTACCCAGTCGGATGAACGTCGGACAAGTATTTGAATGTCTGTTGGGTTGGGCTGGTCAGACCTTGGGAGTACGATTTAAGATTACTCCCTTTGATGAAATGTACGGTGAAGAGTCATCTCGCCGAATCGTGCATGGCAAATTGCAAGAAGCACGGGACGAAACAGGGAAAGACTGGGTATATAACCCAGATAACCCAGGCAAAATCATGGTGTATGACGGTCGTACAGGTGAACCCTTTGACCGAGCAATTACCATCGGTGTGGCTTATATGCTGAAACTGGTGCATTTGGTGGATGATAAGATCCACGCCCGTTCTACAGGCCCATACTCCCTAGTGACTCAGCAACCCTTGGGTGGTAAAGCACAACAAGGTGGTCAGCGGTTTGGAGAAATGGAAGTGTGGGCATTGGAAGCCTTTGGTGCCGCTTACACCTTACAGGAATTGCTCACAGTTAAATCTGACGATATGCAAGGACGGAATGAAGCGTTAAATGCGATCGTTAAAGGTAAGGCAATTCCTCGGCCTGGAACTCCAGAATCCTTTAAGGTGCTAATGCGCGAGTTGCAATCATTGGGGTTAGACATTGCCGTACACAAGGTAGAGACCCAAGCAGACGGCAGTTCCCTAGACGTGGAAGTCGATTTGATGGCAGACCAATCAGCCCGTCGCACACCTCCTCGACCAACTTATGAATCTCTTTCTCGCGAATCGCTGGAAGATGACGAATAAGGAGTGCTGAGTGCTGAGTGCTGAGTGCTGAGTATTCAAAAACTCAGTAATTGGCATTTAGCACTTGGATCTCTCTTAATTCAAACCTTAAAACTAAATATACTCAAAACTCATAACTCGAAACTCAGCACTTAAGTATGAGACCTGCCCAAACTAATCAGTTTGACTACGTAAAAATCGGCTTGGCTTCTCCTGAACGCATTCGGCAGTGGGGTGAAAGAACATTGCCCAATGGTCAAGTAGTCGGTGAAGTTACCAAGCCAGAGACGATTAACTACCGAACTCTCAAGCCAGAGATGGATGGCTTGTTTTGTGAGCGAATCTTTGGCCCCGCGAAAGATTGGGAATGCCATTGTGGTAAGTATAAAAGAGTTCGTCACAGAGGCATTGTCTGTGAGCGCTGTGGGGTAGAAGTCACCGAGTCACGGGTGCGTCGCCACCGCATGGGCTATATTAAACTCGCTGCACCAGTAGCTCACGTTTGGTATCTCAAAGGCATTCCTAGCTATATTTCCATCCTGTTAGATATGCCCTTGCGGGATGTCGAGCAGATTGTTTATTTCAACTCTTATGTTGTCCTGAGTCCAGGTAATGCCGAAACCTTAACTTACAAACAACTACTGAGTGAAGACCAGTGGTTGGAAATAGAAGACCAAATTTATAGCGAAGATTCTCAGCTGCAAGGTGTAGAGGTAGGTATTGGTGCTGAAGCATTGCTGCGCTTGCTTGCCGATATTAATTTAGAACAAGAAGCGGAAAGCCTACGGGAAGAAATTGGCAACGCCAAGGGACAAAAGCGGGCCAAGCTAATTAAGCGACTGCGGGTGATTGACAACTTTATCGCCACTGGTTCCAAACCAGAGTGGATGGTAATGGCAGTTATTCCTGTGATTCCCCCCGACTTGCGCCCAATGGTGCAGCTAGATGGCGGACGGTTTGCCACCAGTGATTTAAATGATTTGTATCGGCGGGTAATTAACCGCAACAATCGTTTGGCACGCTTGCAAGAAATTTTGGCACCAGAAATTATTGTGCGGAATGAAAAGCGGATGCTCCAAGAAGCAGTGGACGCTTTGATTGACAATGGTCGTCGGGGGCGCACTGTAGTAGGGGCAAATAACCGACCCCTGAAATCTTTGTCCGACATTATTGAGGGTAAGCAAGGACGTTTCCGACAAAACTTGTTAGGTAAACGGGTTGACTACTCTGGACGTTCGGTAATTGTGGTTGGGCCAAAGCTGAAAATTCACCAGTGCGGTTTGCCTAGAGAAATGGCAATTGAGCTATTTCAACCATTTGTGATTAACCGCCTGATTCGTAGCGGTATGGTAAATAACATCAAAGCTGCGAAAAAGCTGATATCCCGCAATGATCCCAGTGTTTGGGATGTGCTGGAAGAGGTGATTGAAGGACACCCTGTGATGCTAAATCGGGCACCAACGTTGCACCGCTTGGGTATTCAGTCTTTTGAACCGATTTTAGTAGAAGGTAGAGCGATTCAACTTCATCCTCTGGTGTGTCCAGCATTTAATGCCGACTTTGACGGCGACCAAATGGCGGTACACGTCCCGCTGTCGTTAGAAAGTCAGGCTGAAGCGCGGTTGTTGATGTTGGCTTCTAACAATATTTTGTCACCAGCCACAGGTAAACCCATCATCACACCCAGCCAAGATATGGTATTGGGAGCGTATTACTTAACAGCAGAAAATCCCGGTGCGACAAAAGGCGCAGGAAAGTACTTTTCTTCGCTAGAGGATGTAATTATGGCTTTCCAGCAAGAGCAAATTGACTTGCACGCCTATATCTATGTGCGGTTTGACGGTGAAATAGAATCAGACCAACCGGATACAGAACCCGTGAAAGTGACGGAAAACGAGGATGGTACCCGGACATTACTCTATAAGTTCCGTCGAGTCAGACAAGACGCTAAAGGCAATGTAATTTCCCAGTATATTTACACAACTCCTGGTCGCGTTATTTACAATAACGCTATTCAGGAAGCACTTGCAAGCTAGTCATTTGTCCTTTGTCCTTTGTCCTATGAATCATGACAAATGACTGATGACTGATGACTAATGACTAATGACCAAGGACTAATGACCAATGACTGAAAAAATGATTTTTCGCAATCGCGTAGTTAACAAAAGTCAACTGCAAAAATTAATTTCTTGGGCCTTTACGTATTATGGTACAGCGCGAACCGCAGTAATGGCTGACAAATTGAAAGATTTGGGATTTCGCTATGCTACTAAGGCAGGGGTTTCTATCAGTGTAGATGACTTGATGGTGCCTCCAACTAAACGATTGCTCTTAGAAGCAGCCGAAGAAGAAATTCGCGCCACTGAAACCCGTTACCAACGGGGAGAAATCACGGAAGTAGAACGCTTCCAAAAGGTAATCGATACCTGGAACGGTACTAGTGAAGCTTTGAAAGATGAAGTAGTAGTTCACTTCAAGAAGACTAATCCCCTGAACTCTGTATACATGATGGCATTCTCCGGAGCGCGGGGTAACATCTCTCAAGTGCGGCAATTGGTAGGGATGCGGGGACTGATGGCAGATCCTCAAGGGGAAATTATCGATTTGCCCATCAAAACCAACTTCCGTGAAGGACTGACTGTGACGGAATACATTATTTCGTCTTACGGTGCCAGAAAAGGATTGGTGGATACTGCGTTGCGAACGGCTGACTCTGGTTATCTCACCCGCCGTTTGGTGGACGTATCCCAGGATGTAATTATTCGGGAATTTGACTGCGGCACCACTAGGGGTCTTAACATTCAACCAATGACAGAAGGGGCCAAAACCTTGATTCCTCTAGCAACCCGCTTGATGGGACGGGTAATTGGTGAAGATGTGGTGCATCCGGTGACAAAAGAAGTGATTGCAGCACGTAATACCCCAATTTCTGAGGATTTGGCCAAGAAAATTGAAAAATCTGGGGTGGGAGAAGTTGTGGTGCGATCGCCCCTAACTTGTGAAGCCGCACGTTCTGTCTGTCAACACTGCTACGGCTGGAGTTTAGCCCACGCCAAGATGGTAGATTTGGGCGAAGCTGTGGGAATTATTGCCGCCCAAAGTATCGGCGAACCTGGTACTCAGTTAACCATGCGGACATTCCACACGGGTGGTGTGTTTACTGGGGAAGTGGCGCAACAAGTGCGTTCTAAAATCGATGGAACTGTTAAGCTTCCCCGCAAACTGAAAACCAGAACATATCGTACCCGTCACGGAGAAGATGCGCTCTATGTTGAGGCTAATGGCATCATGCTTTTGGAGCCAACAAAAGTAGGTGATGTCACCCCAGAGAACCAGGAAGTTCATCTTACCCAAGGTTCAACACTATATGTATTTGATGGAAATCAGGTAAAACAAGGTCAGTTGTTGGCAGAGGTTGCCCTCGGTGGACGCACAACTCGGACTAATACAGAAAAAGCCGTTAAAGATGTTGCTTCTGACTTGGCAGGGGAAGTGCAATTTGCCGAAGTTGTTCCAGAACAAAAAACTGACCGTCAGGGTAATACCACAACCACAGCCGCACGAGGTGGTTTGATTTGGATTTTGTCTGGGGAAGTTTACAACTTGCCGCCTGGTGCAGAATTGGTGGTGAAAAATGGTGATGCGATCGCTTCTAATGGAGTTTTAGCAGAAACCAAGTTAACCAGTTTGCACGGTGGTGTAGTGCGGTTGCCAGAAGCTACTCCAGGTAAGAGTACCAGGGAAATTGAGATTATCACAGCTTCTGTAGTCTTAGACCAAGCAACAGTGACAGTCCAAAGTTCTCAAGGTCGCAATAATTACTTAGTTTCTACTGGCAACAACCAGGTATTTAACCTCCGGGCTACACCAGGTACAAAAGTGCAAAATGGTCAAGTAGTAGCTGAGTTAATTGATGACCGCTATCGCACAACTACTGGTGGATTCCTGAAATTCGCGGGTGTCGAAGTCCAGAAAAAGGGCAAAGCCAAGCTGGGTTATGAAGTCGTGCAGGGCGGTACACTATTGTGGATTCCCGAAGAAAGCCACGAAGTTAATAAAGATATCTCCTTACTGTTGGTGGAAGACGGTCAGTTTGTCGAAGCTGGCAGCGAAGTAGTGAAGGATATCTTCTGCCAAAACAGTGGTGTGGTAGAAGTGACCCAGAAAAACGACATCCTGCGGGAAGTGGTCGTGAAGCCAGGGGAACTGCTGATGGTGGACGATCCCGAATCAGTTATCGGGCGAGATAATACCTTTATCCAACCAGGTGAAGAATTCCAAGGCAACGTCGCCACGGAATTGCGTTATATCCAGTATGTAGAGACACCAGAAGGACCCGCCCTGTTAAGCCGTCCAGTAGTTGAGTTTGCCGTCCCTGATAATCCAGATGTGCCATCAACTACATCGGTAAGTCAACAAACCGGGCGATCGATTCAATTAAGAGCGGTGCAGCGATTACCTTATAAAGATTCAGAACGCGTCAAATCTGTTGAAGGTGTGGAACTGCTGCGAACCCAGCTAGTGCTGGAAATTGAGCAAGAAGGGGAACAAGACCATAATGCTTCACCCCTTGCAGCAGATATTGAATTAGTAGAGGATACCGAAGACCCAGAAGTTCAACGTTTACAACTGGTAATTTTGGAATCCTTGGTAATTCGTCGAGATATTACCGCCGATGCCACCCAAGGTAGTACCCAGACGACACTTGAGGTACACGATGGGCTAACCATCGCTCCAGGTTCTGTAGTCGCACGTACCCAAATCTTGTGTAAAGAAGGCGGGGAAGTACGAGGTGTTCAAAAAGGAACCGAAAACGTGCGTCGCTGTTTGGTGTTGCGCGACGCTGACAGGCTTCCCATTGATACTAGTACTCAGCCAAAGGTAAAAGTGGGTGACTTGCTAGTAGAAGGTACAGAAGTTGCTCCTGGAGTTTTTGCCCCAGAATCAGGGCAAGTAGTGGATATTAAAAGTGTCGCTGCTGCATCTGGTGGGGAATCAGCCTTAAGTACTAAAAACTACGTTATTACTACCCGTATCGGTCGCCCTTATCGAGTCAGTCCTGGTGCTGTGTTACAAATAGAAGACGGTGATTTGGTACAACGGGGTGATAACTTGGTGTTGCTGGTGTTTGAACGCGCCAAAACCGGAGATATCATTCAAGGTTTGCCCCGGATTGAGGAACTACTTGAAGCTCGTAAACCGAAAGAAGCGTGCATCTTATGTCGGCGGGGCGGAGAAGTTAAAGTAGTTTACGGTGATGGTGATGAAGCGATCGCTATTAAGGTCGTAGAATCAAATGGCGTGGTGACAGATTATCCTCTGGGGCCAGGACAAAATTTGATTGTGCCAGATGGCTCAATGGTATTAGCGGGACAACCGTTAACTGATGGCCCATCTAATCCCCACGAAATTTTGGAAATCTTCTTTAGCCTGGGTTCCGAAGATGGAATCTATGCTTGTGCTAGCCTTGCTTTACAGAAGGTACAGACATTCTTGGTGAATGAAGTGCAAATGGTGTACCAGTCTCAAGGGATTGATATTTCCGATAAGCACATTGAAGTGATTGTTCGCCAGATGACCAACAAAGTCAGGATTGATGATGGTGGTGACACCACAATGCTTCCCGGCGAATTGGTGGAACTGCGCCAAGTTGAGCAGGTGAATGAAGCTATGGCAATTACAGGCGGTGCGAGGGCACAATATACCCCGGTATTGTTGGGGATCACCAAAGCATCGTTGAACACCGACAGCTTTATTTCCGCCGCGTCCTTCCAAGAGACAACACGGGTACTTACCGAAGCCGCTATCGAAGGCAAATCTGACTGGCTGCGCGGATTAAAGGAAAACGTGATTATCGGGCGATTGATTCCGGCTGGTACTGGATACAATACCTATGAAGAACCAGGAGCGATCGATGACTATGCTGCTGAAATTACCAGTAGTGTGTTAGATGAAGTTGATGATCCCCTAGATATGGTCTTAGACGATCGCACAGCTCGCACCTATAATTTAGATTCTCCTACTCTTGGGGAATCTGGCTTTGGCAGCAGACGTGCAGAAAGGTCAATTCTAGATGAAGAAGATGAATTAATTGCTGACGAAGTAGTAGACGATGACGATTACGAGGAAGAAGAGGAAGACGACGAAGATGATTTCGACGACGAATAGAGACTTGAAATTTCGCGTCTAAAAGGTAAAAGGTAATATCGAGTCTGCTCAACTACCAATAACCAAAGTACCTTACTCGTGCTAGCGTGCCCCTTGTCAAGAGGCACGCTAGCTTCAGTTTTTCCCCTCCCCGATCATTAGAAGAAAATTAAGTTTTATAAGTGTAAATCTGATTGAACAGCTGCTGTAAAAACTTGTCAATTAATACCAATTCTCTAAAAGCTGGCTACAGATAAAGCTACCAAAATATATTGCCTTC
>NZ_JABXKF010000006.1 GCF_017115165.1 Nostoc sp. LPT | reverse complement strand
TCACTGGTGGATTCAATTTGGAGTTTAATCGTAACTAATTACCCGGACATGATATAATTTATTAGCAGGTAAAAATCGGAGATAGTTGGTTAGGTGTAGTTTGGTAGTAGATACCTTGAGTTAAGCTGATTTTTCCATTCTGATTACATCTGGAGTCAATGTTTGATGCTTTGCTGCTTCTGCCTCGTAACATCTGAGAATCAGTGATGTCAGCTTATCTAAATCACTGACAGAGGAAATAATTACTTTTGATGCGACATCCCCTAGAGAAGCTGTTACTTGCTGCACTTCAAAGTTTGAAGCTAGCGATTTTACTTCATCTACACTTAGTCGAGTAACAAAACTTTTTTTCTGCGAAGATAGATACAGCCGCAGAAACCACCAAGTACTTTTGCCAACAAGATTGATACCAAAGTATGAAACAGTATCTTTGTATTGGAGTTGATAATTGTAACTCGTTGAGGTTTGCGTAATTGCTTTAATTTTTTCAAAAGCTTCGATTTCTTCAGCAGTTGTTACTACTTTTGATTCTTGAGGATCTGGTTGTATATCCACTTCTCCATTATCTATGTCTATTGGAGGTTCAACAGGCTGATCTATTACTGGAGTAAGTGAGCGAGTCATTAACTCTACTAAACTTCCCTGAATCGACTTTTTAACAATTGGTTTGAATTTATCAATAATTTTACCAGTAATTCGACCTTTAATTTCATAACTAGGAGCAACTGTACCAAGTTCAGTCACTAAAAAGCGAACAAATTCTTCAGAAGGAGAACGTAAAAGATTTCCTAGAAGTTGAGTCATGCCTTTTACATAAACCATTTCCTCAGCATGGTTGGTAATAGCTGTAACCTCAAAATTATCACGGTGAAAGAACTTGAGGTTATCAATATCTTTGGTATCATATTCCAGGATGTTAAAAGTAAAAAATGGCTCCTTGTCCATGACATTTTTATCATGCAAGTCTGTAAAGAAACGGTACTCAACCCCATTAGTGACGATAGCTACTTTTGTTGTCAAAAGTCCATTAAAATAGCGACTCAGTTGCCCATCATGTGCTTCAGCTTTTTGACCACGGGCTTTTGCCTCTACGAGCATAACTATATTATTGTTAATAGCTAAAGCGTAATCTACTTTTTCAAACTGCCCTGCTTTTTTAATAGCAAAATCTGCCACGTATTCCGGCATTACTTCACTAGGATCATAGACATCGTAGCCAAGAACACTCAAAAAAGGAACAATCAGTGCCATCTTAGTAGATTCTTCGCCAATAACTTGGTCAGCCCGCTTACGGACTTGTTCAGACAGCTTGGTAATATCTTCAGTGAATCCCATCTTGTTTGCTCCTGGTAGATTAGTGAGTATTAATACAATATTTTTTGTAAAATAGGAGTGATTGTAAGGTGATAAAGTACATTTAAATTGAAAGTGTTAGCGCGATCGCCTTTTTTATCACTCCTATAAAAGTATTCCCAAATAAGTACCAGCCTGTAACACTCATGACTTGTTCACAGGTGCAATGGCATCGGTAATGAATAAAAATAAATCAGAATGATTTTTTATGAAGCTTCAGCCTCTTTGTCACCCCGTCAGTGGGCAGACCAAAATATTGCTGAGTCAATGAATTTTACTTTTTACTCAGCAATATTTTGGTGAGAAAGGTTTTCGTGAGTTTCTACGGTTATAACAGAAGCCGACATTAGGATACACTGGCATTTGAATACACCGGAAGTTCATCAGCGACTTAGTTTGTCGCTTCTGGTGACTTCCTTCCTAGTATCCTATTGCTTTTGGCTGTATGAAACTTACTCCAATCTACGGTAAGTCTCCCTGAAGAAGGTTTTTTAGCCTCTAAAACGACTGCCACTGTTTTGAAGCTATAGCCTTAGAATATTTACAAGCTTTACTTCCGAATTAGCTTTCTCTAGAGAAAAATACCGTTTTTGCTGTGTAAGCTGACATTCTACCTGTTTCATCCAGATTTGTGTAGCTTATTAACAAATCAGCGGATTCATTAATATTAAGCCTGTTTTACTATTTAGTTTCCTACCCCGACCTATTAGACAGCTAGAGTGTTCATTTCATTTTGTTCAATAGCTTTTAGCCCTTATCGCTCCCATGCTGACCCATCACCGCAAGCCCGTGTGCTTATCACTTATTTCTACTGACCTACCAATCTGGTCTGTTGTCGAAACTGCCGCGACATTGTATCAAAAAGATACCGATCGATTTCATTTACTAATGACCGCACCACCCTTAATTAGCTGTGAAGTAGAGAGTGTCATAAGTCCAGAAGACACACTTCCTCAAACTAAGAGCAAAGCTTACGCCCCTAACAGTCCCAGAATTTTGTGGCTGGAGATTTCCCCTTACCGAGTCATCATGACTATGCAAGGTAATGCTCAAGTGAGTTACCGTCACTTTTGGGAACAGGGTGTTTATGGTATTAGTCGCTATTGGTTGCCAACTGAGTCATTGCAACCTAACGATCCCATTCGTTTACGAAATTTTACTCGTAGCCTAACTCTCAACGGACATCCCTTGCCAGAGCATTTGCGGCTGGAATATGAATTGTGGGCAGAAAAAGTCCAATTAGGATGCTACATACTGAATTTGGAAATTAAACATTAACAGTCGTGGGCAGTAGGGAGTAGGGAGTAGGGGAGTAGAGGGAGATGAGGGGGATAAGGGGGAATTATTGAATAAATCTCTCCCTTATCTCCCCCCTCTTCCTTGTCTTCCTTGTCTCTTCTCAATGCCCCTCAAGAGTGCTTAGTCATGTTAGCAAAAGCGGGGCGTTTAGGCCGTGCTGAGTTGGAAATCTCGCTTCTTTACTCTAAGCCGAGGAACTGGGAAAAGAGGAACTGTTTTGTCCAATGCCCCTCAAGAGTGCTCAGTCATGTTAGCGGAAGCGGGGCGTTTAGCCCGTGCTGAGTTGAAAATCTCGCTTCTTTACTCTAAGCCGAGGAACTGGGAAAAGAGGAACTGTTTTGCCCAATGCCCTATGCCCAATCCCTGTTAACCAAAATAACTGGGTTGGTTTCCAGGTTTCCATTTAATATTGCAACCAACACTCGGCTTTTGCTCACTTGTAACAGGTTTACCCGCTAGCACTGCTTCAATGGCTGCGCGTAAATCTGCACCTGTTACGGGTTTACCATTACTGGGGCGGCTATCATCTAATTGTCCCCGATAAACAAGTTGGCGATCGCTATCAAATACAAAAAAATCTGGTGTGCAAGCTGCTGTGTAAGCTTTTGCCGTTTCCTGGCTCTCGTCGTAGCATAAGGTAAAATTTAACCCTTGTTCTGTAGAAAATGCTTGTAACGACTCTGGCGCATCATCTGGGTAATTCTTTGCATCGTTAGCACTGATGGCAACGATCGCTAAATCACTTGTAAAATAATCTCTTCCTAACTGCACCAATTCTTTTTGGACGTGTTTTACAAACGGGCAATGTCGACAAATAAACATTACCAATAGTGCTTTTTTCTCTGCGAATGTAGAAAGTGAAGTTGCCTTTCCAGATACTACTTCCGGTAGATCAAAATCTGGTGCTTTTGTGCCTAGTGGTAACATAGTTGAAGCAGTTAAAGCCATAGTTCACCCAATATTTTTACGCTGATAACTAACGGCTTTTGTTATCAGTATATTTTCACTCTAGCACTAAGTTTTCCATAAATTAAGAGACGGTAATCTTACCGTCTCCTATCATTTTTTGAGAGTTATGTTAAAGAAATTAGTTTTTATAGACTTGCCAAAACACCAACAATACCGTGTCCTGTGAATACTTCTAATGCTATCAGAGAGACAAAACCAATCATTGCTAAACGACCGTTGAGCATTTCTGCATAAGGAGTGAAACCAGTGCGATCGCCTTGCTCATCTATATAAACTTTTGGCTCGATCGCAAAGTTGTTCAGTTTGCCTTGGTCATCAATTATAGCAGTGCTTGTACGCATGGATTTTCCTCCGTCTTCTCTTTATGTAAATAAGTGTAACAAAAATATTAATATGTGTAAAGTAAACGTATTATTTTATAAGGTATTGGCTGCATGTTAGGTAAAATTCCAAAGCCTACCTTCTCGGAAACTAGTACCAATTTAGATTTAGTGATAAAATAAAAGATTGTTAATTTTTTTATTTTTAGCCAATCATGACAGCAACGGGTAAGGCAACCCAATTCGAGTACAAAGCACTGCACAAGCCCAACCAACTTATTTATGGCCTAGGTCAGACGGCAGTGATCACAGGATGGACAGTAAAGCAGGCGATAGCTAAACACATGCAACCCGAAGAGTATGCTGTAATTGGGCAACTATACTCGCCTACAAGGGGGATAAACTTACTAATTCGCAATTTGCTATTGAATCCACACGTTCGCTATTTAGTTGTTCTCAACGCTACGAAGGAAGACAAGAATGCAGGCGGATGTGAGTGCCTGCTGGACTTTTTCCGCAATGGTATTGAAGAAGGTTTGAGTGACACTGGACGGCGTTGTTGGATAATTCGCTCTACTATTCTTAGTTATATTGATATTGATATTGATATTAATGCCCTAGAAAAATTACGACAATCCATAGACTGGAAAGAAGCCAAATCAATTACTGATGCAGTTAATCAAGTTAATTCCTATGCCGAACGAGACGTGATTGAGCCGTGGAGTTTGCCATTAAGGTTTGGGTTTGACATGTCAACCGTTGAATCAACTGTTTTACCTGGACCACGCTACGGACATCGAATTGAAGGCAAGACCATAGCCGAAACTTGGGTAAAAATTATCCATCGCATTAAGACAACAGGCACAATTCGCCCTACACTGCATGATGGACAATGGCAAGAACTGATTGACTTAATGGCAATTGTCACTTCAGAGCCTGATAACTTCCATTTTCCAGAACCAAATTACTTGCCATTTGATCACTCTTCCATCAATGCTTATACCTCGTCAATTTTAGATGATGTTTCTTACAGTGAAGAAGGAGTAAAGTACACATATGGTCAACGCCTCCGTTCAGGATTTGATGAAATTGACCAAATTAAGGCAGTAATTAAAAAACTTTCAGATAATATTGATTCAGCTAGGGTAGTTATGTCCCTGTGGGATGTGCGTAATGACCTGCTTTTAAACGATAGTCCACCTTGCCTTAATCACATTTGGATACGAGTTGTTGATCAGGAACTATCTTTAACAGCAACTTTCCGCAGTAATGATATGTTTTCAGCATGGCCTGCTAATGCTATGGGGTTAAGAGCTTTGCAGAAATATATTTTGGATGCAGTTACTAAACAATCAACGCATCATCTGAAAATGGGCCCATTAATTACTATTAGCCAAAGTGCCCATATTTATGATGACTGTTTTGAAAACGCTGAGAAACTGATTCAACATCAGTACCCCAAAATTTTTAAGCAAAAGGATTACAGCGATCCTTCAGGTAACTTTATGATCAATGTACAAGATGGCATTATTTTAGTAGAACACACAACGTCTGGCTCTGGAGAAGTAGTTAATTGTTATTCAGGTAAATCTGCAAGTCAAGTTTATGGGCAAATAGCAGCTGATTGTCCAGGTTTACAAGTAGAACATGCAATGTACTTGGGAGCAGAGTTGCAAAAAGCAGAAGTTGTTTTATCAATAAGCCAAGGTCTAATTTATGAACAGGATAAGCCGTTAAAAACCCATTTTCTTTCAAAGTAAATTCAATTGATAGTTTTGTATAATATTACACTAAATGCGAGGCAGTGTAACTATTTCTAGCTGATCCTGATATTTACCTTGACGAGCTTCGTAACTGATAGCACAAGGTTCACCTTCTAAAAATAGCAATTGCACCACGCCTTCATTAGCGTAGATGCGACAGTCTGCGCTGGAAGAATTGGAAAATTCTAAAGTTAGATGACCCCGCCATGCAGCCTCAGCAGGTGTTAGGTTTGCTATGATGCCACAACGCGCATACGTAGATTTTCCAATACAAATTACAGTAATATTCTCAGGAACCTCCAGTTTTTCTAGAGCAACCCCAAGTCCATAGGAATGAGCAGGTAAAATAAAGTAACTACCATTGGCATCTGTATGCAGTGCTGTTGGCTCCAGATTCTGAGGATTAAAGTTTTTGGGATCAACTACAGTTGCGGGAATGTGACGAAAAATGCGGAACTCGGCCGAAGAAAGGCGTATATCGTAGCCATAAGAAGATAAACCGTAGCTGATTACATGTTTAACTGCCACTGATTCATCTTTTTGCACTTTTCGGATTAAACTTGGCTCAAAGGGGGAAATTAGACCCTGTTGAGCCATTTCAGTAATCCAGATATCGTTTTTAATCACAACTTCACAGCTAATTCAAACGGAATTACTAGGATATCCTGAATTGAGTATTTTGTTTAAGGTCGATAACTCCGACGGATTTCTGTAATTTGATCTGCTACATCGAGAAGGGATTTTGGCATCTCTGGTCCTGTGAGAATGATATCGATGTGGGGAGGGCGTTTTGCCAAAAAAGCTAAAACTTCCGTTTCAGGAATTAAACCAAAGTTAATCGCTAAACTTAACTCATCTAACACCACGAGAGAATACTTGCTCGCACACACAACAAGTTGTGTATATTGCCACAACTTTTGTAAGGCTTGATTTTCTGTATCGTCTAAATGTGGTGTATCGATACAACGAGGCAAATCACAGCGAATCCAATCTAAATTTTGTCCTAATTGTATAGGTCGATCTTGTCCTTGGCGAATACCTCCTTTGAGAAACTGCACTATTAATACTGGCGTTCCTTGTCCAGCTATTCTCAGTGATTGAGCCATCACGCTCGTAAAAAAGTTGCGATGGGAACTAGTGAAAACTTGCACTAGTCCTTCAACTGGATATGGTAGGGTTAGGGTTGAATTGATACTTTGAGTTTCTAGCTGGGCAATCATAAGGTTAAGTTCAAAAAATACAACAAATTAAGGGTTATTGCTGGCGTTAATTTTGATAAATTTGCCTGTATAATTAATCTGTTTTTCACAGGTGTGGTGGATTTGGCAAATTGCATTCTTAGTCAAACACTAGGTTTGTATTGAAGTCAAGAGTCCTGTTTGATTTACGGCATATTTCAGGTAAATGAAGTACATAGACAAAACCCGAAAGCTTGTAGAAACGTTGCATACAACGTCTCTAGATGTATTTTATAAAACCGCTAACCGCTGTAAGTTTTCGTGTTTTCTCTGAAATGAGTTGTAAAAATGAAAACATCAGAGTTACAGTTCCAATTATTTAAAAAAGCTAGGCAGAACGCCTGAAAATCGCTAAATGTTAAATTTATCGGTTGTTTGGGCAAAACAGACTTAGCAAGTAGGGAATTTGACAGGATGAGGAGTAAATTGTTGTGAGATTGGTGATTCTGGGAGGTTCAGGATCGGGGAAAAGCACTCAAGCACAAAGGCTTTGCAGATACTTTGATATTCCTCTGATTTCTACAGGTGAGATTTTACGGTCAGCAATATCTGGCAATCAGCCCCTGCCGGAATTTCGATGGTTGGAAGCCGATCCCCGGACTTCTCTTTCGGTTTACGCTAGCTTAAGTGAACTAGGCTACCACGCACAGCTCTACATGCAAAAAGGGGAGTTAGTTCCAGACGAAATGATTATTGAATTGATCCGAATACGCCTCAGACAACCAGACATTAACTGCGATTGGGTGTTAGAAGGCTATCCCCGTACTGCGTTCCAAGCTGAAGAATTAGATTTTTTATTGGATGATTTAGGGCAAAAGCTAGATTGGGCAATTTATCTCCAAGTCCCGGAAGCAGTGATGGTTAGTCGATCCTTGGGGCGATCGCTACCAGATGACCAACCAGAAATCGTGCAGCGCCGTGTAGAATTATTTTATGATCGCACCATTCCCATCCTAGAATATTACGACCGTCGTCGCTGCTTGTTGACCATCAACGGCGACCAGTCACCAGAGATGGTACAGCAAAATATTTTGACTCTGCTTTCAGTTCCTTGAAGAGTGCTGAGTGCTGAGTGCTGAGTGCTGAGTGGGAAAGTTAGGAGTTAGGAAGAATTCTTCCCAATGCCCAATGCCCAATGCCCAATGCCCAATGCCCAATGCCCAATGCCCAATAACACTAAGGTAATCTTAAGGCAGTATTGTAAAACTTGAGGCAACTCCAATGGCTTGGCAGCGTCCTGACGGTCGGATTCCCTACGAACTACGTCCGATCAGCTTTCACCCCAGTTTCACCCGCTTTGCCCCCGGTTCTGTTCTCGCAAGATGCGGTGATACTCAGGTACTTTGTACTGTTAGCGTTAATAAGGGAGTTCCGAAGTTTCTCGAAGGAACTGGTAAAGGCTGGCTAACTGCTGAGTACCGTATGCTACCATCTGCTACTCAAAAACGCCAAGAAAGGGAATTATTGAAATTATCTGGACGGACGCAAGAAATTCAACGTTTAATTGGACGCAGCTTACGCGCAGCAATAGATTTTGAGGTACTGGGAGAACGCACGCTGACTGTGGATGCTGATGTGTTGCAAGCAGATGCCGGAACTCGGACAACAGCAATTACAGGCTCGCTTGTAGCGTTGGCTCATGCAATTTCTAAATTGTTGCAAGAGGGCGTATTGGAGCGATCGCCTTTGTGTGGACAGGTAGCAGCAGTTTCCGTAGGATTACTGGAGGGAGAGCCTTTTTTGGATTTAAATTATATCGAAGACGTGGCTGCAACAGTAGATTTTAATGTGGTGATGAATCAACACCTGGGAATCATTGAAGTCCAAGGAACAGCCGAAGAAGGCAGCTTTAGCCGCACCCAGTTAGATCAACTGCTAGATGTCGCCCAAAAAGGAATTCAAGAATTGTTAATTGCCCAACGTGAAGCGATCGCTGACTGGGAAGCATTGTTTGTAATTAATTAGTTTTATTAATTTTTAATAAGAATTAATAAATGTATCCTTTGTGGCGTTAATCAACAAAGTATCAAGTAACTGGATGTAAATAAAAATAATCATGAAAGTAGTTAGTACGACTGACTACTGACAACTTAGGGTTGAAGGTGATAATGAGCATCTACATTTTTCCAGCTTACCTAATCCACGATGTTAAATGTTTCAAAAGTTAAAAAGGGAGATTGTAATAAGTTCGGTATTGTATTGCCAGAAGCCAGCAATATGATGATGAAGCCATGAACAAAACTGTTGAAGTTCTACCGGATCAGCCAGCGCTGGTTGCACGAGCGCTAGAATTAATCCTGTCTAAGTTAGAAACTGCCATTGAGCAGCGGGGGCGGTTTACCATCGCCTTATCTGGCGGCAGTACACCTAAACCGTTATACGAAGCGATTGCTACTCAAAAACTGCCTTGGGATAAAATTCATATATTCTGGGGGGATGAGCGTTACGTACCACCAGATCACCCCGATAGCAATGAACTGATGACACGTCGTGCGTGGCTAGATCGTGTTGATATCCCAGCGGCTAACATTCACCCCGTACTAACTTTAGAAGCCAATCCAGAACTGGCTGCTGCCAAGTACGAACAACATCTTAAAGAATTTTTCAATTCTTCTGGTGTCGAGTTTCCCCCCTTGGATGTAGTATTACTAGGAATGGGTGATGATGCACATACCGCATCTTTGTTTCCCCACACAGAGGCTCTTAAAGTACGCGATCGCCTCGTGACTGTAGGTAACAAAGACGGAAACCCCAGGATAAGTTTCACATATCCCTTCATCAACTCTGCTCGTAGCGTGATTTTTCTGGTTGCTGGTGCTAATAAACGACCAGCTTTAGCGCAAGTCTTTGCACCTGTAGCTGATGACTTTACTTACCCATCCCGCTTAATTCAACCTCAAGGAGAACTTTGGTGGCTGCTGGATGCGGCAGCAGGTTTGGAACTTCAACATTAAACTTGGGAATTGGGCATGGGGAATGGGGAATGGTTATTAATTCTTGTCCCTCATCTCCCTCATCTCTCCCTGCCCCCTGCCTCCTGTGTAAGAGTATCCAATTCATCGTTCCATTAGCAGTAATTGCTAGAATCTAAATCTACGGCCGCCTTCTGCTTGCCAGTCCTAACTATATTTATGATGATCTTGAACAAAGGCTAAATATCGATGATCGTCTGCCCTAATTGCAATCATCCCAACCCTGACGGCGCTGTCCAATGTGAAGCTTGTTATACACCGTTACCTGCGACTACTAATTGTCCCAGTTGTGGGGCAACTGTGCAGGCAGATGCTGCATTCTGCGGTCAGTGTGGCTATAACCTTCACTCTGCGGGTGTTCCACACGTTCATACCGCAGTAGCTGCAACAGTAACTCCCGATATTCCCGTGGAAGTGCCAGCGTTAGTTCCACCAGATCCACTGTTAGAACTTTTACAACCAGATGCCTTGGGAATAAGCGGTTCTACTAACTCGCGTCCTCGCGAATCATCTTTACCACCAACAGAGGTGGCAGTTCCCCCAGAACCAGCGCCACAGCTACCTGTTACAGTAAGCACCCCCCCAGAGCCAGTGCCAACTGTTGTAGCTCAACCTGTAGTCTCTGGACAAAGTAGTATTCCAACTCCACCACCTGTGGAACCAGCACCAGCCTCTGAAGCCGAAGCAAAACCAGCAGCACCAGCACCAACTGCAACTGCTGCCAGAACGCAATTGCAGCAGGTTACAGCACGGTTAATCCACGTTCAAAGCGATCGCTTAATTGAATTGCCGCAAAATTTCTCTGTGATTCATATCGGCAAGCCCAATGACCGGATTCCTCCAGATATAGATGTTTCAGGATTTCCCAATTCCGAAATTGTTTCGCGGATTCATGCAGATATTCGCGTCGAGGGAGATGCTCATTATGTAGAGGATGTGGGAAGTTCTAATGGCACTTACATCAATAATTTGCCACTTTTACCAGGGAACCGTCATCGCTTGCGACCAGGCGATCGGATCAGCTTGGGTAAAGGAGACTTAATGACATTCCTTTTTCAACTTGCTTAACTGATTCTCGATCGATTGTGACATCAATCTAAGTATTTTCTGCCCATCCTCCGGCATCCATTTTGGAGGAGAAACAAATGAACTGCATCAGATAAGCGACGGATAACTATGTTGTTCACTTTAGCGCCATAGTTGACAGCCGTCGCTTCAAGGTGCGAATTGTTGTATTGCCCAGCAACTCCATTACTTTAATAATTACACTAGGATGGAAATACACTGCCAATGAGTCACCTATGAGGGAACCAAGTAAAAATTTTAAACCCTTGCTCACTAAAGAAGCCCCGCCAGTTGTTGAACGTATGGGGTTAACCTGGCTAGTTGCAGCAGCGATCGCAACTGCTTTATTGTGGCAAGTACCAGGAGGGAATTATATCTTATACCCATTTACAATTCTGGCAACTTGGTTTCATGAAATGGGTCACGGTTTAATGGCACTGCTATTAGGGGGACAGTTTCAGAAGTTGCAGATTTTTAGCAATGGTTCTGGTGTTGCAACTTATGGCATCCAGTCGTCGTTGGGGCCAATTGTCCCGGCAATAATTGCCGCAGCCGGGCCAATGGGGCCGCCTCTTGCCGGTGCAGCTTTGATTCTGGCTTCCCGCAGTTTTAGAGCAGCAACCCTCTGTTTGAAAATTTTAGGAAGTTTTTTGCTGTTGTCCACATTAATTTGGGTGCGTTCCTGGTTTGGATTGGTGGCAATTCCCTTACTAAGTTTAATAATCTTAGGTATTGCCTTAAGAGCACCTCGCTGGACACAAGGGTTTGTGATTCAATTTTTGGGTGTACAAGCTTGTGTAAGTACGTACCATCAACTTGATTATCTATTTAGTAGTTCTGCTGGCCCCCTTGGAATTTCTGATACAGCGCAAATGCAGCGATATTTGCTTTTACCTTACTGGTTTTGGGGCGGGTTAATGGCGATCGCATCTCTGGTAATTTTAATCCAAAGTCTCCGTGTTGCTTATCGTTCTTAGTAATGAGTAAGAAGCACCATCAAAAGACGATTGAATCTTTAGCTCAAAGAATTACCGAACATCAAGAAAAGATTAGACTGGAATCAGAGAAGAGTTTTCCTGACGAAGGTTTAATTGAGTATTAGGAAAAAAAGATTTGTGCTTTTGACCAGGCAATTCAACAAGTACGTAAAAGATTGTGACAATAACTAAAATATGCAGATTAGCGATCGCCCTCTTGCAGTCACCAATTCAACCCTCACTACCTTGATTGCTGAATTAGGTACAGAATGCCTGAAAGTACAAGCTTTAATTAACCAGTTACAGTTAATTAGTTTAACTGTTAACTAACAAGCTGAAATTATCACAGAACTCCTAGCTGCTGCGGTTCATCTGTACAATCATTGTGACAAAGATTTTCAGACGCTAATTACTGAAGAAATAGAAAATTTGCATGATGATGAGGATTAAAGAAGAATTCCAAAGTCAGAATTCAGGAGTAAGAATTAAGAGTTTTTATCAGTATAATAGCCTGGATATTGTTAAAAAAATTTGCCGCTAATAACTCTTACCTTCGCGGTTCGATACTCTAAGCATGTCCACCCAACCCATAATTCAAAGCATATATACCGATGGTGCTTGCACCGGTAATCCTGGCCCTGGCGGTTGGGGTGTTGTCGTCTACTTCAGCGACGGCTCAATCCACGAAATGGGCGATGCATCCCCTCATACCACTAATAATAAAATGGAGATGCAAGCTGCGATCGCCGCCCTTCAATTTCTGCAAACATCTCAACAAGCCCAACCCATCATCCTTCATACCGATAGCGAATACCTGATTAACTGCGTTACCAAATGGGTAAAAGGCTGGAAAAATAAAGGCTGGAAAAAGTCAGATGGTAAACCCGTCCAAAACCAAGACCTTTTAGAAATCTTAGATGAACTCAATACCCAACAAGTAAAATGGCAACACGTCCGGGGACATTCTGGTAACATAGGTAACGAACGTTGTGATGCGATCGCTCGCACTTATGCTAGTGGCAAAACCCCTTCGCTACAACAATTATCTTCCACAGATTTTGATAAATCTTTACCTTCTACAAATGAATTAAATGTAGCAAAAGTAGCTGATTATGAAAAAAACTCTAGAATAATTAACCAAAGTCCACAAGAAATCAGTACTTCTGCACCAGAAATAACCGTTATGGAACCATCAATTGGGCCAACTGCGGCCGTGACCGATGAAAAACCGCCAGAAATGAGGGTTTCGCAACTCCGCAGCTTGGTCGAAACTCTGCGTATAGCTGACGAAATTTCTGAAAAAGGCTACTTAATCACTAGTTCTGAGTTAGCAGACTTGATGGATGTCCACGCCAGCGCTGTCACCAGTCGTGGAGATCAATGGCGCTGGCGAAACTGGATAGTGTCACGGGTACGCCGTGAAGGAAATCAAATTCTTTGGGAATTGGAACGCGGGGATCGAGTAGGAGGTGAAGAGGAGTAAGGAGTGCTGAGTGCTGAGTGCTGAGTGCTGAGTGCTGAGTTTTGAATTTTTAACTCCTTACTCTCAATTTTTCACTGCTCACTCCCTACTCTCTACTCTCTACTCAGCACTCACAACTCACAACTCAGCACTATACTTGCGTCCTCGCCACTCGCGCGGGGTGCGGAATGCAGATAAGAAGATTCGTAGCACAGCTAAGGGATCGGCCAAAGGGGAAAGCCAGAATAACCAGCTGCCTTTAGCGTTTGTGCGATCGTAAGAAGGTGCGATCGCTATTAGCATCGCAAAGCGAATCACCAACAGGAATAAATTCAGTCCCAGCAGCAGGAGTGGGGGAGTGGGCGGATATGAGAGTATGGGAAAAATCAACAAAAAAGTCAGGACAATTAAAAGGGGTAGACCTTGAACAGATGCGAGTAACCATAAATCTCCCCACAACTGAGAGCGAGAAGTTGCATCTTTGAGATCGAGACTCCGCCCCCATTCTTTCCACGTCTCCATCGCCCCTTCATACATGCGTACCTTTAATACCTTTGCGCCATCTAAAAAGCCGACCTTATACCCTTGGATAGCAATATTGCGTGCTAAGGTGACATCATCACAAAAAGAACTCTTCGCACTGCTATAACCACCTACAGCAGCTAAAACGGAGCGACGACACAAAAAACACTGCCCATTTGCCATTACCCGTTCTGGTTGCTCTGTATTGATCCCCGCTGGGTCAAATCGGTAAAGCAAAGTCATCAACAAAGCCGGTTGTAGCCAGCACTCCCCAGGATATTTGAGGATGAACTGGGGTGAAAGAGAAACCAAATCGTAGCCTTGTGCTTCGGCCGTTTTTACCAAACCAGCAACTAAACCAGGATGTGGTTGGATATCAGCATCCAGCCCCAGGAACCACTGACTAGCCTCTGAGCTATATAGAAAACCGTTATGCAATGCCCAAGGACGCCCCACCCAACCAGAGGGTAAGGGATCATCTGTCATCAGGCGAAAGCGCGGATCTTTTTGCTGTGAGGCTTTTACTAAGTCTGGCGTACCATCACTGGACTTGCTGTCTACAACCATAATTTCTCGAACTTCATAGCTTTGCTGACTTAAACCAGTCAACAGAGGGCTAATGCGAAGCGCTTCGTTCAGTGTGGGAACAACGATGCTAACCCTACCTAAAAGCTCAAGTGTCGGCTGTTGGGGTTCTATTGGAGGATGGCGTCTTGGCCCCTTTAACAGGCGCGAAAACAGAATCGCCGTTGCTGGTACTTGGATAAGTAGCAATAAAAGAGAAATGGCGCTTTCTACTATCAAAGCGTTGTCATTGGTCATTGGTCATTGGTCATTGGTCATTGGTCATTGGTCATGGGGCATGGGTTATTCTCCTTGTCTGTGAGTCCCCATTCCCCAAAACGCTTATTTCAAGGCAACTTCAACCTTTGCTACTGATACTTCTTTGGTTACTGGTTCAACAGTAACTTGAGCAGGTGTGGTTGAACTCCTTGACCACAGCGCCACAGCCGGAATCACACCTAGCAATAAGCCGAGTAATACAGGAATGGAGAATCCAGCGGCCAAGCTGAGTCCGGCGGCGAAGGCAAAGTTAGTTAAATAAACGACTAAGGGCAGATTGAGTTGCGATCGCTCTAATTTAATCGAGGTATTTCTCCACAATAATCCTGCCACACTCATAAACAGGGCGCTAGTACCAAACCAACCTACATAGTTCTGGTAAGGTGTTCCAAAGAAAGCTCCTGGTTGTTCCCAATACCAGAAGGGCAGAGAAGATTGACTCATACCTGGCTCAAGGGCAAAGTCCCAGCAAGTGAAGAGTAAAGCACCAACGGCTATCGCAGCAATATGGCGTCCCCAACTGGGTTTTTGAGGCACTTTCAAACCAGTTCTCGCAATTAAATAACACGACAGCCCAACATAAAACCAAGATAAGGGTATTGTGAAAGGAACTAGCCCCCCAATCTTATAACCCAAGCCACTCAGGTAGCTATAATCACCAAATGGAAACCCTGTGCTAGTTCCCAGTAGTTCACTCCCCAAAGAGATAAACATAGCTGGTAGCATAAATGCTAGCCAAGTTCCTAATCCCAACGTCCGGTAGGCATAAATGGAGACAGCTATTGTCCCTAAGATGATATCAACTACACCGCCGCCAGCCATACTTAACTGTATGGCAGTTTCACCTACCTGCGATAAGTTGAAAATTATTTCGGCATTAGGTACTACCAGTAGCATCCCTACCAGCCCAAAGGCTTTTGACGCGATATGACCAATGAGGCATACGCGTTCAGCAATAATAAGTTGTCTCATGATAATTCCTTAACAAGATGTGACACGCGGCTACTCGGCTGCTAACAGTTTACAAATCTTTAATTAATTTGTACCGCAATTTTCGACAAACTTGTTTGGCTTTCTTGTGAATAGCATAAAAGTCTATTGATTGAAGCTATAAAAATATGATGCTAAACTTACTAGTCTAAGCCATATATTCAAAATCTACATAATTTTATCTGTAAGAACTTCTGGTTTCTTGTCTCACTGATACCCGTATCATAAAAAACTCCTTTGATACTGGGATATCCTTAAGGAAGGACAATCATCATAAACTGAGCAAATCCTCAAGCAAAATAAAGTCTTGAGTTACTACACTTAATTTATGCGATAAGACCTTAACCCTCTACTAGAAATATAAACCCATGTCAATTTTGAAAAGAGTTCCTTGGGTGTCCCTGGCACTAGTACTGCTGAGTTACAGTACTTTGGGCTGGGTAATATCAGAAACACGTGCTCCTATATTTGTGTGGGTGGTAACTGTAGTTGCTATTTTGCTTTTAATCATAACGTTGACCGCTCCTTGGTCGAAGATGACATCTTACTACAGTCTTTTTCTTCAATCAAATACCAGGGCTTTCGGTGTTGCCGTCTTAGCAGCTTTTTTATTCTTTATCATGATTGCCTGGTTTCGGGTATTTCTTGATACTTTACTTATAATTTCAGCGACTATATTAGTCAGGATAGACTTTCAAAGAGCAGGTCTTAAGGAAGGACTAGCTTTTTCAACTGCCTCTATCTTTTCATTGGGAGGTTTAGCTTTGGGTGCGCTAATCTACAAGTTCATATATTCCCAAATTCCGCTAACGTGATGAAGTATATCTGAAAAAACAAGCGATGCCTGGGTTGGGTTGCCCCAATGCTTTAGAAGCACTATTATTTACCTACAACTTCCTTTGAAGCTCAAATTTCCAACTTCTTAAAAAATCGGGAATTTTGTTCAATACTTACTTAGGTTTAAAATGCAGGCTGTTCAAACAGCAGTAGAGATAAGAAAAAATCCATAATAAAAATGGATACCCAACTAGTAACAACTGCTTTTGTTGCCGATTCTCCTACTTCCTTTGCTCCCCCTCTAGTAGTTAAACCCCAACTACAGCCAATGACAGCAACCAGCACTCCAAAAATAAACCCTTTTAGCAAAATAATAAATAAATCTGACGGTTCTAAAAAATTTCTGACTGATTCTAAAAATGTTTCGGGAATAATTTGGTAAAACTTTGATGCGGCAAAAACTCCGCCAATGATGCCCGTAACTAAAGCCAAAATAGTCATCAAAGGTACCATTAAACAACAAGCAATTACTCTAGGAAGTACTAGATAATCAATTGGATCGGTTTTGAGCATATAAAGTGCATCAATTTGCTCGGTGACTCGCATTGCACCTATTTCTGCTGCAAAGGCAGAACCTACTTGTCCCGCTATAATACTAGCGGTCAAAATTGGAGCCAATTCTCTACAAAAAGCTAAGGCAAAAGCACCTCCCACAGCATTGACAGCCCCAAATCGGGCTAATTGCCTCGTTATCTGAATAGTAAAAATCATTCCTGCAAAACCGCTGACAAGGAGAACTGGAGAGATAGAACCTGGCCCAGCGGTAACAAGATGTTGCAAAATCTTGCGGTAGTAGGTTTTCCCTTGGAGTAAATGTAGCCACACTTGACCAAAGAGCAGTATTGCTGCAAAACAGCGTGTAATCCCAGATTGCTCAAAATTTGTTTTTGGTTGCAATTTTATCGTCCTTAAGACTGGCTTTTTTTGCACACATTTTATATCAATTGTCCAAAATAAGACTACATATACAAATGGTGGAAATCCAGCCAGATGTAATCTGACTTTCTCAATTACGTAGATGCACAAAGTGCATCTACCCATAGAGTATTACAAATTGGTATTAGGGTAGGGTGTTGACTGTATGATAAATTAGCTCAAAATTGTTGATGCACTTTCTACGTCGTTATTTGAGGTAGAAAACAAAGTTCTTCTCTTTGAGAGCATAGATTGATTAAAAATTTCTGGAATTTGAGAACTTTCAACCGTCAGATAATCAAGAATTTTTTCTTGGAAAACCTTTAAATAATTAGTTGAGATTCTGTCTTGCTGTTGCTGACAAATGCGTATTCTTGCGATGCCCTGAGCTTGCCGTTGGCGTGGTCACTGAGCTTTGTCGAAGTGCAGCCTCTCCAAGAGTTGGGTCGAAGGGTCGAAGTGCGGGCTACGCCTACGCTAATCAGAAATATTTTGATTTTGACTAAGTAAGTTGGTACAATAAAACCAAACTGTGTGAAGAAAATTAAACAAGGCTCAAACCCTTTTCCTCCTGCCCCCTGCTTTATCCCAACAATAATTATTTACGCCGATCTACTTACTCCCGAAGTAGGTAGCCTACACCACGCACCGTATGAATCAAGCGTTTTTCATCATTTTCCTCTAGTTTTAGGCGCAAGTAGCGGATGTATACTTCGATGATATTGGAATTACCCATAAAGTCGTAACCCCAAACTTTTTGTAGAATTTGGTCTTTAGTAAATACCTGACGGGGATGCGAGAGTATATATTCTAACAAGTCAAACTCTTTAGCTGTTAACTCAATTAACCGCTTACCCCGGTAAACTTGGCGAGTACGGTGATTTAAACTCAAGTCTTCAAATTGAAAAATATCCTGATCTGTTTCTTGAGTGCGGCGTAGATGAGCGCGGATTCTAGCTAGCAGTTCCTCAATACTAAATGGTTTGACAACATAATCATCAGCTCCTGCATCCAAACCTGCCACACGATCATTAACTTCATCTTTTGCTGTCAGCAAAATTACTGGTATAGAGATGCCAGTTGCCCGCAACCGACGACAGATTTCCAAGCCTGACAGCCCTGGGAGCATCCAATCAAGAATGACTAAATCTGGCGATAACTCCCGTGCTAACGTTAAACCAGCGATGCCATCATGTGCCACGTTTATATTGTAACCTTCGCTACTTAGTTCTAGTTCAACAAATCGCGCCAGTTTAACTTCATCTTCAACCAAGAGGATATTTGCTGTCATATTTTTGATTTTAAAGTGGATAGGGTCACGTCGCTTCTCTACGAGACGCCAAGAGCGAACGCTCCAAATTCAAAATTCAAAATTCAAAATTCAATAATTTTTAATCCCCATAAATAAATTTACTTGCTCTGTATCATGAGTCTGTTTCGGTCACAATCAAAGTGCTACTTTAACCTGACTTTGACTAGCTATGTAAGTAGAGTGATGGTAAACACACTCCCTTCTCCTAATTTTGATTGCACACATACACTACCACCCATACCTTCTACAAGTGTCTTAACAATGGATAAACCCAAACCACAACCGCCAGTAGCATGAGAGCGGGATTCATCTACGCGGTAAAATCGCTCGAAAATACGTGTTTGGTGTTGTAAAGGAATACCATAACCTTTGTCACAAACTTGAATAATCGCTTTGCCATGAAACTGATTTAACTTTAAAATTATAGGCGTATTATCTTCAGAATAAGTAATAGCGTTATTAATTAAATTGAGCAATATTTGTTTAAAACGGCTGTAGTCTACTTTCACTCCAATAGGATAAGCTGTTGACTCGATTGTAATTAAGCGATCGCTATATTTTTGCGCTATCACCACGACTTCTTCAACTAAGTCATTCAAGACATAAGATTTCATCTGAAAATTCAAATAGCCACTATCTGCTCGTGCTAAATCAAGTAAATCTTGTAATAAGCGAATGGTACGTTCGGCTTCTGAAGAAGCAGTTTCTAAAGCTTCTTGTTGAATTTCGGTTAAGTTATTCTGCCGTCGCAACACGCTTTGTAAGTAACCATGTACAATCGTCAATGGTGTACGTAATTCGTGAGAAACATTACTCACAAATTCTCGTTCTTGCTCCCAAGATTGTGAGAGGCGCGATAACAACATGGTTAAAGTTTGACCTAATTCTTTGACTTCACTGGGTGCATTATCAACATATAGTTGTGCTTTTCCTAAATCTTCTATAGAAATGACAGAAGTCATCTGACTTAGCTGGCGCAGTGGTTGCAAAGAACGGCTAATATAAAATGTGCTTATAGTTATTATTACAATAAT
This sequence comes from Nostoc sp. LPT, assembly GCF_017115165.1. GTDB lineage: Bacteria > Cyanobacteriota > Cyanobacteriia > Cyanobacteriales > Nostocaceae > Nostoc. The sequence continues at coordinate 17,647 of NZ_JABXKF010000006.1, read as the reverse complement.
TGCTAAAATACAGCTAAGATTCAAACTTTGCAGCATTGCCATAAACATTGTGTGTTCACGAGTAATGTCATGTACTACAAATAGTTTACCCAGATACTTACCCTGCACTTGTAAAAAGCTACTACTGATAACAAAGTACCTTTGATTAACTTTGTAAATTTGTGGTTTAATCTGCATATTACTAAGGGACATTAACTCAGTAACCGTAGAGTTAGATAACAAATCCAAAGTAGCAGATTTTATCAAAATTTTATTATCAGGACTTTTTAACCATAAAAATAGGTTGATATTTGCTAAGTTATTAATAGCTTTTTGTAATCCAGTTTCCGGTTGCACCATTTCACTGTAAAGTTGCACATCGCGCGGCAAGCGCTCAGTGATTTCTTCTATATTATGCTTACGACTATCAATCAAAATTTGCTGCATTTTCCAACTAGTCCATGCAGCAAAACTACCTAATATTAAAGTTGAAAATGTAGCAATACCAATGGTTAGGCGTAATTGCAATGAAAAAGGGTCAAGATTTATCCAAATCTTTGTGGGTTGCTTCACTTTTAGTTTTGTCTAGAGGATTGAAAATATTGTTAGTTCTATTCATTATTAATTTTTAGGTAAAGATAGTGGCTGGATTGTACAAGATTTAGTATCACATTTTTGCTTATAGAGCATATTGATATAATGTTCTTGCCAAGTGAGTGGAACTTCTAATAATGAGCGCGTTCCTGTTATCCCCTGCCCGATAAATAGTAAGAGAGCGAGGCAACTAACAATAATGTGAATCTTGCGCCAGCGATTGGTCTTATCTTTATAAATGTCTGGCAAAATGGAGAGTGAAAAAATCATCAGCAGAGCAGAGGTTAGCCCATAATAATAGTGAGAGATATACCATTGGTCAGTTTTGCGGTAGATACCATCTTGACATCCAAGCACTACTAATGCAATTCCTGTGAGGGTTGCAAATATGGCACGCCAGTTTTTCTGCTTTGCCTGATAGAGTAAATACAGAGAAGCGATCACAGCCATAAACAATAACCCGATGAATACTACCTGAAATGGTGCTTTAATCCAAACTTGATTATCTAAAATATTACCAAAAATATCGTAGGCAAACGCTATTAATACAATACCTACAACTGCTCCCGTTAGCCAGCGGCCCAATTGAGTATGCTCTTGCCCTACAGTGGGGGGAATTTTACTCTTACCTATGGCTAAAGTTTGCAATCGGCGTTGACGAACTTGTAATGCGCGGTTGACAATGACGCCAATTAAAGGAAATACTACGAGTACAGCGATCGCTGGATGTAACAACAAGATAGCATCTCTAAATTCCATATCTGACCTTTCATCAAAAGTTACAAATTTGCTTTTATTGAACAGAATTCAGGAGTCAGGAGCAAAGCCAAAGACGCTCCTGAATTCTTCTTCAACTATTTATGTCTAAGCTGTTACGTATTGGGAACATCCCACTTTTTTGCATGTCATTGCGAGCGAACGCAATGACAATTATTATCTCGTCGTAAAATAAAAACTGGGATGCACCCTTACGTATTTAAGTTGCCATCAACTGGTGAGGTTGTCCTAAGTCAATTGTCCAAAGTCCAATTGGTAAACACAAATGACTAATGACTAATGACGGTCTACACCAAAAATAGTGCAATATGTAGGCGCGTTAGCTTATCTATTTACAACTAAGAATTACTTGACCTCATCAGCTTCAAACTTTGTTACTTTACCTTTTTTAACCGCAACTACTACATCAAAGGTAGAACAGTAAGAAAAGGTCACATTATTGGCTTTATTGTAAAGATTAACCACCATACCTGCACCACCGGGTTGAATACCTAGCGGTTCAAGATCGCCAAAAAAGAAACGACGTAGTTCATCACCACCACCAAACTGACCCTTATGCTTGATGACCAAATCAATCTTTTGTTGAGTAGTCAAACCTGTAACATCTTTCTTTTCTGCGGCTGATGCTTGCACCAGTGAAGGACTTACAAGTTTAAGTGGAACATCCCAGACTGTTAGCATACCAACAAGAGCAACGCCTGTGAGCACAGAAGAAGCAATTTTCATTTGTTTTTCCTTGTGTTGAAGTTTCCCGATGAACTAAAGCATCTCATCTGCTACTGAAGCTCAAGTGAAACTAATCTACTAATTGTCTGAATTTATTCCTTAGAAAAATTTAGTTTAGACTCAGCAGATTCTCAGGAAGCTGTGATATTTTAAATTTCAGCCTGCTTTTAGTGTTTTCTCAGATTCATCTCACCTTAAATTACCCAAGTTAGCTGAGTATAGTAAAGAGTATTTTTTGCAGCAGTATTATTATGAGCAGACCGAGAAGATGGCATCCTTTTATCTATAAAATTCCCGGTCAAACCTATCTCTGGCTAGCAATTTTGATTTTTGGAGCCTCTAGTGCGGTTACGCGCAAGCTGACACAAATTGGCACTCAACATTTCATGAATGGTCGAAATCCGATCTCTCTATGTAATGTTTTATTCGTAGGGAATCTATGTGCCTTGATAGTTATGTTACTTATTTATAAACGACACTGGAACAAAAAGGCTTTGCAGCAACTGTCAAGGAAAGATTGGTTGGCGCTGATAGCGGTAGCTATTTTATCAGGAGCGCTTGTCCCTGGCTTAATTTTCCAGGCATTAGCATTAACAGGAGTCAACAATATTATTTTGATTGGACGGTTGGAACCACCTCTGGCTATGGCTTTATCAGTCTGGTTACTGAGGGAACGGGTAAATCGTTGGGAAGTTGTAGGAGCGATCGCTGCATTTGTCGGAGTTGCCCTAACTATTCTCCTGCAACCCTCAGAGACGACTACGATCAACATGGGTGCTTTAAAAGTAGGTATTGGGGAATTATTGGCGGCGATCGCAGCCGTGGCTTCAGTAGTTTCAACGATTATTGTTAAAGGATGGCTTTCCGATATCCCGGTGGGAATCTTTAGTATCTTTCGTACTGCTCTAGGAACTGTAATATTTTTCTTTAGTGCTTTAGTTCTCTATGGCAGCGACCACTTTATGGATGTATTTTCACCTTTCCTGTGGCAGTGGATGCTTGTTTATGCTGCTGTAATTGTGGTTTTAGGTCAATCATTTTGGCTCAAGGGCTTGAGAGCTTCTACCGTGTCTGCGGCTTCCTTAGCTGGCTCTTTTACTCCAATTGTGGGAATTTTGGCAGCTTATTTGGTATTGGGTGAAGTCCCTACCTTTGCTCAATATATCGGTGGTAGCTTGATTTTAGTTGGCATATTCCTGGGCCAAATTGGTGTTCGCCTTCAGATTTCTCGTAAAGTTGCAACTCAAGTAGAACAAAATATGGGATTTAAAGGGATCTGAAAAGTAGAGATGCGATTAATCGTGTCTCTACAGGAGTTATTTCTCATTTCTCCCTTTGAGCAAAAAGATCCTAGTGAAATGATATGCAACTTTTTTAATTCTTCTCGACGGTAAACACGCGCCAGATAATGAAGACGGTAAAACCTAGATAGATGAATACTGTTAGCCATTCTTGCCAGCTACCAAATGCATTGTTCATCAGCAAAAGCCGGAAAATTAATATTTATCAATCCTACACTTAGATGCGCTTACCCTGAGAATTAACGGCTAGGGGGTTATACGCTGTCCTGTAAATTGGAACGATCCTACTACTGAGCCTGCTCCTTTTAGTGGATTGGCCTTTAAGGCAAAGGAACTAACAGTAATTATTCCTTGTAATTCCATAGACTGCTGATTCAAAGTAGCTTGGATATCGGAGCGAGCTATATCATTGATACCGTTGGGGCCTGAGAAATCAAAGTTTATGCCTAGAGCGCGAATTTCTCGGTTACTAGTGCAAGTATATGAGCCTTGAGTATCACCAAAAGGATTGAAGACTCCTTGCACACCACCTTGATTCGAGTCAGTAACAAAAAGATTACCGTCTTCTGAGAAGGTAATAACTCCCCGAGATGAGAATTTACCTTTTGCGTCAACGATAGTCGTCAGATAGCTACCCGCGAAGAAATTTCTACATCTTCTTGAAGAGGAGAACTGTTCTTGAGAATGGGCTGAAGCAAAGTATGGAAAAACCGTAATGAGGAATACCCCAAATAGGCAAGCCGCTAACAAAATGGAAATTCTACGAGTTTTCATTCTGATAACCTTATATTTGTAGCATTTATTATATTTCTAGTAGGGGTGAAATAAGCAGCGGTGCAAAAAGTTACAAAAAAAGGGAACTCTTAAACCCCGTCCATTTTGAAACCTGGAGTTTTTAAAGAGAGTGTATTATTCGGTCGTGGCTTGAGTTCTGAACTTTACCCTGATTTCAACAAACTATGGTTTTCAAGGTAGACGCGGTTTAACTCTTAACAAGATAGGAAAATGCGCTAGGTGCGATCGCACCCCTATTTAGCATGATGCAATTGCTCTGAGGGATGAACGAGGCAAGCATAGCACAAGCCCTTGGCAGATTGATGCAGGTTGCTGTATTTTAGGAGATCAAAAAAGACTAGTCAAAAATTCTTAGCTAATTTTCCGGAATGGGTAACAATGGCGTGGTAGTAAATATCAGAGCATCGATATTATACTGAACCTCTATAACTAACCTTCGGGGAATATATCCCCATTGTTTTCCCTCAAAAACCTGGTCTTCATGACCAGGTTTTTGGTGTTTATACCAAGTTACAGTCGAGCAAATCAGGGACAGAGCGATACCTACAGCTGGCTACGCCAACGCAGCACTTCTTTAAACTGTCTACGTATCAAATAAAACTATTGTCCAGAAACTTTTAAGAGATTTTATTGGTCTGGTTCTCCAAATTCTGTAAAAATCAACCAATGTCATCTTCTGCTCAAGGTATTCCCGGATTACCCGATTTGACGCATCCGATTGAGCTTGTCCAATTTGGAACCCAGGCGCTCAAAGCTTCACTGTTATTAGTATTTTTGGTCGTAGCTTTGGGAGTTGCGATCGCACTGATCAGTTTTTCTCTCCGTCGCAGCCAGCCGGAACAATTTATATTCATTGGCGAATGGGCTGTTCGTTATTCCCAACTGTTGCGGGGATTACAGCATTTAACTCTAATATTAATTCTGTTAGTACCAGGATTTTTTCTCTGTTCTACTTTGAGCAATCGTTATCACCACTGGGAACAAACAAGAGTGGCTCAAGTGGCCCAAAGTGTCGCAGGTGAAAAGCTCGAACAATCTGCCCCGCAAGTGCGCTACACTACCCAAGAGCCATATTCCTATACTACGCAAGCCAATGGCAAAATAGTCAAAGTCAATGATACGCGAGAGATTAACCGCTTCTTAACGCTGGGTGGTTCGCAAATTCAAGTCAAGCTAGACCAAAGCGTAGATGTTCCAGGTCGTAGTTCAATTTATCGCGTGGAATACACTGCTGATTATAAAGTAGTTAACCAACTCAAGGATATTAATAATTTCTTTTTTGAAGCACCGCCGCCTAACGGCTACACACTGCTTGCTGGCTACAATGTAGAGCGTAACGGTACTAGGTTACAACAAACTAATCCGGGAGACTATGGCTTTCCCTTCCGGCTGCAACCAGGAGAAGAAACCACCTTTCGAGTCACCTATCAGGCTCAAGGCGGGCCTCGCTGGGTTTATAGCGCCGCAGGACAGTTGCTTTCTAATTTTCGCCTCACAGCAATTGCCAACTTTGCTCCGGCTGATTTTGCCAGTGGGGTTGTACCGAATGAGATTAAAGTTGATGGACGTAGTACTCAGTTTACTTGGAAATTTGACGATAATGTTTCAGTCAAAAATCCATTTGGAGTGTTTACGAACACCGACCCCATTCGTCATACTGGCATCATTCCCCGGCTTTTGTTACTAGCACCGACAATATTTTTGTGGTGGATATTGTTGTTATATTTGTCACTGCCAATGAGTTTCAGAAATATTGCGATCGCTGGTAGTATTTTTTTTGCTTGTCTGTTGACTTTGACCTATCTAGCTCGCATTATTAATGCTCAGTTGGCTTGGACTTTAATTTCGATCATTTTACTAATTTTAACATGGGGATTGGGAGCTAGCCGCAGTGCTTCCCTAGCTGCGATCGTTGCTACTATTGCGGGAGCAGTGCTACCGATTTTTGGATTATTAGTACCGTTTAGCGGACTAACTCTTAGTTTAGCGGGTTTGCTTTCAGCGGTTTGGCTAGCAGTTCGCCACTGGTATGGGTGGTACAGTTTGCACCCAGAAGATCAAAGATTGCAGACTCAGAAAAATGCTAAAGATTAGATGATTCCGCTATGATTAGCAAAGTTTTAGCAAATAGTATTTATGGATAACGATTTACTCGCTTTCTTTGCGGCTGCTGGGTTACTCATTCTCTATCTTATCTTCTCAGCTTTAACTGAAATGGGGACTAAATTGCCTTGGAAGAAATAAGCTGATGGGCTAAAAAGTTTACACTTCTAAATCTCATTGGGCTTGGAAAAAAAAGTAACCATCATTTAGGCTTAGGTAATATATTTATTGTTCGAGAGAGTGCCAAATGCGCGATCCAGAGAAGAACCATATAAAAATCGATCCGGCAACCCTCGTTTTGATTGTATCTGTCTTAATACTCTTGCCTTTGCTGGTTATTGGTTTTTTATCGCAGTGAAGCTGGTGAGGAATACTCAACAGATATTAATGAACTTCAATAACCCCACCCCGCCAAAGGTACGCTTTGTTTCCCCTCCCCAAGAATAAGGCTATAGCCGCAACCACCGCAGCATACGATTTTTGGAACTCACCTTACTTTCAGCCAGATGATATACGTAAGGCCCATGTAAAAAGCACAGTTGCTCGAATCAAAGAACATGATCTGGTGTTGATGATTCAGGACACGACAAGTATAGATTTAACCAGCCATAAAGCAACAAATGGTCTAGGCTATCTTGACCAAGCCCCGTTGGGGCGGGGTTGCAGGTTTGGGGTGTGGGGTTGCTCCCTTCTAGAGAGCCCCAACAACCATCAATTTCACTTGCCCCGTCAATTCACCGGCGTAGCAAAAGGTCATTATCACTTGCCTCGACCAATGCCGTCCTCCCTATACCCTACACCCTACCCCCTATACCCTATTAGTGACCTGCGATGCGACAGGGTTTTACAAGCCTGTGAATGGCAACGCCAGTCGCCTCAAGTCGGGAAACCCGCCCACGGCGCTGGCTCGTCTTTATGTGCAACTATCAACAAAAATCCCATCCCACCTCAACAGCCACCTTCTTTACCAGAAGCAGTACGAATGATTGCGACTCTAGGCGGCTTTTTGGGTCGCAAAGGCGATGGTGAGCTTGGTGTGAAAACTATTTGGCGTTCGCGTACCGTCTCGAAGAGAGGATTGCGGCGATTACACGATATCACCGCCACCTGGAAATTAGTCGATCAGATTTCCTAGTTCATGGTTGATTATGTTTAGTGATCGCCTAGAAAATTTCCCTTTGCTTACATAATTCCCTATTTTTGTCAATCCTCCTTAGAACTTCTCATCAGCAAATCCTCTGGCTGACTTCTTTTCCGCAATCTTAAGAAAGATGTGACTAATGGATAGCTCCCAAAGGGAGAGGCTAGCGCCAAGGGAGAAGCAAGTGGCGTTTGAACGGCAGTGAAACCCAACATGAACAAGGATTAAATGTTGGGTTTCCCTTCGGGATCTTGCTACGTTTCTCAACCCAACCTACATATATTATAAGTGTTTAACCGAACCTGATATAACACTAAAGTTCAACCCAACCTACGGTTATCCTTAACCCAAGCGTATTGATCTATAAACAAGTTGTACCAAATAAATTTCTGATCAGAACGGAGAGATTTTTCCTTTATTAAACATAGAAAATACTTGGCTGAAAAATGCAATCGCTTAATAAATAGTTCGCCAAGCTTTTACTGTCCCTTTGCCAATTTCGCTATCAACAGTTTGACCTCCTTCCAAGACTAGTCTGATATCTAAGTTCTCATCTGGAGCATTTTTCAAAGCAGTGGCTAATTCTTTACTGACAGCAAATGTGCCAGTTGAACCGTCTAATTGAAAAACTTTTTTTCTGACCTTGAGCAAAAGCTTATCGACTTTTTTAGTCGTGGTAAATCTAAAATAGTCAGGTCTGGGATACACACGACCTGCTATGTAGAAAGAAGACCTTGCTTGATCCGAATTTACTGTTACGAGTACTCGAATGCTCGAAGGAGTCCACAAACTAATAACTTGCTTTGAACCCTCACGGTACAAGCGGCCACCTAAAGAATTGCGATCGAAAACTCCAACAAACTCACCTTCAAAGGGGTCAACAATTTTTACGGCTTTCGACCAAGGCACATCCATATCGGGGGACAGTCCAGCTGATTTGACCATTGGCAAATCGCTTGACGCTTGGGCAACAATAGCTACCTCTTGAACACTGAAAGCAGCACTTTGAGGGGAAATTACAGCTAAGCTAGCCCCAAAAAGAAGAACTGGAATCGTTTGCGGTAACTTCATCATAAGTCAGGGGTATAATCTTCAAATAGTTCTTACTGCAAAATGGTTTGCCTTACTTCAACTGGTTCACCAGTCAAACTAAAAGGGCGAACTTCGGTAATTTTTACCTTCACTAACTGCCCTTTAAGTTCTTTGATGTTACCGTTAAAAAAGGTCAAACGATTACCACCAGTGCGTCCCATTACTTGGGTTGGGTCTTTAGGATTTTGGTCTTCTACTAAAACTTCTTCAATGCGTCCAAAATAACGTTGCGATCGCTCTGCTACTTTCAAGTTTCCCAGATGATTGAGCCGTTGCAGGCGATCGCTTTTAATTTCTTCACTCAGTTGATTGTCCCACAAAGCGGCTGGTGTCCCTGGACGTGGTGAATATGCTGCTGTATTCAACATATCAAAGCCAATATCTTCCACGAGTTTCAGGGTATTTTCAAACTGTGCTTCTGTCTCCCCAGGAAAACCGACAATTACATCGGCACTAATCGAGGCATCTGGCATATACCGCCGAATGGTATCGATAATCCGGCGATATTTCTCATGGGTATAACCCCGCGCCATCGCCTTTAAAAGTTCATTATCCCCAGATTGAAAGGGAATGTGGAAGTGTTCGCACACCTTGGGCAACTCAGCACAAGCTTGAATTAATCTCTCGGTAAAATAACGGGGGTGACTAGTAGCAAATCTTAGCCTTTCAATCCCCGACACATCATGCACGTAATAAAGCAAATCTGTAAAGTTGTGCAGATGCCGACCTTCTGGTGTGATTCCAGGTAAATCTCTGCCGTAAGCATCAATATTTTGACCGAGTAGAGTAATTTCTTTGTAACCTTGTCGTCCTAATTTTTCCATTTCCGCCCGAATAGCTGACGGCGTGCGAGATTGTTCGACACCACGCACATTCGGAACCACGCAATAGGTGCAGCGTTCGTTACAGCCGTAAATTACATTCACCCAAGCTGTCACTGTACTATCCCGTCGCGGCTGGGTGATATCTTCAATAATGTGAACTGCTTCGGTTGCTACGACTTGATTACCCTCAAATACTGACTCCAGCAAATCTTTCAGACGGTTGGCATGTTGTGGCCCCATTACCAAATCTAATTCTGGGACTCGCCGCAACAGCGCTTCTCCTTCTTGCTGGGCAACACAGCCAGCAACAATGAGGGTTAAATCAGGCTGCTCGTGTTTACGCTTCGCTTGTCTGCCAAGATAGGAGTATACCTTTTGTTCAGCATTATCCCGAATTGTACAGGTATTGTAGAGAATCACATCTGCATGATTCGGGTCTTGACACCACTCAAAGCCCATGTCTTCCAAAACGCCAGCCATGCGCTCTGAGTCAGCTTTATTCATCTGACAACCGAAAGTAGTAATGTGGTATTGGCGTTTAGAAGTGGTCATGGGCAATTCTGCTGAATCAGCGTAATGTTATGTAAGGTTTATTTCTATTCTATAACGCTCTTAAGCTGCTTCCGAAATGCCGAGTAACTCTTGAGAGAAACGGGCAGGCTGAAATAATTTCAGGCGTTGCAGAACAAGGGGATGAATTTAGGCAGGCAGGGGAAGCAGGGGGTGCAGGGGGAGAAATTTTATAACTTGCTAAATCATCCCTCAATTCAGCAACGCCTAATTTCAATATACAAACCTAAAGAATTGACAAACTACAAGCATTGGCGGCGATCAAATTCGCCCTCTTTCTCCAGAATCTTAATGTCATCGTTGCTAAAGAAATGTCTTGCTGATAATTAGGGTATGTGAACCGAGAATAGTAGACTGTCAAGATTGATTTGAGCGAAGGTTTGTAGAAATGCAACCACAAACCACTCCCATAATTTAATTGACGATTACTTAATAGTAGTATTTAGTTGTCAAAAATGCTTTTTTTGGGTTCGTATAACTTACGTCTGATGTGAATTAGAAACGCCGCTTATTCTATAAGGGTTTCTAGATTCGCTCAAAATCATAGTTTTGGGATTACCTATGAAATTACAAGGGTTTCAAAGCTTAATTCACATTAAACGTAACTTAGATACATGATTAATCGCGTTAGTGCAAGCCATCAAGATTTTTTTGACAATCAAGCTTAACTTAAGCGATCGCTACTACCTACGAACAGTGACAAGCCAATCAATCTGCAAGTAATAATTCCATTTACGATTACCCTTGAAACCGCGATAATAACTCCTCACGGTCAGCTTGCAAGAGTGAATCCATATATTCATCAGGGGACAATTGTAACAAAGCAGGAATAATGTCTTCTAAAGAAGCATCAATGTCCCCAAAGCGCAGCTTTAAAATCTTAGTAATAGTTGCCCGTCGTTCTACCTGTATTGCTTTCCGTTCCCAACTGGTGACAATTTCCATATATACCTCCTGCTTAGTTAATCCCATTGTATCGACCACAGCTTGAAAGACTTCTTCTTCTGCTGCATTCAGTTCCAAGTACACATCTACAAATCCAGAAATTAATTGCATCCGCGCTGGGTCTAACCTTAAAGTTGTCAGCAACCGCAAACATTCCGCCTTCACCTGCGGACGTTCTGACACCGCAATATTCATCTTCGCCATCAACGCCGCTGCGACTGGATTGTGTTGCGTTAGAAAATCCCGCCAACTTAGGCGATTTAATTGAATTGCTGCAAACTGAAATTCCAGCACCTTTAAATCGGAAACGTGACACGATAATTTTGCGCTTGGGCACGTTTTGGTTCGTCGAAGGAGAAAATCACAACTGGATAAATTGGTAAATCATATTTTTCATGTAAGCGTGCAAAATACTTAAACATCCGCTTGGCAAATGCTGACTCAGTGTAAGACTGATTTTCAACATGAATTAGAAAGTAAGTCTCCTGCTGCTGATAACGTACCTGTGCCAGCAAATCAATTTCTTTCTTTTCTCCAGATGTGACATCAGTAAATACATCTTGGGGTAAAAACTGGATAGAATCGCAGTCTATTTGGCTAGCTACTTGAGGCAGGAATAAATCGAGAAACTCAACAAAGAATGTAGATATTAATTCTTTGAAAAGCCTGTCATGGTCAATCATCCTAGCAACTCCTCCAACACATCCAAATCTCCGCATTCGGCACAAAAAACACCTGACGAGTAAGGTTTCTATCCTGGTGTAAATTGTATGTCGCCAACGCACTACAAGTTGTCCAAAGGCGGTCAGTCTTTAATAAAAGTACTTGGATAACTACTATGTCATATTGGCTGTTTGCGGAAATCTTCTATGCCGCAAGTAAAATTTTTACAAATCGCAAACACTTGTCTCAATGGTATTACAACTTAGCGGTGATGAAATTCAACTTCTGTTTCCAGAATTTTAATATCATAGTTGCCAAAGAAATCGTGACCGAGTAAGCCGATGCTTGCTTTTGGTGCGATCGCCACTTGAAGATTGTTGGCTGTAACTCCACCTACTGCAATAGATTTTACCTTACTGGTTGAGAATTTTACTTCACTACCATCAGCAATTTGGGCTTGCATTGTACCTGTAGCCTGTAGTTGAAGTGTATTCGCCATATCTTGAGTGATAATGGTTCCACTAGCACCTGTATCTACAATCATTTCAAAGGTTTTTTTGTCATTGAAGGTGACATCAATCACAGGAGTTCCACCAAAACGGCGTTTGATTGAGACTCGAAAAACTCTGTTGTCTGAAGGCGCGTCTATGATATTGCCACAAATCCCTCCCAATCCAACGGTTTTACCAGAGGAAGTTATCATATAACATGCTCCTGGATCGTCTGCTGTTGCCTGATGAGAGAATGCTAAAAATATCAGCGTCGGCATTGGTGCAATCGCAGCTAGTTTAACGGTCGTAATCCAACGCCTCCAAGCATTTTTCATGTTATACTGCTCTCCAATTTTTGTGATTACTCTTAATAGCTAAACTCATCATGGCGGCTGTAAAACATTAAAAGCACAGTTTTCTAATATATAGCGGTTCTCGACCCAGTGAGGTACAATTTTGACCTCACTTCCATTCCTCTCTCCTAAAAGGAGAGAGGCTTTGAATTGTTCCCCCTTCCCGCTTCGGGAAGGGAGTTAGGGGGTTAGGTCTATTTGCATACTTGTACATCACCGGATTGAAAATGCCTATAAAAACTGAGTTTTTCTTAATTAACAAATAAAAATTCAAATTCTCTCTGTTGAAAACGAGATACTTTTAACCAATTATTGTAGTTTTAAGTTAGCTGATAAAGTTTTTTCTATAATATGTCTCAATCAAGATGAAATTGCATTTTACTCAATACATCTTATCGGTAATTACTGATTGATAAATTAAAGATTAGGTAAAGACATGATAAAAATACTTAGAGCAAATTCAATCCGACATACTAAGAAGTTGATAAGAGAGATTTGTTAGCTTACTCAAAGCTTGCTGCGGCATTTACAGCAGTTGCGATCGCATTTTTAACAGCGACATCTCTTTGTTCTAAGATGATATTTTCACTATCAGTACGTGAAGCAACTACACCGCAAATAGCAGCAGCAGCAAAATTATACACTCCTGCCATTTTGAATAGTGTGCCGCATTCCATCTCGTAATTCAAGATATTCAAGCGTCGATATTCTTCTGTAATGCCATGCAGCGATCGCATTAAATTTGGATTGGCGGAATCAGTGCGTTCTTGTCCCTCGTAAAAAGTATCAACTGATGCTGTAATTCCAATGTAATGTTCAACCTTTAATTCTCGTGCAGCTTTAACTAAAGCGACTGTCAGAAAAGGATCGGCTGCGGCTGGATACTCCACAGGTGCAATATCATTTGCTGCACCTTGGCGACATAATGCTGCACTGCTAATAACAACGCTACCGACTGCTATATAAGGTTGAATGGAACCACAAGTTCCAATGCGAATAATTTGCCGGATTCCTACTTGTACCAACTCATTAACAACAATACTTAATGAAGGCGCACCCATACCACTTGTAGCTGATAAGATGCTGCGACCATTCAGTAAGTATCCTACATAGCTATTGAGTCCGCGATTTTCTGACAACAAGCGTACATCTTGTAGATAAGTTTGGGCAATGAGACGCGATCGCTCTGGATCGCCAGATAATAGAGCAATGCTGGGAGGCGATGAACCTAAATCATCTTGCCCAAAGCCAATGTGATAAAAGTGTTTACCAGTCATAGAGTTGAGAGTTGCGATCGCCTTACATATTTACCTAAATACTTTTACTGAGGTTTTACCGTATAAATTACGTTAATTTGGGACGTTGATACCAAACTGACTCAGTGATTCTGTGTTCGCTAAAGCCTTAAAGTCCCAACAAAATCAAAATGTACAAAGCTTATCCGAAGTTTCGCCTATAGGTAAAATCTGGGACAAGCACAGAGCTAATACTGATAAAGTTTTCCATTATTACGCTAAAGCAGACGAACATTGCTTTCAGCAGTATGCTTGGCGAGTGAGAATGTGTTCCGAGTTGCTGAAGTTTCAATTAGTGCCAGACGAAGCGGAAGGTATTCTCAAGTTAAAGCTATCAGATGCCCGATTCTGTAGGGTTCGTCACTGTCCTGTTTGTCAGTGGCGGCGATCGCTCATGTGGAAAGCAAGAGCTTATAAAATTCTCCCACAGGTTGTCACTGATTACCCCAAGTCCCGTTGGCTATTTGTTACTTTGACTGTAAGGAATTGCCAAATTGAGGAACTCAGGGAAAACTTAGATTCGATGAATAAAGCTTTTAAGCGATTCACTGAATTGAAAGCATGGCCTGCGAAAGGTTGGGTGAAGTCCACAGAAGTCACTAAAGGTAGAGATGGAATCTCAGCACATCCGCATTTACATATTTTGGCAATGGTACCGCCTTCGTATTTCAGTCATGGCTATCTTTCTCATGCCAAATGGGTAGCGTTGTGGCAGCAGTGCTTACGAATTGATTACCAGCCAATTATTCATACTAGTGCGATCGCTAAACATCATAACCCATCACTACTTATTCCAGAAATTCTCAAGTATCAGGTGAAAGAGTCAGATTTGGTGGGTGATAGGGAATGGTTTTTAGAGTTAACCCGTCAGCTACATAAAAGTAGAGCGATCGCTGTTGGGGGTATACTCAGGCAATATATGCGCGAATTAGAGGAGAAAAACCAAGACCTCATTAATGAAAGTGAAGAGACAGATGAGGTGAATGGGGAAAGTTTGTTTTTCCGATGGGAGCGCAAGTTACAAAGATTTAAAATATAGAGTGATATCAGCGATACAAAAACAGCCCCATAACCCTTACAGGAAAAGGATTACATAAGTTTAGAACCGTAGATTCTGTGGCTTAATCCGACGAAAGGATAAAGACCAGCGTTCAGATACAACCGGAAGTAGTTCATGGGGAATATTAGAATTAAATTTGATAACCTGACCATCTTCAAGGTGATGTTCCTGATTATCAATGCGAAAAGTAGCACGTCCAATATTGACTAATGCTACCAGAGGTTCAAAAACGGAATGGTCACAGTGTTCTATCATGCCACCACCTGGACAATAATGGCATAGTAAGGCACAATTCCATCCTGGAAGAATGCGATCACCAAGTCGATTAACCCTCGCATCCCAATTACCTGGATTAATTACCGCATTAGGCAATAGTATTACCTCATATCCAAACCATTTGTGAGTTCGATCAAAAGCAACCCGGCTAGAAGCCATTGACTTCATGCTAAATTGATGATTACACCAATCATGAAGACTTTGAAGATCGCGACGAACGTATCCAATAGTTTTAGTTTCAACTAAATTCATTATTAACTCCTGAAAATTTTAACTCTGCAAATCAAACTAATTACACCTACCCTCAGCGCGAAGCGTTCAAAAAAAATATTTAAAGTCTATTCCACTCCACTAGTCGTGGAGTACAACTCTTTATTTATTTTTTTCATATACTTTTAAGGGGTCAGCCTATTCTTTATTTCTTCAGCGCGAAGCGTTCTAAAAAAATATTTAAAGTCTATTCCACTCCACAACTAGTAAAGTAAGACTCTTTATTTATTTTCTTCGTACTTCATCTATTGGTAGGCGTTAGCCTATTCGGCTATCCTTTCTCTAACTCAAAAAGCACAAAGAAATAAATACCAGTCACCTGAAAAGCAGATGGCTGGTATTTATAAATTGCCTTTACTTGAAGCTAGTAAATAGCTTCGATAATTAAGTTATTTACTAGCGTTTTACGAATGATTTAAGATTTCTCTAGAAGTGTTTACCTGTCATCTAGTTGGAGTAGCGATCGCCCCAGTAATAGAATACGCTACATATCAGCGTTTGATTTTTATACACTACATATATAATACAAAATATGCCACCACTCAGTCGGTGACTGTTTGTCCCTTGAACAAGCTGAAGTACCGTGGGCGCGAATGTTTGGGTATTTTACAGAATTGCGTAGACGCGTTGGCGGAGCCTCTCGTAGAGAAGCGGCTTGTCGTCAGACATCGCTTACTTCTGGCATGGCTACTTTTTCAATGAAGTTTGCCTGCTATCGGCAGTCCTAACATCTTGAAGTAGCTTCATTTAGGGACACAGCCTAACTGTGTCCCTTTCAATTATCAGGAGGTTTTTGTGCCTACTTTGAGAACGCTGCAACCTGGAGATGAAGTATCGCTGGAAACATTCCTCTTGCAACACAGCGATACTTCTATGTTTTTGCGCTCTAATTGGCCAGCTGCGGGACTGCTTGACCAAGGGGCAAGATTTCAAGGAACTTACATAGCGGCCTATATAGATGAAACTATAGTGGCAGTTGCAGCCCACTTTTGGAATGGGATGATCGTAGTCCAAGCCCCTGTATATCTGACAGAGGTGGTGCAAGCAGTTGTCGCACAATCTGGACGTGCTATTTCTGGAATTAGTGGGCCAGCAGCACAAGTCGAAGCAACAAAAAGCATTTTGGGACTTAGCAAGCGACCAACTCAGCTTGATGAGGCTGAGATATTGTTTTCTCTAACACTATGTAACTTGCAAATACCTCAAGCTTTAGCATCGGCAAAGGTGCAGTGTCGTTTGCCGCATCCAGATGAATTGGAATTACTCACTCAATGGTGTGCTGCTTATAGCGTGGAAACTTTAGGACAAAGAGATACTCCCAGTTTAACAACAGCTAGCCGTCTCGTAATTGAGGCACGTCAAGCTACGGCTATGCATTGGGTTTTGGTAGCAGGAAATACCCCAGTTTCCTACTCTGCTTTCAATGCCAGCCTACCTGATATTGTGCAAATCGGTGGAGTCTGGACACCGCCAGCGCTGCGGGGTAAAGGCTACGCCAAAAGTGTAGTAGCAGGCTCATTGTTAGATGCGCGATCGCTCTTAGTAAAACGTGCCATCCTGTTTACAGGTGATAATAACCAAGCAGCCCAAGCAGTTTATCGAGGAATTGGCTTTTTGCCTACTGGCGAGAAGTATGGTTTAGTCTTATTTGAAGAGACTCAGGCTTGAGAAATATTGGGTTAAATGTTAGAGGCGCAACACCTTACGCCCTTGCTACCCATTTATAATTTCCCTTTTTCTGGATTTGCTGGAATTGATTTTGTAATCTTTACTGAATTAATAGTAATACTTGAAGTATGAGCCAGTATCGTTTCAAACAGTCATTCTCTGACGATCCCAGCTTAAGCGATAAGCTTTTTGACTTGATGGAAGTCACATTTCCCGGACTCAGCAGTTTAGCAGAATGTGCAAAAAAACTAGGTGCATCCTGGGAAACAGCTTCAACTCCGTTTATTCGCTTTCATGATCATGTAGCTATTACCCATGTGGGAGTGTTAGAAATTCCTATGCAAATTATGGGACAAAGGCTCACTGTGGGAGGAATTCATGGAGTAGCTACCCGTGCAGAATTTCGCAGGAGAGGGTATTACCGTGAAGTAATGGAAGAAGTGCTAGGGTATTGCGATCACGATCGCCTTTACGAAACCCTAGTACTGACGACACCACAACCAGAGTTTTACTTACCTTTTGGCTTTCGTGTTGTCGAAGAACATATCTTCAAGGTTAAGTGTAACTTCACAGGTAGCACTGATAGCTTCAGAATACTGGATTTTACAGATACCAAAGATTACACATTGCTACACAGACTTTTAGAAACACGCGCACCTGTCTCTAATAGGGGTACAGCCGGGATACGTGCAATATGGGACACGATGCAAAGTTTTGTTAACAT
>NZ_JABXKF010000041.1 GCF_017115165.1 Nostoc sp. LPT | reverse complement strand
CATGAGCTTATGCGTTTAAAGCCCAATAAATTACCCTATTTTCAGAAGGGTCTGCGTGCTATGTTCCTTATCCAATCTGCTTTTTAGCTTCTTTGTCACCCCTTCAGGTCGTCATCTCAATTCCGGGCAACGATTGGGTGGAAGTTTACGTCAACCCCTATACAGGGGTAATTCTGGGCAACAGTCTGCATCCCAATGCCGTACAGCACTTTCTCCAGATTGTTTATCAACTCCACACCTCGTTGAAATTAGGCGATCTGGGTTCACAGATTCTCGGTGTTGTGGGTTTGGTGATGTGCATCGTTGCGATCGCGGGAATTATCTTGTGGCCTGGTTGGCGCAAGCTGACAGCAGGCTTCAAAATTAAATGGAATGCCCACCCCAAGCGCCTTAACTTCGATCTACATAAGGTATTTGGCATTACTAGCGCTATATTTTTACTGTTCACCTTTTTCACTGGATTTGCTTGGAATTTGGGCTATGTTGACCCAGTGATTCGTACCATTACCTTCAGCCCACCTCTGCCTGAACTTGTTTCGCAGGCGAACGCAAATCAATCTCCTCTACCACTCAGCCAGCAGATGAAAACGGCTCAACTTGCCCTACCCAACGGAGCATTGCGGAGCATTGACTTAACGACAGATCCGAGAGCTCCTTTGCGATTGCGGATGAAGCTACCCCAAGAGCGACAGGAATACGGCATGAGCAATGTCTATCTGGATCGATACAGCGGTCAGGTTTTACGAGTTGATAATTCGTTAAAGGCATCGTTAGGCGACAAGATTTTCAACTCCTTCGAGCCACTGCACTATGGTACTTTCGGCGGCTTACCTACCCGTATTCTCTACATCTTTGTTGGTCTGGCTCCGTTAATTTTGTTCATCACTGGCTTTGTAATGTGGTGGTATCGCAAACACAAGCAGAAAGATGATTATTCTCATAAATAGAGTTATATAAACTAAGTCTCAAGTAATCAGTTTTGTTTTAAAAAATACGATTAGGTGTGTGGAGTGATGAAACTGTTGCGTAGACACTCTTAGCGGTGAAGCAGTTCAAGTCTTCTCCCAAGGGGAGACGCTAAGAGCGATAGCGTAGCGTTAGCGAGTCCGCGAGCGTCTGGCGGTTCCCGTCGAGTTGAAACTGCTGAACCCGGAGGGCTTGTCGTAGACATCGCTCTCTCTGCTAATAGATACTATTCTCAATAAGTAGTTGAGAGTATCACCATGACTATTCGCCTAACTGGGACAGAAGACTTTGGGGAATTTTGCAAAGATGTGCAGTTGTTTAATGACTATGAGGGAAAAGCACAATTGTCTACTTGGTTTGGTCAAAGCAGCCATTGCTGGACTTCTCTTCGCCATAACCTTGGGCTATCAATCTGTGAGAATGAGTATTCTGAGGCAGTGATTATGAAGCAGAAACACGATAATTTGCCTGAGCTTACATCTAAGTTTTCTCTATCTGGTGGTGTAAGAACTGTTACACCAAATGTGCCAGAAGTCAGTGATGATTATGAAGAAGTTGCAGGTTACAACTACTTGTTTTGCTTACCTGATGTTCAAGAGTTTGAGCATTTTACTGCGAACCAACAAGATCAAAATATCAAAATTTATTGGAATGCTGATTTACTTTCTAGTTTCCAAAGCAGTTTTGAAGATTTGCCTGCTTTGCTCGAACAGTTAAAAGAAAATCCGATGAAACAGCGCTTCCATCAGCCGTTAGGAGTGACCACGCCGACAATGCAATTACTACTGAAACAAATATTGCAGTGTCCGTTCCGAGAAACACTCAGACTAATGTATTTAGAAGCAAAAGTTTTGGAACTACTGGTACTTCAAATTGCACAGTGGGGGGAAAATCATCAAGTATTACAGCGATCGCTTCATTTCCGTGCTGATGAAATTGAACGTTTGCATCATGCCAAAACTATTTTAAATCAAAGGCTGCCGCATCCACCTTCTCTACTAAATTTAGCCAAAGAAATCGGACTCAATGACTTTAAGCTCAAGCGGGGATTTCGAGAAGTGTTTGGGACTACGGTGTTGGAATATGTGCAATCTTTACGACTAGAGCAAGCACAACAGCTACTTCGAGGCACTAAGCTCACAGTTGCAGAAATTGCTTCTCAAGTAGGGTACGAGAGCATAGGTCATTTCGGCTATCTGTTTAAGCGAAAATTTGGCATGACTCCCAGAGAATATCGTCATCACAAAAGCTTGTAGCAAAAAGGACATCCCGATTCCGCTTAAAAAAATCCCGTTTCCATATATATGCGCTCGCTCAAATTTCTGTATTCTCAATGAAACAGAGTTATCTAAAAATAATTCTCAAGTGATTGACTGTGTTTTGAAAATTCGGTTGAGTGGGTGGAGTTATGAAACTGTGGCGATCGCTGTTTATTTCCTGTTTTTTTATTGCTGTGGTTATACAACCAACTCAGGCAAAGCAAGTAACTGCAATTCATAGCGTGCAAGAACTAGACCGGACAGCGAGAACGGTCAAAGAATGGTTCGCTCAGATAGAACAGCAGAACCCGCCACCCCAAAGCCAGCAAGGCGAAGTTGTACAAGTGACTTCAGTGAAGGCAAATCCTACCAATAAAGGCGTGGAGGTGATTTTACAAACATTGAAAGGGCAACAATTGCAAGTAATCAATCGCTCGAATGGCAATAACTTTATTGCTGATATTCCTAACGCTCAACTGCGTTTACTTAGTGGCGAGGCATTCACATTTCGCTCTACTAAACCAATTGCAGGTGTTAGTGAGATAACGGTAATAAACTTTGATGCTAATACTATCCGCGTGAGTGTGACAGGGGAAATAGGTGTACCAATTGTTGAGTTGTTTGACAGTCCAGATGATGGTATTATCTTCTCTGTGGCAACTGCTGCATCTAGAGCACAGCAACCTCAAACGCAACCGACTCAGCCACAAGAGCAACCAGGGAATCAAACACAGCCAAATCAACCATCGCCAGAAAGCAATGAACCAATTGAACTTGTGGTAACGGGTGAACAAGATCAGGGCTACAACCCCTCGCAAACGAGCGTGGGAACGCGTACCGATACGCCCTTGCGAGATATTCCCAATACCATTCAAATTGTGCCGCAACAGGTAATTAAAGACCGTAATATTACTGATATTAACAGTGCTTTGGAGAACCTTAGCGGTGTTCAACAGAACTTTGGCAATATTACAATTCGCGGCTTCAACGCACAACAAACAGTCAATGGTGGTTTGTCAGGTGCGGCAGATTTTTCTAACGTTGAACAGGTTGAAGTGCTGCGCGGGCCAGCAGCAGTTTTGTTCGGAGCAGGCGGACTCGGAGGCATCATTAACATTACGACCAAACAACCGCTATTTGAGCCATTCTATGAGTTGGGCTTGAATGTCGGCAGCGATAGTTTCTATCGGGGGACAGCCGATCTTTCAGGTCCACTGACTTCAAACAGAAATCTGCGCTATCGCCTGAACATTGCGCTCCAAGATGCTGAAGACTCGCAAAACTTTTCGAGTTCTCAGAACTACTTTATTGCACCGACCATTGCCTGGGATATCAGCGATGATACAAAGCTCACCCTCAACTTTGAATACCTCAATCAACCCTCAGATTCTACTGGAGTACGAGCGTTGAATGGTTCATTTTTGGGACGAGATCCTAATTATGATTTTCCTGATGATGGTCACACTGACAATAGAACAGTGCAAGGAGGCTATAACTTTGAGCATCGGTTCAATAAAAATCTTCAGCTTCGCAATGTGCTATCCTTCAGCTCAGGACCTGTTGGACATATAAGAGGAATTAACTATGGTGTCTTGTCTGACGATCAATTTATTGACAGGACATTCGGTAACGATAGATACGTGTATGAAACCTATACGACGCAAACCGGGCTGCTAGCAAACTTTAATACTGGATCAATCAGCCATCAAGCTCTGTTTGGCGTTGATACAAAACTTAATAGGCAAAGATTTGTGGGTTTCGGTATATCCTTGCCATCGCTGGACATTTCCAACCCGGACTATGATATCGCACGACCATCCGCTGATACACCCCACACTTCTGACTATAATCAACAATACAACACTGACGCGTATGGGGTTTTTCTGCAAGATCAGATTAAGTTTCTCGATAACCTCATCCTAGTAGTAGCTGGACGATTTGATTGGGTAACAGTCAAGGCGAGTGACTATGTTGGAGGTACTGTTGGTATAAACTACTCAGAGACATTTAGTCCCCGTATTGGAATTGTTTATCAACCGATCAAGCCTCTTTCACTCTACGCCAACTACAGCCGTTCCCTTGACACTGACGATACAGGTGGTCGTTCGAGAACGGGTGAAGCTTTTGCTCCACAGCGCGGTACTCAATATGAAGCGGGCATCAAGGCTGATTTTCTAGATGGTAAACTCTCAGCAGTTTTAGCAGCTTACCAAATCACAAAAGCCAACGTGTTGACACCCGATCCCCTGAATCAGGTGGACGAGGACTTTAGTATTCAGGTTGGAGAACAGCGCAGTCGCGGTATTGACTTCACTGTGGCGGGTGAAATTTTACCGGGTTGGGATGTGACAGCAGGGTATTCTTACATTGATGCGATTATCACTAAAGATAATAATTATGAAGTGGGCAGTCCGGTAATATTTACGCCACATAATTCTGCTAATTTGTGGACAACTTATCGAATTCAAAGCGGCGATTTGCAAGGCTTAGGCTTTGGGTTAGGCGTATATTTTGTCGATGAGCGCCCTGGTGGTGAATTTCTTTTGCAGGATTACCCGGATTACAAGATACCTGCCTATACTCGACTTGATGCGGCTCTGTTTTACCGACGCGACAACTGGGAGGCTGCACTCAACTTTGAAAACTTGTTTGATTCGGAATATATCGTCAATTCGCGCGGTCCTCAAGATATTACTTTTGGTGCGCCTTTTACAATTCGGGGGTCACTCAAAGTGCGGTTTTAATTCTCTCAATTTCTGCGGCTGAATCCACTTTAATCATGATGACATTAACCTGTCGATATTGGGTATGCCCCTTGGTCACTCGCTCGTTTTGAGTCAGGATAAGTTTTAACCATGAGCAAATCTAAAAAATTCCGCAATCTGATTTTCAATCTGCATCGCTATCTGGGTTTAGTGCTTGGCTTAATCGCAATCATTGCTGGCTTAACGGGTAGCCTACTGGTGTTTATGCGCGATATCGATAATTTCGCCCTCGCTCATAAGTATGGAACAGTGATACCCCAGGGCGTTCACGCAGTGTCTCTGCAAGAGAATCGCCTACCTTTATCAGTGTTAGTGGACAGGGTAAAAGCCGCCCATACCAACGATCCCGATTTTCAGATCGATCAGATTCTTCCTTACGGACTTTACTTTGATTCAACACCAAAACCCGATGTACCTGCAATCATCGGCGATTTTTTGGTAGATCCCTACACAGGTAAGCTTTTAGCCCAAAATCCCTCCTGGTTTGGCAGCGAATTCTTCGGCAAAGTGTATGAGCTTCACGTTGCCTTACTGATGGGTGATGCGGGTGTCTACATCCTTGGGGTTGCGGCTACGTTAATGGTGATTCTGAGTGTAACGGGGATCGTTCTTTGGCCGGGATGGAGAAAACTCAGTAGCGGATTCAAAATCAAACTTGATGCTCATGCCAAACGACTGAACTTTGATATTCATAAAGTGGTTGGCATCATTTTAGGTGTAGTGTTGCTTTTGCCTGTGGGGACAGGTGCTTGGTGGAATTTCCCACTTTTTGGTTCCACTCTTGAGATCATTTTTATGCCTGTTGATGCCGTTGCTAGCATTTTTACGCCTCAAACACCTCAGACAGTAGACTCTCCCACTACTGCTTCTACTCCGACTCCAGATCAAAAGCCTTTTCTTTTAGATGCGATCGTGCAAAAAGCTGAAGCCGCCTTACCGAACTTTTTCATATTTAGTATCAACGTGCCTAGCAAATCACAAGCAGGAACCTACGACTTTCGGATGGTTTCTCCACGAACGCAATCCTGGGATAGTGAGGTGCATATCGATCAATATACGGGTAAAATTTTACAAGTTGTTGATGGAACTAAAACAAAGTCCTTATTAGGTCGTTTGTCCAACTATTCAACACCCCTGCATTATGGTGTTTTTGGTGGATTACCTACCAAAATTTTGTATGTATTTGTCGGATTATCTCCCACTATCTTGTTGATTACTGGTTTGAACATGTTTCGTCTTCGTTATAAGAGAGTCTAATGACATTACAAAACTAAATGTGTTGTAATGTATCAAAAATTCATCGGGATGCTAACGTCTAAAATAGCTGACTCTAAACTAATATTTACTTTATATAGCGTTTTCCAATAAAAGTGGGGTTAAGCTGTACCTCACCTGCATAAAGCACAGCTTTATCTCTCCTCTCCATGAATTGCCAGAGTGATTTCAATATCTACTTCACGTCACGCACCTGGCAACCACTATAAACAACTATTGACAAAAGATGAGGGTAACAAAATATGGCTGCAAAGAAACTTTTGATGCTTGTTGGCGATTATGTAGAAGACTATGAAGTGATGGTTCCTTTTCAGGCGTTGCAAATGGTAGGACACACTGTCCATGCAGTTTGCCCTGACAAAAAAGCTGGCGATCTGGTGCGGACAGCAGTTCACGACTTTGAAGGAGACCAGACTTACAGTGAAAAACCAGGACACAATTTTACTTTAAATGCTACGTTTGCAGAAGTAGAAGCTGCAACCTACGATGCCTTAGTCATTCCTGGAGGACGAGCACCAGAATATATCCGCTTGAATTAGCAGGTGCTAGAAATCACCCGTCATTTTGCCCAAACGAATAAACCGATTGCTGCCATTTGCCACGGCTTGCAGATATTGGCAGCTGCTGATGTACTGCAAGGTAAGAGATGTACTGGTTACCCTGCTTGTAGCCCAGATATCAAGGGTGCTAGAGGGATCTATGTTGATATCTCTGTTGATCGAGCAATAGTTGATGGTAACTTGGTGACAGCACCAGCTTGGCCTGCTCACCCGCATTGGCTAGCAGAATTCCTCACAGTACTTGGAACTAAGATTGAACATCCAGAACTAGCTACAGTTGTTTGAGGCAAGATACCGGATATTTTTTGATTCAATCTTTATAACAGTTTCTTCCCCTACTCCCTACTCCAAAAGAGCTTAGTCAATTATTAGTAGCAAAAACAACTGACCTTTCAGGTGACGCTCCCACGTCACTACCGCTTTTCTATGAGACGGGATGCGTTCGCGTAGCGTTCCGTTCGCGTAGCATCTCGTACAGCAGGAAAGGTGATAGCCTCTCTCTTTAGGAGAAAACCGTACTGGCTCACAACATACAACTGAAAATTATATATTTTTGAAATGGAACTAAATGCAGTAAAAAATACTATTTTTTAATAAATTGCGGTGGATTAAATTTGCAGCTAGGATGTCAAAAGTACAGCATTGAGACAATCGGATTTATCCGCTTAACAAGCCAGTTTTAGGACAAACTCTCAGCAGATGGAATACTTCTTTACATGAGGCGAAACAATTTGAAATTTTGCATCAATAATTTTAAATTTCTTAGCAGTAAGTGAAGCTATAGTGGATTTAGCAATGCTGCTGCTAATGTGGCTAAGGTTAGTCCTGCTGCCAAATTATGTGAAGAATTAGTTTAGAAACGCACTTCTTATCGATGACAGGCAAAAACGCAAGACATAATGCATTTCTGCGGCTAGTGTCTGGTAATGGGGCAGCTTTGGGAGCAGAATCTCGCTACTTGCTGCCCCCCAGTAAAGAGATGGTAATTGGACGCGACCCCAGCTGCCAAGTTGTCTTGGATGCCATGATGTACCGAATGGTATCTCGTCGTCATGCAGTGGTTCGTCCCCTCTCTCTATCCCCAGATAGCAAATTTAGCTGGGTGCTTTGTGACTTGAATAGTGCTAATGGCACTTATTTGAATGGACAACGCTTGTATGAATGTCAGGAATTGCACCCAGGCGATCGCATTTCTCTAGGTGCTGATGGGCCGCAATACATTTTTGAGTATGAGTATACCTCACTGACTCCGGCGACGACAGTGAACCAAGTTACACCACTGCCTTCGGCGACAAACTACCACAACCACACGCAATTAAAGCAGCCAGATTCTGTTAGCTTCACCCAGCTTTTTCCGATTATTTCCACTGGTAAAGATTTAACTAGTAAAGCTTACCTCGTACCGGGAATACTGACCGTAATTTTTGTGGTGCTGATGTTCGCTACAGTCGGTCGCCCCCAAGCTAATCAAGTGATTGTAGCAAGTTATATCGCCTTTGCTGCCTACTATTTTGTTTACCAACTTTGCGGCAAACAGAAGCCTTGGTGGGTGCTAATGGCTACGTCATTGGGTACAATCCTGATTTTGCTCAGTCCGCTGTTGGATCTATTTATCTTTGTATTTCGCGGCATCCTGCCTGGAAGCTTGCCCACGCCCCAAGAATCTATTACCTTCACAGAATTACTGGTGCGGATGTTTTTTGGCGCTGGGTTGATGGAAGAATTACTCAAGGCATTACCTGTACTAGGGGCTTTTGCCATCGGTAGAATGTTGTCTTCACCTTGGCGAGAACGCATCGGCATCTGGGAACCTCTAGATGGTATTCTCCTGGGAACTGCTTCTGCCGTTGGCTTCACTCTCTTGGAAACCCTCGGTCAGTATGTGCCTGATATCACTCAAAATGTCACGCAACAGGTGGGTATAGGGGCTGCTGGTCAACTGGCAGGTTTACAACTATTAATTCCGCGAATTTTAGGCTCTGTAGCCGGACACATGGCTTATAGTGGCTACCTGGGTTATTTTATCGGCTTGGCTGTCCTCAAACCTAGTAGAAGTTGGCAAATTCTGTCTATTGGTTATCTGAGTGCCTCTGCGCTCCACGCTCTCTGGAATGCTACAGGGTCAATCAATGCCTTGCTGTTGGTAGTTGTTGGAGTGTTATCTTACGCCTTTTTGATGGCGGCAATTCTCAAGGCACGGGCGCTGTCACCGACGCGATCGCAAAATTTTGCTACCCGATTTCTTGGCCCAAAATAGAGGAGCAGGGGAGATAGGGGAGATAGGGGAGAATAAGCAATGCTCAATGCTTGAGTATTTACCTCTTGGGATAGATGGCCTAATTTGAAAATCAGCGTATTGTTAACTTATTATGGGGTAAATATACTTACATAAATAAAAATCATTAAACTTCTTTTTGCAAAAGTCTTGATTTTCGACTCTATATCTTTGCGTAGGGGAAACCAACATCTTTGCAAAAGACACCTCTGAATAAAGTGAACGCAAAGCGCAGGTTACACGAACACAACGTGTAATGAAAACTTTTCTGATTCCCTACTCCCTAGTTCCCATTCACCATTTATAGTTCAGGTTGAGACTTGTTAAGTTCAGTAAAAGCATAAGAAGCGATCGCTAAACTAACCTTTGCTTTCTCTACTTCTGATAAAGCTGTCCACTCGCTATTTTGAAGATTACTGAGTGCAGATACCGCGTTTTGCGATTCGCTACTTCGCATAGCGTAAGCAAAAGGACGAGCTAAAACGATCAGATCCTCTGTTCCCCAAGTTGGTAGTACTGCCTGAACGCACTCAACCAGTTGCTCGCTGATTAATTGGCGAGCCGCAAATATCTCAGCAGCTTTGGTGGCGATGGTGTTGAGCAATATTTGGGGCACACAGGCAGAAAAATTAGTACATAATGTTTGTTGAAGGTTAAATACTACTGCCTGTTGTCGGTTATCATTATGGTCAGGTGTAGGAGTAATACTAGACCAAAGTGTATCTAGATGTTCGTAAAAATCTTGCGATCGCCTCATTAGTTCAACGCCCTGCAAATCTTCCATTCCGAACTGTTGTTCTAGTTCCTGAAAATAAGCTTCTGATTGATCATCACCTGGATTCCAGGGATAGTTAGCATCCTCTGGTTCTAGTAACGCTTCTAAAAACTCTAAATCTACTTGAGATGGCAAAGAAGAGAAAGTGTCTGAGCCGTTAATTTTATGAGCCATATTTTCTTACCTGATGATTATTTGGTGGTATTGACAGCTACAAGTTCTAAGAGGAGATTTCCGCAAAAACTGCTGATTTTTTCTCCAAAAAAAACAGATTTTAAAAGCTGATGCTAAAGACTCAAATTGATTTACGCAATAGCTTTGCTAGGAGTCTTCAATCACAAACTCCCAGGTTTCACCTCTAGCACTTCCAAACTTTAACTGCATTCCCGATTTCAAAGGGACTTCCTCTCGGAGGATTTGTTGCCAGCCATTAGGGCCTAAAAACCAGGTTGTCCCGTAGGTGGAAAAATCTTGCAAGTAATAAGTTCGCATCAGCGTAGCATCAGTAAGAGTGTTGCGGCAGAAGATTTCGGCGTGGCGTTTGGATACAGATGGTTCGGGGATGACGATATCATTGTCTCTCGTGCGGCCGATGCGGGTAACTCCATAACGCAGTAACCAGGTTTTACCTTTTGGAGTGAGCGATCGCAAAGAAGCAATCGGAAGTGAGGAACCTACATCAGGAATAGCTGTATCTGGTAGTTCCGTAATACCTTCATCCAGATTCTTAATGAGTTCGCCATTAAAATCTGGATGCAGATAGAGAACAGGCAAAGTCCAAGCAGGTTGATTAAATTTATACAGTGTTAACAACTCTTGCCTAGCCTGTGCTACGGCTTCATCAATTGGCTTGTGCGATCGCAAAGCTTCGGTAAAGGCTTGAATAAAACTGTGGCTTTCGTGGTCAGCGATTTCATCGCGCATCCCCAAAACCGCGGGTACACCATGACGAATCAATACTTCTGCTAAACTGCTGGCAGGGATAGCTTGATGATTGATCGCAGCTGGTTGTGCGCCCCAACAAGCGTTGAAAACTGCTAGTTTCACACCTGTACGAGTCAATACTTGCGCCAATTCTATGCCATTGAGGGGCATATCTGGTCGCAAAAACAGTAACCCTCCGTCTGGGTCTGGCAAACCATGTCCAGCGTAAAAGAAAACATTGTATTCTTTGGTTTCTAATTCATCAATCAACTGTTGTGGAGTTGGTTGAATCAGTTGATTCACTATACAAGGTGCATATCTTTGGGCATTACCAGGCGTATCTGCAAGAGCTTGCTGTAAGATAGCGGCTTCTTGTTCTAGTTGTAGCTTGTCATCATGACCTACAACCAGCAGAATACTTAAAGCTTGGTCAGTTCGCAAATACGGTAACGCGTCAACTTCAGTGGTGGTACGACTAAATAGCAAATCTGGCGACAGAGACATCGCTGATTGACCAGGCTTGCGCTGCATAATTTCCCAAGGGAAAGCGATCAGATCCGGGTCGCGAATTTCTAGTTGAAAGCGCAAACGTGTATGCTCACCCATAGCCATACCGTGACTGCGTTCTAGACTACCAAGAATTTGCCCGTCGAATACCCAGTGCCATAAATTCATTCCCAAATGTTGCATCAAACGACTGCTGTAGGGACCAGTAGTTTGACCTGAAGGGGATGAAATCCAATCTATAGGCAATGGGTTGGCCTTTTGAGATGTTGAGTTTGGAGAAATATCTAGGCGACCATGACCAGCAAACATTTCCTGCCATTCTTGCCAGACTTGAGTCAGTTCAACAGGCCATACACAGTCACGTAAAACGTAGCCACTGGGATACGGAGCCTTGACTACCCAAATCGCGAAGTTGTCAGTGCCAGTATTTACGAGACGGGCGATCGCCAAATTCAGGGATTGCATGGATTCATTAAACTAAAAGCTAAAAAAAATAATTTCAAATAACAATTGTCCAAGGTGAAAATTTTCTACTTTTTTGACCTTGTAAGTTTTTTACTCTGATTGTTACCTGTTATTATTCCAGGTTTTTACCAGTTTATCGAGTATTTGATTAAGTTGGACTGGTGTCAGATGGTTCGGTAAGTGGCGGTTGCGTGACAGTTCTACATGGATTGGGTGCGTCTGATTGTAAAACAACGCCAAAACGGTTGACTTGGGAGGAGTTTAGCAATACTGTTGCTGGCAAAGGTTTTGAATTTGGTGGAACTGAGGTAGTTACAGCTGGGTTATTAGTATTAGCTGGAGTTTGTGTATTTTTATTATTGGCACAGACTCGCATAGACACCAAAAAATGCCAGAAGCAGGATTTGGATCTGATTTTTTCTCAATAACTTCTAAAAAAGTCCCACTGGGGAGTGATTGGTTGTTTCCCAAGGAGATGTCATTATTGGTTTTAATTACCCAACCAGGAGAAAGATTAGCTAGTGATCGCGGTGCGGGTGTCGCTTCAATGGCAGGGTTGGCAGGGTTTTGAGTTTGTAATGGATTGGAAAAAATTGGAGAGGCCCCTGATGGCGATCGCAGTTGCTTGACGAACAATCCTAAAAAACCTGCTGCTACCACAAATAATAATGGAACTATCCACTGTAGGGGGAATTGACGAGTAATAGCCGGCTCAGTGTCTGGAATCACCTGAGTCTTGTGGTTTGGGCTACCTAAAAGTGTCGCATCTGTCGCCTTGGATGCTAAATCAACAGTTTTGGCAGAATAACTCTGGGGAATCACTGCTTGGATGGTGATTTCTGGTTCCCAATATTGGACTTGATAGTGAACCAAAGCGACGGTGACATTATCGTGTCCATTTTTAGTATTAGCAATTTCGACTAATCTATCGGCAACAGTTGCTATATTTGCTTCCCCAGCTAAAATCGGCAAAATTTCTGTTTCCCAGTACTCCTCCACCCGATCAAAGTCACTCAAACCATCGGATGTGAGCAGAAAAACAGCATCTTCATCGAGCATAAATCGTCCCGATGTGGGATGCAATGAAGTGCTAGACCCCATCCCCAAAGCTTGGACAAGAGAACCAGCCGCACTCTGTTGCACTGCCTCGCGGTAAATGGCATAACCGAGTCGCACTTCGCGGGAGGCGACATCATCATCGAGGGTAACTTGATAACAGCCGTGGCGTGTAATCCAGTAGGCACGACTATCGCCGACGTGAGTAATATACATTTCATGAGCAACAGGCAATGCCATGACTAAAGTCGTGCCCATGCGTTGACGCCCTTGGCGATTTTCACCGTCATTGCGCTGACTGATTTTATCATTGGCCATTGCCACTGCCTTATCTAGGTCATTCAGCAGCAGTGAGGGGTCTATGTGGTCGTAAGGAACCTTTGTTAGTTGCTGTACCTGATGCTGGATCGTTTCAATGGCTAAATTTGAGGCGACATTGCCGCCTTCATGTCCACCGATGCCATCACAGACAATTGCTAAGGCTGTTGGCTGGGGTGGTTTGCTCACCAGAGTTCCACTGGGGGGGCTACAGGCATCTTCATTACGTTGGCGACTTGGCCCGGTGTCGGTTTTGGTGATAATTTGGATCGTGGGTGTTTGCGATCGCCCTAACCCAGCCAGTCCCCGATCTAAAACTCCGATTAATTGATCGGTTGAATTAATCTCTCTCTGAATTAAAGCAAGGCTAAGGCGATCAACAAATTCCGCGATCGCTGGTTTGGCATATCTGACCAACTGCTGCCAAAATTCACCTAATTGCGGCAATTCTGGTGATGTGGCGCTGTCAAAACGCAATTCTAACAAACGTACTAACGATCCTTCTACCCGTAATACATAAGAGTCAAGTAAGCTAGAAGCGACACCTTCACTTACCAGAGGTTGCCACAGATGAGCTATTTGCCATAACCAATTTAGTTGGCGCATTGATGTTGCATGACGCCAAGCGGTGGTTAACTCGCTGCCCAAATGTACTTGTTGGATAGTGTCATCTATTAATAATAGTGGCGGTTTTTCTAAGAGTAATATTTCTCGGTGGGAAGACCCGTCAGCAACAAAAAGCACTCCATATACCTGCGGTACGTGTAAACGGTAGGGAATCAGTCTCAGGTAGGCTTTTAGAGGCTGCAAATTATCTAACTCAGGCGTTAGCGCTAATAAACCAGGTTTCGTATCTAAAAGAACAAATTTATCAAGGATTAAATAGCGATCGGCTAATATTTCTCCAGGGCTACCCACACTTGGGCTATCTACCGCAGCCCAGAGATAATTTTTGGGTAAGGGCGTGGAACATCGCTGGCAAAACTTGTGAGTCAGGGGGTTGGCAGCCTGACAATTTTCGTTTGGACAGTAGAGCGTTGCCGCGTCATTTTCCATAGTTTTCGCACCGATCAGCGATTGGCAATTTCTTTAATAGCATTAGTAGGGACAATCTAGACCGCTCATCTTTCTTAAACTTGACATACTCAGACTTTAGATAATGATTTTAGCTGGCGGATATCAGCAGGTACTAATACTTTTCCAAGCCAAAAAATACGCTCCTAACTCAACCCTACAGCCTAATCATAGCTTCTATTGCCCTGTGACTTTCCATCGCCAAAGCAACTAACTCCAACCCTGTCACCACAGCATAACCCAAGCATAACTGCGCGATTTGTTTTTGCTAAATTACCCCATCATTAACAGGCAGAGAATGTTGGTATTTATTTAGTTTATAAGTAGGATAGCAAGAATTAACTTTAATTTAAGAATTAAGAATAGCAAATATTAATTTTGGCAAAAGTACCCGATTGATGCATTCAGTAGTGCCTCGGCTTAAAATGCAATTAATTTTACTCTTTTTACTCTAAGCCGAGGCACTGTTTTGGTGACTCTAAAAATCTCTTTCGGACTGCTGTTAGTGGCAGTGGGGGTTAGCCAGTGCTGAGTTAAGAAGTAGAATTATGAATTTTTCCACTCTCAGCCGAGACACTTTTAACTCAGCACTCTTTGTACAGAAGGGTTCAGGCAGCCCACTACCAACTCATTGGCTTATTGTTTGTCGTCAATGGCAACTTGAGGGACGCCCATGCTGTAGTTAGTAACACGGGCAGAAAGATTGTAGCTGACTTCGCCGAGTTGCAGAAGCGATCGCAGATAATGCTCTAAGTCTGAGCCCACACGCCGCAAGTTATAGTCTGTGAGGTCTGCGCCACTAGATGCTTCTACTAGTTCATCAAATTTTCGATAAATTTTTTGCAGTGCATCTTCATTCCAATTAAATTCGTTATCTGGGTCAACATCTAAGGTTAAGACTTGTTGACTAGGAACTAAATCGCCATCCCGGTCAATTTCACCTGCAAAAATGCGGATATGCCGGGTTGTGGACTTGAGCAGCATCGGGTTATCCATAAAAAGGTGTAAGATTTGCGTGGATTACACTGAAATTATTGTAGACGTTAATATTCGAGCTTGAATGCTCTTAATTTTAAAGCTTTGAATGCAGTTTCAAAAGGGTATATTGAATGGGCATAAGTAAAAATATCACCTTTACTGATGAGTTTGTTACTTCTGTTATGAGTTGAAGATATATTTAACTGCTAGTACTGACAGTAGTCAAATTATTTTTCTGTAAAAATTAATGGGTTGAGTATTTTCATTTGGTGTACTAATCTGACCTACTGCTAAGATTTTTCTACTCGACTAAGCCCAGAAGACAGTATGGATAAGCACTTGGGAAGAATAATTTGTTCTGTGTACATTTTTTTCTGGAGAACAAAAGTTTTGACATTAATAATTATGCTGATCAATTTCTCCTGAATTTTCTATCGCAAAAAACGTACATCAAGTAATTTCACGCAATAGCGCTACATCGACCGCTGGCTTTAATAAACTCCAAAAAAATAAGCGGTTTTACTTACGTAGAAACACTAAAATTAGAGTAACAAGTCAAACTGTTATTGACGTTCACATAAAGTTGATGTAAAAACCTTTAAAAAGGTTGAGCAACTTCTTACAGAAACTTTATTGTGTAGAATCTTAAAAACTGAATAATAGTTATGGCTTACCATAAGCTACATCTGGCACAGAAACGTCAAAATCTAGACACTGAAAATCTAGCTTGAAAATACACCATAGGAGAGTGAAATAGAATACAAAGGTGATTGATGAAGAAAAATTCTTAATTCAAGCACTTTGGATTCAAAAGGGATATAAAGAATTTTTGCTGGACATCTACCTCCTTACCCTCATAACAACCAAGTAAAGGAATCTCAATAAGCTATGAACTCCAAAGCATTACCACGCCAGATAAATAATCTCGAAGTAGGTATTTATGAGTGTGAAATACATCTCAAATTCCGGTTGATTGAGGAAAAGAGTCTATTGAGCGATCGCGAGCAACTTTTACAGGTGCTACTTGATGCTTTAACCGAAGGTTCTGATGACTTTCTCGAAACGCTACAAGCGTCTGTTAAAGCCCAGGAAGTGTCCGAGTTTAAAGCCTCGCCTCAAATGCGGCGTCAGCTAATGCGCTTGCGTAATGTCGCGGAAAATTCTCCAACCTAAAGGTGTAATTTGATTAGTGAAAAACGTGAATTGGGCATCAAATCAAATGTTGATCCTATACCCCCGTTGCCATAAAAACTAAGCAGTCAGTAGATTTCATAAAATATTTTGATTTCTACTTTGTGAAAGTCTTATTTAGCAGCACAAAGTCCCAGGAACAGTTTTCGCTATTAAAAACTTTGTAGCAAAGGGTACTGGTAGAATCTAAAAGCAAATTCAGCCGGGTGCATTTTACCGAGTTTTTATCAAAACATTGCAGAATAATAAAACCCTGTGTCTTTACAGATGGGGAATTGGACAGCAGGCGCAAATCTAATGAAAACCTAAAAGATTAAAGTAAAAATAAATAACCTTTCTTTTAGTTTTTTGCTTAAACTAAGTGCCTGATTTGCTGAAATACTTATGTTTTATCTATTACTGGTAATAGGTCATGGTTTAGCAGCCAGTTACCTACTACCGATTACCCAGGAGTAGGGAAGTAGGGGGAGATGAGGGAGATGAGGGAGATGGGGAAGCAGAGAGCAGGGAGCAGGGGGAAAATTTCTCTCCTGTGCACCCTTCTCCCTGCTCCTCTGCCTCTTCTGTCCCATGCCCAATGCCCAATGCCCAATTCCCAACCCTTATTTAGCAAGACCATGTTCTAGAGCAAAACGAACTAACTCTGTACGGCTATTGGTGCCGGTTTTACTAAATAAACGGCTGACGTATTTTTCGACATTGCGAACGCTGGTTTCTAAACGACGGGCGATTTCTTTGTTCATCAACCCTTCTGCGACCAAATTTAAAACACTTTGTTCTCTGGGAGTCAAATCAATTTTAAAAGGGGCTGGCGATTGGGAAATAGCATTTCTTTGAGTTAACAATGCTTTAATTTGGGCAATCTGATTGGCTAGTTCAGCAAAATCGGGGGTTTCAGCGTCATCTCCCGTACTTGCAGCCTTAGCGGCGCGGCGGGCTAGCAAATTTTCGACTATAGCCACTAACTCGTCTGGATCGAAAGGTTTGGGTAGATAGGCATCAACACCAGCGTGATAGCCTTGAATGCGATCGCCTGTCATCCCTTTAGCAGTTAAAAATACTACCGGGAGTGCTTGGAAACGGGGGTCTTCCCGTAGTTGCTTCAGGAACTGATAGCCATCCACTTGAGGCATCATCACATCGGAAATCACTAAGTCAGGTGTATTCAGCTGCATCCATTCCCAACCTTCAAGGGCGTTACTGGCGACTTGAACGCTGAAACCGCTCTCTTGCAAATAGTCTTTCACGGCTTCCCGTATCCCTGGTTCATCATCCACCAGTAACAATTGTGCTGACATTTAAAATTCCCTTGAGTTTTCCTTTTTCCAATTTAGCGAAAGTTGGTAGGCATTGAGCAACTTGAATTTACCTCTACCGCCTCTAAAGCTTTTAAAGTTCACATCTGTGCCTCCGTCAACTCTGTCGCTGCATTAACGAGCGTGCCTTTATAGGGACGGGCTGGCCGCAAAGTTGTCCAACATTCCCTTGTAGTAAGATCCCAATAGTTGATAGCTTTATCTTGGCTTCCGCTGAGGAGAGTTTGCTCGTCATGGCTCAGACTGAGCGACAATATATAGCAAAGTGCTGAGTGCTGAGTGCTGAGTGCTGAGTGCTGAGTGCTGAGTAGAAACCCAGTTAAATCAAGGCTTTTGGCAATCAACATTGTCCTAACATATCTGGCTACGGCTATAAGTAAGGCAGTCTCCAGTAGCTATATGCCAAATTTTGATGGCGCGTAGGCTAGACAAAACTATGCTCAGGATTTTAAATCACTCTTACCATTGAGGATTTTCCATAATTAATGCCTCTGCTGCCGAGCTATTTAATGGAACTGAGAAAAAATGCCCCTGGCCATATTGACAGTTTAACTTTCTTACAAGTAATAGTTGCTCTTTTGTCTCTACCCCTTCGGCAAGCACATCCACACCTAGCTTGTGTGCCAAGGTGACAATTATCTCAATAATTTCTAAATTCTTACTATTAGTGCCCATCAGGCTGATAAAAGAACGGTCAATTTTCAACACACTAATCGGAAAGTTATAAAGACCACCTAATGAGGAGTAGCCTGTACCAAAGTCATCAATTGATAACTCAATGCCCATCTCTCGAAGTTGTAAGATTGCGGCAGTTACCTTATCACCATTTTCCACAATTGCGTTTTCAGTAATCTCTAGGATTAGAGTGCCAGCATCAAGGCCAGTTGAGTACAAAATTTGCTCAATCTGCTCTATCAAATCCGGCTGAGAAAATTGCTTGACGGTGAGATTAACACTAATTTTCTCTAGTAATTTAGAACGATGACATACCCGCCAAACTTGCATCTGGCGGCAGGCTTCATGCAAAGCCCATTT
Organism: Nostoc sp. LPT; assembly: GCF_017115165.1. Lineage (GTDB taxonomy): Bacteria > Cyanobacteriota > Cyanobacteriia > Cyanobacteriales > Nostocaceae > Nostoc. The sequence goes on along the minus strand of NZ_JABXKF010000041.1, from coordinate 18,832 downwards.
GCCAATGGAGAAAATTAGTCCAGTTTCCTCTGCTAGGGGAATAAAATCTGCTGGATTAAGCAGACCACGCTCTGGGTGCTGCCAGCGCAATAGAGCCTCAAAACCTATAATAGAGCCACTAGTGAGTGAAACAATCGGTTGGTAATAAACCCGAAATTCTTTGCGTTCAATTGCTCGGCGCAAATCAGTCTCTAACTGTAATCTCGCTAGAGCATCAGCATACATATCTGAGTTGAATAACTCATAACGCGCTCTGCCTAGCACCTTGGCTCGGTACATTGCTGTATCTGCATCTCTCAACAGTTCTTCTGGGTGTTGATAGTCTACTGTCGAACTCAACGCGATGCCAATACTTGCCGTGATGAAGACTTCTTGTCCGTCAAGCTTAAAAGGTAATGCCAGTTCCTTCTGAATCCGTTCAGCAACTTTGATGGCGTCTGACACATCCTGGATTCCCTCAAGCAAGATTGTAAATTCGTCTCCCCCAAGCCGTGCCGCTGTATCTATGGAGCGTACACATATTTCTAGTCTACTTGCAATAGCAAGCAGCAATTGGTCTCCATTTAGGTGTCCAAGACTGTCATTGATCACCTTAAACCGATCTAGGTCGAGAAATAGCACAGCATATAGATAATCTGAATGCCGTTTTGAATAATTTATCGCATGTTTTAGGCGGTTCATAAATGCAACGCGGTTTGCCAGACCCGTCAATGCATCGTGAAAAGCAAGGTGCAGTAGTTGTGACTCGACTCTTTTACGTTCTGTAATTTCATTTAGCAATTTTTGATTTGCTTCTACCAGTTCCGCTGTCCGTTCCGCCACCCGTATTTCTAACTCACTGTAAGCTCGGTGCAACTTTTCTTCAGCTTGTTTGCGTTCACTGATGTTGCACAGTAGCCAACGCCAGCCAAGGTGCTTCCCCTCAATATCGTATACTACAGACGCTTTCACACTAGCAGGGAAAAGCGTTCCTCTCCGTGGCTGTAGGTGAATTTCCCAGTTCATTATCTCCTGCAAATTGTTTATTTGAGAGTTAAAGGACTGGCGGTCTTGTTGAGCAATAAAAAGAATTAATGGTTTACCTATTAAATATTTTTGTTGGACGCCGAGCAAAGTTGCTGCTACATGGTTAGCCTCTTGGATTATCCCGTTGGTATCAGTTACCAAGTAACCATCTGGAGCAAACTCGAACAAGTCTTGGTAACGCTGGCGCTCTTTCTCTACTGCCGCTCGTGTTACCTTTAACTCCTCGGAAGCTGTCAATAGTTGTTCCATTGTGGTGTTAAGTTTCTCGAAAGCCTCTGTTATCATCTCCTGTTGTGAGTTCAGCTTAGTTCCATAGCATTTTAATAGTCCCTGTATCTGTGAGCACAATTTATCTATCTGTTGATTAAATCCATCCACTTTCATGTTGCTCAACTCACAAAACTATGAAGCGTAACTGTGAATGAAGAGAGCAGGGAAAGCAAACCCCATGCTTTCTTCAATAATTCAGACGCTATTGAGCAGGCAAGGAGAGAAGGTTACTTGAAAGAGCGGACACTCTATAAATAAATATGACAGAACTGGGTTTTTTGATTTACTAACTTCTCTCTCAATAATGAGGAAGCAATCAAATTTGTGTAGCCTTAATCAACTTCTAGTTCTATTTAGTGCCACAAGCTTGTCTAATAACGACCAAAGTGCTAAGTGGCAACAAGCCCTACCTACTGAAATTTTTATTTTTTTAAATACAACGTTAAAAGTTCATCAATAACAGCATATTTGCTTTACCTGCTTTTGAAAATACTTCTTAAGATACATTCGCTTTTGTGAGCTAAAGAAAGAATAAGGGTCTCAGTCAATGCTTCTGGACTTACAAGAGCATTTTTGCTTAAGCGTCACTGAATTCAGCTATGAAAATGATTTTGCATGATTTCAAAACCTTTGTAGAGACTAGGAATTGCAACGTCTCTACAGCAAGATTTATACATCTAATCAGCAATGCCCTTTTTCTTACTTACAGTCGAGCAATTATCTTGGCATTCTCTGGTAGCTTGGCGTCTCTTTGTCCAGCAGTACGCGCCCTAGCTGTGAACAAACCAATGGGAGTATTTAATAAATCTACAAGGGTGGCTTGACTAGCGATGCCTGCTTTGGGCTTCGCCAACGCCTTTTTAATATCTCTTGGTACTTCTTTCAATAACCAACGTGCCAAGCGATAGCCGTATTCTTTGGGTGTCATCTCTCGCATTAAATCTACACCGTGCAGTTCGTGCAGATAGCGATTTGAACGTCCATAACGCCGCCATTGACTTTGCAGTTCTTGAAGTGTAGCGCGGTGGCGGTGCTGAACGATCGCATTTGGGGCAAATTCCAAACGCCCGATGTTTTCCCCCAAAATCCGCCAACAAATATCGGCATCACCACCAGTAGTCAAATAGGGACGAAATAAACCTACTTTTTCTAAGGCAATGCGTCGAATCGCTAAATTAGCTGTTTGACCATAGGGACGAAAGGAATGGTTAAGGGTATGCTTTTGCGATAAAGTTTCTTGACGGTCTGCGTGTTGTTCTAGCAGAGTTGTGCCTGGTAGTGCCAAAATTTCACCAGCAACAATTATCACTTCTTTGTTGACAAAAGGCTGAATTAGTGCGTTTAACCATTGCGGTTGTGGGCGACAATCTGCATCGGTAAAAACGATAATTTCACCCGTAGCGGCGCGAATCCCGGTATTACGAGCAGCGTAAGAGCTTTGAATTTGGGTTTCGCTCAAGGGGCGAATTGTAATTGGGCAATTTTCGGCAGATGTTTTCAGGATGGTGAGAGTGCGATCGCTACTGTTATTGTCTACCAACAAGTATTCTACGCGGTCTTTTGGGTAAGTTTGAGACAACAGACAATTGATTAACTCTGGTAAATCTGCCTCACCGTTATAAATAGGAACAACCACCGACACCATTGGTAAAAAGCTGGTGGCGGTGGTTGCATCAACTGGCTGATGATTCATAAATCTGAGATTTTGGAGATGGGATTACTAGCTAGTATTCCCAAATCAAAATCTTGGAACGGTAATATCAAGCAGTTTCCATAACTCCAAAAATCTGGATTTGGGAATATGTAAATACCTGGTAACAAATAACTCACCTAAAATTTCAAGTCACCAGCGCGGCTCATGGGTCGAGTCGGTTGATTTGCTGGCGGCTGGGCAAAGTTGTTATTTGATAGAATTGCGATCGCTCGAGCATATTGGGGATCGCTCTTAGTTCCGATTAAATTTGGATTAGAAGCCAATTGACGCTCTTGTGCCTCTGTCAAGTCTAGCTTGATATCTGGTGTAATTCCTTTATGGTTAATATCCGTTCCCGCCGGGGTGTAGTAATGGGCAATGGTGACAGCCAAGCCGGAACCATCTGCGAGTTCATGAACTGACTGGACTAAGGCTTTGCCAAAGGTTTGACCACCTACAACTACCGCCCGCTTATTATCCTTGAGCGCCCCTGTAAGGATTTCACTAGCACTAGCTGAATTACCATCCACTAAGACCGCCAAAGGACGATTTGTCAAAGCAGTACGATTGGCTTTAGTTTCCTCACTGCTGCCCACACGGTCTATTGTCTTGACAATTCCGCCGTTATCATACCACATCCGAGCAATTTCAATGCTCGCCTGCAACAAACCGCCAGGATTTCCCCGCAAATCTAAGACATAAGAATCAACTTTCTTAGTGTTCAAATCGCGGATGGCTCGTTGCATTTGGTCTGCGGCGTGGGCGCTAAATTCTCGCAAACGGATATAGCCAACGCGGCGGTTCCCTTCTTGTCTGAGGGTATAGCGTACTGTTGGGACTTCAATACTTGCCCTTGTCAGCTTCAAATCAAAGGCATTTTGGCCTGCGCGTCCCACCCGTATCTTGATGGGAGTACCCGCTTTGCCACGTATTAGCTTAGAAGCATCATCCACTTTCATTTTGAGAGTGGATTTGCCGTCAATTGCCAAAATTTCATCGCCTGCTTTGATCCCAGCTTTCAGCGCCGGAGAATTTTCTATGGCTTCGACAACGGTGAGCCGCTGAGTTTTTTCGTTCACTTCCATCCGAACGCCAATACCAGAGACTTCCCCAGATGTTTGGCTAGTCAGAGCTTCAAATTGTTGGGGGTCCATGAACCGAGTGTAAGGATCTCCCAACTTTTGTAAAGCTTCGCGGATGGCAGTGTATGCTTCTTCGCGAGAAGAGTAGTCTTTGCTCAACAGGCTTTGCCTGGTTGCTTGCCAATCTTGTTGATTAAATTTACCATCAACATATTCATGATTTACCAGTTGCCAAACTTGGTCAACTATCACTTTTGGGCTGTCTTGTAGGGCTAGAGCAGCACGGACACCACGAGTCCAAGCGGGGCCGAACACAGACATGGTAGCAGTTGTGGCGATCGCTCCACCAATCAAGGCTACTTGGAGCGGTGAGTAACTTTTCGCAGATTGGTTCATGTATACTTAGCTGGAATAATTGTGTTGTTGACAGTTTAGCAATCAGGCTTTCCAGAAATTTTTAAGTTTTTATACCCCAGAATCAACTATGCTTATTCATCATTTTTATCCTTCTAATGATGCCAAAAATGCCGCATTAGTTATTAACAATCATTTCTCACTTTGTTAGTCTTCTCCGGAAGGCTATACTGAGCGTGTGACACTTTAATTAGCGTCATGTTTGCATTCTAGATTACTTTTATAAGATAGCACTTTGCTCATTCAATTGCAGTATTGTTAGACAGCAGTAAAATCAGCTTTTCTTACTTAAGTCATGAAACGCAAATTTACCATCAAATCATTAATTTCTATTAAAAAAAAATCTGCTAATCTGTGGCAATTGTTACAAAAACTCAGTGGTGGATTGTATCTTATCCTGGGTGCTTGGCTGATTTTTACTACTATAACCTTAGTTTTTGCTTCTTCGCAGCCGATAGATGCTTTCTTTGTGCTAGGTGGTAGTATTCGTCGAGAAACTTATGTTGCTCAACAAGCAAAACAATACCCACAAACCCCAATTTTAATTTCTCATGGTTCCCCAGATCCCTGTATACGGTTAATTTTTCAGGCGGAATTAGCAGAGTTACAAAACGTTTGGTTAGAAAACTGCGCGAATTCTACCTTTGAAAATTTTTATTATAGTATTCCAATTCTGCGCCGTTGGGGAGTGCATAAAGTCATGTTGATTACCTCGGCCAGTCATTTACCCAGAGCTAAATGGATGGCACAGATTCTTTTGGGCGCTCATGGCATTTGGGTAGAGCCAGAAATTGTTCAAGAATTGGGTATTCCTGGTAATCATGAATCTTGGACTAAAACTGGATTAGATGTAACACGCAGCTTATTTTGGGCGATTTTAAGTCAAATTATTCAACCGCAATGCTCAAATGTCACAAAACTTACCGATGTAGATATGCAAGCTTGGGAGCATCGAGGTTTTCATTGTGAACACCAAGGAGGGCTGAAGAGATAACTTACTCGTATGCGTCCATATATGAATTATCTTGACTACTTGTTCGGATTCGATGATCTCATATCTCAACCGATGCTGTATATTTCTCCTTTGAGAATAAGCACCTGATAAGTCCCAACCAGCTTTTCATCAGGTGGAGGATTTTGAAAATGGCTCCTCAAAAGCTTGCTGACTCACCAATCCAACTATCCAACATCCTAAAAACAACATATATATCGTTGAATTTGTTGGAAATTGTTACGTATGAATTGGGTAACAGGTTTTTCCGATGAACCTCGATCATGCTTAACTTTGAAATAATAAGGACCGTCATCAAAAATCTTTCCTGCTTTTAAATCAAGTTTGATTGCGATCGCTTCCTCAGAGGAGATTGTGCAAAAAATTTGGTGGTTGTAGATGACGTATAAAAGGAATTATTTACAAGATTGCTATAAATATCAGGTGAAAGCGCAAGTAAACTAATAATTTCTTGTTGTAGAGGGTTTAATTTTACGCATCTAGAATGAGCGAGAGAATCGACCACCTAAAGCCACTGAACTACTTGGAGTTGGAATGTCACCAGATGCAGCAGATTAGCGATGCCTGCGGCGGGCTATGCCTAGGCATTAACAAACTACGGGACGGTGGCAAGCTAGAAGAACCATTATAGGCAGTTTAGAAGTGTTTGGGAGAGTTGAAAGGCCCATATTTGACTGAGTTTGAGGAAAGGCTGTTGAGTGTGATAGAGAAAGAATACGGGGTTACAGATTAAAATATTATGCTTAACGCCTTACGGCATCAAAGGTTTGGTCAGTATAGGCAAATTATTCAGTACTGATAAAGAATTGACAAGTTTATCAAAAGATTCTTCATTGCGATCGCAGTTTACATGCTGTAAATTTTAATGTAGAAGATATTCAGTTAACTTTTTATTTTCACAACATTTGAATTGTCTTTTCTATAAAACAAGTTATATAACTTACACAAATCAGGGACATTTTGGAATAATAAAATATTTAATAAAATTGAATTTGAGGATTTTATAAAACTCAACTATTTTGGAATATTGAGTTGTTAAATGGTACTGTGCTTATTCAAGATATGGCTGGTTCAACTAGTTTTTACTTCAATTAATATTTGCTTAGATGCAGTGATAGCAACAGCACAGACTATATATCCCTTTACTGGCAACTATCGCACTAATGTTAACATTCATCTGATATCAGACAATATTTTACAAATATTGGAGATAAATGTGAGTACAGCCGAGTGGATTCTAAAACTATTTTATCTATTTATATACAAAGATTATCTAAAAATGCGGTTACAAAATTTAGTTTTTAATACCTGAAACAAAACTATATATTGGCGATATGGGAAAAAAAGGATAAGACATGATTGACTTCAACCTGACTCAAGAACAGCAAATATTGCGAATACAAGCTCGTGAGTTTGCCCAAAATGAAATTCAGCCTATTGTTCGTATAATCGAGGAGTCTAACAATCTAGAGATAGAACCTTGGGAATTTTGCCAAAATTTGTTCTATAAGGGATCTGAATTAGGATTTACATCCTTGATGCTTCCAGAAAAGTTAGGAGGTGTGGGGCGAAAGTGTATAGATTTGGCTATAGTACTGGAAGAAATAGGCGTTGTGGATGTCAGCATTGCTTGTAGTTATTTCAATCTCACCGCAGCAATGTCACTGTTTGTCACTAGGGCAGCAACCACAGAACAACAAAAACGAATACTATCTTTTGTAAATTCCGGAAAACCCCATCTGTTCAGCGCCGCAGAGAGTGAACCTAATGTCGCCACCTCTGATATGTTCTGCGCGCTCCCAGACTCCAATATTGGGATGAAGACCTTTGCAGTGCGTGAGGGCAATACATACATCCTTAATGGGACAAAATCCTCGTTAGTTACAAATGCTGGAATTGCGGATGCCTACTTCATTATTGCCCGTACAGCAATGGATAAACCATTGCGCGAAAGTTTGTCTATCTTTTTCGTTCCAACAGAGACACCTGGGATTAAGTTTGGCAAAAAGACACAGATGATTGGTTGGAAAGCCTCTCATCATGCTGAGATTAGCCTAGATAACGTCCTAGTCCCTGTGGAAAATCTGATTGGACAAGAAGGAGAAGCCGGAAAACTACTAATGTTGCTTCCAGAAGTAGCTATTGGGCTGGCAGCTTCTTATGTTGGTTTGGCTCGTGCTGCTTATGAGTATGCTTTGAGTTATGCCAAGCAAAGAGTCAGTTGGGGTCGTCCGATTATCGAACATCAGGCAGTGGCTTTAAAATTAGCGGATATGATGATTAACACCCAGGCTGCACGACTGGTGGTATGGGATGCAGCAGTTACAGCAGAAACTTCTCCCCAACTTGCCGCCACAATCAAAGCACCAGCCGCCAAGACTTTTGCAGTGGATGTTGCAATCAAAAACGCACAAACAGCCGTTGAAATTCTTGGGGGCTATGGGGTGACAAAAGAGTGCTTGGCTGGCAAGTTTCTTGCCGATGCAACTATCGGTTATTCCTGTGACTTTACGCGAGAAATCTTGCGTCTGGGGATCGTGAACTTTTTGTAATAGATTAAGGGGTAGCTAGTTACTTCCAATAGCGGGCGTGCCAGGACAATACTCAGAGGTTTCTTAAGAGACATCGCTTCTGTTGATTGCATTCAAAGGAGAATTAATGTAAAAGTTCCCAATCTTGCAGCATCAAAATAGCATCTCTATACAAAGACAAATCCACCTGATGAACTTCTATTCCTTCTCCGATTCCTTGTAGAAGGGTGATTGTTAATTTTCCTCCCAAATGTTCACGGAATTCCGTAAGCCCCCTAAATAGACAATGCGGATGGTCTAGTCGATCTAATTGCTCTGTCAATGCCGAGACGTACAAAGTAAAGCCTAATTTTTTGAGTGTAGTTAGAACCCTTTGCCACTCTGATTGCAAGAGTTGCCCTGTTAAATATGAATAGGTTGTATCTAAAGCGATGCCGATCGCTACAGCTTCACCATGACGTAGGCTGTAATTAGTTAAATGCTCTAGTTTGTGAGCAGCCCAGTGTCCAAAATCTAAAGGACGCGATGAACCCATTTCAAAGGGATCGCCGCTACCAGCGATATGCTCTAAATGCAACTGGGAACAACGATAAATCAATGTTTCCATTATGTCCATGTCTCGATTAGCCAATTTCTCGGCATTAGTCATAATGAAATCGAAGAAATCTGCATCTTTAATCAGCGCTACTTTCACTGCTTCTGCAATACCCGATCGCCAATCTCGATCGTCGAGGCTAGTAAGAAAATCAAAGTCATTCAAGACGGCATAAGGTGGCATGAATGTACCCAAAAAGTTTTTCTTACCGAAGGCATTGATTCCGTTTTTTACTCCTACACCCGAATCATTTTGCCCTAATACTGTTGTCGGTACTCGTAGCAGCCGAATTCCTCGGTGAGCCGTTGTTGCTGCGTATCCTGCCATGTCTAGGACGGCTCCACCTCCAATTGCTAAAACGTAGGAATGACGGCACAATCCAGCTGTATTGATCTGCTGATGAATTTGCTCTATAAATCTAGAATCGTTCTTGACTGCTTCTCCACCTGGAACTATTATCGGCTCACCGCTCAGTGTTAGTACATCTTGATAACATTGGGCATAGACTGATAATTTTTTTAACAGCCCATCTTGATACTGTAAAAATCCTCCATCTACCACCGCTAATACTTGTTTTGGGGTTGTCTCTCCATCTGCGGCGATCGCTTGTGCAAGCAAAGGATTATCTAACTGAAACAGACCTTTAGTAAAGTGAACATTATAATTAAAGGTAACACGTACGCATTGGTTAATTGATTGCAGATTCAGAGCGCTTTTTTGTTGAATAATCATTTGAATATTATTGTTTTTAAGTAACTGTAAATAGATATACTACTGCAATTTAAACTTATCCCGAAATAGGCATGATAAATTTCCTAAGTAATTCAAACTGGAAATAAATTACTAGATAAATCTATTTACTCACTTAATCATAGTTTTGAAGTGTCTTTGCCTAGCGCTTAAGTTAAAAATAACATTCATTCATGTATATTTTTTATTGCTGCCTATATTTCATATATAAGGTTTGTAATGGAGATCATTATTACATAAAATTCTAATTTTTTTCCGTAAGATAATTTGAGGATTTATCTAATAAAAATGGTATCTTTACAGTATCTTCTTTAAAGTCAAGATATTTTTATAGATTCAGTGAAGTTACGATCTCAGTAGGATATTATCTAACTGTTTCAATCCCCAAAAATCAAGTTTAGTGGTATATTTTATACTTGGTTGTCACAAAAAAGTTGGACAACTTATCCTGAATTTATCATGAGTAAAGTAAACCAATTACTGCATCATTGGCTATTAAAGTCTGTTTCAGAGAAAGCTTTTACTTGGTTGTCACAAAAGCAGGCACAGATTGCTAGCGGCGCTGCTGATAGAGTGTTTTTTACGGCTTTTAGTGCTGTGCCGCGTTATTTAGGTAAACAGGATTTGCAACTAACATTCCAGGACTTGGAAGCAGCAGAGGATGTGATTCCTGGTTGGTATCCTGGTAATTGGAGTGTAGATCAAGCAGGTCGCACACTTTTGCTTTTAGCATTGCCCCACGATGATCCCCAAGGCTATGTGCGATCGCTCGATCAAGTTTTCTCCACTGCCGATATGGGGGAGTTAGTTGTCCTTTATCAAAGTTTGCCGTTCTTACCACACCCAGAGTTACATCGCCATCGTACTGCTGAGGGAATTCGCAGTAATATGAGTAATGTATTCCAAGCCATAGCACTACGTAACCCTTATCCAGCGAATTATTTAGATAATGCTGCTTGGAATCAGATGGTGCTGAAGGCTGTGTTTGTCGGCAGTCCGTTACATTTAATTTGGGGTCTAGATTGGCGTGCTAACCCTGAATTAGCGAGGATGTTGGCAGACTATGCCCATGAACGTTGGGCAGCTAAACGCACAGTTACGCCAGAACTTTGGCGGCCTGTAGGGCGGTTTGCCGATAGCGCAATCATCACAGATTTGGAAAAAGTACTAGTTAATGGGGATATACACGAACAAGAAGCAGCAGCCTTAGCTTGTGCTGAGTCTCCTTTACCCCAAGCGCAAGCATTACTTTCTCATTACCCAGATTTACAGTCATCCATTCAACAAGGTAATCTGACTTGGAGCAGTTTTAGCCGCGATGCCTGCGGCGGGCTAGCACGCCAACACCTTTTTGTTTACAAATAAAAGAGAGTAGGAATAAGGGGCACAAGGAAAATAACCAATTTCCAATGCCCAATCCCTAATCCCCAATACCCAATCCCCAATCATTAAAACCATGATGTTCATCGATCCTCACATTCACATGTGTTCGCGTACTACTTACGATTACTTAGTAATGCGTGAATATGGAATTGTTGCCGTTATTGAACCAGCCTTTTGGTTAGGACAACCCCGAACCAACGCTGGCTCATTTAAAGACTACTTCAGTAGTCTTGTGGGCTGGGAACGATTTCGTGCTAGTCAGTTTGGCATCCAACACTACTGCACAATCGGCCTAAATCCGAAAGAAGCTAACAATGAAGCGCTAGCCGCTGAAGTTATGGAACTGCTACCACTTTATGCGTGTAAAGAGGGAGTTGTTGCTATTGGTGAAATAGGCTATGACGATATGACAGAAGCAGAAGATAAGTACTTTTGTCAACAGTTAGAATTAGCCAAAGAACTCGATAGTTTGGTACTAATTCATACTCCTCACCGTAACAAGAAGGCGGGTGCTAGTCGGAGTATGGATCGTTGTATTGAATATGGCTTAGATCCTTCACAAGTAGTTATCGATCACAACAACGAAGAAACTGTTGAAGAAGTATTAGGAAGGGGTTTTTGGGCGGCTTTCACGATTTACCCACAGACGAAGATGGGTAACGCTAGGATGGTTGAAGTTGTCCGTAAATATGGACGTGATCGCATCATTGTAGATAGTAGTGCTGATTGGGGTATTAGCGATCCTTTGGCAGTCCCAAAAACGGCTCAGTTGATGTTAGATAGGGGTATTCCTGAAGAACATGTGCGAGCAGTTTGTTATGAAAACGCCCTAACTGCTTACAGTCAAACGGGGCAGATGAAAGCATCAGATTGGCTCAATCTTCAATCTGTCGATCAGCGTCAGTTGTTCAGTGGTAATTCTGTGCTGCGGGGACAGGAGCCAGGAATCAAATCAGTTTCAGATTATGTGTTGATTGAGTAGAAAATCGGGGAGAGACGCGATTAATCGCGTCTGTACTGGGGAGTGAGAAAAAGGAATTGCATAAATTGATTCATCTGTAATATGCAGTTTATTTTGAGAAATTACTAGGCATGGAGGCAGATAAGTGAATGTTGCAAGCTTAAATTTTCAAGGCTGGCGGGGTTATCTGGAATTAATGCGTCCTGCTAATATTGTTACTGCTTGGGCGGATATTCTTCTTGGTTTTGCTGCTTCTAGCTCTGGAATAATTTTTACTAAATTAATTAATGGCGAAACAACTTTTGCCATACTAATTCCATTAGCTTGGTTGTTATTAGCTACAACTGGTTTATACGGCGGTGGGGTAGTTTTTAACGATGTTTTCGATGCAGAATTAGATGCAAAAGAGCGACCAAATAGAGCAATTCCTAGTGGTCGCGTATCTCGTCAAAATGCTACTTTATTGGGGAGTATACTGTTTGTAATCGGGATTATAGCTGCATTTCAAGTATCGTTGTTGAGTGCTGCGATCGCTATTTTTATCACTCTTTCATGCCTCCTTTATAACTCACTCGCCAAACATCATCCTTTTTTCGGGCCTTTAAATATGGGTTTGTGCCGTGGCAGTAACTTATTATTAGGTGTAAGTGCTGTACCAGAAATCATCGGAGAACGTTGGTATTTAGCGCTGATTCCTGTTCTTTATATTGCTGCTATCACCGCAATTAGTCAAGGTGAAGTTCACGGAGGTAAGAAGATTACGGGAGTATTAGCACTACTGCTAATTGCAATAGTTTTGACAGCAGTTTTAGCTTTAGGATTATTAAAAGAGTATACAGCGATCGCAGCCCTACCATTCGCTATTTTATTAGCTATTAGAATCTTGCCTAACTTTATCAAAGCTGCGCAAGAACCGATAGCCGAAAATATTCGAAATGCTGTGAAAATAGGCGTTTTATCTCTGATAGTCTTAGATGCAACTGTTGCATCTGGTTTTGCTGGTTTGTATTACGGTTTATTAGTTTTAATCTTGCTACCAATTTCGATGAAGTTAGCAAAAGTCTTTGCTGTTACTTAAATTTAAATGTGTACACCCAGTAATACGATTAATCGGCTGTAGGGGCGCATAAATGTGCGCCCCTACCTATGAATATGTAGCAAGTATTTTGTGAAACTTAAGCCAAAGAAAACAGATTACATATACAAGGAATAGAACTAGAAAATGAAAATTACAAACAACAATAATTTTCACTTAACTTATTGCAGCAATATTCATCCTGGTGAAAGTTGGCTAGAGGTTTTCACCAATTTAGAAAATTATATTCCCAAACTAAAATCACGTTTATCGCCTACAGAACCTTTTGGTATTGGCTTGAGATTAGCAGATGTTGCCGCCAAACAACTTTTAGAAAGTAATAACTTAGCTGAATTTCAAGCTTGGCTGACTCAAGAAGATTTATATGTTTTCACCTTAAACGGATTCCCTTATGGCGGATTCCATCGACAGGTGGTAAAAGACCAAGTTTATGCACCAGATTGGTCTACACAAGAACGGGTTAATTATACATTAAACTTAGCAAAAATTTTAGCTGCTCTGTTACCCGAAGGACTTGATGGCGGAATTTCTACACTACCACTATCCTATAAACCTTGGTGGGTAAAAGACCAAGCAACTTTCGAGATAGTTGTGAAAAAGAGTTGTTTGAATATAGCATCAGTTGTTGTAGAAATGATTCGCATCAGCGAAGAAACAGGCAAGATACTTCATATTGATTTAGAACCTGAGCCTGATGGTCTAATTGAAAATACCTCAGAAGTAATTGACTTTTATCAAAATTGGTTATTGCCAATAGGTGGTAGTTATTTATCAGAAAAATTAAATATCGAGCAGGATTTAGCAGAGACCAAATTGCTAGAACACATTCGGATTTGCTATGATACCTGCCATTTTTCAGTTGAATATGAGCAGCCACAATCTGTATTTACCCGTTTGCAATCGGTAGGTATTAAGATTGGGAAAATTCAAATCAGCGCTGCAATTAAAGTAAAAATACCTGCTGAAGTTGCGAAGCGTAGTTTGATAGTTGAACGCTTACGTCCTTTTGCAGAATCTACCTATCTTCACCAGGTAATAGAACGTCGTAGCGATGGTACACTCCAGCACTATGCTGACTTAATAACTGCATTACCACATTTAGAGCAATCTCTCGCTGAAGAATGGCGCACTCACTTTCATGTGCCAATTTTTATTCATGATTATCAAATTTTACAATCTACCCAAGATGATATTGCTACTGTTTTACATCTACTTCAGACAAACGATGCTTGCTCACATTTAGAAATTGAGACTTACACTTGGGATGTATTGCCATCAGAAATGAAGATAGATTTGCTAACTTCTATTCAGCGTGAATATGAGTGGGTATTAAAAGAATTTGCCACAAATTAAGAAGGGACTAAGTTTATGAAGAAAACAGTTATTCTAAATGTCGTGGGATTAACGCCCAGCTTACTAGGAGAAAATACGCCGTTTTTATCTTCTTGGGCGGCTATTGGGCAAGTGGTTCCCATCAAAAAAGTGCTACCTGCTGTAACTTGTTCAGTTCAAGCTACTTATTTAACAGGAAAATTGCCTGATGAACATGGAATTGTTGCTAATGGTTGGTACTTCCGCGATGAATGCGAAGTGAAGTTTTGGCGACAATCTAATAAACTCGTCCAGGCTCCCAAAGTTTGGGAAATAGCTAAATCAATTGACCCAACTTTCACCTGTGCCAACCTTTTTTGGTGGTACAATATGTATTCTTCAGTAGATTATGCGATTACGCCGCGTCCGATGTATCCCGCAGATGGGAGAAAATTACCTGATATTTATACCCATCCTAGTGATGTGCGATCGCAAATTCAATCTGATTTAGGAAACTTCCCTCTGTTCGATTTCTGGGGGCCAAAAACTACCATTAGTTCTAGCCAATGGATTGCCAATTCCGCAAAATGGATTGAAGAACGCTACAGCCCCACATTATCACTAGTTTATCTACCACATTTAGATTACTGTCTGCAAAAATTTGGTAACAATCAAACACAGATTCAAGCAGATTTGCGAGAAATTGATGCTGTTTGTAGGGATTTAATTGAATATTTTCAAGCACGTAATACTCAGGTAATTATTCTTTCTGAGTATGGCATTACCCCAGTTTCTCAAGCTGTGGATTTGAACCGCGTATTACGGGAAAATGGTTTAATTGCTGTGCGAGAAGAATTAGGGCGAGAACTGCTGGATTTTGGTGCTAGCATTGCCTTTGCCGTTGCTGATCACCAAATTGCCCATATATATGTGAACGATCCGGCGTATATACCGAAAGTGCGATCGCTCCTAGAAGCGACTGAAGGCGTAGCGCAAGTATTGGATGAAGAGGGTAAAAAAGCTTACCATCTCGATCATCCTAGATCGGGAGAGTTGGTAGCGATCGCTCAATCTGACGCTTGGTTTACCTATTATTATTGGCTTGATGATGCAAAAGCGCCTGATTTTGCTAGAACTGTAGATATCCACCGCAAACCTGGTTACGATCCTGTAGAACTTTTCCTCGATCCGCAAATAAAATTTCCTCAAGGAAAAATTGCTCTCAAGTTACTTAAGAAACAACTAGGTTTTCGCTACCTGATGGATGTAATTCCTCTGGATGCTTCCCTGGTACGTGGTTCTCACGGTAACGTCACCACTTCTCCATCTGAAGGGCCTCTATTTATCACCCATCAAACTCACCTAGTTGACGAACATCAAATTGAGGCGACAGATGTTTGCTCGTTGATTCTCAAACATTTAGATACCTGAAAGGCAGTATAGAGGCGATATATCGCTTCTACATCTTAGTAAAATACAAAAAAATTCCTTGTAATTCATAATCATATCGAGTATGCTTTATATATAAACTCGTTATGACTATGAATTAGATTGTTCTATCAGTAGGCATCCGTCTATATACTGACTAAAATGTACTGTGGGCAATCTGAGTAACTTACATGGAGAGCTTCTTTACCCATGACTGAACCCCAAAAATTGACAACTGCTGACGGTATTCCTGTTGCCGATAATCAGAACTCACTCACTGCTGGAGCGCGTGGGCCTGTATTAATCCAGGATTTCCACCTCTTAGAAAAGTTGGCTCATTTCAACAGAGAACGTATTCCTGAAAGAGTTGTTCACGCTAAAGGTGCGGCTGCTCACGGTACTTTTACTGTTACCAATGACATCACTCGCTACAGTAAAGCCAAACTTTTTTCTGAAATTGGTAAGAAAACAGAAGTTCTCCTGCGCTTTTCTACTGTTGGAGGAGAAAAAGGTTCAGCAGATGCCGAGCGTGACCCTAGAGGCTTTGCCATCAAGTTCTACACTGAAGAAGGCAACTGGGATCTTACAGGCAACAATACCCCTATTTTCTTCATCCGCGACCCCCTCAAGTTTCCTGATTTCATCCATACCCAAAAGCGCAATCCCCAAACCAATTGCAAAGACCATAATGCAAGATGGGATTTTTGGTCACTCAGTCCAGAATCGCTTCACCAGGTGACGATTCTGTTTTCAGACCGAGGAATTCCAAAAACCTTTCGACACATGGATGGCTTTGGTAGCCACACCTTCAGTTTAATTAATGCTGAAGGCGATCGCGTTTGGTGCAAATTTCACTTTAAGACTCTGCAAGGGCATCAAACCTTGACAGAGGAAGAATCGGCTAAGATTAAGGGCGAAGATCCAGATCATGCGACTCACGATCTGTTTGAAGCGATCGCTAACAAAGACTATCCTAAGTGGCGGATGTCTATTCAGGTAATGACTGAGGAGCAAGCAGCCAAACATCCAGATAATCCCTTTGACTTAACCAAAGTTTGGAAGCACTCAGATTATCCTTTAATTGAAGTCGGGATATTAGAGCTAAATCGGAACCCTGAGAATTATTTCGCCGAAGTTGAGCAAGCCGCTTTTAGCCCTAGTGCAGTGGTTCCTGGCGTTAGCTTCTCTCCAGACAAAATGCTGCAAGCTCGGATCTTTTCTTACCCAGATGCTCAACGGTATCGCTTGGGTGCTAACTATCAGCAACTACCTGTCAACCAGCCCAAATGTCCAGTGATGCATTATCAGCGAGATGGCTTTATGGCGCCGGGGAACAATCACGGTAGCGCTCCTAACTATGAACCGAATAGTGCTGAGGGTACGCCCAAAGAAAATCCAGCTTATGCAGAACCACCTAGTCATTTGGGCGATGTCACAGTTGATCGTTACAGTCATCGTGAAGGAAACGACGATTACACCCAAGCAGGTAATCTGTATCGGTTAATGACTCCTGAGCAGCAAGAGCGTCTTGCTGATAATATCGTTGGCAGTCTCTCTCAAGCGAGACAGGATATCCAAATGCGCCAACTTTGCCACTTCTTCCGGGCAGATATTTCTTATGGTCGTCGTGTAGCCGAGGGATTGGGCATTTCAATTGATCCTTCAATGTTTTCTGCGATCGCTGAACCTGTAGGTAGCTGGTAGCCTCGTAGTTTCGTCGGGTGTGTTATGCCGTAGGCTAACGCACCGAAAACTTGGATGGTGCGTTACGTATTTAAGCTAAATTTAGATCCCCGATTTCTTGAAGAAGTCAGGGATCTGATATAAAGCAAATTCATTTGATTAACTTACAAAAACAATGGAGGTAATTAAACATGAAATTAACAGCAACAGAAAAAGGCTTATTAATCCCTAAAGAACTATTAGGAGAAAACCAAGAATTTGAGATTATTCAAGAAAATGGGAAAATTATTATTACTAGCATCAAACAAACATCTTCTATTTGGGATTTAGGTTCAAACCCTGTGGAATGTGATGTAAAAGATGGTGCAATTAACCACGATCGCTATCTCTATAATCCATGAGAAGTATCTACTTTTTAGATACCAGCTATATTTTAGCTCTGGAAATCAAAAATGAAGATGCTCATCAAAAAGTATTACAAAATTGGGCTAATTTAATAAAATATAAACCTTTTTTAATAACAACAACATACATTAATTAAGTATAAATACCCAAGATATATTTACTATTTTATCTAATAGAATTCAGGAGTCAGGAGTCAGAATTCAGAATGAATTCTGTAAAACTGGCGGATGAATAATCTGAAATAGCAAGGCTCATTAATGGAGTTCAGAGGCTCATTAATGGAGTTCAAAGACTCATTAATGGAGTTCAAAGGCTCATTAATGGAGTTCAGAGGCTCATTAATGAAGCTAAAAGACTCATTAATGGAGTTCAGAGGCTCATTAATGGAGCTAAAAGACTCATTAATGGAGTTCAGAGGCTCATTAATGAAGCTAAAAGACTCATTAATGGAGTTCAGAGACTCATTAATGGAGTTCAGAGGCTCATTAAGTAGAGAAACAAAAAAATTTACAGTTATTGCGATCGCTCCCATCGCAGAGCATATCGTAGAGAAGTAGTTGTAGGCATTGCGATCGCATTATTTTGCTTCACTGCATTTGCAATGACATTGTGTAATTAATTATCTTGCCTACTTATTAGACTGGGATTTGAATCTCAGGCGGGTAATGCAGTCGGTGCAGATTACCTAAATTACTGAAACCAACGCCAGACAAAAGCAACCATTCTCTTGAATCAAGGCTGACGATTCCGCCGCAAGTCTTCCAGATTCTTACGGTAGGTTATTGTATCGGGATGATTTGCCCCCAACCGTTTTTCAGCGATTTCCAAAGCTTCGATGTACAAAGGTTCGGCATCGCTGTACCTTCCCTGTGAATCGTAGAGCAATGCCAAATTGTTCAGGCTAGTTGCCACAGAGGGGTGTTCATCCCCCAGCAGGCGTTTTGTCATCGCCAAAGCTTCGATGTACAAAGGTTCGGCATCGCTGTACCTTCCCTGTGAATCATAGAGTAATGCCAAATTGTTCAGGCTAGTTGCCACAGAGGGGTGTTCATCCCCCAGCAGGCGTTTTGTCATCGCCAAAGCTTCGATGTACAAAGGTTCGGCATCGCTGTACCTTCCCTGTGATTCGTAGAGTCCTGCCAAATTGTTCAGGCTAGTTGCCACAGAGGGGTGTTCATCCCCCAGCAGGCGT
>NZ_JABXKF010000131.1 GCF_017115165.1 Nostoc sp. LPT | reverse complement strand
AAGTAGGTAATCTTTGGGATTTAAGAAGAAATTCGACTTGTGTGTACACGGTAGCTCCTAAAAGGAGAGGGTTAGGGAAAGGTCAATTAAATATTCACCGCCACTCCCCTTGCAGAGTGAAAGCCGCCCAATAACGGGGATGTTTCCAAGCTGGATTTTGCAAATCTTTCCTTTGCCACATTTGGCGTTGGGCAAAATTAAGGGCGGCGGCGGGAGATTTATTTTGTTCCAATATCTGTTTGTAGAATGCAATCATTAACTCCTTGGTAGATTTATCATTGACTTTCCACAGAGACACGGTGACTCTAGCTGCACCTGCATACATAAAGCCTCTTGTCAATCCCACTAGCCCTTCACCTTGGACATCCTCGCCTCGACCACTTTCACAAGCACTCAGCACTATCAACTCTGCTGGTAAGTCGAGGTTGAAAATATCGTTGAGTCGCAAAAAGCTTCTGGTTTGGGGTTTACCTTGTTTATCTACCAGAGACAGCACGATACCTGATAAGGCTGGGTTTACTGTGTTGAAAATCCCGTGAGTTGCAAATAGCAGATAGCGATATTGACGTAACTGTTTGCTGGTTGCAAAGTTGTAGTTAGCATCTAACCCAAAAGCGGAAAGCTTGTTATTAGGAGAATTCACCAGTTCGAGAATTGCTTCTCCCTCTGCTTGCGTACCTGGTAGTGGTTCTAAAACCTGATTAGTGTTTCTTAAAGTTTCTAAAGCTGAACGGTCGAGGTTGTTTTCTACAGATGAGGGTTTATCATTCTTCAACCGTGTATCATCAGCACTAAATACAGGATTTGCGAGGACAACTAGGGTTTTGGGTGCAACGTCGCGTGTTTTGAGTTTTTTTCTGTGAGTTGCAATGCTAGATATTGAAGGAAGATTGACAATTTCATGATTCACAACTAGGGGTTGATATTCGTTGCTGGTTGGTGATTTTCTGGGTTCATTTAAGGCTGCGAATGATACTTGATGTAGAATTCCATCTGCAACGATGACTAAACGTTTGTTTCCTAACTTCCCTGCTACATCATTAAGGATAAGTTGACTGAGTGCGTCTGCGGCTTTCTCTGTATTTGCAAAAGTTTGGGCGTTGTCTTCTAGGGTTCCTCCCTGAATCAGTAGTGACTGTTTTGGCTGTAAAAGGCTATTCAAATGCTTTGCAGCTTCGACTATCTTTTCTTGTCCGGGGAGTTCGTAGCTTTCCAAAGAATTAGGAGTGACTACCCATAAATAGCTGCGTTTTTCACCCAAGGAATATTGCAACAGGATAGTATCTTTATCTAATTG
This sequence comes from Nostoc sp. LPT, assembly GCF_017115165.1. Taxonomy (GTDB): domain Bacteria; phylum Cyanobacteriota; class Cyanobacteriia; order Cyanobacteriales; family Nostocaceae; genus Nostoc. The sequence continues at coordinate 37,093 of NZ_JABXKF010000131.1, read as the reverse complement.
CTGTTGAATTCCTGGTAATTGCAGGATGTCTTCTGGGTCTGTTAATTCTGCACGTTCTGGGTTTGTGGCGCGGATTTTAGCGGTGAGTTTTTGTGATTCTTGGATAATATTGATGATTTCTTGGTTGGTTTTGTTGATGAGTTCAGTAGATGAGCCTTTTTGACTTAATAAGTCTGATAAACGCGTTTCCTGCAATGTCAGTTTATTCTGCAAACGACGTTCTTCTGCTAAGAGTTGCGGATCAACGTCTTTACGGAGATTGACATTACCTGCTTTTAAAAGTTCTACCAAACTTCTAGCGCGGGCGCGTTCGCTGATGTGGAGTGCAACAGCATCGCATTTATCTTTGATTTTGAGGTCTTGGATGTTGAATTCGCATACTTTTGCGGGGTCTTTTTTGTGCAATTGCATCAACAAGTCGATGTAGAATTTGTAGTAACTCTGCACTGTAGCGAAGTATGAGGTACGCAGTTCATCGCTTTGGACATTACCGCGTATGCTTTCCACAATGTTGATTGTAGTTTGGATGTTAGAAAGTGCGGCTTCGAGTTTTCCGAGATTGCGTTGGTTGACGGCGATTTGGTAAAGTGCCTGTGCTTCTCCTGTGCGATCTTTTAAATCTTGTCGCAATTTTAGTTCATCATTGAGCGTAGATATCGCCTGTTGATGCTGCTTCTGGAACTCATAAGCAATGCTCATTGTGTTTAACGTTTCAGCTTCCTTAATTCGCAATCCAGCTTTGCGATAATCTACCAAAATATTTTTATAGCTATTTAATGCATTTTGATAGTCGTTTTTGGCAAAGTATATGCTACCGATAATGCCGAGAGAAGCTGTTATGTTAAAAGAATATTCATACTGTTGCGATAATGCCAATGCTTGGTTAGCAGTATCGAATGCTTTATCATAATCTTTCCGAGACCTATGGGTTTTTGCTATGCCCCAAAGTGTAGCAATTTCTGATCTATTATCATTTTGTTTTCGATGTAACGATAGTGCTTGGTTATAAGATTCGAGAGCCTCTTTGTCCCTTCTATTTAGTTGGTAAACACTGCCAATTGATCTAAAAACTTTTGCTTGTCCAACCTGATAATCCAGCTTCTTATATATATCTAATGCCTGAGTGTAAGTTTTGATGCTTGAGTTAGTATCGCCTAATAAATTGTAAAGGAATGCAATATTAGCAAGAGTCTGAGCTTCTGCTCTAGGATTTTTTGTTATGGAGCGCTCAATTGTCAAAGCTTGGTTATAACTGTCTAATGCCAGTTGATAATCTCCCTGTAAAAGGTAGATATCAGCTTGCTGGTTAAGAGTATAGGCTTCGTCTTCTTTATCGCCAGCTTGACGCTGAAGCTGAAGTGCTTCATCTGTATATTTCAGTGCTTCTTGGTTATCACCTAGAAAATTTCTATAAATACTAACAATGAGTCCAATACTCTGTGACTCTAAAGTTGTCCAACCAGCTTGATGAAAGAGCAACTTTGCTTTTTTGTATTGTTCAATTGCTTGCGGATAATTTCCCAAGGAATCATGAACACCAGCAATATCCTGAATGGTTAAACCTTGGTCTACTAATGTACCTTTTGACTGTTGGATTTTCAGTGCTTTATTTAAAACTTCCAAAGCCTGTTGATGTTTTCCCAGTTTCCCATAAAGAGAACCAATATGGCTCATAATTTTGGCTTGTGCAAGTAAATCTCGTCTTTTACGTTGAATATCTAGGGCTTGATTATAATATTGTAAAGCTGTATCAGATTCACCTATTTGAGAATAAATGAAAGCAATCCTATCAACAATATAAGCTTCTTTATCTGGGTCTTTAAATGTAGTACGATAAATTTCTAGTGCTTAATTGAGGGAGTTAAGAGCATTTTTCATCTGACCTAATCTTATGTAGGCATCAGAGATAGAGTTTAAAGTTATAGCTACAAAACCAAATTGCTTCTGTGCCCGAAAACTTGACTGTGCTTGGTTGAAATGTTCGATTGCTTTTTCATGTTCGCCCATCCCGACATACACGTTACCAATTAAACTGAGTGCAGATGCTTGCAGCAAAGGCTGATTTACTTCTTGCAAGATTGAAAGTGCTTTCTTGTGGAACTCAAGCGCATTTTTATTGTCAAAAAGCAAAAAGTAAACTACTCCAATCCTTTGGTTTATCTCAGCTTCCTCTTGGCGCAGTCCTATATCCTGAGCAATTTTTAATGCTTGTTGATATTTCTTTATAGCCTGATTATATCCTTCTCTATTCCCTTTTTTTCGTAAATTCTCTCCTTCTTGAAACAGCTTGACTCCCTGTTCGTATAACTTTTGCTGCTCTGGATTCAAAGGAATTGATGGGGTAGGCGCTGGTTGCTGTGCAAGATAAATTTGCTGTTGATTCTGATAGTTTCTCAGTAATACTTGCTTATCCCCAGTTTCTAAATATGGGAAATTGTCTCGATATTTATCTAATAGAATTTCTGGCGATCGCTTTGATGAATAGTTCTCTAAACCACCAACCTTTGCACCCACCGTATCAGATAACAAAACCACACCCAATAACGCAGTTAAACTATAACGATAAACACGAGATGAGCAGCAAAAATTAAACTGAAACTTAGCGAGCTTGTTCATGCTGAAGCCTCAATAACCTATGAGTTACTTGGGTTTAGATATTTATGGTTGAATTATTTTACAGATATCAATTATCAATTTTGTTCTTGAGGTTGAAGTCTCCCATAAACAAAGTCGAACGCTTTGGTGACAGGTTTAAATCCCTCACCATACGCCTGATAACTGTTCGCTGGTTTAATAAATCTCTTTCTGATTCCAACGTTGAGTTTATAACGTTCATTGACCGGAATTGACATTGTTTCCAAAATAGAAACAAAATTTTGCCAAATCTTACGGATTCCTTGTTTTGGCGTTCTCTACCGAGATTTTATCTGGACTTAGATCCCCGATTTCTTGAAGAAGCCGCATATCTGAGGGTCAACTGATGTGATACGAAGTAATTTTGCTAAACTTTAAACCAGAGTCAGGAGTAAGTGTGATGTTTCAAGCTTTACCAAAAACAGTCACTTTTGAAGAATTCCTGAATTGGAAACCAGACGGCGGATGTTATGAACTGCACGATGGGGTAATTGGTGAAATGTAGCCAGTAGGAGATCGTGAAGAGATTAATGATTTTTTAGCAAGTGAAATCACTTTAGAGTTCAAACGATTAAAACTCCCATACCTCATACCCAAGTAAGCATTATTCAAAGTTCCTGACAAAGAATCAAGTTTCATCAATGATAGATTCGATTTGTTGAAAACCATGAAGAACAGCAAGAACATCAATTTGATCAGACTTAATATAATAAATAATGCGATAAGAGCCTTCAATAACTTCTCTAATCTGCTTAGTTTCAAATTCTGGGACAATGCGACCCGATAATGGAAATTGGGCAATTTGCTCAAAGCGTTGAGTTAATCGCTCAACCAGTCTTTGAGCAGAAGGCTGTTTAACTTGAAAATTTGTCGCATCCACAACATCAAAGCGGATAGGGGAATAATTTTCTTTTGCCTTTTGAATCATCGCAGGTGCGCTATTTTGATGTTGAAGAAACCATCCATAACAGCAAAAGCCAAAAAGCTAGTGAAATATTGAACCCTAGCACTAGAAAGATACTTCACCTACTAACCAGCTAAGGGATTAACAAAGCTGTAACAGCCAGCTTACTCGATCTAGCAGGAGCAAGCCGTGAAATTGTTCAATACATCGCTGGGTCAGTAGTCAATGGTTAAAGAATTGAGTGTTGATGAAGATTCAATCGGGAGAGTTAGCAAAGAGTGAAGACTGAAAGTATTGTTATTGTGTCAACTTAGCTCTGTGATGGAAAATAAACGTTGTCGGTCTATTTGTTGAAGCTTGATTTTTTCAGCGTAGAAAGCCTGATAATAATATTGATAGCGCTCTGGTTCAGCTTCTGGATCGGTTTGTTGCCATAGTTCCAAAAAGTGACGATAGCGTTTTTCAAGCATCACTAAATCCATACAAGCGATCGCAGCTTGAACTACTTGTGGAGTCCGCAGTATTTCTTTTTGGTTTTTTTCATCCACATGAAATAAATGGGAAATTAACCCGCTCTCGCTGTCAAATTCTAAGAACCGATCTTGCAGGCGGGAAATTAAATTTGGTAGAGACGCAAAGTTTTTCGTCTCTCCATCACCGGATGAAATTTCTAAAATCTGTTGCCATAAAAATCGGTGGTGGGAAAGGCTAAATTGCAAATCTCGCTCCTCTAGTTCGTCAACAATTATTTGACGCTGTTCGGGACAATGCAAGAAAATTCGCAATAATAACGCCTCTGCGTGTTCTAAAAGGCTGCGTTCTGTGGGGAGTGAGGAGTTGGAAGGCAGTGGAGATTTACCACCTCCCCATGCTTTCTTCGCTGACACGGGCTTAGAGTATGTAGCCGCAGCCGGAGCAATTTGAGTTAGCAGATTTTCGACTCGTAGAGGTATGAGTCTGGTATCTCCCAAGCTGAGTATTTCAGCACAATAAGAAACATAATAATTTCGTGTATCGCTGTTAGCTATATTTTTAAGTAATTTGACTATTTGCTGAGTTACTTGCTGAAAATCAGTAGCCTGTTTTAAGTCTCGGTCTTGAATAATTTGCTGAATCTGCCAGTCTAGCCAAAGTGGCGCATTTTTTAGCAGTTCTCCATAATCTTCAGGAGTTCGCTTGTGCAAGTATTCATCAGCATCTTTACCATCGGGTAAATTGAGAATTTTTAGCTGAACTTCGCCCTTATATGCTAATTCGGCAATTTCACCGATCGCCCGTTCGGTTGCATTGGTTCCAGCTTTATCAGCATCAAAATTTAGTACTAATTGTTTCGATTCAGTGTAACGTAATATTAACCGGACTTGTTCTAAGCTTAATGCCGTACCGAGAGAGGCAATGGCGTTATTAATACCAGCAGCATGGAGAGCGATCGCATCAAAATATCCCTCCACCACCACCGCTTGATCGAGTTGAGAAATCCCACCTTTGGCTCGATCGAGGGCGAATAATGTTTTACCTTTACTAAAAAGTTCAGTTTCTGGCGAATTCAGATATTTAGGCTGCTCATCAGTCAGAGTTCTCCCACCAAAGGCAATGACACGCCCTTGGACATCGCGGATGGGAATCATCAAGCGATCGCGAAATACATCATAATAACCACCTCCTTCCCGGCGTGGCTTAATCAATCCCGCTTTTTCCAGAATTTGCACTGGGTAATGTTTATCATCGACTAAATAACGATAGAGAGTTTCCCAACCTGCGGGGGCGTAACCTAAACCAAATTGCTGTATAGTTTCTTCTTTGAATTGGCGGTTAGATTGCAAATATTGAAGTGCTTTTTGCCCTTGAGATTGTCTAAGGGCGTGTTGATAAAACTGGGCGGACGTTGCCAGAACTTCATATAACTGCTCACGCAAAGATAGCTGACGCTGTAATTCTTGGCGTTGTTCGGGTTCGAGAGTTTGCACAGGTACTTGGTAACGCCGTGCTAAATCCAGCACCACGTCAGCAAAAGAACGCTTTCCCAACTCCATGACAAACTTAATCGCATTTCCCCCAGCTTCACAGCCAAAGCAATAGTACATTTGCTTGGTCTGGCTGACGGTGAAACTGGGAGATTTCTCATCATGGAAGGGGCACAAACCGACGAAATCCTTTCCTCGTTTGCGTAAAACTACGTATTCAGAGACGACATCTACAATATCAGCCCGTTGTTTAACTGACTCAATTGTGTCTGGGTGCAAGCGGGGGATTTGCATGGCTTTGTCATTAGTCATTGGTCATTGGTCATTGGTCATGAACTTTGGAGAAATACCAAAGGACAAATGACTTTAGACTTCTGATCGCTATTATATTCTTGTTGCTAGACCAAGAATGATCTATAGAATTGCTTAAACTTAATTTTATCAGAGGAAATACTGAAAATGGGGCGTATTTTTATATCAGCAGCTCATGGAGGCCAAGAAGCGGGAGGAATAGATCGAGGTGCGATCGCAGGTGGTACAAGTGAAGCAAAAGAAATGATTCTGCTGCGGGATTTGATTGTCACGGAACTGAGAGCGCGGAGTTTGGAAGTTTTAGCGGTTCCTGATGACTTGAGCGCCGCCCAAACTATCACCTGGATCAATTCTCGTGGCCGCCGGATTGATGTCGCTCTAGAAATTGCAGCTAATGCGGCTAACAGCCCTTCTGTGCGTGGAGCTAGCGTTTTCTACATTGCTAATAATAGCGATCGCAAGAGTAATGCTGAACAGTTACTAATAGGGTTGTTGCGCCGTGTACCCCAATTACCAAATCGCGGAGTCAAACCAGATACAGACAGCGGATTGGGTAGGTTAGCATTCTGTCGTCAGACAACGCTACCAGCTTTGGTGATCCAAGTGGGGTTTCTTAGCAATCCAGAGGATCGGGCTTTGCTGCAAACTCGTCGCCGTGATTTTGCTTTGGGAATTGTCGATGGATTAGTGACTTGGAGTCGTGTAATTGACCCCACTCCTGGAACTCCACCAGAAGCAAATTATCCGCCAATTAATATTAATATTAATGGACAAAGTTACACAGAGCAAGGGATTTTAGTTAATGGTAATGCTTACATCCCCATTGATTTAGTAGACCTTCTACGAATTGACCTTTCAAAAGCAGCTAATGTCAATCGGATTACTTATCACAAAATAGTTTATGTCAAAGCGATCGAACTGCGAGATTTTAATGTTGCAGTCACTTGGGATGCTGCAACGCGTACTGTCAGCTTGCGCTCGAATTTAGTAGTTTGCCCCGGTCAATTTTCGCGGGTGATGTCAAATGGTAATACTTCCGAAGTACAGTTACAATTATTCCTGAGAAATAATAATGAAAATGCTTTAGCAAAGTTTCCTGATATCCCAAAACTTTATCGCGAAGAAGCAGGTATAGAGGGAGTTAACTATGATATTGCCTTTTGCCAAATGTGTATAGAAACTGGATTTTTACGGTTTGGTGGTGATATTAGACCTGAGCAAAATAACTTTGCAGGCTTAGGTGCGATCGGTGGCGGTTCGGAGGCTGCGTCTTTTCCAAGTGCCAGAATTGGAGTCAGGGCACACGTCCAACATTTGAAAGCTTACGCCAGTTTAGAACCTTTGGTACAAGAAGTAGTAGATCCCAGATTTCGCTTTGTTACACGTGGGATTGCGCCATTAATCGATCAGCTATCAGGGCGGTGGTCAGCAGATTTGGATTATAGTACGAAGATTTCAGCAATGCTCAAACGATTATATGAATCAGCAGGACTTCTGTAAGGAAAGGAAAATTACTCAGGTTCTGCACAGTGCGATCGCCTACGGTAGGCGAAACGCCATCGCAAACACGATCTGCTTCAGCTGTTTTTTGACAAACCCCTTGCTAATTACTTGATTAACCGTTCATTCCACAAATTCACTTGCAATAGCTTCACCATTTCGCCAACGTTCAGGGTAACTGAAACTTTTGGAGATTTCAAAACCCTTCACTTGGATGAAGGGTTAATAGCATCAGGTCAGAGGAATTATTTTACACAATTCCTGGAACAGCAGGTTTACTACCTTGCTCATCAACTTTCCCTGAATGTGCTTACCACCTAGCAGCTTTTCACCTTGTTCAGTGACGTTAGCTTTGAGTGAGTCACGGTAGTTAATTAATTTCCCGGTCAGGTCATTGCTTGGTAGCCTTCCAGTTTCCACGCCGGTTAAGACGTACTGCCACAGGCTAATTCGACACAGTGAGGAACCGCTAGCCTTCTCTACAAGCCCATCGCCCGATTGTTCCAGAACTGTACCCATACCCAGACGCATTTTAAAAGTGTCGCGGCTGCGGTTGCGTTTAATTCGTTTAATTCGTTTGGTATCGCCGGCTAAACGTCGGACTGTGGTTTCTCCGTTTTTGCGATCGCGCTCAGTTTTCTTCACCTCTCTAACTTCATACTCAATTACAAGCCTGCCATTGACACCCAGGAACGACTCGAAGGGGTAAATTCTGGTAAGCAGTCGCGATCGCACTCGCAACCCAAAGCCGAACTTGTCAAACACGCTCATGTAAGGCTTAAATTCAGTTATACAAAGCATTTGAGTGATTCTTGCCTCCAAGCGCTGCTCATAGAGTGAGATATCACACATCCATTCGGCGTGTAGTTCCAAGATTGGGTTAATCTCAATTCCGTAGTCTTTGGCAATGGATATTTTATAGAGATTTTCGATTCTGGTTCTCCCGGCGGGCGAAATTTCCAGCCTCTTAGCTAACCATCCCCAAAGAGGTGCTAACCATCCAGCCTTGCTAGATGCACTCTTGGTGTGCGCCACTTCTGGGAATTGCCACGCCAACAATTGACGGGCATAATTCACAATTGGCGATTGCACCCGGTTGAGGTGTTCGAGTTGCTGGCACAGATCGCGTAGCTCGTCAATTGGTTCGGGACGGTGCATGAGGAAATATCTCATGTTTAATTCCCCGGTTTCCAGCCGATGATCTGGATCGTGACCGTAGGCAGCCATTGCTAAAGCGTCAGCTGGATCGCTTTTATTCGGGAGGTTTTTACCTCCACGATAACGCCGCAATTCGACGTGACCAACCCAGAGGATTTTAATTTCTAACTTCTTGAGGATAGAAGCCCACAGTCTTGAATAGTGGTTTCCGGTTGGTTCTAAGATTGCGTAATTTGGCTTGATTTCTGCTAGATAATTGGCAAAGTCAAACGCTGATTTTTGCTTTTTCTTAGTATCAGGATTGGAGTAAAAAGCCGGATATAAACTTGATGCTTTATTTCTGGTTTTATTCCAATATGTTTGTAATCCGCCCTTAGGATATTGTGTTAAAATATGGCAAGTAATCGACGACTTACTAACATCAATACCCAAAATAGTTGATTCTGTTTTCATGGTTCTGCGTAGCTAATGGTGGTTTTCAAGGATGCCAGTCCTTTGAGTAGCCCGAACTTGAGCGCACGAATCACCCTAACGCCCCACATAAAAGGGGCGCGATTCAGGAGTAAACGCATTCGGGGAATTAATAGAGAAGTGTTGCGCATGAACGCTAGAACGCCACAATTGAGGGGCGCAATTCGTCGTGAACGCTGCACTTTCTCTAATTAACTTGCGGATGCTTTGGACACAATCCGCGACGGTGGCTACGAGGCCACCGTTTCGGCTAGTGTGTCAGCTAGCCTCATCAGGCGGGGTGATGTTGGTGAACTTGGAAATAGAACCGTGGAGTTCTGTTAAGAAAGACAGCAAGTCATCACGTGTAAAATTTGTAAGTTGTAGGTTGAAATCAAAAGTTTCAAAATTGTTGGATTCATTAGTGCGTTTGAACAATTCGCACTTGACTTTTACATTACTCATTCAAACCAGTCCTCCTCTTCATCTGGGTAGTAGTGAGGTGGCATCTCTCCCCATTCATCTAACCAAAAATCATCCTCATCTAGGTATTCATGTCCACATAATTGAGGTGATCTGCCGGGATAAAGGACAGTAGCTACACACTGAGCAAATAAAACAGGATAACCACATTCAGGGGCTTTTATATCGGTGTAACAATGACAATTGTTAATATATTCATTGCCATCACTCACCCATGACAAACGGAAGAATTCATAATGCCAGCGTTCTTTATCTCCCCAATCTTGAGGTCGAGAAAATTCTGCAATTGGTCTTTCTGCTTCAGTTCCATCATCATTCATGCCGTAAATAGTCACGGCATTATGAGTTTCACGAATTTCTCTGAGCTGACCTAACTTTGTTGTAATTGAATCATGGACAGTGTCTTTGTTATTAAGAAAATCTTGGATACTTTTATCAATTTGTTCAGGGGTTAATCGGTCGTATTGAGAATTTGCTTCGTCGCTGATTCTTTTAGTCCAATGACTCAGGGGTTTATCTGAGTAATCACAAAGGTATTGCACTGCAAGCCCTAAACCCAGAGAGTTAACCATGTAATCTTCTTTGGAAATTAAAAATTGATCGCTCATCCTGACCTCCGATTTTTCAAGCGATGATTACAATTGCAGCGTTGCTCTAACAAGGCTGTTGCTTGTTCCCAAGCTTGCAAAATTGCTGCGGCATTAACACCAGTGAAAGTTTGTCTATCGCCGTTGTGCCAAGTAAGAACTACAACATTTTTTGGGTATTCCTCATGCTGAAGTTGTCTGACTTGGGCGAAATTTATCCATCCTTCTGATGGCGTTTTGCAGGTAAACACAGATGGTGTGTTGATTATGGTGTGCATTTTGGTAAACTAATTTTGGTTGAATCTACGGCGATCGCGTTCTTGGTAGGGAGGCGTTCGCCTTTGGCGTTGGCGTATAGCCATCGCCTAAAAAATTTTCAGTTAAAAATCTGCCGGATCATCGCTTGTGGGCCCCCCAGAATCAAAAGGGATATCATCTGGGTTAGGTTCCTCCACCCCGGTCAATTTATCCTTTTTACTTTCAAGTTCTGCTATTTCCTTTTTGAGGTCTTTAATTTCATTTTTGAGGTCTTTTATTTCAATCAGTAAGAATGATTGCTGTGTAACATTTTGCTCGACTTTTTCCATAAGAGCAGAAATAGCTACTTCCTCATTTTCTCCCTCCTGAAGTTCTGCAAATAGTTCTAATCGCTTGCTTTCGTAATTTCCGAGATTTACTACCCGTTGGTAAGTGATGGTTTTTATTTTCATAGTTATGTGCTATTTTTAACTTGTACTTTGAAGTTTTTGGATCAAAAGCGATCGCGTTGTCATTGGCGCGATCACTTTTTAATTAACCCTACAGTCCAAACTCTGTGAGGCGGTTGCGGAAAACCACTTCAATGGGGTTTGGTGAGAGTTTTCTCATCATTTGGTGGTAACTTTCGGCATCGCTGCGACGGCGAAATTGCGACAAGATAACCCAATTGCATGGGGAAACTTCTTTGACAACGATCCAATCAAAAAGCTGTTGTCGATAAGTCATAGGTAAATTAAGTTGGGTAGTTCTCTTTCAAAAAGGTGTGCAATTCCTCATCAGAAAATTGATGAAACTTTTGTTTACCTTGGTCGATGTATTTCACTCGGTGAACAATCGCGGGTTGTCCTGTATGTTTTGCTAAATCCTCTGACATAACGGCATAAGCGACAACCAAATATGACAGGAAGTCATTGTCAAGTAATACATCATATTTGTGTTGTTTAACCTGTATAAATGTCCTTTTCCATTTCCTCTGAGTTATCATCGCCGACGACGAGCTTCACGATGTTGTCTTCAAGCTTCAAATCAAAAATCAGCAATGGGAAATCATCGACGATATCTCTTATGACTATCGGCGAGTCAACTGGGAAGCTTTGTAACTTTTCAATTAATTTTTGAACTGTGATTTTCATGTTGCTTTAGCTTTGATGACAAGAAAAACCAGTCAACCAATCAGCTGATGACTGGTTTTTTATGGAACATTTTACTTTTGGCTTATATAAATGAAAGTTATTTCATAGGCATATTCCTCCTACGAGTTTGTTAAGTTTGAGGGCGCGGTGATGAAGATATGCCGTGCCCTTAATTAATTTATTTGTCCTCCATTGCGCTGCTATCAAATTCAACTTCGCCGTAGCTAAACACATCTGTACTTTGGCGCATGGGTCTGTTTGCTCCAATGCTGATGATTTTGAGAGCAGTGACGTATGTGCTTGTTTTTCTTAAGAAGTTTCCAAATGCCTCTACATCTGTGGAATGTCCTGATAACCGAATTTTGATTCTGCCCATTGTTTACCTCTTGGGTTTAGCAACTAAACGCCCATTACCATCGCGCTCAATCACCAAGTCGGCGCGGGGTGCTATTGATAAATTGCGGATTTTGCGTCGCAGTGGTTTTTTAACTGACGCAGGTAATTCTGATGGCAACAACTCCTGATGGAAATCTTCCTCAATTCCACGCGCCAAGCCAGGACGGGAACGATAATATCATCCCGTGGGCATCGTCAAGCAGTTGGGTTAAGGTTTTAACCTGGTCTTTTAGCTGCTCAATTTCTGTTTCTAGTTGGCGAATCCGTTTTTTTCGTGTTACATATTTTCCTTTCTCAGTCATATAAAAAAGTGCGACCGGTCGCTCTTGTTTGCGCGAAATTCATAAGAAACTGTGAGCAATTGCACAACCACACGGTGATTTGCAATTTCGCGATCGTGCATCTGTGCGTGAGCCATTACCTACACGCCAGCCTCTACGGGATTTTCACCCAGGTCTTATCTCCACAGCCCACCGTGTCACCACGTCGGCATATAGCCCTTGGTTAATGTGGAATGCCCTACTAAGGTCGTTTACAGATTGCGGCCGCATACAAATGCACGTCACCAGCTTTATAAAAGCCGCGACTTGTATAGACAAACACTTCATGTTCCCACTCGCTCACGTAACCACTTACGGGACACTGGTAGCCTGAAATACCCTTAATCGGCTTTCTTTGGCTATTGCACGTAAAGTGCGACTTTCCCGGATTTAGGTTTCGCTGTCAAGATGAGACACTTGAAGCAAAAGCAAGCATCTACCAACGGCATCGGCGGGACGATGCTAGCTTTTTTTGTCTCTCTTCCCCAAATTGATTTAGGGTTGACATTGATAAGCCTAAACCAATTTGGGTAAAACCTCAATCTGTTTAGGCTAAATCAATTTAGGTTAAGATGGCACAAAAGCCCCTATCACCTCTTATGCGACTTAGGACATTGCGACATATCACTCAAAAAGAACTTGCAGATGCCTTGGGGGTTACAGAAAACACAGTGGCTAACTGGGAAAGAGGAAGAGCTATACCCAAGTTGACACCTAGTCAATTTAAGGCCTTGCTTAAGGTGCTGCAAATTACTGCTGATGAATTACCAGATGATTTTGGCCCCCCGGCCAACTCATTATCCAAAGCTGAAAACTAAAAAATTCGCCACAGTGCTTGCTTACAGCACTGTGGCGGGGATTAACACTAACCTAATTATGACGGAAACCGACAACGCAGGGGCCCCCAGGCAGCTGACATTGTTCGCGGTGGAGTTAGTTGCAACGGCTCCCCCCTTCTCCCCTGCTCCCTCTTGTGAACCGGAGTTCGAGGAACTAACTTCCAGCGATCGCTGGAAGGAAGCCGACTTTGGAGAAGTGCCCCATCAAAGCGACAACGGACAACTGACAATTTTTTATGATGACAGCGACGAGCCACCAGACCCAGACGATTTTTTAAATCTGACCGAATATAAGCAAGCCTGGAGCGATTGGGAGTCAGCCCGCGTTCTGGAACAGGATACACAGGCAGTTCAATTAGTCAGTAGTCACTCGCAGATTTCTCCTGGCGATGTCTACGACGGGCTACGCCAACGCCCGTCTCTTGTTCTGGAACGTGATACACAAAATCCTGTTCCAGAACAAAAAACCCCAGGATTCGGGGACTATACCGATGTTCCAGAACACATTAAACCCGTTCCAGAACATCTTCACTGGCTAGAAAAGTACTGCCCTTCCAACCGCAAAGATAACCATTATTACCGCTATTGCTGGAAGACTGGCAGAAAGATTAGGCATCGGCACATCACCGGGGGGAGTGTGCGATCGCAATTAGCCCAAAGTCGGAAGCAGGAGGTTGAGATTGCGATCGCGGATGGACAAGCCCCGGTGGAAATTGAAAAGTTAATCCGCTCCTGGCGCTTCTTAACTCCTAATTCCTAATTCCTCATTCCCCATTCCTCAATGCCCAATGATTTATGACTTATGACAAATGACAAATAACTAATGACTTATGAACAGAGAAGAAGCAGTAAACGCGAATAAGCGTGATTGGCAGGCGGCTAACTACCACGAACTGTATTGCGACCACCAACTACGACGGATGATAGAACCCCTAAGCCGATTCTCGGATGCTGAGTTAGTGGGGTTAAAGCGGGTACTGGTAGCTCTTTCTGAAGAAATACAACAGATATTAAACCAAGAATGTGGGAGAGACGGGAATGCCTAGACCAAAAAATATTCATGTTCATCTTGGTTTGAACGATCAGGAAAATATTGTCCAACTGACTGTTCGTACCACCAATGCTGAATTAGCACTAAAAGTCTACCAATCATTGGAATTCTGGTTGATCCAAGCCAAAAGGGATGACCTAGAGGGTGACTGGGAGATAGACAATAACCCAGATGCAAACCAGGAGTAAAGTTTATCCCCAGTCCCTCTTCCCCCAGCACCCAATGCCTAATGCCCAATACTCAATATTCGAGACATGAATAAAGAACTAGAAAAAAAGTTGATTGAGCTTTTAGAGACTCACGAGGAACTGTTTGAAGAAATTGAAGAAGATTTGGACGAACTTGATCCAGAGGATAGGCAAGAATTCTTTGCTGACGGAGAAACCGGAATTTTAGAAGTAGGAACAAAAACCTACAGATTTATCAAAGACGAGGTTTCTGAGCTAATTGGTGATGAAATTTATCAATGGTAGGTAGACTTTTGCCAAAGTAACCAGCGGCGAAACTCATTGAAAATTTTCCAGCGATTGCCACTAGTCATCTCATCATTGTGAATAGCACGGGAGTACTGCCGACGCTTAATTTTCAAAAACTTGTTGACTAGATATTTAAGTGGGTCATTAGCCCCGTCCAATGCCCTAGCGTATTCTAAGACCTGGGGAACAAGTGCAATCGGTACGCGGATAGTTTTCGTCTTGCCACTGTTCCAACGCGGTTGCCAAGGAATGCCAGGGCCCCCCTTTTTGCTCATGTCTATTGCCTAGAAGTGCGTGTTACAAGCCAATTTTACAAAGAGTAGGGAGTTAGGAGTTACCAATTATGAGTAAAAATCCACATCTTAGCGATACAGATGTTTTTGAAAGTCTTGCCAAAATAATTCCCGACACCCATGAGACGAGGCTTATCGGGTTAATTGAAGCTTGCAAAATAGTTGCTGAACAATTGGAGCGAGACGATATCGAGTTTGCAAAAAAATTTTTGTCTTGGGCAATAGCCGAAGCCGAAAAGCCCTGGTCATCCCCCATGCCCGATGCCCCTGCTCCCCAATGTCCAATGACTAATGACTAATGACTATATAGTGTCAAGTATTCTCAATAAATAGAAGCTGTGCGCTGGGGCCCCTAAAAATGTATTTTTCATAAAGTTGCGATCGCCATTTGTCAGATTAATGAAAAAAAATACGAGACTCGCTTACATAGCCTGTAAAGTCGAAGGGCACAAGTTCAGGATCTGGTTGATCTCTAATCGGAAACTAGAGGATGATTTGGTTGTTCATCCAAATTTAGAATTTGGGTTCATAGAGTAGCGATCGCCCCTCTTCTCTCGTCCGTCTCAATTTCAAAGTAGGGGTCAAGCCCTTTGTTGTCGCGGTGTCCGGTGAAAGTGCGAATAGTTTCCTTGGGAATTCCGTTTTTCCGTAATCGGTTTACAAAGCTGCGTCTCATGGTATGCGTAGAGATGCCTTTAGCTTCGTAGCCTGCTTTCTCCACCGCAGCCATCAAAACGTTGTAGGCATTTTTCCAAGTAATTGGTTTAGTTCCACATCTTGAGGGGAACAGCCACTCACTTTGTGTTTCTGGTTGGTATCGTTCTAAAGCCTCCCTCAATATTGGATGTACTGGGATTTCTGTGGTATCGGCTGACCCGTCTGGTCTATGTTTTCTGATAATTGCCGGGAAAATGATATCTGTTTTAGCTTTCCCAACTTCTTCACAAACATCTGTCACCTTAAGTTGTACCAAAGCTCCCCAGCGCTCACCAGTAAACCATCCAATGTCTAAAAGCAATTTATATTTCTCTGTCAAAATTTGTTGACGAATTTTGGAATATTCAGCGTTCGTAATTACAGCAGCTTTTCCCTTTCTGTTATTCTTTGGCATAGATGGAAAATATGAATTTCTTGTATTCCGCTTTTACCTGGTTCAGAGGTGAAAGTGGAATTACCTAAATATTCACTACTCGCAAATATTGGCTCAATCCTATTCCTGGCAAAGGATACACGGCATCAGTGAATATTCCACTTCTACATAAAAGTGGAACATTTACACAAATTTAGATTAGCAATACAACGGATTTATTCACAACATCTAAATCTGCTGTATGGCACAAATTACAGACCTGACTTTTCAGCAACTTGAAACAGCATCCGGCTTAAATAATTTATTTGTAGTAGACCCTACTTATGGATTAATGCTGAGATTATCTGCCATCACTCCCAATGCTGTATCCGCGAAATCTGCTACTGGAGTAGTGCAAGCTTTGTACCAACTCAGGGAATGTGCAGCACGAGCGCAGGTAACAGTAAATGCTAATCAATCTATCGGCGAACGGCTAGCAGCATTTCCACAAGCGAGTACAGGTACAGCAGTCAATGGATATGTACTATCAAGTGGGCAAAT
Source organism: Nostoc sp. LPT (assembly GCF_017115165.1). Classification (GTDB taxonomy): domain Bacteria; phylum Cyanobacteriota; class Cyanobacteriia; order Cyanobacteriales; family Nostocaceae; genus Nostoc. The sequence continues at coordinate 20,705 of NZ_JABXKF010000131.1, read as the reverse complement.
AATCACAAAAACCCCACTAGCAACCTCTGGGATTGTAGGAGCTAATAACTAATGAGCAATCCTGGTATTTTTCGTAATGTAAATATCATCAAAGAACTTAACGCTTCCACGGGAACCGGGATGATAGAACTCTACCAACCTGGCAGACTCAATAGTTTAGATGTAGTGAGTAATGCTAAGTATTCAGGGTTTATTACTTCACTGCGCTTGACAGTTGATGTCACTAGTATCGATGAATTAGAAGTAGTTGAGAATGATACCCTTGCTGACGATGCAACTATCGCGGCGAACGCTAAAACTACTTTTAATAACAATCCTAAGAAGTGCTTGAGTTTTTTTATTGGTAATAGTGACACACCAGCAGTCAAAGTCGTGGATGTTTTTATTTTTAATCAGCGACCCTTTTATTACGTTTCATTACTACCATATTTCACCAGTGCATCTACTTTTGATGTCGCACCTGATAGCATTATCGCAATTCAGCAGAGAGATGTAGGATACGGTTTGCTGCAATATGATGACCGGATTTTAATCCTGGAAACCGTAATAGAAGAATCACCAGTTTATGACCAATTACTATTGACAGTTGAATAAGACAGTGGAAATATCAAAACTAAAAACTCTCACTACCCCTAATTTAAATGATGTCTTGCCGATACTCGATATTAATGGTGGCATTAGTGGTAAACCTATTCTAAGGAAGGCAACATTATCTAGTTTGCTAGCGCTAGCAGAAGGTAATAGTTCAGGATTTGAAGTACCGACTCTTATTAAAACTGTTGCTGAAAGTGGTGATTGTTTTATCGGCATTGACTCAACAGGAATACCCTTTAAAATTACTAAAGCTAATCTTTTAGCAGGGTTGTCTAGTGGTGGAAGTGGAACGCCACAGCTCAGTAGCACTATTCTATTATTACATGGTGATAGTAGTCCGATTGTAGATAGTAGTAGCTACGCATTAACACCAGCAAGTAACTCTGGTGTAACCGTATCAGTAATGCTATCTAAATTTAGTGGTTCATCACTGCTATTTAATGGTGGAATAATTTCATATAATTCTAATAATTTCAATGTAGGTAGTGGAAACTGTACTGCCGAGCTTTTTCTATATACCAGTAATACATCATTGGGGCAAAATATTATCGATTTTCGACCATTAAGCACGCAAGGTAACTACCCAACCATCTACTTACTTAATAACAAGATTAGCTATGCTTTTGGAAATATTACAGTTGATGGTAGTGTAAATCCATTAGTAAATGACTGGAATTATATTGCCTTGAGAAAAATAGGAACAACAACAGAACTTTGGCTAAACGGCTCTAATGTTGGCTCTGCTGTTACTGGAAACTGGGGTAACAGTAACGGAATAATTCTTGGTACTGGAGCTTTTGGATTACCTTTTTATGGATACATTGATGAATTTCGATTCAGCAAGGTAGCTCAAGATGTTTCGATAGTTCCTTCTTTACCTTTCAGCTAATGCCACAAGTAACTTACGCTGATCCAACTACTACTAGAACCCCGCTACACTTTGATGTGATGCCACCTTCTAAACAGGCATCACCAATAGTAAATTCTCCAGCAATAAGACAACCTTTCAGCGCACAGCAGGTTAGTACTGGACAGCTTGCAAGACCAATTGATTACCATGCTCAACCACAAAATATCCCTAGCGTACAAGAGCAAATAAGGCAAGACGGGCGAACATGGAAAACGATTGATATAACACCTAATTCCTCTGCTAGACCTAGAATTAATACCATACAATCGGTAATAGCTGGAACCAACGTAGTTAGTGGCAACAATTTTGCACAAGAGCAAGCATTTGAGCAAGCTGCATATCTTTTAGGATGGTCTTTATCAGGTTTTTGGGACGGTGCAATCGAGGGTAAAAATTATCCGAATGAACAGCTTAGATTAAAGCGAGATTTTGCTGAGGATGGTGCATATGCGATTGGTAACAAAGTTGGAGATCAAATCAGAAACTTAGGGGAACAAGGTAAAGCTAACTTAGAAGACCTCTGGAAAAATCGCCCGCATTTTGAAATTCCAACTATTCAAATTCCCAAATTCGATAGACCTGGAATGCCAGATTTAAGTATCCCAAAAATCCCAGAATTTGATATACCTGATTTGCCAAAAATCAAGTTCCCAGGATTACCGGAACCCAGGATACCGGAACCAGAAAGTAAGCCACAACCTACAACAAAAGAGAAAGATATCCCAACTCCAAGAGAACCAAAGCCTAAGCCTGTACCACCGACACCAATAAGGAAATTACGCGAATTAGAATTGTCGCCGTGTGGGTCAATAATTTTCAGAATATCCTACGTTACGAAGACATTGGGTAAATATTTTGTAACTAACGAAGACAACACAGGAGGGCATTTTGAACAGATAACTGTACCAAGCTCACTTGATGAAGTATACGGCCTTTTCTCTGGATGGTACACAAGAACTTATGCAAACGATCTAGATTTCAGCTTGCCAAGTTTAAAGCAATGGATTGAGAGTGGGGGAGGAACAGGGGAAGTTAGGCGCATAGATTTAGGCAATGGAACAGCTTATGAGGCAGTCTATGGAATTGGTAACGGAGTATACGCCGACGGCAATCCCTACGGTAGTGGATACCCGAAATACTATGCTTCACAAATTAATATCGGGGTAGAAGGAATAACAACCAAAGCAGCAATAAATTATTTACTCGATTCATTGTCATTCAACGGTAGAACTCCAGAAGTTTATCACTTAGATATTTCAAATCCTGATGCTAAAGACTGTCCGATTAATAAAAAAGTTTTACCAGAACCACCACCATTACCACCACAGGATTGTGATTGTGCTATGATTTGTTGCCCAGAAATTGATTATAGAAAAATCCAAGCCATCATTGCAGAGGAAGTTAAAAAACTTGATGTAACTGCGGCTATTCCTCTTTCTTTCCAAATTAGGCATGAAGGCGATACACCACAGATGGTAATTCAATGTGCTGAAAAAAAGAGTGCTGCAAGTGGAAATCAACCTGCAAAGTACGATAGTGCAAAATATCCAATCACCGTACCTCACTGGAAAGGTGGACAGAATGATAAACCTACTTTACCACCATATAAAAAAGGAAATTGGCAAGCAATATTAGTACTTGCTGACAACAGCAAGGTGACAATAAATGCTCAAAATGAAGCAGAATGTATAAAAATATTGAATGCTATTAAACCTTGGATAAATTCAAAAATGCTAGAGGGAAGTTACTTCAAAGGTGGCAAAATAACAACCAAGGAACCAATTAAAGAAAGTCAAGTTTACCCTAAATATGGCAGATATTTTAGCAAAGGGCAAAAAAATGGTAAACCCGATTGGAGGGTAGACTTCCCATAATGCAAAGATGCTCTAAACGAATAAAATGCCAGAGTGATAAAGATAATAAGCCTGATAACAATGGTAAGCAGACATACATTTCAATGAGTGATGCTTGCAAGGTACTCTATCTTGAAAACAGCACTATTCGCTATCACATTATCCGCAAGCGTATACGAGCATTTAAATCAGCTGGTAAATGGTGGCTGAATTTTGATGATGTAGAAGCCTTCTCTAAGTGGAATAGCAGTAGCTCACAAGTAGTCAAGCCAAACTCGGTCAAGGGTTAAGGCTCGATAGGGAGAGTGAGTGATTGCTAGTGACAGAGTTATTTTTCAGGTACTAGCTTAGATGTATCAAAGACAACCAACTCTAGGTACACACGTATGGCTGCTAGCGTTACTACTGTTGCAACTACTCTTGAAGGTCAATTATGGGAATTAGCAGTTCGGATGCAAAACGCTGAACTTGCTGATACAACTAACAATCCGAACAACATCCAGACTGCAATTGACACCGAAAATCGTACTGTTTCTATTACCTTTTCTGCACCAGCTACCTTTGCTGTTAGTTCTGCTGGTGCTTTGGTAGCGTCTCCGACGGCATATCTACCCTAATTTCTAGTTTTTCAATGGGGTATTCACCCCACATTTATTAATAAATAATAGGGAGATTTTACGATGGCCAAAGAGGCGAAATCCCAGGTTTATTACATCAATCTGGGTGGTACGGTCGGCAACGCTGGGGCAATGCGTTTTGCATGGCGTGGTAATAAAGATGCTTACCCTAAAGCCGTTGCTGATGAATTAGGTGTAGTGATTGCTAAGGATACTGATGCCGGCTTAATGTTTGGTGCCAACAGCCCACGTCCGGCCAAAGTGAGGATTGGTTACACTGATGCTAATGGTAATTCTAAAAGTACTATTAGATTCTGTGAACCAGACAAAATCGGTGCCGTAACTACAGGCGGAAAACTGAACGGCAAGAAAATTAAAATTGCTGGCAAAGAATATAATATTAACGGTGTAGCCATCAAGACTAATTAAGATGGAATTGTCGGAAGGCTATAGCGATTTAAAAAACAATTATCTGTGGAATGTCAGATTTGATCAATCTATTTTAGGTAATCAAAAATTTGATATTCCCAGAGAATTTACATCAGTAATAGTGGCAGTACTCGCTACTACTACAAATATTAATTCCAGGAATATAGCAGGGTATTTGGTGCAAACAGTCAATTTATTTCAAGTAGGTGGCATTGCACAAACATCAAGTAGTTATACTTTACCCAATAAAATCCCAAGAGTTATTATTTTTCCTGATGGAATTTCACCCTTTACATTGCGCTTCAAATTAGCCTTTCCAGTAGGTAATTGTCGGGTCAAAATTTGGGAAGCGGTTCTTAAATTATGAAATTTGATGCTGGTTCAGCTAGTTTTTTACTAGCTCTTATTGGTGCAACCTCTGGTTGGGTTGCTTGGTGGACAAACAAGCTCAAATTCGAGAGACAACAAGCTACTCAAATAGCAGTTGCGGCTGCTGAGAAAGCACTTAACGACGAACGTGATTTCAATCACCTTATTCGCCATCAACTAGATATCTCAAAAAATATCACTCTTGGATTTGAAGACCTTGAAGACCAAATCCAAGACATGGATAATCAGCTACGAGAAATCAAAGCTTATCTAATTCGGTATGCAATCATCCCTGACACAGAAGTACTATGCAAGAGAGATGGTTCTTAAACCTCTCTGGGGATTCTCCATAGTTGGGGATATATAGCAGATTTCAACGTTGTGAGGTACAGAAATACTCCAGGCGCATATTACTGTATTGGTTTACTTTTTAGCGGTCAAAATGGTCAAGCATTAACCATTGGCGTAGTTAGTATATCTCTTTAATATTACCAAGAGTATCAGTTTATACAATTTTACAACTGAAAGAGACAAATATTTTCTCCTCTGCTCCCCTAAATGTATCAACCTTATAGTGAAATGGTATTAGTCCGTAATTTAACTGGCAAGCTTGCTATTTATTTTACTGAATATTTCTGCTTTGATTCCAGCAGTCTAAAAATATAGTCATCATATACTACTGTAAATCTATCGAATTAGTGTATTATACTGACAGCTACGATCGCTTCCTTACAAACTACAAAGTAGAAGGAGAAATTTTTATGACATTTACTGCAACACGGATTGAGATTACGCCTAGTGGAGCAGCTTTAGGAGCAGTTGTTAATGGTGTTGACGCCAGTATTGCAGCAGAACCAGAAGTAATCTTGCAACTCAAGCAGGCGTGGCGCGATCATCACATCCTCATCTTCAAAAATCAACAATTGACTGACGACCAATTATTAGCGTTTGCGAATTACTTTGGCGACATTCTCCAACAGCCTGCCTATATCCGTAAAGGAGAAACCGAGCCGTACCTGCCGCCTCTTGTTCTTACCCTTGCAAATGCTGCCTCTGAAGAAAGTTCCGTCAATCTTGCACCCAACTATCGTAAACTTTTACCCCATATCGATCATGACTGGTTGCCTACACCATCTAGCGGTTCATTTTTATATGGGGTAGAACTGCCTGAGAATGGGCCTGATACCTATTGGGTGAATTTGATTCAGGCTTACGAAGAACTAGATGATGCTACTAAAAAGCAGATTGCTGGTTTGCAGTTACGCCATTTTAATTTTTATGGCAAGTATCGGGATGAGTATCCTGAACCGGGTTACGCAGCCGGTCGGCCCGTTGAACCCGGTGAACAAGTTGCTACCCATCCTTTGGTTCGCACTCACCCGGATACTGGCAAGAAAGTTCTCTTCTTAAATGCCGCTAGCGAGGTAGATATTGTTGATTACGACCCAGTGGAAGGGGCAAAGCTAATTGAGCGGTTGCGGGAACACATTAAACAACCCCACTTTGTTTATCAACACCACTGGAGTAAAGGCGACCTGCTTTATTGGGATAACCAGGCAACGGCTCATTATCGCCCCGAATTTAATTCCAACGCAACCCGGGTTTTGAAGCGGGTTAGCATTCAAGGAAGCCGTCCTTTCTAAAGTTCAGCTAGCTAAAAATTGTGAACTCTTTCAGATACAAAACTTTACTCCCCCTTTCCTTCTCCACTTTAGAGAGCAGAGGGGGTTAATTAACAAACAGTACTAGAAAGCTATGGTCAGACTGCAAATTGGAAAGCACTCAATATCCAGACGTGATTTACTTTACACTTTTTATGGATTAATGTCTTTTACTGCCTTAGTCAGTTGTGGAACAAATAACGGCAACACAGGCAATAACAGCAGCACAACCTTGAGTACTAATGCCACTAGTAATAATAAAGGCAGTACCAAGCTGGTTCGACTTGGCTACCAAGTTTCTGGGGATCTAACACACGAAAAAGGCGTGATCGAAAAACGCTTGGCTTCTCAAGGAATAGGTGTTACTTGGTCGCAATTTGTGTCTGGACCTCCGCTATTGGAAGCCTTAAATGTGGGTAGCATTGACCTTGGGCCTACTGGCGAAACGCCACCCATTTTTGCTCAGGCAGCTGGTACCAATCTGATTTATGTAGTTAATACCCCGCCAGGTACTGGAGAAGGTTCAGCAATTGTTGTGCTAAAGGATTCTCCAATCCAAACATTGGCAGGTCTTAAAGGTAAAAAAGTTGCTTATTCTAGAGGGACGGCTCAGACCTTTTTTGTGGTGAAAGCGTTTGAAGAGATAGAGCTAAAAATCAGTGATATTGAATCAGTGAATCTACCCATTGCAGATGGAAGAGCAGCGTTTTTGAACAAGACGGTTGATGCCTTTGTAGAAGGTGATCCTAGTCTGATCAAGCTGCAACGGGAAGGCACTATTCGGGTCTTACGAAACGCGCAAGGAATTAAGACGCCAGGAAGTTATTACCTAGCTTCACGAGATTTTGCAATTAATAATGCTGAACTCTTGAAAGCAATTTTGTCAGAGTACTACCAAGTTGGGCAGTGGGCAAACAAAAACAGGCGGGCTGCTGCTGAAATCCTCGCACCGAAGGTCAAGACTGATGTCGATACTATGGAGTTAACGTTGACGAGAAGAAAATATGACATGAGACCAATTACTGAGGAAGTAATTAGCGCTCAACAAAAGGTTGCGGATCTTCTGTATGAACTGAAACTTGTGCCAAAACAAGTCGATGTTTTTGGAGCAACCTTAACTGCCCAGCAGTATGCAGCGATTACACCAGATGCCGTTAGGAATAAGGCTTAACCTTTGAATCAGCAAGCTTGTTAAAAAATCAAACGCGATGCCTGCGGCGGTAAACTACGCAATTATCCGATAATTATTATGTTTTACTAAGTATTAGTTAGCCTAATACTTAGTAAAACATAATAGAACTTTCCTGATGAAAATTTGGAACAGACAACTAGGCGATCGCGTAAGTAATATCATTTACCAGTATTTACCCGCCTTTCGCTGGCGCAATTTTCGCCTGTTTTTTGGGGGGCAGTTACTATCAATGTCTGGGACATTTATGACCCAGCAGTTAACTATTCCTTGGCTGGTATACGATTTGACTCAATCGGCATGGTTGTTGGGAGTTGCAGGGTTTGTGCAATTTTTGCCGACGTTATTAGTGATTCCCTTTTCGGGCGTATTGTCCGATCGCTGGAGTCGTCGTGACTTGTTAATGTTGGTGCAGATATTGGGAATTAGCGTTTCCCTGGGATTAACGATTCTTACCTTTACGAATCAAATTACGTTTCCCATCCTATTGGTACTGAGTGTTCTCAATGGTTTGCTCAAGGGATTAGATATGCCCGTGCGTCATACAATCGTCACCGAAACCGTAGATGATCGCGCCGATTGGAGTAATGCGATCGCTTTGAATTCAGTGATGTTAAGTTCCTCGCTGGTATTGGGACCGGCTATGGGCGGGATTTTGATTGCGACACTAGGGGTGAAATATTGTTTTCTCTACGATACTCTCAGCTATATTCCTGCCATCTTTACCCTGCTAGCGATGCGGCTGAAAGTCCGACCCACGTTGACCCTGACGAGCCTTAGTGATACTTTGCAGAAATTGCGGGAGGGCTTTGAATATGTCTCCAAGTTCCAGCCGATTAGAGCAATTTTATTAATACTGGCGTTACAAGGTTTAGTCGGGATGTCTCATGTCGCGCTCATGCCCGTCTTCGCGGCTAAGATTTTAAATGGGGATGCAACTACGATGGCTCACCTTAGCACCTCAGCGCCGATTGGCTCGTTGTTTGCTTGTTTGTATCTGAGTGTTAGGCGAGGGATTGCGGGCTTAGAGCGTTTGATTGTAGTCACTCAAGTCTTGATTGGGATAAGTTTGATTTCCTTCTCACTATCGCGTCAAGTTGGATTATCCATAATCATACTGGTGTTTACAGGCTGCTTTTCCATCCTCCTGATTACCAGTAGTAATATGATTATCCAAACCCTAGTTACCGAAGATAAGCGCGGACGGGTGATGAGTTTTTATGCCCTAGCAATGGTGGGTATGATACCCTTTGGGAATCTGTTGGCTGGAACTTTGGCAGATAATTTTGGTGCGACTAATGCCTTGATTGTCTGTGGCAGTCTGAATATCTTAGGTACGCTATGGTTCTATACACAAATGCCAGCTGTCAGGCGTTGGATTGATCGCTAAACAAGTTGGTTCTCTTTGGAAAAGTGCAATTAAGGAGGGAGCGATGGTAATACTTTTCGGCTAATAACTGTCATAACTATGATTAGTTGAATATATGGAAAGTGGTTGATTAAAAAAGCTATGACAACCGCAACACCAATAAATAATCCTGTTATTGTCCCCAAAAAGCTGCCTTTTCTGGAGTCAATTTGTTGGCAGACAGCCGATGTCTATCGGTTTACTCCAGAACAAATGTTGAGTCGCTACGAGCGTGGTTGGCAATATCGCAACCTATTTAATAATCATGAGGATGAAGAACTCAATTTCCTTCAGGAACTCGCCAGACGCTATAAATCCTGGTTGCAAGTTTGTTTATGATCTCCAGGTTAGAACACCATAATAAAATTCTCACAGCGCCATCAGTATGGCGATCGCTTATGTGTCGTCCGAGCGGTGTTATGTCGATCAAACCTATGTATAATAATGTTTCTGCCGTATACTATGAGTAATCCACCCTCTCTCACCCCTGCCTCACTCAGCCGTTGGCGATCGCCGAGCTTGCGGGTTACTAGCAAAGTTGAAGGGGTAAATCATGCAAGTTGGATTGAGCTATTTTTCGATCTAGTTTTTGTAGTTGTCATTGAAGAACTGAGCCATTATTTATCTGAGCATTTATCGCTGGTTGGTTTTTTACAATTCGCTGCGTTGTTTGTGCCATGCTGGTGGGCGTGGGTGTTGTTTACTTTCTATGCTGATCGTTATGATACTGATGATGTGCCACACCGCTTGCTGATTTTGAGTGGGATGTTGGCTGCTATCTTCCTGGCAGCAACGGTTCATCATGCCTTTGGAAATAGCGGAGTAGGTTTTGTCTGGTCTTATGTCGCCATTCGCTCGATTGTGCTGTTGCTATATATGCGTTCAGTGATGCATGTAGCGGTAGCTTGGGCAAATTTACGGCTGTATCTCACGTCATATCTGCCGAGTACAATGCTATGGATTGCCTCGCTCTGGTTCGATGGTATTCCTCGCTACAGTTTGTGGGCGCTAGCAATGAGTATCGAGTTAGCAGTGCCGATCGCGGGGTCACGACTGCTAGTAAAAACGCCCGCTCATCCTTCCCATTTGCCAGAACGATTTGGCTTACTCACCTTAATTGTGTTGGGAGAAGCGATCATCTCAGTAGCAAGTGCAACAGCAAATTTGAATGGGAATGTCATACAAATTCTGGCAGCCGTCGGCGGATTTGTGATAGCGGCGAGTTTATGGTGGCTGTACTTTAGCTTTCTTGAATCCTCAATCCGCATTCGCAGTATTGCCTCAGTACATCTTTATAACTATGGACATTTGCCGATTCTGTTAGGGCTGACAACAATTGCAGTCGGAGTAGGACACACGATTCAAGAAGTAGATCAACCTGTTTTAGAAACTGGAACGCGCTGGGCGCTATGTGGTGGCATGGCGTTATATTCGCTAGCGATCGCCATAATTATGTTCACCGCTTGTCGTCGTCAAGTCACGATTTATTCGTTCGCACTGATTTTGGTTGCCTTGGGACTAGCTATCTTTGGCGCAGGTTTGCCGCCACTAGCGATCGAGGGTTTTTTGATCACAGCCTTGGTTGTGAAAGTGAGTGTTGATATTTTCAGTGCCCCTCCATCACCAGAAGCCAGCGAGGATGAGGGTAGTGCCGAACTGTAAAAGGGATTGGGGAACTCAAGGCTCCCTCTGGGGATAATGTCTAGTAGGGGTACGTTAACGCACCCTACTAATATTATCGGAGAATTTATTTTTTGGGATTCCCTTAGCACTGGCGGGGTCAACAGGCAATGGTTGAGCCGCTTTCAATACCGCATCCAGCAACCCTGGAAACAGCATCTCTAAATCTTCACGCCGCAGTATGTTAATGTGCAATGTTCCTTCTTTGCGTGTGAAGACTATCCCCGACTCCCGCAAAATCTTGAAGTGGTTGGACATAGTTGATTTTGCGATCGCAAAATCAAACCTCGCACAGCATTGTTCCCCCTCAGTCGCCAACAGGCGCACAATCTCTAACCGTACCGGATCGCCCAATGCATACAACACGCCCGGTAAAGAAATATTTTTTCGATCTGGATGATAAAGGAATTTCATAGTTGCATTATCTCATCAAGTGGCATATATTTTTATTATTCGATATTATCGAATTATAGAATTAAGTAGGAAGGCAATTTATGTCATCCATTACAAATGTCACAGAAGCCACATTCAAGCAAGAAGTCTTGGAAAGTGAAATTCCGGTATTAGTAGACTTTTGGGCACCGTGGTGCGGCCCTTGCCGGATGGTGGGCCCAGTCGTCGATGAAGTTGCTGCTGAATATGAAGGACAGGTGAAATTTGTGAAGTTGAACACAGATCAAAATCCTACTGTCGCCAGCCACTATGGAATTCGCAGCATTCCGACATTGATGGTTTTTAAAGGAGGTCGCCAGGTCGATACTGTCGTAGGGGCGGTTCCAAAAACTACCTTGAATAAGACCTTAGCACAGCATCTTTAATCTAGGTACTATTGTGAGATGCATTTAGTTTGCAGTCTTCTCTAGTTAAGGGAGCCAGGAGTCAAAATATATAAGACTCCTGACTTCTGACTTCTGTTTCAACTAACGGGGAAAGAGCAAAATGGACTTGAAATTGCATGGTAAATCCGCCCTAGTGAGTGGCTCAACCGCAGGTATTGGTTTGGCGATCGCTCTTGGGCTAGCTCAAGAGGGTGCATCAGTGATTGTCAACGGTCGGTCTGAAGAAAGAGTAGCTCAAGCGATCGCCAAAATTAAGCATTCTACACCCGACGCGAAAGTTTCTGGTGTTGTTGCTGACGCTGGCACTGGATCAGGGTTAGAGAAACTCATTCAAGAGGTTCCTGACGTTGATATACTCATAAACAATCTGGGTATTTATGAGCCAAAAACCTTCTTTGATATTACTGATGAAGACTGGTTAAAGATATTTGAGGTTAACGTCCTCAGTGGAGTCCGTTTGAGTCGGCAATATCTGCAAAAGCAGCTAGAGCAAAACTGGGGGCGGATAATTTTTATCTCCAGCGAATCTGCTATTCAGATCCCAGTGGAAATGATTCACTACGGCACAACTAAGACGGCACAACTTGCCATTGCCAGAGGTCTAGCAGAAATGACTATCGGGACTGGAGTCACAGTAAACTCCGTTCTACCAGGGCCAACTCGCTCAGAAGGAGTTGAAGATTTTATCACCAACCTGGCACAGGAACGCAGTATTACTCGCGCTGAAGTTGAGGCTGAATTTTTTCAAAATGTGCGTCCAAGTTCCCTAATCAAACGCTTTGCAACTAATGAAGAAGTAGCAGCGATCGTTGTTTACCTTTCTAGTCCCGTAGCATCAGCAACTAATGGTGCAGCTTTGCGGGTAGATGGTGGCGTTATTCGGTCGATTGTTTAGTTAATGCGCGAGTGGGGAGTGGGGGATGAGGGGGCAGGGAAGGCAGGGGGAGAAATAATCAATGCCCAATGCCCTATGCCCAATGACCAATGACTAATGACCAATGACTAAAATAATTTGGAGATAAAATCAATGACTAGTGATATCAACTTATTCTCTCCTTACCAATTAGGAAATCTGGAACTACCTAACCGGATAGTGATGGCACCCTTAACCCGAAACAGGGCAAGTGAGGGAAACGTACCACACCAACTGAATGCTACCTACTACGTCCAACGTGCTTCCGCTGGACTGATTATTTCTGAAGCAACACAGGTAACTCCTGAAGGACAGGGTTATCCTGCGACACCAGGAATTCATTCATCAGAACAGGTGGCGGGATGGAAGTTAGTAACCGATGCGGTACATCAGCACGGAGGCAGAATTTTTCTGCAACTATGGCACGTAGGCAGGATTTCTCACCCCGATTTACAACCGAATGGAGCTTTACCTGTGGCACCTTCTGCCATTGCTCCTAAAGGTGAGGCTTCAACTTATGAGGGGCCAAAACCCTTTGTTACTCCCCGTGCTTTAGAAACTTCGGAAATACCGCAGATAGTCGAACAGTACCGTCAGGGAGCGGCAAATGCCCTAGCGGCTGGGTTTGATGGCGTGGAAATTCACGCAGCTAATGGTTATTTAATAGATCAGTTTCTCCGGAATGGCACAAATGTGCGTACAGATAAATATGGGGGTGACATTGAAAATCGTGTCCGATTCCTGTTGGAGGTGACAGAGGCGGTAACTAGTGTGTGGGATTCTAACCGAGTTGGGGTACGTTTATCTCCTAGTGGGACTTTTAACGATATGCGTGACTCCAATCCCCTGGAGACATTCGGTTATGCGGCTCAAGCGTTAAACCAATTTAATTTGGCATATCTGCATATTTTTGAGGCAATAGAGGCAGACATTAGACATGGCGGCATAATTGCACCCACTAGTCATATACGCGATCGCTTTACAGGTACTCTCATGGTCAATGGCGGTTATACTCGTGAAAAAGGCGATGCAGTACTGGCAAATAAAGCAGCAGATTTAGTTGCCTTTGGCACATTATTTATATCAAATCCCGATTTACCCCGACGCTTGGCTTTGAATGCACCACTAAATCAACCAAATCAAGCAAGCTTTTATGGCGGCGGTGAAAAAGGATATACAGACTATCCATTTTGGTCGCCTGCTAACGAGCCAGTAGCTAATACGTAATTCTTCTCCTCTGAATAATTAAAACCCACTTTTCGCACTCGAAAGTATCAAATCAAACTGAGAAGTTTGAAATTTTTCCAAGATACAACAAAATGGTTGTGTAAATTGGTTGTGAACTATGAAAGATACTTTAGAAGAAGCGGAAATCAAAGAACGCGTTAACGATTGGCTAGCTGCGTTTAGTGCAGGCGACAAACCGTTTGATTTTTCTGTCCTAGACAATCTTTACTGGCAAGATGAACAATTGCTTGCCTTCGATACTCTCTCACCGCAGACCACTCGAATTCAAGGATGGCAATCCTATGAGGAAATATGGAAGCCCTTCATGACAGCAATAACCCAGTGGCAAGTTAAATCAGTTGGGGATATTCAGATTTTCACAAGTGATAACATTACCGTCTCTGCTTTGATTTTTCATAGTACAGTAACCACCATAGGGAATGAGGCGGTTGGAATTACGGCTCATGCGACGCTTGTATGGCAAAAGCGAGAGGGACAATGGCGCATTATCCACGAGCATATCTCTAACCCAGTTAACATTGCCAATTAGAGAGGAACATAATTACATTGCCCTGCTCTTTAACGCTCTCAATCACTTTAAATATAAAATCCGAAACCCTCTCATAACTCAACTATCAGGAGAATCTCATGAGTTCCATCACTCAAACCCAACCTTTAGATGTACCCAGTGCGATCGCTAAACGTCGTTCTATCAAAACTTTTAAAACAGACCCCATCGCCCCAGAACTGCTCAAGCAATTGGTAGAGTTAACCGTGGCTGCACCCAGCAGCTATAATATCCAGGACTGGCAAATTATTCTTGTGCAAGATGAAGCACAAAAGACCGCACTTTCAGCAGCATCTTTTAATCAACAGCAAATTGTTCAAGCACCTGTAACCTTTATCTTTGCCGCCGATCCTAACGCAGGCGAACAAAACTTGACCCCAATTTTAGAGCAGGGACTGGAAACCGGGGCATGGAATGAAGGTACGGTAAACTACTTTAAAACCGCCATCCCGCAATTTCAAGCAACGCTAGGCGACAAGCGACGCGAATATGCGATCAAAGATGCGATCATTGCCGCTACCCATTTGGTGTTAGCGGCAGAAAGTCTGGGATTATCCACTTGTTTTATGAATGGTTGGATTGAGGATCAGGTAAAACAAGTAATTGGTGCTGGGGATAATCCAGATTTAGCGATCGCTGTTTTAGTTCCTGTTGGCTATGCAGCAGAACCACGCTTAAATCCAGGTCGTTTGCCATTCTCCTCCAACGTCTCTGTAGACAGAATCGGTAATCCTTATGCAGGGTAGTTTTTTCTAAATTGGGAATGGGGCATTGGGCATTAGGCACAAGAGGCAGAGGTGCAAAGGGGCAGAGAGGAAAAACTTACTGCAACTTCTCCTCTGCTCCCTGCTCCCCTGCTCTAAACCATGTCCTTATCCCAATACGGTTCAGTTAAGCCTTAAAGTCAAGTAAATTAGGGATTAGTCCCAAGTACGGAAACTGAGTGTGATGGCTCTCAAAGATTTAACAGTAGTGTCTCATAATATACATATTAATTAATTACTGAAAGCGATAGAGATAGCCATTTTTGTAACTGCTATTGAGCAAGCGATCGCTTTCTTGTTTATAGAAAACTTCTGTTGCTTTAAAATTATTTTCACTTCAGTAATAATACTTAAAAATAGCATTATACTAATTCTAACGTTGTATAATGAAGGAGGTGAATTCCGCATTAACCCCGTACCTACCTGCTCAATCGCTAACTGAGCATAATGTTTTAGCCTTTGCCACTACATCTAATTAAGTGTTTCTACTCTTTGTGCTTCCTCGTCCATACCCCCTCAATAGTTTGACATATAGTAGTTACCGCATGGTTAAGGTAGAGAAAATCGAGTCAATTAGCTGAATTATTTAGAACCTCAGCGATCGCCTGGGAAATCGGTAAGCCAGGACAGCGTTCCAGCCAGAAGAACTCGCCAACTGGGTTAACTTCAAGGAATACATGACGACCGTCAGGAGTCAAAATAATATCAAGCGCCCCATAGTTTAAACGGAATTCTGCCATGAGTTTGAGCAATTTCTCTTCGACATCTTCGGGCAAAGTGTATGACTCCCAAGCGTCGAGTAAGGCGATTCCTTGTTTGCGCCAGTCGTAACGTGCCTTATCCAAAGCTTAAGAATCAACCGCAGCCGTTAGCACACGCTTACCTACAATAATTGTCCGCAATTCTAATGCCTTGGGAATCTTCTCCTGAAATGTCATTGGGCAGAAACGTAAGCCATCAAGGTTGTCTAGATCCTCTGATGAAATTGGATTTGTAAACACAACTTTTTCTCGCCCTTGTTCATCATAAATAGCAAAGGAAGACAGCATTTTTGTAATTATTCCCTGCTGACACTCTTGAGCAAATTGCTTTACTGCTACTGGATTGTTTGTAGTCAGAGTGCGTGGCGTATCTAGACCGATATCTCCTGCTATTTGTAATTGCAGTTGCTTATTTTCCGCTCGGCGAATATTTGGCACAGGGTCAAGATGAAACCCCCTGATACTAGCAATCATTCCCTCAATACTGACGCGAGATTCTTTCAGTGAGGCTTGTCTAAGTTGACTGTCCATCGAGTTGGGAATTTTTGATCCAATTGCAATACGCCGATACCAAACTGCTGACACTTCATTTAAATCTAATGTCTGGTCATCGACACTCAAAATCACTCGCTTAGTACCACCATAGTAAACATCTAACTGTATTTCTGTGGGAAATCGGTCTGTGTCAAAACGAAATGCTTTCTTTCCTTGGGCTTCAATTGCTTGAATAACTAGAGGAATACTTTCGTTGTCTTGGCTGTAAGTAATGATTAAAACAGTCATTTACAAATATAGAGAATGAAGTACGCTACAGAGAAATATAGGGGTTATCAGTTAATTTGGAATTTTTAAGTAAGAGTATTTTACTTCAGACTTGTTGAAAGTAGTGCAGATGCAATAGCTAGAGCAATTGGATAGTCCAAATCTCTCTCCAGCATCCCCCACTCTCCTGTAGGATTAATTTCTAAAAAAACATATTCTCCTGATGGTGTTTTAATAAAATCAAATGCTCCAAAAACCAGTCCAAACTTGGCCATAAAGGCATCCAAACAACGGATTAGTTTATCAGGTAATCGCTCTGGTTGCCAGGTAAGAATCTTTTTTGTCTCACGTCGCCAATCCTGGGTAGATGCTGCATACTCAGACGCATCTAGCGCCCCGACAAAGAGATTGCCATTCACATACACTACCCGTAGTTCTTGCTGTTTAGGGATTTGTTCTTGAAACACAACTGGACAATAGCGCAGTGTTTCAGCATCAAGTAAGTCTTCTTCTTTAACGGCGCTGGTATACATGAAAAAAGAGGAGACTTGCATCCCGGAAGAAAGAGGTCTGAGCAGCTTGACAATCATTTTTCCCTTAACTTGGTGGAAAAATTCTCGTGCTTCTTGAGGATTATTGGTGACGAGAGTCCGAGGTATGACAAGACCTACTTCCGATGCAACCCGCAGTTGGCGTAACTTGTTTTCAGCTGCACTTATCCGGCGTAAATCATCCACCCACTTAGCTTCTCTTAGGCTGTCCCAAAAGCCATCTAAGACTGCGAGTGATTCATTAGAACAGACTGCTTGAAATTGTGGAGCCAATTCTTTACCGAGATCGGGTTGCCAAATACGCCGCATCCATACTGCTTGCACTTGCTCGGTGTTGAGAGAGCAATCGTTATATACTAGTGTATGATTGCTACCAGAGTTACTTAAATTAGCCTGGAGTTGGAGTGCGATCGGAAACTTATCAGTATCAAGACGAAATGGCTGTGCGCCTAGTTTTGTTACTGCTTCTGCAACTCTATCTATTGTAAAGTAATCACCACTATGGGTGATTAATAAAACTACATCACGATCAAGGCGCATATAATATTTTTATTAGTTTTTGCATTTTCACTATTGTCAACTATTGAGAAAGCAAAATTTTAAAAAAGTGAACTTAATTTTAATGGGAAGCCAACCCCTAAATGAAGTTGGCAAAGTTAACTGTATTTTTATTCTGACAATAGTTTTAAAACCGCATCTCTGGTGCAGTCAAAAGTATGCAGCGATGAAGTTCAAGACGGCGAACCCTCGTCATCGCCATCTGAAGGATACTTCTGAGTAACAGGGTACTCATCATTATCAGAAGGGTACTTCTTGGTTACTGTAGTGCCATCTTCTTGATCGGATGGATACTTCTGAGTTTGGACAACTTCATCATTATTCTGGTTTGTGGCATTCTTGCATCCACCGAGAATCGCTTTTGATTCTTCATCAGAAAGGTCTTCAATGCTTTGCCCTTCCAAGAATCGAGCAAAGAATGGTACTGCTTGTGAATTCAACTCTTCTGGTTTGTTTTCAGACACAACTTCCTCCTATAAAAAGTGAAGCTAAATTTATAGTGTACCTGATTATATGACATAATACTTACCAATATCTTTGCCAAAATAAGAGTTTATACATCAACTCACCTTCGGAAATTGGCGAAGGTATTAACTTAGCAAAACAAGTATTAATTTATCCTTTACCAAATATTTGCTTTTGTGTAATTATGTTTGTATAAAGTTAAAAACATAATAATTTTTCTTAAGCAAGTATGGAGGGATGCAATTGCTCATGCACCGAAAACTTATTTAAAACCTGAATAATCATCCTTAAAAGCGCGACATTCGCAAGAATTATTCACTTCAAAATAATTCAAAATATTCTCTTTGCTCCCAATTAGTCACCTGCTTTAAATAGTCTTCTGGTGGCCGGTCGGCGACGGACTGCAAAAAGCGATTAATTTCACTCTGTTTTATCTTAATGATGAAGTTGATGAACTGCTGCCCCATTTTTTGAGAAAAAAGTTCGCTTTCGCTCAAATATGAAATTGCCTCTGGCAAACTTTTGGGTAAGGTCGGACTTTCTGTAGCGTAAGGTGACTCTGTTGGGGAGCCAGGGTCAACTTTATGATCTACACCATCTAACCCAGAAATCAATTGCGATGCCATGTACAGATAGGGATTGGCTGCTGGTTCTCCAACTCGGTTTTCAATGTGGGTGGTGGGGTCATCATAACCGCCTTGTAATCTAATCATTGCCCCTCGGTTTTCCAATCCCCATCCAGCACGGTCAGGAGCTAGGGAATAAGGCTTAAATCTTTTGTAGCCGTTAATTGTCGGGGTTGTGAATACAGAAGCGGCATTGGCGTGTTTAAGAAGACCACCAACGAAATGTTTACCTAAATCTGACATTAGGATTTTGGAGTTTGCAGACATGAATGCGTTCTCACCTGTGGTTCGGTCTACAAGGGATTGGTGCAAATGCCAGCCATTGGAAGAAGAACCTTGCAATCCTGGACGACACATAAATGATGCGATGTAACCTTGTTGACGGCAGATTTGCTTGGTCGCCATTCGGAATATCATCATTGTATCCGCAGCTTGCAATGCCGGAATTGGGTCAAAGGTAAATTCAAATTGACCGACACCTCCTTCGTTTTCTACACTTCTTAAAGGCAACCCGATTTCAACTAAGTTTTCTGCCAGAATACATAGCAAATCGTGAATCTCTGGATTGTATGATTCTAAAAGGTATTGGAAGCTATGCTCTACAGCGCTAACTTTGGCAGGTTCACCAGGTTTTCCAGAAGTACCAACATTAGCGATCGCTAACATCGGATCTTCTAACTTTGCCAGATACCACTCAACTTCTAAGCCGATAATATGCTCTAATCCTCTTTGATGTAACTCTACCAATGATTGGCGCAAAATACCGCGACTGGAAAAGGGCATTGCCTGACCATTTTGAAAATACTCGTCACAGAGAATAAAGCCAGTACGTTTTGCCCAAGGCAGAATTTTGAAGGTATCAGGGTCAGGAACAGCCACAAGATTTGGCGCACCTGTCATCGAAGGCATATCTAAACTACCACCAGGAACAAACGGGTTAAATACTATTGCACCACCAGTATCAAACAGGAATGTCCCTGTGCTGATTTGCATACCGTTTTCTAAGGCGCTTAAAAACGCTTGGGGTAAGAGCGACTTGCTGCGAACAATGCCATGCTGGTCTGACCAAGCGGTACGAATCAACAGTAGATCCCGTTCTTTAACAACAGCCTCGATCTTTTCAGATGCTTCTTTTTGGATTTCTGTCCACAGGTGATGACGCTCAATAAATCCAGGTCTTTTCATTGCACACGAAAATATTTTAATGTTACTAATTATTCGGCTAGTACGCGATCGCTACCTAACGAAATGGGCAATACTATAAGTGGGAATAAAAGTAAAACTAGTCAGGTACAACACTATGGCTAAGTCTCTGATGTACTTGATCCATGTCGAAACCTAATTATTAGTTTTTCAATTGTTTAGAGGAGAGAAAAATGAAGAAGTTTACCAGTTTAATGATTGTCGGGGCAGTATTGTCGATTACTGCGCCAGCCTTTGCTGAAAATCGTGCAGTTAATATCAGTATTGGCAGTATTGGTGGTGCCTTAGATAATGCCGCTTTGCAAACAATTCGCCAGGTTATCGGGTTTGCAGTCGGCACTAGCACCGTCGATAAATTCATTGTATATAGTCCCAGGGCAGGATCTCCTATTGCCATCGAAGGAGGTTTATCTGCTTGTGCTGAAGCTGGTTTCGGCATAAGCAATACAAGATTTAATGCTTTTATTCAGCAATTGCGTTCAATTAATCCCAAATCAGGGACTTTCTACAATGTAGAACTTACCGCAAGCTGCAAACTAAAATAAGACGTTTGCACTCTAGCGCGGTAGGATGGGCTTCGTACCTCAGCCCATCCATCGAGTTACACAACCCTTTTTCATCACCCAAGCCCAAAGATTTATTTTTAATGATATTGACAAAAGGGAACTCCAAAAAATAAATTATCCAATTTCACGCCCATCAAAACGACTTTTTCTCCCCCTGCTCCCTGCCCCCTGCCCCCTGCCCCCTGCTCCCTG